>NZ_JALJQZ010000027.1 GCF_022968395.1 Affinirhizobium lemnae
GCCAACTTCATGGGATTCGTCAAACTCGCAGCCATCGCCATCTGGCTCAAATAGCTAAATCGTCACTACCGCCTAGCCTCTGAAAGAATAAGGCCACCCGGTTTCCCGCGTGGCCTTCTGTCTTCTTCAGGTCGGCTTGTTTGCCGCCATCTCGCCATCGCTGTCTTCGCGGGCGAGGTAGCGCTGGTCGATCTCCGGCAAAGGCTCGCCATCGATGGCCGCCTCGAAGGCCTTCAGGCGCTTGTGGATGGAGAGAAGCTCGATGATCGTCGTCCAGGAGTTGACGAGATACTGGAACGAATTACTGACCTGCCCGAAAGCAGTCGCGATCTGCTGGTAGATACCATAAGTAATCTTGCCCGCCACGATCGTCGGCACCAGCATGATCAGCAGGAAGATGCCGTCTGCCTGCACATAGAAATAGCGGAACACGTTGAAATAGAGATAGTGCCAGTACAGGCGGAAGTAGTTCTTGCGCACATTGCCGAACAACTCCTTCACCGTCGGCGGCTGAGCTCGAGAAGCGTCATCTTCGCCGTAGACGAGCTCTTTTCGGTAAGCCGCTTCCACGCGCTGGTTCCGGAAGTTCAAGCCGGGCAGCTTGATGCCGACAACAGCCAGGAGCACGGTGCCGAAGGCGGGCCAGAATATGGCAAGCCACAAGAGCGGATGCGCGATTTCGCCAATGACGGGCAGTTCGGTCACGTAGCTTGAAAGCGCATAAAGGATCGGCAGAAACACGATCAGCGTCATCACCGAATTGATCAGGTTGATGCCGAGGCCTTCCAGCGTTGCGGAAAAGCGCATCGTGTCTTCCTGCACACGCTGCGAGGCGCCTTCGATATGACGGAGCTTTTCCCAGTTGGCCATGTAGAAATCGTTCATCGCCGTACGCCAGCGGAAGATGTAGTGGCTGGTGAAGAAGTCAGTCAGAATGGAGACGCCCATGGAAAGGAAGGCGATCTTCGCAAAAATAATCTGCAGATTGTAGAAATCCCAGACCGTGATGCCGGGCTTCTGTGACAGGGCGTTCTGCAGCAGATCCCCAAAAGGCCGACGGAAGTTGTTGATGACAACGGTGACCTGCACGCCAAAATAGGTCACGGCAATGATCAGCAGGCTTCCCCAGATCGACCACCATTTCCACGGATGATCCTTGGCGATCACCGTCCAGGTCGCGCCGAACAGAAAAAGGCACAGCGCAAAATAGGCGTAAAACCAGACGTTTGGTGGAAACGCGAAATAGCTGAGATCGTAAGGTTCAGGCGTTCCGTCCGGCACGGCAAAGCCAAGCCTTGCGCCCAGGCCATCCACGAAGAAGTACCAGGCAAGGACGCACACGAGCGACCAGATGATTCCGGAAGCGAAGTAGAATTTCGGTTTGGGAAAAAACGAGTGAAACACGGAAGCGAGTTTCCTTGTGCTCAGCCGAAAGTGGCCGCATGGATTGATTTGCGCGCGAAACTAGGACAGTTCATGCGGCGCAGCAATGCCGCAGCCATTATCTTACGCATTTGTAAGGCGCGAACGAAAGCTGCCTAATCCTAATCTTTATTCCGTCAGCGTGAGAATGAGCGGGCCGTTCCGCGTCACCACAATCGTATGCTCGAACTGCACGGTCGGAGCGCGCGGATCCCCGTAAAGCGTCCACGGGTCGCCATTGCCGCCGTCTTCGGCCCAGGTTGCGCCCAGCGACAGAAACGGCTCGACCGTGAAGACAAGCCCCTCCTCCATGGTCCGCGTCTCGTCCGGATCGGGCCATGTCGGAAGCTCCGAGGGTTCCTCATGCAGCGAACGGCCAACGCCATGGCTGGCAAGATTGGTGATCAGCGTATAGCGGTTTTTCTTGGCAAAGGTCCCGATGGCGTTGCCGATGCCTGCCATGGGCTTGCCGGTCTTCACCTGCTGCAAACCCGTCCAGAGCGCCCGACGTCCATCGCGCACCAGCTTTTCGATCTCACGCTTCACCGGCGGCACGGCAAAGGAAGATCCTGTATCGCCGAAAAATCCGTCTTTCACGGCAGAGACATCGATATTCACGAGATCGCCCGCCTGAATGACGCGGTCTCCGGGAATGCCGTGTGCAACCTCTTCATTGACGCTTATGCAGGTGGCGCCCGGAAACTGGTAGCAGAATTCCGGTGCCGATTGCGCTCCGTTCTCTTCCAGCAGCCGGCGGCCAATATCGTCGAGTTCCTTCGTGGTGATACCGGGCTCCAGCGATTTGCCCATCAGGTCGACGGCCCGGGCGCACAACCGCCCGATGGCCTTCAACTTCTCCAATTCGTCTTCGCTGGAAACAATCATCACATCATCCATCAACCGCGTCAGGCGGCGGGTTTCGCCCCTTCCGGTTGCGAGGTCAATTCTTTTCTGACCAGAGGCGCAACCTTCGTGCCGAAGAGTTCGATGCCCCGCATGATCTGATCATGCGGCATCAGGCCGATTGCCATCTGCAGCAGGAAGCGGTCATTGCCGAACACGCGATGCGCGGCCACGATCTTCTCCGCCACCAGTTCGGGGTCGCCAACAAACAGATTGCCCGGCGCAGACCGTGCACGGTCGAACTGTGCGCGGTTGGTGGGTGGCCAGCCGCGCTCCCGGCCGATGCGATCCATGACTGCCGCCTGCGGCCCATAGAACTGATCGGCTGCAGCTTCCGTCGTATCGGCGATGAAACCATGAACATTGATGCTGGTCTTCAGCTTTGTCGGATCCTGGCCGGCGCGCCGGGCCGCCTCGCGGTACAATTCGAAGAATGGCGCAAAGCGCGCATATTCACCGCCGATAATCGCAACGGCCAGCGGCAGTCCCATGGCGCCAGCCCGCGCCACGCTTTGCGGCGTACCACCGACAGCAATCCAGATCGGCAGCTTCTCCTGCAGCGGACGCGGATAGACACCGCGATTGTTGATCGGCGCCCGCAATTCGCCGGACCAGTTGACGATCTCCTGGTCACGGAGCGTCAGCAGCATGTCCAGCTTTTCGGAAAACAAATGGTCGTAGTCGTTGAGGTCGTAGCCGAACAGCGGATAGGATTCGATGAAAGATCCACGGCCAGCCATGATTTCGGCGCGTCCGCCAGACAGAAGGTCCACCGTCGCAAACTGCTGGAACACGCGGATCGGATCATCGGAGCTCAGCACGGAAACAGCGCTCGTCAGCCGGATGGTCTTTGTCTTGACCGCCGCCGCAGCCAGAACCGTGGACGGTGACGAGACGGCATAATCCGGCCTGTGATGTTCGCCAAGGCCAAAGACATCGAGCCCTACCTGATCGGCAAGCTCGATTTCCTCCAGCAGATGCTTCAGCCGCAGTGCCGCATCCGGTCCGCGTTTTCCGGTCGCCGCATTGGGATCGACATCCGCAAAGGTATAAAGGCCGAGTTCCATGATCATCATCCGTGTTTTAACATTAGCTCGTAGATAGAAAATTGGCACGCCTCCTGCAAAGCAGAAAGTCTCGAAACAATCTGTCAAGAAATTCGATACGCAACTGCCAAAACGATTCCGCAATCAGCCGGTTACGGCGCCTTCCGGAAGCATGATCGCAGGAACCTCGCACGCCACTTCAACCCAACGATCGATGGTATATGAGCACATATCATCAACCCTTTGTGAGCGGAGTGTCTCAAGGGTTGATCCCGTCCTTAACCATTCGATAACTCTGCCCCGGTTCAATCACACGCTGTCACGCCCGTCTCGAGCTTGCTCGGCTGGGCTGTTTTTCACATTTCTGATCAGGAGAGTTCGATGTCCATAAAGACATGCGCCCTAGTCATTTCCATCGCCTTGCTATCCACCTCGGCTTTTGCAGCCCAACCGAACCGGATCAAGCAATTCGATGCCTGGGGCGTCTATTCTTATGGCGCTGGCACGGCCAAGAACTGCTATGTGCTCTCCGTGCCGGTGCAGCAGCAACCGGCAAGCGTTAGTCACGGGGACAATTTCTTTCTGGTCGCGCCGCAGACCGGACAATCCGGACTGATGCCGCAGGCCATCATGGGCTACAGCCTCAAGGAAGGCTCGAAGCTCACCGTTACCATTGGCGGCGATACCTTCACGATGATTCCGAAGGAGAACGCGGCCTGGGTCCGCGACCCGCAGCGAGAGCCAGAGCTTGTTGCGGCCATGCGTGGCGGCAGCGACATGACTATCAAAGCCATATCTGCACGCGGCACCGACACCAGCTACACCTACTCACTGAAAGGTGTCTCCGCAGCGCTCAGCGCGGTCAGCAACTGCCGCTAAAGGATCCGTACCGAACGACAGGTTCACGACGGCGTTGCCAGCCGTGCCGCTTTAGGCATACCTTCCTCTCATGCACTGCAACAGAGCCGTGAGACAGGGAGAATGAGCATGGCCAGAAGCGTCGTCGTAACCGGATCCACCAGCGGCATCGGGCTTGGCATTGCCCGTGCGTTCGCAGCCGAAGGCGCCAACGTGATCATCAACGGTTTCGGCAAAGCGGAAGAAATCGAGGCCGCTCGCGCAGAGCTTGATTCGCTTTCCACGGGCCGCGTTCTCTATCACGGCGCGGACATGACCAAGCCGGACCAGATTGCCGACCTTATTGCCACGGCTGCCCGCGAGTTCGGAACGGTGGATGTGCTGGTCAACAATGCTGGCATCCAGCATGTCTCGAAAATCGAAGATTTTCCAGTCGAGAAGTGGGATCAGCTGATTGCGATCCTCCTGTCTTCCGCCTTCCACACCATGCGCAACACAATTCCGCTGATGAAGAAGGCGGGCAAGGGGCGCATCATCAACGTGGCTTCGGCGCACGGACTTGTTGCATCCCCGTTCAAATCTGCTTATGTGGCAGCCAAGCACGGCGTTTTGGGTCTCACCAAAACCGCCGCACTGGAATTGGCCGAAACCGGCATTACAGTGAACGCCATCTGCCCCGGCTACGTGCTGACGCCCCTCGTGGAGAGACAAATCCCCGACACGGCGCGCGAACGTGGTATCTCGGAAGAGGCGGTCAAGACGGACGTCATGCTCCGTTTGCAGGCGACGAAGGAATTCGTCTCCATCGAGGAAGTGGCCGCAACCGCCCTCTTCCTCGCCAGCGACGCAGCACGGCAAATTACTGGCACACACATCTCCATCGACGGCGGCTGGACCGCCCAATAAACCGTTCATAAGGGAACAGGCATGACATCGGCCATCCGTTTTATTCTCAATGGCGAGGACGTTGCGTTAGACGATTTTGCTCCGACGGAAACGCTTCTGGATTATCTGAGGCTGAGACGAAGGCTGACCGGCAGCAAGGAAGGCTGCGCGGAAGGCGATTGCGGTGCCTGCACCGTGCTTGTCGGTCGCTTGATCGGCGGCGCGCTGCGCTACGAAAGCGTCAATGCCTGCATCCGTTTTGTAGGCTCACTCCACGGCACCCATGTGGTGACGGTGGAACATCTGGCGGGAAAGAACGGCGAACTTCACCCGGTTCAGCAGGCCATGGTGGATTGCCACGGCTCGCAATGCGGTTTCTGCACGCCGGGCTTCGTCATGTCGCTCTACGGCCTGTGGATGACGACCGAGAACCCGACGCGGGCGGAAATCGAAACGGCGCTGCAAGGCAATCTCTGTCGCTGCACCGGCTATGAACCTATCGTGAAGGCTGCCGAGCAAGTGGCGATGCAACGCCCAAGCGCCCTCTTCGACCCGATCGAGCGAGACCGCGCCGAGATCATGGCCAAGCTCTGGACCATCCGCTCGTCCAGCGAGACCATCCGTATTTCAAAGGGTGAAAATCAGGCCATCATTCCTGGCACACTCTCCGATCTGGAAGAGGTGCTGGCCGAGCATCCGGGCGCGACCATCGTTGCCGGTGCAACCGATGTCGGTCTGTGGGTGACGAAACAGATGCGGCCCATCAATCCGGTCGTCTTCATCAATCATCTGACGGACCTTCAGACGATCACGGAAGATGAAACAGGCATCGTCATTGGCGCGGGCGTCACCTATACCCAAGCCTTCGAAGTGCTGGAAAGCCATTATCCAGCGCTTGGTCGCCTCATTGATCGCATCGGCGGCCAGCAGGTGCGCAATATGGGAACCATCGGCGGCAACATCGCCAACGGCTCACCCATCGGGGATACGCCTCCGGCGCTGATTGCTCTCGGCACCGAACTCACACTGCGCTCCGCCACCGGTTCGCGATCTATGCCGCTTGAGCAGTATTTCATCGAATACGGCAAGCAGGACCGTCAACCCGGCGAGTTCGTTGAGAAATTCACGGTTCCGCTGCCGGATGAGGAAGCATATTACGCAGCCTACAAGATCTCCAAACGCCGCGATGAGGATATCTCGGCGCTCTGCGGTACCTTCTACCTGAAGCTGGATGGCGAGGGCTGCGTGGAAACCTGTCGCATCGCCTTCGGCGGCATGGCCGGTACACCCAAGCGCGCCAACCATGTCGAAAACGGTCTGGCAGGTCGCCCCTGGACCTGGAACACGGTGGCTTCCGTGCGCGATCTCTTCGATGAAGATTACACGCCGCTGACGGACTGGCGCGCTACAGCCGAGTATCGCGCGCTGACCGCCAAGAACCTGCTAACGCGCTTCTTCCTGGAGACGGCTGGTCAGCCGCAGGAACTGTCTCGCTTCGAGCCCGAGGAGGCTTGAGGGATGGCTGTAGCGCTTGAAAGTTTGAATAAAAACCCCTCCCCAACCCCTCCCCACAAGGGGGAGGGACTTAACTTGCCGCACCTTCAGCGCTCCGGTTCAGCGAAGGCGGTGCCACATATCCTCCCCCCCTTGTGGGGGAGATGGCGGCAGCCAGAGGGGGACTTTCTTTGGCCGGATGGAGTGACCGCCACCAGCCAATTGCAAAACACATCCTGATCGAAGGAGCCCGCTAATGGATACCACCACCTTCGAAGCCAAGCACACCATCAACGGCCCAATGCACACCTCGCTCAGGCATGATTCCGCCCACAAGCATGTGACCGGCACCGCCGAATATATCGATGACATTCCGGAACCCGCTGGCACGCTGCATGCAGCACTTGGCATGGCAGATCGGGCACATGCCGAAATCCTGTCTATCGACCTCACCGCCGTCCGCGCCGCTCCCGGCGTGGTGGATGTGATTACCGCTGCCGATATTCCCGGCATCAACGATGTCGCCTCAACCGGCCAGCATGACGAGCCACTGCTCGCGACCGACAAGGTCGAATTCCACGGCCAGCCGATTTTCGTGGTCATCGGCGAAACGCGAGAACACGCCCGCCGGGCTGCCCGTCTTGCAAAGATCGAGTACCGCGATCTGCCGCACTGGACGGACATTGACAGCGCACTGGCCAATGATGCGCCGCTGGTCGTCAAGCCCATGACGCTGAAGCGCGGCGAACCGGAAACGGAAATCGAAAAGGCACCACTGCGCGTTCAGGGTCAGATGTATATCGGCGGTCAGGAGCATTTCTATCTGGAAAGCCAGATCGCCATGGCCATTCCGGGTGAAGACGAAGATATTCTCGTCTGGTCCTCCACCCAGCATCCCAGTGAAGTGCAGCATATGGTGGCCCATGTTCTGGGCTGCGCCAACAACGCGGTTGAGGTGAAGACTCGCCGCATGGGCGGTGGCTTTGGCGGCAAGGAAACGCAGGGCAATCTGTTTGCATGCCTGGCAGCGGTGGCAGCCAAGAAGCTGAACCGCGCCGTAAAATTCCGGCCTGATCGCGATGAAGACATGGCGGTCACCGGCAAACGCCACGACTTCCGCGTCGATTACGATCTCGCCTTCGATGAGGAAGGCCGCATTCACGCGGTGGACGCCACCTTTGCGGCACGCTGCGGTTTCTCGGCGGATCTCTCCGGCCCCGTGACGGATCGCGCGCTGTTCCATGCGGATTCGAGCTACTTCTATCCGCATGTGCACCTGACCTCGAAACCCCTGAAAACACATACCTGCTCCAACACTGCCTTTCGTGGCTTTGGTGGACCGCAGGGCATGGTGGGCGGCGAACGCTTCATCGAGGAAATCGCTTATGTGGTGGGCAAGGACCCGCTCGATATCCGCAAGCTGAACTTCTACGGCCAACCAGGATCGGGCCGCACGCTAACGCCCTATCATCAGGAGGTGGAAGACAACATCATCCTGAAGCTGGTGGAAGAACTGGAGGCCTCCAGTGATTACCGCGCTCGCCGTCAGGCCATCATCGAGTTCAACGAAAACAGCCCGGTCATCCGCAAGGGCATCGCACTGACGCCCGTGAAATTCGGCATCTCTTTCACCATGACCGCCTATAATCAGGCCGGTGCGCTGGTGCATATCTATCAGGATGGCTCCATTCACCTGAACCACGGCGGCACGGAAATGGGCCAGGGCCTTTACACCAAGGTGGCGCAGGTGGTGGCCGACACGTTCAACGTCGATATTGACCGGGTGAAGATCACCGCCACGACCACGGGCAAGGTGCCAAACACCTCGGCCACTGCCGCCTCTTCCGGTTCCGACCTGAACGGCATGGCCGCCTATGACGCCGCACGCCAGATCAAGGAACGGCTGATCGATTTTGCCTGCCGCCAGTGGAAGGTGGAGAAGGAACAGGTAGAGTTCCTTGCCAATCGCGTGCGGGTGGGTGAGGACGAGGTGCCGTTCGATACGCTGGTGCGTGCCGCCTATTACGACCGCGTTCAGCTTTCCGCCGCAGGCTTTTACAAGACGCCCAAGATCCACTGGGATCGCGCGGCGGGCAAGGGCCGCCCCTTCTACTACTTCGCCTATGGCGCGGCTTGCTCGGAAGTTTCCATAGACACGCTGACCGGCGAATACCTGGTGGATCGCACCGATATTCTGCACGATGTCGGCAAGTCGCTGAACCCGGCCATCGATATCGGCCAGGTCGAAGGCGCTTTCGTGCAGGGCATGGGTTGGCTGACGACGGAAGAACTCTGGTGGGATACGAAGGGCCGCCTGCGCACGCATGCGCCGTCTACCTACAAGATCCCGCTGGCATCCGACCGTCCAAAGATCTTCAACGTCAAGCTTGCGGAATGGTCTGAAAACAAGGAAGCCACCATCGGCAGATCCAAGGCGGTCGGCGAGCCACCCTTCATGCTGGGCATTTCTGTGCTTGAAGCGCTATCGATGGCCGTTGCCTCCATTGCGGATTACACCGTCTGCCCGCGCCTCGATGCACCCGCAACGCCAGAACGCGTGCTGATGGCCGTGGAGCGGCTGAAGGCGATGTAACGAGTGTTGCCATGCCGCATTTCGAAGTCCCGGTTCGCAATCGTCAAAATGCGCGGCGCATGCGTCGCGCGTTGACGGAACCGGAACTGAAATTCTGGAATGCAGTGCGTGCGCACCGGCTGATGGATTTAAGCTTTCGGCGGCAGATGCCAATTGGCGGCTACATCGCGGACTTCGCATGCGCTGAGCATAGGCTGATTATCGAGATCGATGGAGCCACACATTCATTGGACAAGCAGATTAAGCGAGATGACCACCGGGATGCCGCGCTGAATGCACTCGGCTGGCGGGTCATCCGCTTCACCAATGATGAAGTGCTCAATCGAATGGACGATGTTTGCACGCATATACTTAAGGTTATCGGAATTGAACGCTTTGAAGAATTATAGCGTCAACGTCGGAGCGTTACCCCCTCTGTCCCGTGCTCGGCATGTGGCGGCTCTACCCCCCTCTGTCCTGCCGGACATCTCCCCCTCAAGGGGGGAGATCGATTCGTGGTTAGCTGCCCATTCACTTGGTACCTACACAGATCGTGGCATCCGTGGAGCAAGAGCGAGTCTCAAAGGCTGCGTCTTGCCGATCTCCCCCCTTGAGGGGGAGATGTCCGGCAGGACAGAGGGGGGTGCCTCCCTTTTCGCATTCCACCCGATGATTGAGGGCGCGATCAGATGACCTCTCTCACCACCTTCTTCAGCCGTAACCCGCGCGTCATCCTCGTGACCGTTGCCAGCGCGAAGGGATCGACGCCGCGGGAACAGGGCGCATTCATGCTGGTGTCTGCTGCGGAATGCTTCGGGACCATCGGTGGCGGGCAGCTGGAATTCATGGCAATCGACAATGCGCGCGCTTGTCTCGACGGCAGCGGCCAGACGCAGATGGACGTGCCTCTCGGACCGGAAATCGGCCAATGCTGCGGCGGGCGAACCTTGCTAACCTTCGAGCACGTAACACCACAGTTGGCAGCCGACCTTGAGTCACGCCTTGCCGCAGAGTCAGCGGCCAACCCCAGAGTCATGCTCTTCGGCGCGGGACATGTGGGAAAAGCACTGGCAACAGCCCTCTCGCCCCTGCCCTTGCAGGTGACGGTGGTGGAAACAAGAGCGGAAGAACTGCTCGGCCTGCCGGACACCGCGACCGCGCGGCATGTGGCCATGCCGGAAGCCCTGATAAAAGATCTACCAGCAGCCAGCGCCGTGATCATCCTCACGCATGATCACGCGCTGGATTTCCTCATCGCGAAGGAAGCCCTTGCCCGCAACGATCTCGCCTATATTGGCATGATCGGCTCATCCACCAAGCGGGCGACCTTCAATAGCTGGCTGGCGAAGGAAACGGAGGGCGCAGTCTCAAGCGAGAAGCTGGTTCTTCCCATCGGCGGCAGGACGGTCCGCGACAAGCGTCCGGCGGTGATTGCGGCGCTGGTGGCTGCGGAACTGCTGGAGACCTATGCGCGCCGTACTACAGACCGCGGCTCATAAACGCGGCAGCCTGCGCTCGACGAGCCGCTTCCAGAAATCCTCGCGTGGTCGATCGGAATGACGATCTCCTCCACTGATCGCGAGATCCTGCTGTAGCTCGTCAGGCACCGGTTCCACCTCCTTCGAAGGCAAGCGCAACAGCCTGCCCCTGAGATGCGTGTACCAAGTCCGGAACGCAGTTTTGCGCCGGGCAGAACCAAAGGTCCAGACCGCCATGATCGCCTCCAACACTAGATTTTTTCATGTCTGGCTCGACAAATGAGCCCATATCCGGTGACATACCACCCGTTTCCTGCACTCTACCAATTCAATCTGACGAGCGACCCAGAAAGAGAGCTTATGCATGAAAATGTCTCGGAAGCTCCCGCTCAACGGTCTTCGAGCCTTTGAAGCGGTGGCGCGTCTGAAGAGCTTCACAAAGGCGGGCGAAGAACTGGGCATGACCCAGACCGCCGTGAGCTACCAGATCAAACTGCTGGAAGATCATATGGAGCGAACGGTTTTCCTGCGGGAGGCACGCAGCATCTCGCTGACTGCGACCGGTGAACTTCTGATCCCGAAGGTAACGGAAGCGTTTTCACTCCTGTCAGAAGCAATCGCCGACGCGAAGCAGGAGGCGGAGGGCGTTCTGGAAATCCGGTCTACGCCAACCTTTGCCTCCCATTGGCTGGCCCGCCATATCGGGTCGTTCCAGCTTTCACATCCCGGTCTTGCGGTTCGCATTTTGCGTGCAGAAAAACCGGTCGATTTTCGAACAGACAATGCCGATGTTTTCATTTGGCGAGGTGACATCCCTCCCGCAGATGCGGAGGCGCTTGAGCTTTTTCGTATTCACTTCGCGCCAATGCTTAGTCCACGATTGGCGGAAAGCATTGGCGGTGTGCAGAATCCATCCGACCTTCTAAGATTACCGCTGATCATTGGCGGCGGAACGTGGTGGCAAGCCTGGTTCAGGAAAGTGGGCGTAGAAAATCCTGAGACCAATATGACCACCATCGACACTTTTGGAGCTCTGGATCTCGAGGGAAACGCAGCAATAGCAGGCAATGGTGTCGCGTTGCTGAGCCCGTTCTTCCATCGTGAGGAACTTGACGCTGGCAGACTTATCGCGCCCTTTGATACCTACATGCTCGATAACTTTAGCTACTGGCTCATCTATCCCAAAAACCGTCGCAGAATGGCAAAGATCCAGGCCTTTCGAGACTGGTTGCCGAAGAAGCTGGCAGACGACCTGAGATTATTGCCGATGGAGCTTCCACCAAACGCGAGCAACCTGCCACCGGATATCGGCAACCCGTAGCCGCCGCGTATACAAACAAGACTGAATATCTGCTGCAATGCACCCTTTCTGCTTTTCTTCGTTTAAGAATTTTCGCAAAGTGTCATGTCGGGGAATGAATCGGGAAAACCGAAATGTATGAATATGCCATAGCCTGGGAATGGCTGAGCTTCGCCGTGCGCTGGCTGCACGTGATCACTGCAATCGCATGGATCGGCTCGTCCTTCTATTTCATCGCGCTGGATCTGGGGCTGGTGAAGCGCCCTCACCTGCCGCCGGGTGCCTATGGCGAAGAATGGCAGGTGCATGGCGGCGGCTTCTACCACGTCCAGAAATATCTGGTCGCGCCCGCGCAGATGCCGGAACACCTGACCTGGTTCAAATGGGAAAGCTATGTCACCTGGCTTTCCGGTTTCGCGCTGCTTTGCGTGGTCTATTATGGCGGCGCCGATCTCTTCCTCATCAATCACGATGTGCTGCCGCTGAGCTCCTGGCAGGCCATTCTGCTGTCCCTGGCCTCGCTCTCCATCGGCTGGATCATCTACGATCAGCTTTGCAAATCCCCCATTGGTGAGAATACCTGGGGTCTTATGGCGATCCTCTACGTGGTGCTGGTCGCCATGGCCTGGGGCTACACGCAGATCTTTACCGGTCGCGCCGCCTTCCTGCATCTTGGTGCCTTCACCGCCACCATCATGTCCGCCAACGTCTTCTTCATCATCATTCCGAACCAGAAGATCGTGGTGGCGGATCTGATTGCAGGCCGCACACCAGACCCGAAATATGGCCGAATTGCCAAGCAGCGTTCCCTGCACAACAATTATCTCACGCTGCCTGTCATCTTCTTCATGCTGTCGAACCACTATCCGCTGGCGTTCGGCACCCAGTTCAGCTGGGTTATCGCAGCACTTGTCTTCCTGATGGGCGTTACCATCCGCCACTGGTTCAACACCACGCACGCCCGCAAGGGAAAGCCCACCTGGACATGGCTCGTGACCGTGCTGTTGTTCATCCTCATCATATGGCTCTCCACCGTGCCGAAAGTGCTGACGGGAGAAAAGCAGGCGGCCGTACTTTCCCCCATGCAGCAGCAATTCGTGGCCGATGCGCATTTCGGTAAGGCGAAGGAAATCGTCCAAGGTCGCTGTTCCATGTGCCATGCGGCAGAACCGGTGTGGGAGGGTATTCGCTTTGCGCCCAAGGATGTGAAGTTCGAAACCGATGCCGAGATCGCCCGTCATGCGCATGAGATCTACATTCAGGCAGGCCGCAGCCATGCCATGCCGCCGGGCAATATCACCGAGATTTCGCTGGAAGAACGCAGGCTTCTGACGGCCTGGTATGAAAGCGCCGTCAAGGGTGCCGGAGCAACACAGTAACATGACCTCACTTCTTCTTCGCGGCCGCCTGCTCTCCTTCCATCGCGCACCGGAAAGCCTGACCGACACTGCAAGCTATCTCTATGAAGAGGATGGCGGTCTGCTGGTGCAGGACGGGCGCATCGCGAAGATGGGCAGCTATTCGCAGGTGAAGGCTGCCGCACCGGAAGGCGTGGAGGAAGTGGACCATCGCCCGCACCTCATTCTGCCAGGCCTGATCGATACCCATGTGCATTTCCCACAGATGCAGGTCATCGCCTCCTACGCGGCCAACCTGCTGGAATGGCTGAACACTTACACTTTCCCTGAAGAATGCCGCTTCGTCGAAAGCGCCCACGCGGTCCGCATTGCCACGCATTTTTACGACGAGTTCCTGCGCCAGGGCACCACGACTGCCGTGGCCTATTGCTCCGTTCACAAAGCCTCTGCTGACGCCTTCTTCAGTGAGGCCATGAAGCGCAACATGCTGATGGTGGGCGGCAAGGTGATGATGGATCGCCACGCGCCGCAGGGTCTCCTGGATACACCGCAGCTGGGCTATGACGAGACGCGCGCCGTCATCGAACAATGGCATGGCAACGGTCGAAACCACGTCGCCATCACGCCGCGCTTTGCCATCACCTCGACACCAGAGCAGATGAGCGCCGCGCAGGCGCTGGCGAGCGAATTCCCGGATCTGCACATCCAGACACATCTTTCGGAAAACCACGACGAAATCCGCTTTACCTGCGAGCTTTATCCGGACGCGACCGATTACACCGACATCTATGCCCGTTACGGCCTGCTGGGCAAAAAGACGCTGCTCGGCCACGCTATCCATCTCTCGGAACGCGAGGCGGATGTGCTGTCAGAAACCGGATCCGTTGCGGTGCATTGCCCGACTTCGAACCTGTTCCTCGGCTCCGGTCTCTTTCCGCTGAAAGCCATCCGGCGTCGCGAGAAGCCCGTGCGCGTCGGCGTGGCAACCGATATCGGCGGCGGCTCCAGCTATTCGATGTTCAAGACCATGGATGAGGCCTACAAGATCCAGCAATTGCTGGGCGAGCGGCTGAACCCGCTGGAAAGCTTCCACCTGATGACGCGGGGCAACGCGGAAGCGCTTTCGCTTGTAGACCGCATCGGCACGCTGGATGAAGGCACCGATGCCGATTTGGTGGTGCTGAACGCCTCCGCGACACCGGCCATGCGGCTGCGCATGGAAACGGTCAACACTCTGCCGGAAGAGCTTTTCCTGCTGCAAACACTGGGTGACGACCGTTCCGTCGTGGAAACCTACGTGGCCGGAAACCCGATGAAGCCTCTGGATTAGGTGAGCAGCAAAGGCTTCCCAAATCATACTTTTTGCTTCCTTCGGGCGACACCTATGCTAGTTGTTGAACAACGACCCGGAGGAATTTGAGACTGATGACTGCCCCGCTGACGATTGCCGACCTGAAGTGGCTTGCCCGCCGCCGTGTGCCAAAAATGTTCTTTGAATACGCGGATAGCGGCTCCTGGACGGAAGGCACCTATCGGGCGAACGAAGACGACTTCGCAGCCATCAAACTGCGCCAGCGCGTCATGGTCGACATGACCAACCGGTCGCTGACGAGCACCATGATCGGTCATGACGTCGCCATGCCGGTTGCTCTGGCCCCGACCGGCTTCACCGGAATGCAGCACGCGGATGGCGAAATGCTGGCAGCAAAGGCCGCTGAAGAATTCGGCGTTCCCTTCACGCTGTCCACCATGAGCATCTGCTCGATCGAGGATGTCGCGTCAGTCACAACAAAGCCGTTCTGGTTTCAGCTCTACGTGATGCGCGACCGCGATTTCGTCCAGAACCTGATTGATCGCGCAAAGCGCGCCGGCTGCTCGGCACTGGTGGTGACTGCCGACCTGCAGATCCTCGGCCAGCGCCACAAGGATATTCATAACGGCCTCTCGGCACCGCCGAAGTTCACGCCCAAGCATGTCTGGCAGATGGCAACGCGCCCGCAATGGTGCCTTGGAATGCTGGGCACGAAGCGCCGCACCTTCGGTAACATTGTCGGCCACGCCAAGAATGTATCCGATCTCTCGTCGCTCGGCTCCTGGACGGCAGAACAATTCGATCCACGTCTTTCGTGGAAAGACATTGAATGGATCAAGCAGCAGTGGGGCGGCAAGCTCATCATCAAGGGTGTTCTGGATGAAGAAGACGCTCGCGCGGCGGCCGATACCGGAGCTGATGCGGTGATCGTCTCCAACCATGGCGGCCGTCAACTGGATGGCGCTCCCTCCTCGATCAGCATGCTGCCGAAGATCGTCGACGCCGTGAGGGATCGCATCGAGGTGCATGTCGATGGCGGTATTCGCTCTGGTCAGGATGTCCTGAAGGCCGTCGCCCTTGGTGCGCGCGGCACTTATATCGGCCGTCCCTTCCTCTATGGCCTCGGCGCCATGGGCAAGGAGGGTGTGGACCTGGCCCTGAGCATCCTGCGCAAGGAACTGGATGTGACCATGGCGCTCTGCGGCAAGCGTGATATTCAGACGGTGGATCGCAGCATATTGGCTCACAATCCATATTAAGCGTCTGACATTCCGCGTTCTGGACTATCAGGTCCGGAACGCGGAGATATCCCTTATCCCTGATCCGGTTACTTACTTGCCGGGTCAGGCACGCGTGCATCCTCGATCACGTACTTGATGAGACCCTTCTCCCGGATCTGGCGGAAGAGGATGTAATGTTCCGGGAAAGCTCCGCCAGTTGCGGCATCCTTCTGACCGACCCAGGACGATGCGACATCCGGCCCCGCCACATCGGCGGTGAAGACATTACCGTCATGCGCCCCGACAAGCGTATAGGGCGCCGCGCTCGGCATGCGCGCCACGAAGGTCGCGGCCAGATCGCTCTGCATGTAACCGGACAGTTGCAGCATCGTGTCCGGCGAATGCGGAAACGGCACACCATTGTTGGACGTGCTGTTGTGCCAGTAGCAAAGCGGCATCAGATAACAACTACCACCTGTCGGCACCGAGCCATCGCTGTTCGGTGTCATGTGACCGCCCACACTGAAATTCGGATGCGACGAAGAGCCGGTCGGCAGAGGTGAGGTGGCATAGCAGTGATCATTGGAATTGGTGCCAATCCCGTTGTTGATCAGCAGTTGTTTCCACGTCACGCCATTGATCTTCGGGTCCGGCGTACTTCCTACGACGTTGTAGAGATCACCTGTGTAGATGACCACTGTAGCGGATGTGGATTCGATAATGACGCCCGAGTGACGTTGCGCAAAATCCGCAAGCGCCTGAGCAACTGAAATATCTTCCATGGAAAATCCCCCATACATAAAACCGCAGGATCACGACCTGCGGTTTTAGAAATATCGGGACATACCTGAGCGCACAACGCGGTGACCTTTGCGCTGATCACCGCTGCGTTTGCGCAAATCACTATTCCCTCACGAAAGCCAACCGGTGGCGAGTGCCGCCGCCCATTCCGGACGACCGTTGGCCTCAGCAATCACGGCCTGTCGATGATGATCATACGGCACAAGCCGGAACGTAATATTCCATAGACCGTCACGCCGCTCGCAGATTGCGTAGGAGGCAAGCGGTGAACCGGTTTCCACCCGATGCGGCACGGGCTCCGCGTCGGAGTAGGCGGGACAGCCGACGCTGCCGGGATTGACGATCAGGCGTCCGTCAGAAAGCATTACGGCGCGCGGCATGTGCGTATGACCACACAGGATCAGCGACTGGGAAATACCCTCAGCCAGGGCCTCGATATCCGCACGCGCTTTTTGATGAACGTACCCATCTCTACTGACGGTCTGGAGCCAATAGACATCATCCGCCTGCGGCGTGGCATGGCAGAGAAAGACCTCGTTCTTCCACACCAGCGATGCCGGCAGACTGCGCAGCCAATCCAGATGTTCGACCGTCAAATGCGCAAATGCTGCTGCATCAGACTGCCCCATGTCGCTGACTGCCTGCTCGACCAGGTATCGATCATGATTGCCGCGGACCGTCGGTAGATCGAGCGAGAGCAGAAGATCTGCGGTCTTTCCGGCATCGAGCGGCCCTGAAAGACAATCACCGAGATTGACGATGGCGTTCGTGGGAATACCCTGCTGACCGATATCCGTGAGCACCGCCTCCAGCGCCGCACAGTTCCCGTGGATGTCGGCGATGGCGGCAAAGCGCATCTCAGCTGCCTCGATAGGTTGAATAGCTGTAGGGCGAGATCAGCAGGGGCACATGGTAATGGCCGCTTTCGTCCGCAATTCCGAAACGAATGGGAATGACATCCAGAAATGCGGGCTCGGCAAGGATGGCTCCGGACCGGCGCAGATAGTCACCGGCATGGAATACGAGTTCATACGTTCCCTTGCGGAACGTCTCGCCGATCAGGATCGGCCCGCCATCCACCCGCCCATCGGCGTTGGTCACCACAGACTTCAAATACCGGCGCGTCTCGCCCTCCAGGTGGAAGAGATCGATTGCTAGACCCTCAGCGGGTTTACCGAGTGCGGTGTCGAGAACATGGGTGGTCAATCCGGTCATAAACTGGGCTCGCTGATGCTATAGGGCTGCGGATAAAAGAATTCTTCCAGATTGTTGCCCGATCCGTCGCGGTCGACAACCAGGAAATCGGAAACCGTGCCGATCGTCATCAGCGGATGGTGCCAGACATTGCGGCGATAGTTCACGCCCTGGTCGCCCCGCGCCAGAAACACCTGCGGTTCGCCGGGCCTGCCCGCCTCATCCTGCGACACCACAACAAGATAGGGACGGCCATTCAAGGGCGAAAAACTCTGGCTGCCGAACGGGTGGCGCTCCATCATCGTCAGCGCATAGGGAAACGGCCGAGGCTGGCCCCGGAAGATGTTGATTATGACACGCGCATCTTCACCTGAAACCTCCGCTTCCGCGAGCGCATGAAACCGCTCCGTATTACCGCCATTGATGAACTTCATGCGGGCGGGATCGGCCTCGATCACCTGACCGAACGGCGCAAATGCGGCTTGAGTGAGCGGCTGGATGGGCAGGGTCCTGGACATGTGGAATTATTCACCTTGGGCATGGATATGGCGCAGAGCGCGTAGCTGGGCAAGGAGTTGGGGAACCGCGGAAACAACCGTTGCCCAAACAGTATCAAGGTTGATGCTCAGATAGCCGTGGGCAATACGATTTCGCATACCCCGCATTTCGGACCACGCCATTTCAGGATGCTGAGCGGCAAAATCCGGATATTTCTCCACCAGTTGGGCAGCTGCTTCACCGATGATAAGCAGGTTCATTCCGACTGCACGCTGGATGATAACGTCTCGCAGAAACTCGTCTTTCGTCATGCCGGAAACAAACATCAACAGTTCTTCCGAAGCCGATGTCATTTGCTCGACGTAAGTCAGGAGACGGAAATCTGTCATATCGGCCTTGCTTCCTGCAAAACCGCGCTCCGCACTTTTTCTGGGAAGTCACCCGGTGTCAGAAGGTGCACCTCCATACCATCAAGCGCAGTTTGCAAATCAATCAGCAATCCGCCGAGATCAAAAAGAGTCGTATGATCCAGAGGATCCACCAGTATGTCGAGGTCGCTGTCTTCGCGATCTTCTCCTCGGGCAACGGAGCCAAATACACGCGGGTTGGCTGCCTGGCGCTTCTCTACGAGCCGCCGAATAAGTTCCCTGTTCTTCTCCAGCACTTCCGATGGGCGCATGTTCAACTCCTGCCGGACTATTCTACCCCATCCTCATGCGGAAGGCAGCATGCTTTCAAGCCGCAGGAGTGCGATACGCTCCACCTGCCCGCATGCGGTCGAAAACTCTTCGTCCCAGCTATTGTTCACCCGCGTCTGGAAAGCGGACAGGATATCGTGCCTGTTCAACCCCTTGACCGCAATGATGAAGGGGAAACCGAATTTCTGCGTATAGGCATTGTTCAACTCGGTGAATCGGGCATGCTCTTCCGGCGAAAGGCGATCCAGCCCTGCGCCTGCCTGCTCCTTCCGACTGTCTTCGGTGAGTTCCCCCGCAATCGCAAGCCTGCCCGCGAGATCCGGGTGCGCGCGCAGCACGCCTAGCCGCTCTTCCTCGGATGCTACACGAAAGACCGCCACCAGCGCTGCATGAACCCGCTGGGCATTGAGTGCCTCACCGCGCACCAGATCGTCGTCATAGGCGCGTTCTGCAATAAAGGGCGAATGTTCGAAAACGCCGCCAAAGCGGTCGACAAAGTCTTCCCGTGTCATGATCAGATCGTGTCCGGCTTGTGGTGCTCGTGCCAATGGCGGGCAATCTCGATCCGCTTCGGAATCCAGACCTTCTTGTGTTCGAGCACATATTCCATGAAGCGCCTGAGCGCGGCGATACGGCCCGGACGGCCAACGAGGCGGCAGTGCAGACCGACGGACATCATCTTGGGCGCGCCGTCCTTGCCTTCCTGATAGAGCGCGTCGAACGTGTCCTTCAGGTAAGTATAGAACTGGTCGCCCGAATTGAAACCCTGCGGCGTGGCAAACCGCATGTCATTGGCATCCAGCGTATAGGGAATGATGAGGAAAGGCTTGCCATCCACACCCTTCACCCAGAAGGGCAGATCGTCCGCATAGCTGTCGGAGGAATAGAGGAAACCGCCCTCCTCCTGCACCAGTCGCAACGTGTTGATGGATGGCTTGCCCTGATACATGCCATAGGGGCGATCGCCAGCGACCTCCGTATGCAGGCGCACGGCATCGAGAATATGCTGCCGTTCCAGCTCCTCCGGGTAATCCTTGTATTCGTGCCAGCGATAGCCGTGGCTGGCGATTTCCCAGCCCGCCTCGTTCATGGCTGCCACAGCATCCGGGTTGCGCATCATCGCCAGGGTGACGCCATAGACCGTGCAGGGAACGTTCAGCTCCGTGAACAGGCGGTGCAGACGCCAGAAGCCAGCGCGCGAACCATATTCATAGATGCTTTCCATATTGAGATTGCGCTGCCCGGGCCATGCGGTCGCGCCGACGATTTCCGACAGCAGGTTTTCCGATGCAGGATCACCATCGAGAATGCAACTCTCGCCGCCTTCCTCGTAATTGATCACAAACTGGACCGCGATACGCGCACCACCCGGCCATTTCGGGTCCGGAATATTGCGACCGTAACCAATGAGATCACGCGGATAGAGTTCTGCCACCATCGAAAATCACCTTCTCAAACAGGGTTTCGACGGTAGCACTCACCAATCAAATGTCGAGTGTTTCTAATGCATTGCACAAGACATTTTCACGAAACACGATTCAAGCGATCCGCCTCGCGGAGACACTGCCCAACGGATGAAGCGAGTGCACCAGAAACGGCGCACCCGGCTCTGTCTCGACAAACAACGCCAGATTGACCAGCACCTGCGGCCGCTGGAGAATAGGCTCGAAATAGCGCTTCAGCACCTGCTCGAAGACCGGCATTTCCGTCGATCCCACCGGACCTGTCAGCGTCATGTGAAAACGAAACTCGTCCATCACATGCGGATGGCCAAACCGGTGCAGATTGGAAAACTGCGAGGCCGACAGGCGCTCCGTATCGACCCGCTCCAGTTCCGCCTCCGAAAGCGGAGCCCGGAACGCATCGAAATGCATCACGACGCTCGAAGCCAGATGGTTGAGGTCCGGGCATGGGCGCTCCGGCGCGAGCGCAAAACGGTTTCCAAGCCGCACGACTTCGAGACGTGGCAGGGGTATCGGCTGATGCTGACCCGTGAAATGCAGAAGATGCCGCAGCAGCATCGGTTCGGTCATGCCGTCTGCAAGCCGGAAGGGCGGCTTCATCGTCGCGTGAAAGCCATAGCGGCGCGGCACCGCCGTGTTGAAGGCAATCTCGTGCAGGCCGAGTTCCCGGATGAACGGCAATTCCATGGCCTCACCGGAGAACGCGTTTCTCCCAAGCCATTGCGATGCGGCAATGGTCAGTGGATCTGCCGCCGTGGGCGTAAAATTGATGGCATACCGCATCTGCTAACCTCCAAGGTCCCCCGACCTCGCCGAGCAGCAGATAGGTGATTCAGATGACAGCGTGACGACACGGATATGTCGATTTTACTCCGCGGATGCAACTTTCAGATGATGCTCCAGCACGTAACTACCCGGAACCAACATTGGCTGCCCCGCCATGCCGGAAAGGACCGCATCCGCCAGACGATGGGCGATCCCGAACGAGACCTTGAAACCGCCCGTCAGTGCGAAAACATTGGGCGCATCGGGATGCGGGCCAATCATCGGATCGCGATCCACAGCCCTTGGCCGCAAGCCGGCCCACCGCTCTACCAACGGCGCCTCGGCAATCGCCGGACACAGAGCCCGCGCCTTTTCAACAAGCGCATCCAGCCGATGATCCGTGTCGAACGGCGCATCGAACTCTTCCTCGCTCGTACTGCCGATTGCAACCGTGCCATTCTCGTGCGGCACCACATAGACCCCGTTGAGATAAATGATCGGAGCGTCTGCCGGAACATCCGCCTTCAGCAAGGCCGCCTGTCCTTTCACGCCGCGCCCTAACGGTTTGCGAAGTACCGGCCCCAGCCCATCCAGCAGTGCGAATGAACCAACGCCTGCCGCAACCACTGCCTGACCGAACCGGAGGTCTTCGCCATTCGACAGGATGGCCCGATCAGGGAGAACCCTGGCAACGGCCTCACCATCCAGCCGGCTTACGGTCGGCAACTGGTCGCAAGCAGCCACGAGTGCGGCGACCAGACTGCGTGGTGATACACGTCCTGCCAGACCGTCATCGATCAACCCGGCACCACACGCGTCTGGAGAAAGCCAATTGGGATCGGCAGGTGTATCCAGCACCCGCCATTCAAAACGCCTCTCGCCGTTCTGCCATCGAAGAACTGCATCCTCACCATTACGTTCTGCAATGGTGCGCAGATGCGGCTTGGGCAGCGGGATCAACCGCCCGCACCGGCTATAGCCGCAGGAAAGGCCTGTTGCAGCCTCCAGCCGCGCTACCTCTTCTTCGAGTTGCACGAGCGCATCGAACTGAAACTGTTTCTTCTCGTTCCAGCGGTCGGGCGTGTGCGCCATCAGGGCGCCCAGCAGGCCGCCGCTCGCACCCGCGGCGGGCGCCTGTGCATCAACAAGCAGGGTCTTTAATCCAGCGCGGCCGGCCTTCAGCGCAAACCACAGCCCCATGACCCCTGCACCGATGACAAGAAGATCGACAGTGCGCCTTGCCGATACGGATTGACCGCCGGAGGGCAGCGCACTATCCGCATGGGTCAGAAAAGGATGAACCATGACGGCTCCCGGACAGACTGAAAACGAGGCGACACCGCTGGAATGGCGCGAGGGCGATATGCCCTATTCCACCCAGTTTGGCGATCACTTTTATTGTCAGACCGATGGCAGGCTCGAATGCGGCCACGT
Source organism: Affinirhizobium lemnae (assembly GCF_022968395.1). Lineage (GTDB taxonomy): Bacteria > Pseudomonadota > Alphaproteobacteria > Rhizobiales > Rhizobiaceae > Neorhizobium > Neorhizobium lemnae. The sequence goes on from NZ_JALJQZ010000027.1 coordinate 22,702, forward strand.
GTTTCTGGCTGGAAACGGTCTGCCGGAACGCTGGCAGAGGCCGGGCGAATTCCGCATCGGCGAACTAGGCTTCGGAACGGGCCTGAACTTTTGCGAAACATGGCGCCAGTGGGAGCAGACAGCACCATTCGACGCAAGCCTGCATTTCACCTCATTCGAACTGCTGCCGCTGGCTGCAAACGAAATAGACCGCGCGCTTGCCCATTGGCCGGAGGTGGATGCAGAGCGCAAGGCGCTCACCGCCCTCTGGCCGGAGCGGCCCGAAGGCATAGTATCGCTGAACCTGAATGACCGGGTTCGCCTGACTGTCGTGTGCGGAGAAGCGGGTACAAACGTTCCCCTTTGGGATGGCATATTCGATGCGTGGTTTCTGGATGGGTTCGCACCCTCGCGCAATCCAACCATGTGGTCGCTGGACCTCATGACGGCAGTCTGTGAGAAAACCGCCATGGACGGTACATTCGCCACTTATGCAGCGGCGGGCTTCGTGCGGAGAAACTTGCAGGCGGCAGGCTTTGTCGTGGAACGACGACCGGGCTTTGCGGGCAAGCGAGAAATGTTGTGTGGTATCAGGCTCTCAAAAGATCCAGCATGATCAAACCTGAAAGGCGCCGTCGGCTTCCGCATCCAGTGAATACCAATCACTGATCTTGGCGATCAGGATTTCCGGGCTGATTGGCTTGGAGAGGTAGTCATCCATTCCCGCTGCCAGACAGAGATCACGGTCGCTTTCCAGCGCATGGGCCGTCACGCCGATGATGGGGGTACGGCCTCCCTCGGACCGTTCGATCTCCCGAATGCGACGCGTCGCCTGGTGTCCGTTCATGAGCGGCATGGAGACATCCATCAGGATGAGGCACGGTCTTTCCTGCATCCACGCGGCAACGGCCTGTTCTCCATTTTCCACCATGCGGAAGCGCACGCCCATGGACTGCAGGATCTGGGTGAAAACGATCTGGTTAACCTCATTGTCTTCCGCGACAAGAATTTCGAGCGCCCCGGGCATCTTCCGCCTTTCTTCGGGTTTAGGGACCGGGCCGTCGTGGGCTGCTCTGGAAACTGACCCGGCATGCCAAACCGAAAGCCTTCTGGAGGCATTTGAGGCTTCTCTGTCTCGCCTGCCATTTCGCACCACATCGACGAGCGTAGAGTGCAGCAACTGCCCGCGGGCAGGCTTCATGAGATGCGCCTGAACATTCAGGCCTTCGTTGCCCACCTCCGCATGCGCCGTATCCATGGAGGTCAGGAAAATGATCGGCAGGTCCGCCAACCGGGCGTCCTTGCGAATGGCAGCTGCGACCGCAAGCCCGTTCATTTCAGGCATCTGATAATCGAGGATGAGGGCATCCACCCGAACACCCAACTCATCCGCCGCCCTGAGAACCGTAAGCCCTTCCTCCCCGCTGGCGGTTGCAACGCCGTCGAAGCCCCAGGATGCCAGTTGTTCGGAAAGGATCTGCCTGTTGATAGGATTGTCATCGATGACGAGAATTCTGGCGTTCTGCACGCTGGTCGGCGTGGTGAGCGACACGCCGCTTCCAGGTGCCGCGTCGAAGGGTAGAACTGCCGAAAAGATGGAGCCCTGCCCGATCTTGCTCTCAACGCGAATCGTACCGCCGAAGATTTCCACCAGACCCGCTGTGATTGACAGTCCCAGACCGGTTCCCTCGTGCCGTCGCGTCGAAGAGCCATCGACTTGGGAGAACTTTTCGAAAATCCGGTCCAGTTGCTCGTCCGGAATACCGATGCCAGTATCCTCGATCCTCAAGTGAAGAGAAACGTGGTGGTCTTCGGTGCGCTCGGCATGGACATCCACAAGTACATGCCCCTGCTCCGTAAACTTGATTGCATTGCCCAGAAGATTGGTGACGATCTGCCGGAAGCGTCCGGCATCGCCAAGTACGCGAATGTCCCCGCCGCTTGCCTTGACTATGAGCTCGATGTCCTTTTCAGCCGCAGAGGAAGACAAGAGTGTTGCGACATCCTCCACCGCGTCGATGACATCGAACGGCACTTTTCGCAGGCTCATCTGCCCTGCATCGATCTTGGAGAAATCCAGGATGTCGTTGATGATCGTCATCAGCGCCTTGCCCGATTTCACGATGATTTCGGTGAAGGTCTTCTGTTTCGTATCCAGGTTGGATTTGGACAAAAGCTCTGCCATGCCAAGCACGCCATTCATAGGCGTCCTGATCTCATGGCTCATATTTGCGAGGAATTCGGATTTCGCCTTGTCGGCGGCTTCCGCACGCGCCAACAGACGCTGGAGCTCCCGTTCACGGTGGCGGATCTCGGTGACATCGGTGTAGACGGCGAGATATTGCTGCTCGCCGCTCTTCTTCATTTCGAGGTCAATGAAGCGATCGCCACCAATACACATGGAGATCCTTGCGCTTGCGCCGCCGACAGGCCCCTGCGCCCATTCCTGTAACTGATGGACCACTTTGTCTGCGTCAGGAATATTGCCACGCTCGATCAGCCGCAGGTAAAGCGGTCGCCATTGCTTGCCGACCTGAAGATCATCCTCGGGAAGATCCAGAAGTCGATGGACCGCATCATTGCAAAAGGCGATTTGTTCGCCATTCATTATGAGAATGCCCTGCGACATGGCGCCGGTCGCGTCGCGCATCATCTCCGCATGGCTGTCGAGCGCCTCCCTTGCCTCCAGAGCCTCCTGCTCCCGACGGCGGATGGCCGTGATGTCGACGCAGGTGAAAAGGATCTTGTCGTCGCCCACATGCATCCGGTCCACCAGAATGCGTCGGCCATTTGGATTGGACAATTCGAATTGTGGAATGGGACCGGGGCGACGCAGCATCTCGGTCCGCTGGTGGATCAGTGTATCGACGTCGATCTTTTCATTATCGTATATCCCGCGCGCAAAGTTAAAACGCAGGAAATCCTGGTACTGCTCGCCCGTCCAGTTCCGGTATTCGTCACCGTCTGCCCTCCAGAACTCGTTCAGTGTTTGGTTGACGTATTCGAGCCGCATAGCGCTGTTGAGAATGGCAATGCCGACGGGCAGAGCTTCAAGTATAGCCCTTAACTGCTCATGCATTGCCTCGGCGCGCCGTTGCGCATCCCGTGCGAGAGAAACATCGGTCACAGAGCCGACGATATACGGCTCGCCCGATGGTGATGAGATCCGGCCAAGCCGGGTGATGGCCGCCATGACTTGGCCGTCCTGAAATACGACATCCTCATCCTTTTCGATACTGCCGCCATGTTGCAACAGTCTTTCATGTTCCTCGCGATACCGATCGGCGGAATCCGGGAACATCTCCTGTTCCGTCTTGCCGATGAACTTCTGCCGGTCACCACCCAGCATTTCTTCGTAGATACGGTTGACATATAGAATCCGGTGGCGGCTATCGCGCAAGAACACGGCAACAGGCAGATCTTCGAACACAGCACGGAAAATCTGGCCCTCCTCGACTTCCCTCGCCAGGCGCATTTCCTGCACCTTGATATCCGTTACATCCTGCCGCAACAGGACAATCCAGCCATTGTCCAACCGCTTGTTAACACTGCGCAACCATCGTCCATCCGGCATGGGCTCCACGGCATGCCACTCCGGCCTACGCAGAATCTCAAGACGGGCCTCGACAGCCTCACGTCCCATAAGACCAAGATTGAGGCCGTAATCAGTACCCGCATCCGCGCTGCGAAAGGCATCAGAAACGATGTCAAACAGCCTGCGCCCCACAGCGAGGGATGTACTAAGAGCGGCGAAATGGGCCTGCATGTTTTCGTTGAAGAAAACAAGCCGTTCATTTTCGTCGAAGATCGCAATACCAGCATCAAGGAGATCGAGAGATGGCCCGAGAACAGCCAAATCCGAAAGGCCTCCGCCCTGCTCCAGAATAGAAACGTCCGGATCCGCCAGCGGTCTGTAGAGCGCAAAGAGAAAGGCGCTATCGTCATCGGACAAAAAACGTTCGATCTGGACTTCATAAAGCGGGCGGCCGGAGCTTTCCCGCTCCGTCACAACCTCATCCGTACCGAATACCAGAGCACGCCTCTGCTTGTCCGAAAACTCGGCAGTTTCCTTGAAGCCACCTATGTCTTCAGCACGTCGTCCCTTGAATAAGTGGAGCGGAATGCCACTGAGGCTCGCATAGGCAGCATTGACGGCCACATAGCGCAGGCTGCCATCCTTGATGAAGGCAGGCGTCGTCAGATCGCCGATCCGACGGCAAGCCTTCTCCAGTAAAGCGCTGTCGTTCTCCAACTCATCCCCCAAGAACCACGCTGAACGCCAGATCACTGATTCGCATGGTGCGCTGTTTCCCAAGAATTGACACGGGTATAGTTAACCAACGCTTGATAAACCGGGGCATAAGGCCTCGGAATTCTGCTTTTCAACCAATCAGCGGGCCGGAAAAGTGTCAGATGCGATTCTTTCGGCGCCCACAAATTCGCCACGCATTCGCCAAAACTACGCCGAATTGCTAGTCGCGCGAGTAGATTCGATCTCTCAGAACAATTTCACGTTTCGTCTGGCTGAACGCTTGTTCAGATTTCTCCTGAGCGCTTTCCATCAAACTGCCGCCTTTCTGTTTCACTCTCTAAACGTGCCCAGAAGGGTGAAAGGAAAAATCCATGTTCGCATTGAGCAAAGTCATAACGTGCGGTCTGGCGGTTGCGACGGTGACAAGCGCGCTGGCAGTCACGACACCTGCGGCAGAAGCCCGGGACGATTTCGCGGCTGGCCTTGCCGGTGGCCTCGTTGGCGGCCTGATTGGCGGTGCCATTGCCTCGCAGCCTCGCGGTCGGGTTTATGAAGGCCCGGTCTATATCGATCCACCGCCACCACCGCCGCCACGCCGCGTTTACTACGAGCGCACCTATTACCGTCCGGCACCGGCACCACGCTGCCATTATGAATGGCGCGAGAATGGTTGGGGCGAGGCTTATCGTGTGCGGGTCTGCCCGTACTGAGGGGCGCGGATCGCTTCGTAAGATGATGATAATTGCCAGAGCCCGCGCCAATATGGCCGCGGGCTCTTGACTTTTTGTGTGCAAAGCAGCACATGCAGCCCAGCTTTCACCTTCCGGCCGCCGCGTGAGCAGGCCCTGCGACGAAAATGGCTCGCGAAGAAGGCAAGCGCCACGAGTATTGGCCTTATTTGGCCAGCGCTGGAAAGCAGTTTCCACACACAAGTTCCCAATTCACGCGGGGTTCTTGACGCCAGATGAAACCGGTTCGGCATGGTGCCTGACCGGGCATCCTCGTTTGGCGCCCCGAAAGGTATTCGACTTGACGAATTTCCATGAGCTTGGTCTTTCCAAGCAGATCGTAGCCACTCTCTCCCAGCTGGGCTACGAAACGGCGACTCCGATCCAGGAGCAGGCGATCCCGCTTCTTCTTCAGAGCCGCGACATGATTGGCCTTGCCCAGACGGGCACAGGCAAGACGGCAGCATTTGGTCTGCCGCTCATCGAAATGCTGTTGAAGGACGCAAAGCGCCCCGACAACCGCACCACCCGCACCCTCATCCTGGCCCCGACCCGCGAACTGGTGAACCAGATCGCTGCAAATCTGAAGGCCTATGTGCGTGGCACGCCGCTCAAGATCAACTCCGTCGTTGGCGGCGCTTCGATCAACAAGCAGCAGCAGATGCTGGAAAAGGGCACCGACATCCTGGTCGCCACACCCGGCCGTCTGCTAGACCTCGTCAGCCGTCGCGCCATCGGTTTGACGACCGTGCGTTATCTCGTGCTTGACGAAGCGGACCAGATGCTGGACCTTGGCTTCATCCATGATCTGCGCAAGATTTCCAAGATGGTGCCGAACAAGCGCCAGACGCTTTTGTTCTCGGCGACCATGCCGAAGGCGATTGCCGATCTGGCCGGTGACTACCTCAAGGATCCGGTCAAGGTCGAGGTTACCCCTCCGGGCAAGGCTGCCGACAAGGTCGAGCAGTATGTCCATTTCGTGGCCGGCAAGAACGATAAGACCGCGCTTCTGAAGAACGCCCTTCTGGCGAATCCGGATGGCCGTTCCATGGTGTTCCTGCGCACCAAGCATGGCGCGGAAAAGCTTTCCAAGCATCTTGCCGACCAGCAGTTTGCCGTGGCCTCGATTCATGGCAACAAGAGCCAGGGCCAGCGCGAACGCGCACTGAAGGCCTTCCGCGATGGTGAGATCAAGGTGCTCGTGGCAACCGACGTGGCAGCCCGCGGCATTGACATTCCCGGCGTGACGCACGTCTTCAACTATGATCTGCCGGAAGTGCCGGATGCCTATGTTCACCGCATTGGCCGTACCGCCCGTGCAGGCCGTGATGGTATCGCGATTGCGTTCTGCGCCCCGGATGAAACGCGCCTGCTGCGCGACATCGAGCGCCTGATGAACATCGAGATCACCGTTGCATCGGGTCAGCGTCCGGCTGAAATGCGCAGCCCCGCGCGCCCGACAAAGGCTCGCAATGGCGGAAACCGTGAAGGCGGAAATCGCGACGGTGGCAATCGTGAAGGTGGCAATCGTGAAGGTGGCCAGCGTTCGGCAAACCGCAATCGCAGTGAAACCCGTCCGGCACGCCGGCCCATCTTCGCTGATGGCGAGGCAGCACTGGAGCGCGGCGAAGGCCGTAGTAACAACCGTCCTGCCCGTCAGCGCAACGAAGACTTCCGCGGCCAGCGTCGTGGTGAAGAAGCGCCGCGTTTCGAAGCAGACAACGATCTGGCCGCAACGGCAGACTTCGGACAGGGCCGCAAGAAGCAGTTCGGCGGTCCGCAGGGCGAAGGTCGCCCGCATCGCGCCGAGGGCCGTCCACAGGGCCATGGCAAGCGTGACCATGCAAGCCACGGCGCACACGAACCGGGTGCAAAGCGCCCGCACCGTGGTGGACAGGGACGCCCAGGTCAGGCCAAGACCGGCGGCAATGGTGGCCCGGTGAAGTTTGGCGGCGGCGAAGGCCAGCAGAAGCGTCGCGATCGCGCCTGATCAATCACACATATCTTGACCTCAGAAACCCGCTCTCGGCAACGAGGGCGGGTTTTGCCGTCTCAGGCGTTCGGCTTGCGATTGACCAGATAAACCCCGGTCACCACAATCACCGTCCCAATCACCATCGGCACGGTCAGAGCCTCGCCAAACAGCACAGCGGCTTCAATGGCCACCAGCGGCGGCATCATGTAGATCAAGGATGCTGCGCGCGAGACCTGTCCGCGCCGGATAAGGTAGAGCAACAGGCCCACGGCCCCCATGGAAATGCCGAGCACCGACCAGGCCATCGCCGCGATCGCAGGAACGGTCCAGTCGAACCGGCCCGTTTCCAATCCATAGGCCAAGGGCGCCGTCACGGCAAAGGCACCCAGATATTGCAGCGTCGCGATGGCGCGAAGATCTCCGTCTCCCAGAAAGCGCTTCTGATAAAGCGTGCCGAGCGTGACGGAGAGCATGGCGATGAGGTTGATCAGCACCGGAATCGCGAGTCCGGTCAGGCCGCGCTGCAGAACCCCGGCAAACTGAGGCGACACAGCAATTGCGATGCCCGCGAAACCAAGCGCGAGACCGGCAACCTGTATACGGCTGATCCTCTCGCGCACAAGCAGGAAGGCGCACGCCGCTGTCAGCAACGGCTGGAGCCCGGCAATAACGCCCGAGAGACCGGCCGGAACGCCCTGCCCGATCGCCCACCAGAGTCCTGACAGATAGAGGCCATGCAGCAGAATGCCGGACAAAAACGCATGGAGGCCCTGCTTCAGCGTGCGTGGCCATTGTGCTTTCGAGACCAGAACGAAACCGGCAAAGACAACCGCTGCGAGCGCATGGCGGGTCCTGAGGAATGTCAACGGATCGGCGTGGGCCGCTGCAATCTTGGCAACGATCCAACCTGTCGACCAGAGGACGACAAAGATCGCGGGGGCCAGGCGGTCGAGCATCATGTTAGCCTTGAATCAAATGCTGATGGATTGTGCAGATGCTGCTTAAACCTCATGCAAGAACAAGGCAAAGCAGAAGTGTTGAACAATCGCAGAAACGGGAAAGATAGCAAAAGCAGTGCGTTTGCATGAGCGTTAGACCATCTACGCGCACAATCTTCGAGCAATCTGGCGCGCCTTTGCGCTTTGTATCAAGCCATCAGACAGCATTGCCTAATTAATTTGTTTTTCGATGACGCATGGTTCTTGCAATGCTGTTTGCGTTGTACTCTTATGGTCCAAAATCGGGGAACGCACCATTGGCATTTGATGAAATGTTGACTGCGGAAGACCTTCCGCGCCCACCATACAAGACTTACCAGGAGTGGTATGCCGCACAGGATCCTGCGCATCTGATCCAGAAATCGCAGGACGCGGAATCGATCTTCCGAAAGACCGGCATCACATTCGCAGTCTACGGACATGCCGATTCCTCTGAAAAGCTCATTCCCTTCGATATCATTCCCCGCATCATCTCAGCGCGCGAGTGGCGCAAGCTGGCCCAGGGCATCGAGCAGCGAGTGCTGGCGCTCAACGCTTTTCTGGACGACATCTACCACAAGCAGGAAATCATCCGCGCAGGGCGCATCCCGCGCGAACTGATCGAGAAGAACGAAGCCTTCCTTCCGGAAATGATCGGCTTCAAGCCGCCGGGCGGGGTCTACACCCACATCGTCGGCACCGATATCGTGCGCACCGGCGAAGACCAGTTCTATGTGCTGGAAGACAATGCCCGCACGCCTTCCGGCGTCTCCTACATGCTGGAGAACCGGGAAACCATGATGCAGATGTTCCCGGAACTCTTTGCCATGAACAAGGTGCAGCGGGTGGAGGACTACCCCTATCTGCTGCGGCAATCGCTGGCATCGCTCGCCCCTCCCGGCTGCAAAGGCAAGCCGCGCGTGGCGGTTCTGACGCCCGGCATCTATAATTCCGCCTATTACGAGCATTCCTTCCTGGCTGATACAATGGGTGTCGAACTGGTCGAAGGATCGGACTTGCGCGTCATCGACGGCAAGGTGAAGATGCGCACCACCCGCGGCTATGAAGCCATTGATGTGCTCTACCGCCGCGTCGATGACGACTTCCTCGATCCGCTAACCTTCCGGCCCGACTCTGCGCTTGGCATTCCCGGCATCATGGATGTCTACCGTTCCGGCAACATCACCATTGCCAATGCGCCGGGAACAGGCATTTCGGACGACAAGGCGATCTATTCCTACATGCCGGAAATCGTCGAGTTCTATACCGGCCGCAAACCGCTGCTCGAAAACGTGCCGACCTGGCGCTGTTCCGAACCCGACAGCCTGAAATATGTTCTGGAGCATCTGGAAGAGCTGGTCGTGAAGGAAGTTCACGGCTCCGGCGGCTATGGCATGCTGGTCGGGCCGACGGCCTCCAAGAAGGAACGGGCTGATTTTGCCGAGAAGCTCAGCGCCCGCCCCTCAAACTATATTGCCCAGCCAACGCTCTCGCTGTCCACCGTGCCGATCCTCGTCAACAAGGGCATCGCGCCCCGCCATGTGGATCTGCGCCCCTACGTTCTGGTATCCGACAAGGAGGTCAAGATCATTCCGGGCGGGCTGACCCGCGTCGCCCTGAAGAAGGGATCCCTGGTGGTCAATTCCAGCCAGGGCGGCGGCACCAAAGATACGTGGGTTCTAGAGGACTGAGCGAACATGCTGGGAAGAACTGCGAACGGCCTCTACTGGATGTTCCGATATATCGAGCGCGCCGAAAACATCGCGCGTCTCGTCGATGCGGGTCTGCGCGTCTCGCTGACGCGGACGGGCTCGACGGATGAGGATTGGGATGGCGTGCTGCAAAGCGCAGGCGTGCGCGACGAATATGTGGAACTGCACGGCAAGGTGACCACAGCCAACGCAATAGACTACCTGCTGCGTGAAAAGACGAACCCTTCCAGCGTCATGTCCTGCATCGATTCCGGCCGCAACAATGCGCGCATGGTACGCACCGCGCTGACCCGTGAAACATGGGAAGCGACCAACGAATGCTGGATCGAACTCAAGCAGCTCTTGGAAAAGCGGGTGAAGCCTGCGGATCTGCCGGCTGTGATCGACACGATCAAGCGGCGTGCGGGCTTGATCCGCGGCGCCTTCCACGGCTCGATGCTTCGAAACGATCTGTATAACTTCTCGCGCATCGGCACCTTCATCGAGCGTGCGGACAACACCAGCCGCATTCTGGACGTGAAATATTACGTGCTGCTGCCGGCTGTCAGCCAGGTGGGCTCCTCGCTCGACAATTTCCAGTGGGAATCCATCCTGCGGTCTGTTTCGGCGCACCGATCTTACGGCTGGGTCTATGATGCGGAGTATCGCCCCTCCAACATCGCCGACTTCCTTATTCTCAATCGCCGCATGCCAAGGTCGCTCGCCTATTGCTACGAAAAGATCGTCAGCAATCTGCGCTATCTAGCGGAGGATTACGGCGAGCGTCACTCCGCGCATGACACGGCGGACAGCATCCGCACCATGCTGAAAAGGGGCGAGATCGGCGATGTGATGGATCAGGGTCTGCACGAATTCCTTAAGGATTTCATCAGCCGCAACAACCAGCTCAGCGTCGAAATTTCAGAGGGCTACCGCTTCTACCGTTGAGCGGGGCATGGGCACACCGGGGGACGGATTGGCCATATGCGTTTAAAGATTTCTCATACGACCGAATATCTCTATGAAGAGCCGGTTGCCTATGCGCTCCAGCGTCTTCGGCTGCACCCGCAGTCGAGCCATGTACAGACGGTGCTCAACTGGTCACTGAGTGTCGAGGGCGCCAAGGTCGAAGCCGGATATAATGACCAGTTCGGCAACCGGGTGGATCTTGTCTCGATCGAAGGCGGCGAGCACACCATTCGCATCATCGCCACAGGCGAAGTGGAGACGATCGACCGCGCAGGCGTGCTCGGTCCGCATCATGGCTTCGTGCCGCTCTGGCTCTATCTGCGCGAGACAGAACGCACCAAGCCGGGCAAGCTCATCAAGGAACTGGCCCGCAGTGTGACCGGTGACAGCGAACTTGCGCAGATGCACGCTATGATGGAATTGATCCACGCGAATGTGGAATACAAACCCGGTTCCTCATCATCCGAAACGACGGCTGAACAGGCGCTGGAAGCAAAGGCAGGCGTCTGTCAGGACCATGCCCATATCTTCGTTTCGGCTGCGCGCTTCCTGAAGCTTCCGGCGCGTTATGTTTCCGGCTACCTGATGATGGAAGACCGGATCGAACAAACCGCGACACATGCCTGGGCGGAGGTGCACATCCCGGGTCTCGGATGGGTTGGCTTTGATGCGGCCAACAAGATCTGCCCGGACGAGCGCTATGTCCGCATTGCCTCCGGCCTCTGCTATAGCGATGCCGCCCCGGTTTCCGGTATGCGCATTGGTTCCGCAGGCGAGAACCTGACGGTGACACTGAGTGTCGAGGGCCCAGGCCAGAGCCAGTCGCAAAGTCAGTCAAGCGACCAGGGCGGCACGCAGTCCCAAAACCAAAGTCAGTCTTGACGAACAATGACGAAGGACAGAAGTGCGGCGCACAAGCTCCGCACCAACTGCCTTCTGCACAATGTCTCTCCGAAAGGGGAGCCGATGCTGTTCGGAAAATCTGTCTTCCAGTCTATTCTGACACGGCTTGACGACGAGGATGCGCAGGAGGCAGACGCCCAGCCGCACGCCAATTTTCGTGTGTCTGGCCTGCCGATGGGTTTCGTCACGGAAACCTGGGAGAGGCCTGAGCCCTCGTCGACAGAAAGCCTCCATCGCCTCTATGGCCTTGATGAAGAACAGACGCCCTCCAAGATTGAAGAGCCCCCGCCTCCTCCGCCTGTCATGCCGCCGCATCTTGCCCGGCTGACGGACACGGAAATTGCCGAGGATCTTGCCCTCAAACCGCAGGATACGCCAGAAAAGCTGATGGCGCGACGCCGTGCTTTCGCCAAGCTCAATCACCCCGATCGCGTGCATCCCGATTTCCGCCCGCAGGCAACACGCCGGATGACAGTCGCGAACATGTTGATCGATCAGGCACTTCGCCTGCATCCGCATCGATAAGGCATGAACATTATGGGTGACATACCACTTTTTTGCACCCCGGGCGATTGATGCCGCCCCTGACCTTTGTTATGAACCTCGCACCGGCACAGCCGTCCGCATCGGACGATTCTGAAAAGCACCCGTAGCTCAGCTGGATAGAGTGTTGGATTCCGATTCCAAAGGTCACAGGTTCGAATCCTGTCGGGTGCGCCATTTCCGTTTTGCCTGACAAAGCCGATCAAGCAAACACCCCCTTGCAGGAACGCTGACGATCCAGGAGCGCACTATCTGTTGCGATGCGTTTTCTGACGGACTTGAGAGGCAGCCATGATCGCCGCCGGTCATGGATGAACACCGTACCGGAAAACCGATGCGGAGCCACGGACACCGACTATCTGGTTTTGAGGAACTCCGCCAACGTCGCGTTGAACCGGTCCGCAGCCTCGACATTGACGATATGGCGCCCCGGCAGGGACACATGCCGACCATGGACGACGGATGCAGCGATGTATTCCAAATCGCTCGGCGGGCAGACAGGATCGTCCATGCCGGAGATGGCGAGCACCGGGTGGTCAATTCGGCCGAGATCGACACGAAGATCCGCATCACGCAGGGCTGCACAGCAACCCATGTATCCATTGATTGACGTCATCCCGAACGTTTCGATGAAGATCTGAACGACGTCCGATGCACTCGACCGGAACTCCGGCGAGAACCATCGCTCGGCCGTGCCCGAAAGCAAGGGCGAAAGACCCTTCTCCGCGACGGCATCGATCCGCGCCTGCCAGGAATCACCGGTCCCAATCCTGGCCGCCGTGGCACAGAAAATGAATTTGTCGAAGCGGTGGCCAGCATGGATCGCGAGCCACTGCCCAACGAGCCCTCCGATAGATAGCCCGCAGAAATTGGCCTGCTCGATCGCCAGATGATCCATCAACGCGATGACGTCATCCGCGAGCTCAGACAGCGTGAAGGCAGAAGGAGGTGCGGATGACAGACCATGTCCGCGTCGATCATAGCGCAGGATCCGGAAATCCTTGGCCAGAGCCTCCATCTGACCATCCCACATGTGAAGATCGGTACCGAGCGAATTGCAGAAGATCAGCCAGGGCTTGTCGGCGCCTGCCCCGTCGAGTCGATAGTGAAGGCGATGGGTAGGCAGGTCGAGATACGGCATAGGGTGATCCTGTGATGAGAAGGCCCGCAAGCGAGCCTTCCGAATGCTGGTTTCAGGCCACGACGGGTGTCCGTAGAATCTGCCGTGCATTGAGCGACGCATAGGCGAGCATGGCAAATGCCGAGATGACGGCCGGAACAGCGAAGAGCATGAAGTTCTGTTGCAGTGGCAGTTCCTGCGCGAGAAGGTATCCCCCGAAGGTCGGGCCGACAATGGCGCCGATGCGGCCGACACCGGATGCCCAGCCGAGACCGGTGGAACGGATCGAAAGCGTGTAGAGCTGAGCAACACTCGCGTAGAGCAGGATCTGAGTTCCGATCGTGGTTGCACCGGCAACGAAGACGCTGATGAACAAAAGAACGGTCGGCAGTCCCATTCCGATCAGCGCAATCGAAACAGCGGCGGAAGCGAAGAAGCCGACGACGACCTTCGGAAGCCCGAAGCGGTCTCCCAGACGACCCCCGAGAATAGCTCCGGCCATGCCTCCGAAATTGAGAGAAAACAGGCTGAGCAGGCTTGCGCGCTCGGCATAGCCGGCCTCCTGCAGCACCTTAGGCAGCCAGGACGACAAGAGATAGACAAGCAGCAGGCAGCAGAAGAAGGACACCCACAGCATCGATGTGCGTAGCCCGCGTTCATGGCGGAAAAGCTCAAGCACGGAGGCCGAAGAAGTTGCCGTTTCGCTGAAGATCAGGCGGTCGCCCTCGGCAAGCCGCTCGCCGGGTAAGAGTTTGGAATAGATGGTTCGCGCTTCCGTCTGGCGGTTCTGGCGGATGAGAAAGCCAAGCGATTCCGGCAGGTTCCAGAGGATGAGCGGCAGCAGGACAAGCGGGATAGCAGCGACATAGAACATCCATTGCCAACCGAAGGACGGGATGATGGCGATGCCGAGACTGGCCGCCACCATGCCGCCAATCGAATAACCGGAAAACATCAGGGCAACCATCGTGCCGCGCAGCCGCTTCGGCGCATATTCGTTCATCAGCGCCACGGTATTGGGCATCAGGCCGCCGCATCCCAGTCCCGCGATGAAACGGAAGATCTTGAACTGATCGGGCGACGTGGCAAAGCCGGTGGCAACCGTTGCGGTCGTGAACAGTATGAAGCTGAGCGCAATGCCTTTCTTGCGACCGATCTTGTCGGCGAGCGGTCCGAAGATCAGGGCACCGAACATCATGCCGAACAATGCCCAGGCTTGCAGCGCTCCGGCTTGCGGCTTGCTCAGGTTCCACTCGGCAATCAGCTTCGGCAATACGGTCCCGGCCACGAAGACGTCGTAACCGTCCACGATCAGGAGCAGTCCGCAGAGACTGAGGATCATCCATTGAAAACGGCCGAACTGACCACTGTCTATTGCTTCCGTCACATCTATGCTGCGCATGTTCACTCCTCCCAGTGCGTGTGCGTGATGGTTTGAATTCAGCCGAGATCGCCGCCTGCAACAGGCAGGATGGATCCGGTGATGTAGGAGGCCTCGTCCGAAGCCAGGAACAGGATCGGGGCAACCTGCTCCGAAAGGGTTCCGTATCGTTTCATGAAACTCGATTGCTTGACCTGATCGACGACGTCGCGCATCCAGGCCTTTTCCTCGGGCGTGTCGCCGTCGGTATTGCGCGGAACGCGCCGCTGAGGCGCTTCCGTGCCCCCCGGTGCCGTCGCGACCACGCGAATGTTCCGGTCCGCAACTTCCATCGCAAGCGATTGCGTCAGTGCATTGATGCCACCTTTGGCGGCGGAATAGGGAACCCTATAAATGCCGCGGGTGGCATTCGACGAGACATTGACGATGGTGCCCGTCCCGCGCGCAAAGAGATGCGGCAGGACGGCATGACAGCAATAGAGCGTCGGCATCAGCGATCGGCGGATCTCCGCGTCGATCTGCGGGGCTTCGAAGGCATCAAAGGGTCGCATACGGATTGCGCCGCCGACATTGTTGATCAGGATGTCGATACCACCGAAAGCATCCGTAGCATGACGCATCGCTGCCGCCGCACCATCATGGGTTTCGAGGTCCGCAACGAAGCCAATTGCTCTGTCTGTCGAAAGCTCAGCCACCACCTCGTGAACCAACTCTGCCCGATCGACGAAGAGCACCCTGCCCCCTTCCGCCACGGCCCGCCTTGCGACGGCAAGACCTATGCCCTGGGCCGCGCCCGTGACGACCAGGACCTTGTCCCGAAACCGCCCTTCAAAGGTCAGCGTGCTCATGCGCTTTCCTTCAAGGCGAGGTTTGGTGTGAACTTCTCGTAGTGGAAGCTGTTCGGGGTGATGGCGCGGTCGTTCAACCAGCTTCGAACCGCATCGACCATGGGCGGCGGGCCACACAGATAGACATCCGTTTCACCGCTCGGAAGACCGGCTGGCATGTGATCCGTAACCCAACCCGTGCGCGGATGCCGGGAACCCTTGTCCGCAACGACCGTGGTGAAGGTGAATTGCGGCAGGTGATCCGCATAGCTTTCCAGCACATCCACGAGAACGAGATCCTCGTCCCGCGTGACCCCGTAAACGAGGTGGACCGGCTGCCGCGACGGATTGTCGGCAAGTACCTCCAGCATCGAGAGGAAGGGCGCAAGGCCCGTGCCTCCGGCCAGGAACAGAAGCGGACGATCTGTGTCACGCAGATAAACGCTGCCCAGGGGGCCGGTCGCCGTCACTCGGTCGCCGGGTTTGGCATGGGTCAGCCAGTTGCTCATGAGCCCGGAAGGCAGCTTCCTGATCAGGAAGCCAAGGTGGTTGCCACCCGGTGCATTGGTGAAGGAATAGGAGCGGCTCGCCCCGGTTCCAGGCACATCGAGATTGATATATTGCCCCGGCAGAAACTGCGGCCTGCCGTTGTCTTCAACCTGCAATTCCAGAACCACCGCAGCATCGCCATGAGGCGTCACACGGGTCACGGTGGTCACGAGCTTCTGCTGCGCCGTCTTGCATACCGACGAGCGGGTCGGAACGGAAACGACGCCATCACTCGTCGGCCGCATCTGGCAGGTCAGCACAAGCCGCGCTGCTGCTTCGTCCGGGCTGAGAGCATCCTCGATATAGTCGTCGCCGAGATCATAGGTCCCGGTTTCCGAGCGGCACTTGCAGGTGCCGCAGACCCCGTCGGAGCAATCCATCGGCAGATTGATCTGGCTGCGATAGGCCGCATCCAGCAATTTCTCGCCCGCCCGACAGTCCACGAAACGCGTGACGCCGTCTTCGAAATTCAATGCGATCCGGTAACTGCTCATGGTTTCTCCTCCTCGAGAAAGGCGAGCTTTCTGATCTGTCAGATGTGGTAGATATCGATGACCTGACGGATGTAATCGTTCTTCAAAACGATCTTCTTGGCCGCGATCAGGAAGCCCGTTTCTGCCCGCCGCAACGTCAGGAACACCGTCCCGAAGAAATGGTCGGTGATCTTGTAGCGATGGTTCAGCGTGTGAAAATTGTAGCGAAGCGCGATTTCGGCACCGTCCTCCGACAGGATCTCGAGGTTCGAGATCATATGGCTGGTACGAGGCTCGGGCGTGGATGCCCCCGACCGCTCTGTCTTGATGCGGAACACACGATCTTCGAGACCTCCTCGATCCGGGTAATAGATCAGCGAGATTTCGCTGTGCGGATCCTCGGTCAACTGATCGTCGTCGTCCCAGGCGGGCATCCAGTAGGTGGCATCTTCTGCGTAGCAGGTCAGCCATTCGTCCCATTGACGGTCGTCGAGCAGGCGGGCTTCGCGATACAGAAACGCGGCGACCTGAGAGTGAATCGTGCTCATGCGCCGGCTCCTTCCATTTCATGGGCCAGTGCTTCGCGCATGACTTTGGCCCAGTATTCGTGCTGGCGCACAAAGAGCCCTTCGTCCTCACTGCGTTCGCCCGAAAGAAGCGGGTTCAACCCCATCTCGCGGGCATTTTCATCCGGACCGTCGATCCAGAGAGGAGCGCCGCGCGAGAGATCGTTCCACAGGGCCGCCGTGCCGGCATAGCCGGTCTGGCAGGCACGAAATTCCTCGAGGTCGTCGGCCGTGCCCATGCCGGACACGTTGAAGAAGTCCTCGTACTGGCGGATACGCAGTGCGCGGTCGGCCGCACTTTCGCCCTTCGGTGCGAAACAGAAGATGCTGATCTCGGTCTTGTCGACGCTGATCGGGCGTGTCACCCGGATCTGCGTACTGAACTGGTCCATCAGGAAAACGTTGGGGTAGACGCAGAGATTGCGGGTCTGATTGACAATGAAATCGGCCTTGTCGCTGCCGACGCGCTCGCGGATCTCGTCGCGGCGATTGTAGACCGGGCGCACTTCCGGATTCATCGTTTTGGTCCAGAGCAGGATGTGACCATTGTCGAAGCCGTAGACACCGGCGACAGATTTGCTCCAGCTGTTGGCGTCGACTGCCTTGGTGCCCTCTTCTTTTCGGCGACCCATGGTCGCGGCATAGTTCCAGTGAACCGAGCTGACGTGATAGCCGTCGCAGCCGTTCTCCATCTGCAGCTTCCAGTTTCCATCATAGATGTAGGAGGAGTTTCCGCGCAGGACTTCGAGACCGTCCGGGGCCTGATCGACGATCTGATCGATGATCACCTTCGTCTCGCCTAGGAAGTCCTCAAGCGGGGCAACATCGGCATTGAGGCTGCCGAACAGGAAGCCGCGATAGTTCTCGAAGCGGGCAACGCGCGTCAGATCATGCGATCCATCCTTGGCAAACTGCTCGGGATATTGCGTCGTCTTTTCGTCCTTCACCTTCAGCAGCTTGCCGCTGTTGGAGAAGGTCCAGCCATGGAAGGGGCAAGTGAACGAGCCCTTGTTGCCATGCTTGCGGCGGCAGAGCATCGCGCCGCGATGGGCACAGGCATTGATGACTGCGTTGAGCGTCCCCGTCTTGTCACGGGTGATGACGATGGGCTGCCGACCGATCGAGGTTGTGTAGTAGTCGTTCACCTCGGGGATCTGGCTCTCATGCGCGAGATAGACCCAGTTGCTTTCGAAGATGTACTTCATCTCCAGTTCAAACAGGTCTGCATTGGTGAAGATGTCACGGCGGCACCGGAAGACGCCTCTCTCGTGATCGTCTTCCACCGCATTGGTCAACAAGTCGTGCAGGGCAGCATGTTTGTCGATGATCTTGGACACGGTCTCTCTCCCGCCCCGGAAGGTCTCTCCCCGCCGTGGCAACGATGTCGATGAATGATGATGGTATGGGGAGGCGGCCCGGTCCTGCCGGACCGCCTGACAATCAGGCGGCGGCGCGCGGACGCAGGGCGTTCACCTGAACTTCGGGACGATTGAAAATATTTAGGCTCATGTCATGCCCTCCTCACATGGGATGAATTGAGCCGGATTGCTCCGGTGTTGTCGTCTGCGGTCGTCGTCGCGAACAGCAGAGGGATAGCGCAGCAACGGCATCACATCGATGTCCATGAACCTGAAAAGCGGCAGACCGGAACGCAACGTGTGTGGTGCTTCATTGTCGGCCACATCGAAATGTTGATATTTGCAGGTGTCTAAAGAGGTGCATGGATATCTTGTTCATGAGGATAATAATGGAAAGGATCGGGCGCCCAGTCCAAGACTGTTTGAGTGTCGTACTATACCTTGAAGGTATGTTATTTGTTACATCTACTGGATTTTCGCTTTGATTTAGTGCAATTTTCTCGAACTATGATAGTTTCGCGCAGGTATGTAGATGGATCTCAGACAGTTTCGGTATTTTGTGGCAGTGGCTCGGGAGCGCAACTTCACGCGCGCCGCTGAGCTTTTGCACATCGCGCAGCCGCCCTTAAGCCGCCAGATCCAGTTACTGGAAGAGGAACTGGGCGTAGATCTGATCATCCGCTCCAGCCGTCCGGTCCGCCTGACAGAAGCCGGTCGTGTCTTCTACGAACAAGCCCTGCAGATTCTTGGGCGTGTCGAACAGATGAAGGAAGCCACCCGTCGCGTGGGTCTCAACCAGAACAGTGTTCTGTCGATCGGCTTTGTGGCATCAACCCTTTATGGTGGACTGCCGGCGCTTGTGCGAAAACTCAGGCAACAGTCACCGGATCTCGATATCCAGCTTCTTGAGATGATGTCAGTCCATCAATTGCCTGCGTTGAAGGAGGGGAGGATCGATATCGGCTTCGGACGACTTCGCCACAACGATGGGATGATTGTTAGCACTGTCTTGCGCGAGGAACGACTGGCCGTTGCCATTCCGCAGAGCACACCGCTAGCTTCCACCAGTGAACCGCTGCAGCCTCAGGCCCTGACTGGCGAGAAGCTGATTGTCTACCCCCGGGAACCGAGGCCAAGCTTCGCCGATCAGATCCTGAACATCCTGCTTGATCGTGATGTTCGACCGGCGCAAATTCTGGAGGTAAGCGAAATCCAGACAGCCCTTGGTCTTGTAGCCGCAGAAGCGGGGCTATGCGTCGTGCCGTCCTCAGCACGCAAACTAAGGTCGGATGTCCACTACCGCCTCCTGGAGGGTGAACGCGCAACTTCTCCAATTGTGCTGAGCCACCGCGCAGGCGACGGCTCGCCGCATATCGAGCTGGTCAAGCGGCTGATCCAGGAAATGTATCGTGAAAACCCGATCTCGCTCGGTCTCGAACACAATGCGACGGTCTCCCGGTCATTATAAAGCGTTTGTGCCCAACAAGCCGAGAAGAGCTGTTGTATTGGTCGCCAAATCGGCAACTGATGTACGCTTCCTCCACAGCAAACGACCTTTGGGTTGATCTCATACCGCATTGAGAGCGCTCTCAGACTCTTTTGACTATATTGCATTGCTCGACGGACTGGCTCTGTCGTCGTGGCGATCCCCTGTAAAACCTGGCCCATAGTGTGCCACTATACTTTTGCAAGAAAATTGCACTACAAAAGCTCTGGATCAAGCAGCCTATCGCTGTAGAATGGGCGATCATCGCCGATCAATTGCCAGGAAGGCACCGATACTGATCAGGCCCAGGAAGCCAAGCAATAGAAGCGAGATCGTTGTTCCCGCATTCGCCAGCAAGAAGGCGAGCGCAAAGGGCGCGAAAGCGGATGATACGAGGCGAGCGGAGATAACCTTGCCTTGCAACACTCCATAGCCTGCGCTTCCAAACAAATGGAGCGGTAAGGTGCCGGCCGTGATGCTGTAGAGGCCGTTTCCAAAACCGAAGACACAGGCAAAGAGCATGGCCGATGCGATGGATGGCGCACCCAAAAGCAGTGCGACAGGCGCAATCGCCATCAGAACCGCAGAAATGATCGCGAGCGCCAATGGCGAAAGATCGCGACCGAACAGCATGTTGATCAGGCGGCTGGCCACCTGCGACGGCCCAAACAGGCTACCGGCGATGACCGCGATACCGCCGAGACCAAGCGCTGTCAGCAGTGGCACCATATGCACGAGGATCGCGGAACTCAGGAGCGCTTGTGTGGAAAGAGCAAAGGCCATCAACAAAAACCCCTGACGCCGCCGGTCGGGCGCAAGCAATCCGGGGATTTCGGCCCTGGGTCCGGCTGAGATGTTCTGCTGACGGCGCGACCGGCTCAACTGGCCTGCAAGCCAGAGATGGGCCGGAAAACAGATTGCGAAATTCAAGACGGCAAAGAGCCGATAGATCTCCTGCCAGGTCATCCAGCTATGCAGGGCCGACGTGAAGGGCCAGAACAGGGTTGAGGCGAAGCCAGCGATCAATGTGAGATAGGTAATGCTGCGCGTGGCGGCGGCAGGCTGCAACTGCACCAGCAAGGCAAAGGCCGCTCCATATTGCACGAGATTGGCAGCCACTTCGAGCATAAGCAGGCAGACCGCGAAGGACCCCATGCCGGAAGACAATGAGCAGATGATGAGGGCAAGACTGGCAACGACGCTGCCAAAACACATGACCTTGCCCGCACCGAAGAGATCGAAAGCCTTGCCGATCCATGGCGCAGCCAGTCCGCCCGCCAGCAGGGCACAGGACAGAAGAGCAAAGATCCACTCGGTCGAATGACCGAAATCGCGCGCGATAGCTGGCGCCAGAATGCTGAACGAATAATAGAGCGTTCCGTAGCCGATGATCTGGGTTATGCCGAGAAGGATTACGGCAGCAACCGGCAAGCGGAGGTCAGACAACCCTTTTGCCTTCAGAATCCAGCACCTGTTCACCATCCTCCTTGCGGAACTCGCCTTGAGGCGCCGCGGGCAGGATGTCCAGCACCAGTTCCGAGGGGCGGCAAAGCCTTGTGCCCAGTGGTGTCACGACAAAGGGCCTGTTGATGAGAATGGGGATATCGACCATGGCTGCCAGCAATGCATCATCGCTCAGACCCGGATCATCGAGACCCAGATCCAGATAGGGTGTGCCCTTCTGGCGTATGGCTTCGCGGACGGAAAGCCCCGCGTCCGATATCATCTGCCGCAATCCGTCCACCGAAGGAGGATTTTCGAGATAGGCGAGGATTGTCGGCTCGATGCCGTGATGACGGATCAGCGCAAGCGTATTGCGGGACGTCCCACAGGCGGGATTATGGTAAATGGTGACATCCATGGTGGGTCTGGCTCTATGCTGTTCGGTGGGACGCGGCGAACATTGCTCATTCTAGAGTAGGACTCAAGGCTATGCCAACAAGTTCCGTCGAAAGGCCCTTCAGATGGCCGGGTGCCTCGCCAATCCACCCGGAGCATTCTGGATGCATGCAATCAGTTTGACATAATCGCGCAGTAGTCAGGGGCCGGATAGGAGTTGGCGACAGCTATGAGCATCGGTCCCAGCGTTGAAACCATAGAGGAAGCTGGAGACGCAGATGTGTTTCCGATGCCCCCCGGCTCGTCGCTTGCAAGAGCCGAGAAAGTACCTGTCGAAAGGCGTCGGCATGTCCTCAACTTAATCATCATCGGTCTTGTCAGCCTCTTCCTATTCGCACCCGGCATCAACCTGATGCCACTAACGGATCGCGATGAGGCGCTCTATGTCCAGGCCAGTCGGCAGATGCTCGAAACAGGTGACTGGGTTGATATCCGCTTCCAGCAGGAACCCCGCTACAAAAAGCCGGTCGGCATCTATTGGCTTCAAGGCCTGTCGGCGAAGGTGTTTGGCGAAGGGGCTGCCAGCCCTTTGTGGATCTATCGCCTGCCCTCCCTCTTCGGCGCCCTTCTCACGGCCTTTTTCACCTATGCCATTGCGGCGCGAATTGGTGGATCAAAGGCAGGCCTTATCGCCGGGCTTCTTGCCGCAAGTACCGTAGAACTCGCCTTCGAAGCTCGCATCGGCAAGACGGATGCCATGCTCTGCGCAATGATCGTTGCGTCGCAGTTCGGGCTCGCTTGCGCCTATCTCGACCCGCAGCGCAGGCAGGTGCTGTGGCGCAACGGGCTGTTCTGGATAGCCCTTGGGCTCGGCACACTGATTAAAGGCCCGGTTGCGCCCATGATTGCAGGCCTCACCATCATCGGATTAACGGCGACCGAGCGAAATCTGTCGCTGATCCGCGCGCTCTCGCCCGTGCGCGGCGTTCTGGTCTATCTACTGGTGGTCCTTCCCTGGCTCGCGGCGATCGGCTGGATTTCGAAGGGTGCCTTCTTTGCCCAGTCGGTCGGCCACGACATGCTGGGCAAAGTCGCGACAGGACAGGAAGGTCATGGCGCCCCACCCGGAACCTATCTCCTCATTGGCCTCGGCACCTTCTGGCCACTCTCCATCTTTGCCTCGCTTGCCATTCTCTGGGGCTGGACACAGCGAAAAAGCCCTGAAGTGCGCTTCCTTTTCTTCTGGGCGGTTCCCGCCTGGTTGATCTTCGAATTGATCGCAACAAAACTGCCGAACTATATCCTGCCCATGATGCCCGCCCTGGCCGTATTGACCGGCCTTGCCCTGGCAGACAAAGGCCTGCGGACCGAAAGCCGCTGGTTCCGGTTCACCTATTTTGGCATCGCCGCCCTCGGTATCCTGCTTGCAATCGCCCTGAACGCGGTTTTCTATGTCTCCGAACACAGGCTATCCTGGCTCGGCATGGCGCTTGGCTGCGTACTTGCCTTGGTGGCCGTTGCGGCCTGGCGTCTGCTGGTAGCGAACAAAATGCGAGAGGGGATCGCCGTCTCCATTCTTGCTGCCGGTATGGCCTATGTCCTGGCCTTTGCCATCATCCTGCCCGGTGCCGAACGCCTGTGGCTGACAGATCGCATCGCCAATGCAGCGACGAAGATGATCACCTGCCCTGCACCGATCATCCTGACCGTCGGTTACGAAGAGCCCAGCCTCGTCTTCCGTCTGGGTACGGGCATGCAACGCCTGGCTGCCGATGATGCAGCCACGGCATTTTATCGCTCCTCATGCGCTTTTGCAGCCGTTACAGTCGGGGAAAGCGAGAATTTCCAGAAGAGCCTGCTCGCGCTCGGGGAAGTTACGACCCCTGTCCAGATCGTCGAAGGACGAAATCTGAACGGCTTCAACTTACGCCAAATGCAGGTCTTTCTGAAGCGCTGATATAGCCACCACCCCGGATAAGGCTCTAATAGAAATAAAATTGAAGGTTGCGTTCAATGGAACTTGCTTGAAACACCTACAGTTCTGGCGCACCAATTTCATGAGAATTTTGAGGCTTAGATGGTGTCGTCAGCAGGTGATGACGATCAGCATCCAAAATCAACGTGAATAAATACTATAATTTCATTCACCCGATGGTCGAGCGGGAGAGGATGTAATGAATATATCTCGCACAATCTTCAAGGAAAGCTCCCAGCTGCGCTGTCAGCGACATTGGCCGGAAGTAGAAAGGTTCGATGCCCGCATTGCACGAACAAGCTTCGCCACGCATGCCCATGAAGGATTTGTCATTGGCATTGTCCTCACGGGTGTGCAGTCATTCATCCATAAGGGGATCGATCATGCCGTCCCAGCCGGTTCAATCACCTTCCTCAATCCGGGTGAGCTGAGTTCGGCAGGAGCCTTGAAAGGCCACAGCGTCCAGTATCAGACCCTCCATGTGCCTGCCCAGGCAATGGAAAACATTGCGCTTGCGGGTTTTCGGTTTCCCATGCCCGTTCTCTACAATCACTCCATTGCGCGACGCCTGAGCGAACAACTGGCCATGCTGGATGCGACCCGTGAAAAGGCCATTTGGCACGCACGCCTGACGGAATTCCTCCATCAATGTACGGCGCTTTTTATTTCCCGCGAAAGGCCTGATGTTGAAGTCGAGGATGCACGGATCACAGTTATTCGCAGATACATCGAAGACAATCTTGTCTCTTCCCTGGAACTGGATACTTTGGCCGAGCAGATCGAACTCAGTAAGTTCCACTTTCTGCGCCTGTTCCGCGCACATGTCGGGGTAACACCGCATGTTTACATACAGGCGCGCCGGACGGCCCGGGCGAAGATGCTGCTGCGGCAACATGCTCCGGCCCAGGTCGCAGCGCTTTGTGGCTTCGTGGACCAGAGCCATCTGACCCGATGGATACGATCCTGCTATGGCACGACCCCGAGTGTCTATCACAAGCAGTTTCGCAGTCTCAGCAAGCTCGCCTGAATTCTGATCCGCTGTCAGCCTCACGCCGTAATCACCTATGTGTGACAGTAAGACAGGTGACAAGCGAGACGGGCTGTGGCCAAGCAGATCAAAAAACAGAACCTGCCCACCAAGGTTTGCCAAACCTGTGGACGCCCCTTTTCCTGGCGCAAAAAATGGGAGCGAGACTGGGATAATGTAAAATATTGTTCTGACCGCTGCCGAACCTCGAAAGGAAGCGCGTCATGATAAGGCCTCGTATCGCTATCATCGGCGCAGGACTGGCCGGCGTTACGCTGGCACGAAGGCTTGATCAGCATGCCGATGTTCTGGTTTTGGAGAAAAGCCGCGGCACCGGTGGGCGCATGGCGACCCGCCACAAGGACGGTGTGAGTTTCGATCACGGAGCGCAGTATTTCACCATCCGGGATGCAGGTTTTCACGCGCTTGTCGAACCGGCCCTTGATGAGGGCGTCATCGAAACCTGGAGCACGCCAGTTCACCACCTGACGGCAACGGGCGCGTTGGAGCAACGCGAAGACCGCTCGCCGCGCTTCGTTGCAGTGCCAGGCATGTCCAGATTGGTTAAATGGCTGGCCAGACCGTTGAAAGTTCAATTCGAAACGCGGGCAATCGCGCTGGAAGGCAAAGTCGGCGACTGGAAGCTCGATTGCGATCACGGCAGCGTGGAAGGCAGGTTCGATTGGGTGGTTTCCACCGCCCCTGCCCCGCAAACCGCCTCCCTGCTGCCGCTTGATCCTGCCGATCAGGAGGCGCTGGAAGGTGTCCGCATGAACGGGTGCTTTACCCTGATGCTCCAGATGAAACCGGACATCGATCTTCCTTTTGCGGCAGCCCAGGTTTCCCATCCGATCCTTGGCTGGATTGCCCACAACAACACCAAGCCGGGCCGTGAGACGGGCAATCATCTTGTCGTGCATGCCAACAATCGCTGGTCGGATACCAATCTGGAAGAGCCGCCGGAACAGGTGCAGGCACGGATGATTGGCGCCCTGGAAGCACTATTGCCTGTGGTGAGAAACGCTCTGATCGCGCCGCCGATCCTCCACCGCTGGCGTTATGCCAATGTGGAAACGCCGCTTGGGAAGCCGTTCCTGCTGGATATGGACCGCCATCTTGCGGCCTGCGGGGACTGGTGCCTCGGCAACCGCGTCGAAGCGGCGTTCCAGAGCGCCAACGCTCTGGCGGATGCACTCCTGTTGCAAATGGAAACAGCCTGATGTCGACGAAGCGCCTTACCCAGAGCCTGACCTTCAGCGGTGCGCTACCCTTCTACTTGCTGCTGATCCCTAGCTTCATCGCGCCGGATATTCGTTTCCACGCTTTTCTGACCTATGGCGCAATCATCGCCTCCTTCATGGCCGGCACCCTCTGGGGTTTGACGCAGCGAGACCGCGATCCGCCGGTGCTCCCGATTGTGGCGAGCAATATTCTGGCTCTGGCCACATGGACGTCATTGCTCATTCCGTCGCAGCTTGTCGCGATCGGGCTTCAACTCATCATCTTCTTAGGCTTGCTGGAAGTAGACCGCCGGATTGATGCCGAGGGGCGCGAGGCACCCTGGTACTTTACCATGCGCATGCGCATTACCGCGGCGGTCGCAATTGCCTATGTCATTCAGATCATTGTTCTGATGACCTGACGGTCACCACTCGATCCTTGATCCGTCATAGGCAAAAAACTGGCCGGATTGCTGCGGAGCAAGTCCGTTCAGCACCGTCAGCAGGTTTGTCGCCGCAACCGCAGGCTCTGTCCGCTCATGCCCGCCGGAATACTTCTCGGAGAGTGAAGTGGCCACAGTGCCAGGATGCAGGGGCACGATGACCGCTTCCGGATTGGTGCGCGCCAATTCGATGGAGGCCGTGCGCAATATCTGGTTCAGGGCCGCCTTGGAGGCGCGATAGGAAATCCAGCCGCCCAGATTGTTATCACCGATCGAGCCGACGCGGGCAGACAGGAAGCCCATCAGGCCCCGCTCTTTTTTCGGCAGAAGCGGCGTGAAGTACTTCGTCACGAGAGCTGTACCGACAGCATTGAGCGCAAACTGGCGCATCATAGCTTCCGCCGAAATCTGCCGGAGCGACTTTTCAGGACCAACGCCATCTATGGTCAAGCCGCCCGTCGCGCAGAAGATCAGATGAAACGGCCCTTCCAGCGCGGCGACTGCGGCTGCAACGCTTTCCTCGTTGGTGACGTCGAGACCGGTGCCGCTACGCGAGAGCGCAACTACTTCGCCGCAGGCAACATCCCCCTTCAACACGGTCGACAGGGCACTGCCAATGCCGCCGCTCGCACCAATAACCAGAGCGCGATAGCCTTGCGGAAGCGAAGTCATGGACAACATGCGAAGGTCTCCTCAAATAATCTATTCTGCTTTACGCAGACAGAAGAGAAGCGGTTTTCCAAAGCTCACACCTTCTCGCCCGCTTCCAGTTTTTTGAGGAAGCATTGCGCGCTTTTCCGGTAGGTGCCACGCTGTTCGTCGCTCATACGCCGCCAGGTGGCATAGGGCTGCGCCAGCCGCCGATTGCCGGAAAGCTTCTCGCCATTGCGATCAAGAAAGTCCCAATAAAGGGCATTGAACGGACACGCGCCCTCGCCAACTTTCTTCTTCACGTCATAGCGGCAGTGCTGGCAATAGTCCGACATCTTCGAAATGTAATTGCCGCTGGCCGCATAGGGCTTCGAGCCCAGGATTCCGCCATCAGCAAACTGCGTCATGCCAATCACATTGGGTGCCTCTACCCACTCATAGGCGTCGGCATAGACTTCCAGATACCATTCATGCACCTGAAATGGATCAATGCCAGCCAGCAGCGCGAAATTGCCGGTGATCATCAGGCGTTGAATGTGGTGCGCATAGGCGTGGTCGATAGTCTCGCCAATCACGGTCGATAGGCACTTCATATCCGTCTCGCCCGTCCAGAAGAAACCGGGCAGCGCACGTTTCGCCTCCAGGAAATTCAGCTCCGTATAGCCCGGCATTTTCAGCCAGTAGACGCCACGCACATACTCCCGCCAGCCGATGATCTGCCGAATGAACCCTTCCACCGCATTCAAGGGTGCCCGACCGGCGCGATACTCCTCCTCCACCGCGCGGCAGACGGCAAGGGGATCAAGGAAGCCGATATTGATATAGAAGGAGATGAGCGAATGATTGAGGAAGGGATCGCTGACCAGCATGGCATCCTGCGTCTCCCCGAACTGCGGCAGAAAGTCCCGAATAAAGCTTTCCAGAACCGTTTCCGCTTGCGCGCGAGTGACCGCAAAGCCGAAACGCTCTAATCTACCAATATGGTCGCCGAAGCGTTCCTCAACGAGCGCGATCACCTCCTGTGATAGCGCGTCCGGCTTGTAGCTCTTGTGCTTGGGGCGCAGAAGGTCCGGGCTGGCAGGCTTTCTGTTTTCGGCATCGTAATTCCAGCGCCCACCCGCTGGGTGATCGCCTTCCATCAGAAGCCCGGTCTTGCGGCGCATCTCGCGATAGAAGAACTCCATGGTCAGTTCCTTACGACCGGATGCCCAGTCGCGAAACTCCTTGTGCGGACAGAGAAAACGGTCGTCGGCGCGAATATCGACGGGCAGACCCAGCAATTGCCGCCAACCTTTCATATCCTCAAGCACGCGCCATTCGCCGGGTTCCGTTACAATCACCCGCTTCGGTGAAAGCTCTGTAACGGCAACACGCAGTTCTTCGCGGAAGGACCCCTTGTTACCCTCGTCATCAAGGCGGCAATAGCGGACGGTGAAACCCCGCTCGCTAAGCTCTTCAGCAAAATGCCGCATGGCCGAAAAGATAAAGGCGATCTTCAGCTTGTGATGGCGTACATAGGTCGCTTCCGCCATCACCTCACACATCAGGATCACATCCTGCGCCGGATCGGCATCGCGAAGACTGGCGAGATTTGGCGACAACTGATCGCCCAGAATGAAGATGAGATGTCTGATGGATGGCATGAACCGGACTTCGCAACGGGGAAACTTGTCCTCGTTACGAAGCTCGGCGGTCGATAGATTACCGCTCTTGCGTCACGCCTTCCGGCTTTTCAAGGGAATTACCCGGCCTGTCTCTTCCGAGGCAGTGCTATTCGGCAAACGTGTCCGTCCGATGGGAAAGCGCAGGATCTTGTCGGTTTCTTCCAGTTCATCCGGGCGGCGCGTCAGAAGTTCATAAAGCTCGGGCACCAGACCATCGCCATTCTGCTGGGCAAGCTTGTGAAGGCCGATGAAGAAAGTGCCATCGCGGCTATCGTGATTCATGGCTTATGCGTTCCGTTCTTTCATGGTCTGCAATGCCCGCTCCAGGCTCGATTTCGAGCCGTTTCTCAAAGGAATGAAAGCCTTGCTGAACTTCTTGCAGCCGGTCTTCACCCGCAGGCATGCATCGTGGCTGATACAGTCGATCGGGCAGAAAACGCAGTCCACGGAGGGCAAGAGCGTATCGATGCGCGAAACGGCCTCTCTCAAACCGCCGTCATGATGAATGAGTTCCGCGCCATAGCTCTCGGCGATCTCGCGCAAATGGGCCACCTGGCAATCCCTGCCGCCGACATAGAGAAAGCTTTTCACGCCGGACGCATCGTCGATCTTCTCAATCGTCTGCAACTGAGTGCCCTTGGCCGAAGCCTTGCCCCCTTGCTTGCCTGCCGGCTTGCGCTTGTCCTTCTTGGCCACGGCTCGTCTTCCCTCGTCTTTATATGCCTGCCCTTGGTGGACACTGCGAGGCGGACCATAGATAACATGACAAACAGAGTAAAGATTAAACTTGATAGAACGGATCATATTTTCGCACGGGCCTGTGAATGCAATCGGCAGACCCGTGGCTGACGGCTGGTCAGTCCCGGTGACGAGAGGTGATCCTGGCTTCGATGGCAGGCGCACAGTCACCGCGCAGCCGCTTCAACATGCTGAGCGGCGTGCGGACCCGAACCAGGGCCTGAACGAAGGCGGATGATTCCGGCTGTGCAAAGACGACCGCCATCTTGTTGTCCTTCAACTGCCGCTTGGCGCAGGTGATGAAGATCTCCTTTTCGCCAAGGCACAGGTAAAACTGCTCCGGCAGGAATTCCAGAAGGTGCCCGTGCAGCAACGCGCCTTCCGTCGAAAGCTTGGTTATGCGCACCTGCATGGTCGAGAAGTTCTTCATGCCCTTGGACGAATAGACCGCACGCACCAGAAGGTTCGTTTCGCGATAGTTGAGATCGATCCGCCCAAGCGTCTGATAATGTTCGGCAAGATAGTGCCGCGATTTCTGTGTTCCGGTCAAAGGCAGCACTCCATCAGCAATCACGTTAATGAAGCATTAGGCATAACCTTGAGCCATCGATCCGACAACGCCGATTGAGCCTCGGAAAAGCGGTGCTGCAAGCCTCGCGCAAGCGTCTCGATCCCGGTCTTGCGTTCTGCCAATTTCCCAAAATTTGACCGATTGATAAATTTTTTGACCGTGTTACCTTTCATACAGTTGCGTAACAAATTCCATAAAAGAGGGAAGCAACATGCACAGACTGGGAAGCGGTATCGCGGGAGGCCGTCTGGCGCCCGCGGAGTACGAACAGAATTTTTCAGACCTTCATCCGCGCTTTGACAAGCACGAGGCACTGGTAGCATCCGACCGGTGCTATTTCTGCCATGACGCGCCGTGCATGACGGCCTGTCCCACCGAAATCGATATTCCGCTGTTCATCCGGCAGATATCGACAGCCAATCCGCTGGGTGCTGCCCGCACCATCTTCTCCCAGAACATTCTGGGCGGCATGTGCGCGCGCGTCTGTCCCACCGAAACGCTGTGCGAACAAGCCTGCGTGCGCAACACCGCAGAGGATCGTCCGGTCGATATCGGCCGCCTGCAACGTTACGCCACCGATATTGCGATGGAACAGAACCGCCAGTTCTTCCATCGGGCGGCGGAAACGGGCCGCACCATTGCGGTTGTCGGTGCCGGGCCTGCGGGCCTCGCCTGCGCGCACCGTCTGGCGATGAACGGTCACTCGGTCGTCGTCTTCGATGCGCGTGAAAAGGCAGGCGGCCTCAACGAATATGGCATTGCCACCTACAAGGCCCCGGACAATTTCGCCCAGAAGGAAGTGGATTATCTGCTGGCCATCGGCGGCATCGAAATCCGCAACGGCATGGCTCTGGGCCGCGACTTCTCCCTGCAGGATCTGGCCGCCGATTATGACGCCGTCTTCATTGGTATCGGTCTTGCGGGCGTCAACGGCCTCGGCATCGAAGGCGAAGAGCTGTCGGGTGTCGATGATGCGGTGGATTTCATCGCCTATCTGCGACAGGCGCAAAACAAGGCGGATGTGCCGATCGGCCGACGCGTGGTGGTGCTCGGTGGCGGCATGACCGCAGTCGATGCTGCCGTTCAGGCCAAGTTGCTGGGCGCGGAGGAAGTCACCATCTGCTATCGCCGCGGCAAGGAGCATATGAACGCTTCCGAGTATGAGCAGGATCTCGCTGCATCCAGGGGCGTTTCCATCCGTCACTGGCTGGCGCCGAAGCGCATTCTTGGCAAGGATGGCGCGGTGGCCGGGATCGAGCTGGAATATACCGCTCTTCGCGATGGTCATCTTGTCGGCACCGGCGAGACGGGCGTGATTGCCGCCGACCAGATCTTCAAGGCCATCGGTCAGTCCTTCAAGGCCAGCGGTCTGGGTGCGCTCTCCATGGAAAAAGGCCGCATCGTGGTGGACGATCAGTGTCGCACCTCCATGGAACGGGTCTATGCCGGCGGCGATTGCGTCAACCGGGGGGAAGATCTCACCGTTTCCGCCGTGGCGCATGGGCGCGATGCCGCCGACGCCATTCATCTTGCCTTCGCTTCCGCCGGTCAGCCGGCTGTGGCCGTCGCTTGAACCGGGAGATGAACCATGGCTGATCTTCGCAATAATTTCGTCGGCATCAAATCGCCGAACCCCTTCTGGCTGGCCTCCGCGCCACCGACTGACAAGGCCTATAACGTCGAGCGTGCCTTCAAGGCAGGCTGGGGCGGCGTGGTGTGGAAAACGCTCGGCTCTGAAGGACCGCCGGTCGTCAACGTCAACGGCCCACGCTATGGCGCAATCTGGGGTGCCGACCGCCGCCTGCTGGGTCTCAACAACATCGAGCTCATTACCGACCGGCCTCTCCAGATCAACCTGCAGGAAATGAAGCAGGTGAAGATGAACTGGCCGGATCGCGCCCTCATCGCCTCCATCATGGTGCCTTGCGTCGAGGAAGAGTGGAAGGCCATTCTGCCGCTGGTGGAAGAAACAGGCGCAGACGGCATCGAGCTGAACTTCGGCTGTCCGCACGGCATGTCCGAGCGCGGCATGGGTTCCGCCGTCGGTCAGGTGCCAGAATATATCGAAATGGTGGTGCGCTGGTGCAAGCAGTATAGCCGCATGCCGGTGATCACGAAGCTGACGCCGAATATCACCGATATCCGCAACCCGGCACGCGCCGCAAAACGCGGCGGCACGGATGCCGTCTCCTTGATCAACACCATCAACTCCATCGTTTCGGTCGATCTGGATAACTTCGCACCTGTGCCAACCGTCGGCGGCAAGGGCAGCCATGGCGGCTATTGCGGCCCTGCCGTCAAGCCCATCGCGCTCAACATGGTTTCAGAAATCGCCCGCGATCCGGAAACCTATGGCCTGCCGATCTCAGGGATCGGTGGCGTGACGACATGGCGCGATGCGGCAGAATTCCTGGTGCTCGGTGCCGGCAACGTGCAGGTCTGCACCGCCGCCATGACCTATGGCTTCAAGATCGTGCAGGAAATGATCTCCGGCCTGTCCGACTGGATGGACGAGAAGGGCCACCGCTCGCTGGATGATATCACCGGACGCGCCGTGCCGAACGTAACCGACTGGAAATACCTGAACCTCAATTACGTGGCGAAGGCCCATATCGACCAGGATGCCTGCATCAAATGCGGCCGCTGCCACATCGCCTGCGAGGATACATCGCACCAGGCAATCACCAGCATGGTCAACGGCGTGCGCCACTTCGAGGTGATGGAAGACGAATGCGTTGGCTGCAACCTCTGCGTCAACGTCTGCCCGGTCGAAAACTGCATCACCATGGTGGGGCTGGAACCGGGAACGCTGGACCAGCGCACCGGCAAGATCGTCGATCCGAACTACGCCAACTGGACCACGCACCCCAACAACCCGATGGCACAGGTTGCCGCGGAGTAAGCGGATTGGAGGAATAAAGATTGGGCGGGGCGCGAGAGTGCCCTGTTCTTACATCGGGAGCCTATATCCGCTCACGTCGCGGGCTTAACCAACAAATATCAAACCCATCCGTAAGTAGTATCGTGATACCAAACGATCTCAGGTAGCCCGTGTCGAATGGCGTGAGCAGCGGCCAGTGATAGGGCTTCAAAATGCCCCTTCCGAAGGTTTTTGACCAAGTCAACTTTAGTGCCGTCGATCACATAACCGATATGCGCCACATCATTCCTCTCATCCTGACCGATTACTTCCACTTTCACCCAAACATATCGGCGCGGACGCTTAGTAACTTTAGAGTCTGACTCGAAAAGCCTTCAACGATATCCATACCTTGCAAGTCGCCTTGTGATCAGGCGAATGTGGGCGATCA
>NZ_JALJQZ010000028.1 GCF_022968395.1 Affinirhizobium lemnae
CCAACTTCATGGGATTCGTCAAACTCGCAGCCATCGCCATCTGGCTCAAATAGCTAAATCGTCACTACCGCCTAGAATTTATTCGCAGAATGCCTAAAGGGCCTCATCGTCATCATTCTGAAAGCGGGGGGAGGCAAAGCCCAACATGCCCTTTATAAGATCGACAAGATGATCACAGAGTCTTATCACACAAGCATGAGCACGAAGATCGAAGACACGCTGGCGGTAAGGATCAGCAAGGTACTGGCCGAACGCATCATTGCCGGCGAGATTCCAGCTGGCGCCAAACTGCGGCAAGACCATATTGCAGCGGAGTTCGGGGCAAGCCATGTGCCTGTCCGCGAAGCGTTCCGTCGTCTCGAGGCGCAGGGTCTTGCTGCAAGTGAGCCGCGCCGTGGTGTTCGGGTGGCTTCCTTCCAGCTATCGCAGGTCAAGGAAGTAGCAGAGATGCGCGCGGCTCTTGAAGTGTTGGCATTGAGGCACTCGGCGCCCCACCTGACGCCCACACTTTTGAATGCGGCGGAAGAGGCTATTCGCGCGGGCGATTTGTCCAAAGACGTTCGAAGCTGGGAGGAGGCGAACCGTCTCTTCCACAGAACTATTTTATCACCATGCGGTATGCCGCGGTTGCTTGCAACAATCGATGATCTTCATGCCGCAAGCGCCCGCTTTCTGTTCGCGGCCTGGCAGTCCAATTGGGAAACCCAGACCGACCACGACCATACTGCGATCCTTGCCGCCCTTCGCCAGGGAAACGTCGAGACTGCCTGCTCGATTCTCAGTCGCCATGTGCAGTGGATCGGGCAACGGCCAATGTCGGCAGGCAATGGCACGGTGCGAAATGCATTTGCAATCATAGGCTAGGAAAGCTTAGCTCCAGGACATTCACGCGAATGTCGCAACCAGACACGCCGCTATGTTCATTGAACGGTAACCGTCGGGCAAAGGCCGCCAGGATCAAGAGAACGCATCTTTATGGACCTCAGACAAGACTCTACGGACAGTGCCCTATTGCCACCGCGCCTGATCGACAATTGGTCCATCGAAGTTCTTCCGCGCACAGCAGCCAAAGTCCCATCGTTCCGCGATCTCCTACCGGACGGAACTCAGATCTTTCTGGCGCATGTGGATGGAACTCCGATCCCGAGCCTGGTGGAGACTGCACGCCGCCTGCGCAACGAGGGATTTTCCGTCACGCCTCATTTGCCTGCCAGGTCATTCACCGGACGGCAGGAACTGAAGGATCTTCTTCACCAATACAGAAATGAAGCCGATGTAACCCACGCGCTTCTGCTCGCCGGTGGCGCACAATCCACGCGTGGCGATCTCCTGAGCTCCTTCGACCTAATCGACACAGGACTTTTTGACAAGTTGGGGTACAGACAGCTTCACGTGGCTGGACATCCAGAAGGCAGCCGCGATATCGATCCGGATGGGTCTACTCAAAATGTCGACGCTGCTCTTCTACGAAAGTGCGAATTTGCAAAACGCACCGATGCCCGTGTTGTCATTACGAGCCAGTTTCTGTTCGAGGTCCAGACACTGCTGGATTGGGCAAGCCGCATCGAAACCCTTGGTATCGATCTGCCAATTCACATAGGCCTGGCCGGACCGGCAAAGCTACAAACCCTCATAAAATATGCTATCGCCTGCGGCGTAGGCCCCTCGGTAAAGGTACTTCAAAAACGGGCTCTCAGTTTAAGCAGACTCCTGTTGCCTTATGAACCTACCGAAATGGCGCAAAAATTAGAGGCCTACAAATTCGCAAACCCGAGCAGCAGGATAGAGCGTTTCCACATGTTCCCGCTCGGCGGGATCGAACCCACCGTGCAATGGTGTCGTCAGCAAATGAAGGCCCAATAATCAGGCCACTTTCTTTTGCGCTTTCAGCGAGTTTCGTTCGAACAGCAGAACAATCACCAGCGAAGCAGCAAATGGAATGAGTAGGTAAAGAAGGCGGAAAACGATAAGGGCGGCCAGAACATCCGATGCCGGGACTTCCGGCAGGCTATTGACAAAAAGCAATTCAAGAACGCCCAATCCTCCCGGCGCACTCGATATCAGCGCTGCCGAAAAAGACAGAAGAAACAGACCAAGAATCGTAAGATAGCCCGGGTTCCCGATGTGCGGGAGCGCGAAATATATGATTGCGGCAGCGCCGAGCAATTCAAGCGGACCGATGATTAATTGAAGTATCACGATCCGCAGATTCGGATATTCGATCTTCAACGGTCCGATCTTGAACGGCTTCAGCTGCCGCCAACTACCACACACATAGGCAGCCACAAGAAGTAGCAGAAATACTCCAGCGGCTCTGACCAATTGCAGCGACATTTGATCAAAAAAACGAATTGCAATCGTCGGATCGATGATCAGCACGATCCCCGTCAGTATCACTGTTCCAAGCGCAAAGGTGAACGAGCAGAAAGCGACCAGCTGGCCAATTTCTAGCCCAGTAAGCCCTTTCGAAGAATACGCACGATATCTGATTAGCGAGCCAGATAGAACCGACGCACCCAAATTGTGCGATAATGCATATGTCGTAAAGGAGGTTAGGGTTATGAATATCCTGCTGACACGTCGCCCCAAATAGCGGAGAGCGAGAGAATCGTAACCCGCAAGTGCAGCATATGCAACGAGGGCCCCTAGAACTGCCAGCGTCCAATGCATTGGTGAGATCGCGGCAAGACTATCTCCGACATCTTCAAGCGAAAGGCCACTGACCTCTCGATAAAGCAGCCAGGCAGAAACGGCCACCACGCAAACGCCTAACACTGACCAACCATATTTCTTGAAAATCGCCTCGTCCCTCCCCGGCTTAAATTTTCTGCAAGACCGACTATTGAGCATAATCCCTGATATTTCGTGAGCAAGCTGCTATCGCACCAAAATTTAAAATGAATTGCATCAAATTGCTCAATGCGCGTTGGTGCAGATCATCAGCGTAAAATCGACCCAACTTGCATTCCTGTTGCGCATGGTGCATTCGTGCCTGAATTGTAACCAGTTGATCGCTAAACAGTTAACCTCGCCCGATTTGGCTACCCATCCGTTCATGCATGTTGCACGGTACCAAATAGTCGGCGACCGTCCACAAGCGTCAGAAGGTCTAGAAATGCCGCGAATACCAGCGGAAACAGTTGAACGCCTGAAGGCACTCGCCGCTGCGGGCAATCCGTCTCAGCGGGTCGAAAGCATTCAGTTGGGTGACGACATCTTCTGGGTAAAGCGTCCGGAGAAACTATCGCTGGTCTGGCGATTGCGTAAAGGGGATCCACTGCAGGCGCTTGCTCGCGAAGTCGATGGCTACCGGGCACTCAACGAACGCGGTTTGGCAGCGCCGCAACTGGTTGCGGCGGATACCGGATATTTCATCACCCGCAATGGAGGAACCTCTCTCGTTGCACTCCTGCATGATCCTAAAACGTCTGACGAAGAGCGCTCTCAAGCACTTTGCGCGGCGGCAACAGCGCTGCATCAACTCCATGCGGCGGGGATGGCACACGGTCGTCCAAACCTCAAAGACATTCTCTGGGATGGAAGCAATATCTGCTTCATTGATTTTGAGCTCTTCGGAGTCATCCGCAACATGCGGATGGCGCAGGTTTCAGATCTCCTGATTTTCGCTTTAAGCTGCTATGCAACATCCAGAATGAATGTTGCCGATATCAATAAAGCCTTGGCAAATTACAAAGCTGGCGATCAGCGTGGAATCTGGCGCGGTGCCATACGGTGGATACGCCGTGGTCGAGCTTTGGACTGGTTGATGCGTCCGCTTCTGCGTGGGAACAGGCGGGTTCGAGACTTACGGGCCCTTTCAGCCCTCATTCAGAACATGATCCTGCTTGATCAGACGACGGGCTGAAGCATGCCCGGCGCGTTCATTTCGCAGTTTCGCGAAATAGCCTTGCTGGTGGTCGCTCAAACGTTTGCTGGCCTGACTTGAAGCCCAGGACAGGCTGCGCGATCCCGCCAAAGGCCTCCAGTCGGTTGGTCGCATCCAGAACAACCAGATCTGCGGCATTGCCGACCATCAGACCGTAATCCGACAAACCCATTAACCGCGCAGCGCTATGCGTGATGAGAGACAGACAGGCGTCAAAGTCATCGGGCGAGAGATGCATACAATTTGCATAGAGGTTGGCCATACGCAACAAGGAGCAATCCCCAAACGGTGTAAATGGATTCAGCACATTGTTCGTTCCGATTGAGCACGTTATGCCCTGCGCCGCCAAAAGATGGACGGGCGCAATGCCCCGTGGTGGAAGAATGCCAGTGTCGCGTCCATTGAGGTACAGATCTGTCGACGGCAAAGCCGTCACCGCCACGCCGCTGGCCTTCAGTCGCTCCACAGATGATGTGAAGGACGGCCCGGTCATCGCCGCCAACTTTGTCGCGTGACCCACTGCAACCCTGTTGTGCCACCCAGTTTTATCTGTCAACCGGCAAACCTCACTCAACAAGCTGCCAGACGGATCCAGATCGAAATCAAGATGAAGATCCAGATCAACGTCGAAGTCGCGCGCAGTTTTGAACAACCAGCGCAGTTGCTCATAGGGGGCGGTGTCGGTGTAGGGGCAGCCGCCCAGAAGATCGGCACCATTCGACAATGCCTCAAGTAGAAACTCTGAAGTTCCAGGATCGTTGGTCAAACCTTCCTGCGGAAACACACAGATCTGAAGATTTAAACATGATTTATAATCGCTTTTTAGTTGCTTTATCGCATTGAAGCTTCGCAGACCGGCGCGTGGATCAACCTCGGTGTGGGCGCGCATATGCATTGTGCCTTGTAGGATTGCCTGCTCCACGACGCGCCGTCCTCTTTCATAAACGTCATCCATCGTGAATTCCGCCTTCAGTTGAGAAACGGCAGCGATGGCGCCTTTCAATGCACCCGAGGTATTCTGGCACCTGCAGAGCAGGCAAGCCTTGTCTAGATGGATATGAGAATCGACAAATCCTGGCAGAACCACTCGCCCACCAAGATTTCTCTCCACGGCACCTGATGCTGGTAGGGCCACGCCAATCCTTGTGATGAACCCATCCGAAATTGCAATATCTTCCGGCGTCTCTTTGCCAAGGAGCGCGCCACGCAAAATCAAATCACAGGAGAACTGGCTCATCAGTCTTATCACTCTTGTTACGATGCATACATCTAATGTATGCAATCATAATAGATTTCGTTATACAATAGGTGAACCATGAACGATCAGGCTTTGCTCGCTCTTCAATGTGTTGAGAACTATCTTGCTGCATCCATGGCGGCCGATCCAAAAAAAGCAGCTTCCTACACGGCGCCGGGGTTCATCTGCAGATTCACGGGCAACCGCGAATTCCGAACGACTTCAGGGCCGACAGATTTCAATGCAGCACGCTATAAATGGGTAAAAAAGAAAATTCTGCGGACCGACGTCATGACAGCTGATGGTGAGACGATCATATACAGCCTCGGCTATCTCTATGGCGAATGGCCTGACGGCACACCTTTCGACCACAATCGGTATGTGGACCGTTTTGTCGTGCGAGACGGGCTGATTGTCGAAACGGATGTATGGAACGACAGCGCCGAATGGCTCCTCGATCCGTCATGCAGTCGCAAACCTTGAGGGCAGCGATGACTGTAGCCGTCACGCGTGAGAAGTCGCAGCCGGGGATGGTAACCTCTCCAAATCCTCTCGCCACGGAGGCTGGAGCGGAGGTCATTAAGTCTGGCGGAACCGCAATCGAGGCTGCGATCGCAATCGGATCTGTTCTCACAGTGGTCACTCCCCACTTCTGCGGACTGGGCGGTGATGCTGTCTGGCTTGTGGCAGATCAGCATGGGAAAAGTCATTGTTTTCTTGGTATCGGGCAAGCAGGGGAGGCTACATCAGCGATCCGAAATCAACCGATCCCGCTTCGTGGTCCTGCCTCGATGCTGACAACAGCTTGCGTTGTCGATTGCTGGGATCATGCCCTGACGTTCTCGCGCGAAAACTGGTTTGGCACTAGATCTCTTCCCGCTCTTCTCGAGCGTGCGATGGACTTGGCAGCCAACGGATATGAGCCCAGCAAATCACAGGATTTCTGGCTCGATTTCCGGTCTGGGGAAACGACGAACTGGCACGGATTTTCGCAGTATTTCGATCACCGCAACACAACGGGCCTTTTTAAACAGCCAGGGCTCGCAGATAGCTTTGCCGCACTTATGGCGGAAGGTGCGCGCAGTTTCTACGAAGGCAAACTCTCAAAAAGGATCGTCGAAGGTTTGAAGGCCGCCGGATCATGCCTTACCGCAGCGGACCTTGCTCGGACCCGTACCCGTGACGTCTCCCCTCTGACGCTGGATTATCGAGGCACGATCCTTGTTGCCCCTCCTCCACCGACACAGGGGATGACGACGCTGGCGATCATGGGAATTCTCAACCATATGCGTATGGCATCTGCTCCGAAGGGATCTGCAGAGCGGTATCATCTTCTTGTCGAGGCCGTGAAACGCGCATTCATGGACCGAGCGCATGTTTCAGATCCCGCGAGCATGAGCTGGAATCCGAAGGATCTTTTGGCGACCGAACGGCTGAGGGCGGCTGCCGACACAATCGATCTCGATCAGGCCCTGGTTTGGCCGCATCAACATCAACACGGTGACACAGTATTTTTCTCGGCAGTAGATAAACAGGGCCGGTGCGCAAGTGTCCTGCAGAGCACCTACTTCGATTGGGGAAGTGGTATTGTCGTCGGTGATACCGGTATTCTCTGGCAAAACAGGGGTGCCGCGTTCTCGACACAACCTGGCCATCCCAACTGTATTGCGCCCGGCAAACTTCCTTTCTACACGCTCAATCCGGGTCTCGCACTGCGGCAAGGACGACCTTTTCTAACCTACGGAACGCAAGGCGCAGATGGGCAACCACAAACACTTGCCGTTCTCCTGACCGCCTTGCTCGATGATAAGCTCACGCCAGCGGAAGCACTAGAGCAGCCGCGGTTCCTTTTGGGCAAAACCTTCTCTGACGCCCGGGATAGCCTCAAAGTTGAAGGCATGATGAGCGATGAATGTGTGGAGCAACTTGCCGGTCGTGGACATGATCTGGCGCGGCTCGCGGCATTCTCGCCGATCTTTGGACAGGCCGGTGCCCTTCTCTTCGATACAGATCGAACACCGAGTGCCGCCCATGATCCACGCGGCGAAGGATGCGCATGGATTGAGTGATCGATCCCGATCTCTCTGCGGTTTGACTTATGATGTATGCGTTAAAAGCGTGTCAGCAGTTTACCTGGGGCATAGTAAAACAAAGAGATAGAGCATTTCAGGTGACCAAATTTTTCACCGGAAATGCTCTCTAATGATACGTTAACCAATCAGTTCGATCGCCATGGCCGTTGCCTCGCCGCCACCGATACATAGCGATGCAATTCCCCTGCACAAGCCCTTTGACCTTAGGGCGTTCAAGAGTGTGACTAGAACGCGGGCACCGGAGGCCCCTATCGGATGACCAAGCGCGCACGCTCCTCCATGGATATTCACCTTGTCATGAGGAAGATCCAAGGCTCTCATTGTTGCCATCGTCACCACCGCGAAGGCTTCATTGATTTCATACAGGTCGACTTCCCCTGGTTGCCAATCGAGCGCATCACACAGTTTGCGGATCGCGCCAATTGGGGCTGTTGGAAAGTCAGCAGGCGCACCGGCATAGGTGGCGTGACCCACAATTCTCGCAAGAGGCGTAAGTTGCTGACGCTCTGCTTCACGCCTGCTCGTGAGCACAATCGCAGCCGCACCATCCGATATCGATGACGCATTCGCAGCCGTTATCGTTCCTCCCTCGCGAAAAGCAGGCCGGAGAGACGGAATCTTATCAGGTCGTGCCAATGAAGGCTGTTCATCAAAGGAAACGGATCGTGTTGCCCGGTTAACCTCGACCTCAACCGGGCAGACCTCAGCGATAAAAGATCCATTGACGATCGCGGCCTGAGCCCGACTTAGCGAAGATAACGCAAACTCGTCCTGCGCCTGCCGCGAAAAGCTGTGAGCCTGCGCGCAGTCTTCCGCGAAAGTACCCATCAGGCGGCCGTGTTCGTAGGCGTCTTCAAGACCATCCAAAAACATATGGTCCAGAACACTACCATGTCCCATGCGCAGACCGGTCCGAGCCTTCTTCAGGAGGTAGGGTGCATTGCTCATACTTTCCATGCCGCCGGCGATAACGACCGCGGCGCTGCCCGACCGGATCAGATCGCTACCCAGCATGACTGCTTTCATGCCGGAACCACACATCTTATTAATTGTCGTGGCGCCTGCCGATAAGGGGAGCCCAGCCTTGATGGCCGCCTGCCGCGCGGGTGCTTGCCCCTGCCCGGCCGAAAGGACGCACCCTATAAGCACCTCATCCACCAATTCAGGATCGAGTCTTGAGCGTTCTACTGCGGCGCGAATTGCCGCCGCTCCCAGGTCGCTGGCTGAAAGAGTCGACAAACCGCCTTGGAAGGCACCCATCGGCGTTCGTGCCGCAGCCGCAATTACAACAGAGTCATCACGCGTCATATCTACCTCCTCACCGTGGCGCCATGCGAAGAGCACCGTCCAATCGGATGACCTCGCCATTCAGCATAGGATTTTCGATTATATGACCGACCAACATCGCGTATTCATCCGGCTTGCCGAGACGCTTCGGAAATGGCACGGATGCACCGAGCGCATCCTGAACCTCCTGGGGCATCCCCGCCATCATTGGCGTTTCGAAAATGCCAGGTGCTATAGTCACAACCCTGATGCCGTGTTGCGCCAACTCTCTCGCTGCCGGCAGTGTCAACGCAGCGACGCCACCTTTAGAAGCGGCGTAGGCTGCCTGACCGATCTGACCGTCATATGCAGCAATCGAAGCCGTATTGATGATCACGCCTCGCTGTCCATCCGTACCAGGCGCATTTCCCATCATAGCCTCCGCACAAAGCCTGAGTAGATTAAAACTACCAACGAGGTTGATCATCAGGGTGCGTGTAAATCTTTCCAGATCATGAGGACCTGACCGACCAATGATCTTCTCCCCTGGTGCCACTCCAGCGCAATTCACCAGACCGTCGATGGTGCCGAATTGCGTCACAGCAGCAGCAATCGCATCTTTGACCTGACTTTCGGATGTCACATCCGCCTCAAATGTTGCTGTACGAGTTCCGATCTCTTGCGCGGCGCGACTCAACTTCTGGCCATCAAGATCCAACAAGACAAGATTGGCGCCCTGCACGGCCAGATGTCTAGCAGTCGCCAAACCCAAGCCGGAACCTGCTCCAGAGATTACATAAGTTCGATCAACAGTCATTTGCTCCTCCAAAAGAAACAGGATGATGAAATGATGAGCCGACTGTGGCAATCAATGACCGAACAAAACAACAATGATGTCAAATTTTACCATGCCTAGACATAGCAATTCGCTCATAGCTCCATGTTTCGTGGATGAGGCACTGAAGCCCCTGCTCAATCGCGGGATAGATCCCGCCTCGCTCCTGAAGTCGTGCGGCATCAATGCAGGTTTGCAGGAACCCGTTACAATCAGCAGTTACGGCAAGCTTTGGCGTCGGGTAGCCGATGTTCTCGATGACGAGTTTTTCAGTCTTGGCACCCAACAAATGCCACGGGGCAGCTTTGAGCTGTTATGTCACTGCGTGATCACCAGCAGGACGCTAGAAGAGGCGCTTGCGCGTGGCCTGAAGTTTCTATCCATTGTCCTGTATCAGCCCAGCGCAAGGCTTCAGGTA
This sequence comes from Affinirhizobium lemnae, assembly GCF_022968395.1. Taxonomy (GTDB): domain Bacteria; phylum Pseudomonadota; class Alphaproteobacteria; order Rhizobiales; family Rhizobiaceae; genus Neorhizobium; species Neorhizobium lemnae. Next base: position 9,736 of record NZ_JALJQZ010000028.1, read on the forward strand.
GCAAAAGGGCAAGCCATACTCCAGGTAGTTAAAGAGGTACCGAATGGATCCGCCTTCACTTACAGGACATTTTGGCTGATCATTCTAGGTGTCTGTTGCTGGCTTATCGGTAAACGGATTCCACTCCTCAAAGTCGAGTTTGCCTGCGAAGCACCCAAGGATATAGCGGATTACTCTATTTTCTTTGGATGCAAGGTAGAGTATAGTTCTGATAAGACTGCCTTATACATGGACAAAGCTTTTTTGACGCTGCCGAACATACGTCGATCGACGGATGTGCCCAAATTTCTCCAGAAGGCCCCGGCGAATATTCTGATTCGGTATCGTCACGATCAGACATTTACAGAGCTTGTTCGTACCACGCTTGAGGCCTCCTCACCCACAGACTGGCCGAAGTTCGATAAATTGGCTTCCATTATCGGCATATCGCCGTCAATCCTGAGACGAAAGCTTAAAAGTGAGGGAACCAATTACTCGACAATCAAGGGTCGCATGAGATTGAAGCTTTCTCGGGAGATACTGGAAACATGCGAGATGACGATTTCGGACCTTGCATTCCATATGGGATACTCTGAACCGAGTGCGTTTCATCGCGCCTTCAAGAAAGCATGTGGCACAAGCCCACGCAGTGGGAAATAGATAATCAGGACCCGATCGAAAGGGAGCATACTGAACTACGGCGTTATGTTTTTTCTCTTTTACCTCGCCAACCGTTTTCGATTTCCGAAATGACGGCAGCAGACCTCGCGCGTCAGCACAGCCGCGAAGTTAGAGCGCGTCCACTTTACTCGGGGTCATATCCGCAGGATTTGAAGCAGTTGGCGCATTCTTGCGGCTCGAACAGGGTGACGATGTGGCCGACCGTATTTCATAGCCCTCGATGGTCCGCTCGGCTTTGGCGCGCAAGACAGTTTTGAGCTTGGCGAAGGCTTTCTCGATGGGGTTGAAGTCTGGACTGTAAGGCGAAAGGTATCCAAAGAATAAAACCTGCCCATGATTCATCTGCATCTCAGGGGAATCACAGTTCCTCAAAAGATGGAACTCTCCGAGTCTCGTTATTCGAACGATACTTTAGAGTTTCCAGTGAAAACGGAATCACATGCTATGCTCTATCTCATTGTTTTTACACAGTCCAGACGTATAATCGCTGATTCTCTTTTACTGGACCTGCCCTAGTTGGTCCCTATGACGAGGGCATAACCCACACCGCGGATGGTGGCGATTGGCGCGTCTCTCCCGTCCAATTGCATCTTTTTGCGCAAACGTGCGATGAGATTATCGACGGTATGTCCACTGATCGAGGTCGGATCACGATTGGCTATGACGTCAAGTAGAAAGTCGCGCGAAAGTGCCTCACCAGGCTTAGATGCCAGGGCGACCAGGATGTTCATCTCACCGGCAGTCAATTCCAGCAATTGTCCATTTGGGCGAAAAAGCTCACGGCGAACGACATCGAGGATCCACCCGTCGAACGTGATTACTGGTTCCCGTGAGCGCCGGAGCACACTTCGAATCCGCGCATGAAGCGTTTTCAGATTGATAGGCTTCGTAACATAATCATCACCTCCAGCGTCCAGACCTGCCAGAACATCGTCATCGGAATCGCGCGCGGTGACAAAAATTAGCCCATAAAGAGAGCCGAGCCTGAGCTTGCGAGCAGCTTCAATGCCGTCACCATCCGGCAGGTTCACGTCGAGAAGAATGATATCAGGCTGATGGCTCTGCAGCCGTTGACGCATCTCCGCCAGGGAGCGGGCTGCGAAGGTTGTCATGCCGTTCTGTTTGAGAAATGAGCAGATCAGCTCCAGGCTCTCTGGTGCATCTTCAACCACAAGAACCGTTGTACTCATGACGTTACTCGATACTCCGCCGCTGACCTGCGGCACTGACTGCGTTTATTTGGGATATGCTGAAATAAACGGCGTTCCGCAATTTCGAGCACGTTTCTATGTGATGCTGTGGTTCTGCTGTCAACGCCTGCGCTGCGGCTTCGGCAAGTATCTGATCGCCCATGTTCGCGGCACTTCCCTTCAGCCGATGGGCAATCTCCCTCAATCCGACGTCAGTTATGTCGACTTTCTGAAGAATGTCATGCTCATCTGCGAGATGCTTCAGGAACAGGTCGTTCACGTTCGAATATGTTTGTTCGCCGGGCAGAATGACGGAACTTTCGTCGACTGCGACACCCAGCAGGCACGCAGTAAGTTCCTCATCAGACATATTCAAGCTGAGCGAAATTACACGACTTTGCTCAGGATCTTTGGCACCTGACAAGGGCATTTCGTTCTTGAACACGACGAGGGAGGCCGATGCGGGCAAAAGTGGGCTGAGATCTCGCAGATCGTCTGACCCGTCGAATACAACCACGCCTGCGAAGTACCTGGCTTTCAGCATGGCTTGAGCAGCCAAAAAGTCCCGCGCAGGGAATAAACGCAAATCCAGTCTACGCAATCGCAATTGGAGCGTCTTCGGAAGATCCCCGACTACCAATACATCGTCGCCTCTTCGTAGAGGACTAATCGATTTCCTTCTCTCCGGTAAAGACGCCAGAAGACGCAAAAGAGCGTCGATGTCGATCGGTTTGGAAAGATGCCCGTCGATCCCTGCGGCGAGTGACCGCTCGATGTCTTCGCGCATCGCATTGGCCGTCAACGCGATGATCGGCAGTGCACCGATTTCGCCGCCAAGCGCCCGAATTCGTCGCGTGGCTTCAAAGCCGTCCATTCCTGGCATCTGCAGATCCATCAGGACGACATCGAAGGAACGATGCTGGATGCGTTCGAGAGCAGCCAGGCCGCCGTCAACAACCTCGCAACGATGCCCCGCGGCCGTCAAAAGGCCGGACGCAACGGCCTGGTTCACTGGATTATCCTCAACGATCAGAATATCCAGTGATCGCGGACTTGTCTTCTCGTCGAATTTCGCTGGCTTTTCCGCAATATCACTGGGCGCAACGGGAGGAAGCGGCAAGCTGACGCAGAAAGAACTACCGACGCCCGGTTCGCTCTTCACAGCGATAGACCCCTGCATCGTTTCGACGAGACGGCGCACAATGGCAAGACCCAAACCCGATCCGCCAAAGCGTCGCTTGATCGTAGCATCGACCTGCACAAACGGCTCAAACAGGCCGGGAATTTGCTCGGGCGGAATGCCAATGCCGCTATCCCTGACCTCAATGCGCACTCGATGCTCTGCCTTGTCTTGTCGGATATTGATCATGACATAGCCAACTTCGGTGAACTTGACCGCATTTCCCACAAGATTGAACAAAATCTGCCGCAGACGCGCGGCATCCCCCAGGAACCAGCCAATGCTCGGGGCTTCTTGCTCAAGCCTAAGTTCGATCCTTTTCTCCCGGGCGCGCGGCGTCATAAGGTCCACAACGTCCTGCGTCAGGCGACCAAGATCCACCGGTTCATGCAGAACGACATCAGCACCACGTTCAAGGCTGGAGAGATCCAGTACGTCATCCAGAATGGCGCGCAAAGCCTCAGCGGAACGGCGCACGACGCTCAACCGCTCACGAACGGAAGTGCTGAGTTTCTCGCCCAACAAGAGCTTAATCATCCCAAGGATGCCATTCATCGGCGTGCGGATTTCATGGCTCATCACCGCCAGAAACTCGCTTTTAATCCGTTCCCCGGCTTCGGCCCGCTCCTTGGCAGCGATCAGTTCGCGGTTGATGCGTCGCATCTCCTCCATATGCAGGAATTCGACGCGTCGCATGCGGTTCAACTGTATGCGTGCCATATTGCCGACGACATAAGCTACTGTCGCCACGAGAAATATGGAGGAAAGATCCAAGAGGCTTTCGGGATCGGGTCTTAGGATACCCCAGAACACCAGACTGATGGTCCAGGCGTAGACGCTGGCCAGCGCGACAGGTAGAGCGCGCCCAGGCAGATACATTGGCAGCGCGATCGCGATCAACGGAATGAGCGCTCCGCCGTGTCTTGTCAAAGCCGGATGATTGAAGATCAACGCGTTGAAAAAGAAGAAGACTATGGTTTGCGTATAACTTGCAAACACAATCTCCCGCTGCGAATTTGCCCTGGCCAGGGCAAACAGCGTTACCACGCAAAGGACTACGAGACCGAAACGGATGCCGAGAAACTCATAGAGCATCGGCGTCTTGATCATCATCAGGTCCATCGGCGCGAAGGAAACACTCGCCAAGGTCGTCGCCAAAACACAGAGGCGGGCAATATTCAGCGTCTCGGCCCGAGCAGTTTCTGTATACCGAGCCTCGACATCACGGTCACGAAATTCACCGGTCCATATGATCGCACGACGCTGATCAACCGGCTGTTGCTGCATTGAGGTCATGGAGGCAACGCTACTGAGGAAACTTCCGTTCTTATTGCACAGTTCGCTCAGATTACGAAAGGTGGCCAATCCTCAATCCGCCTCTGACGAAAGCACTTTCTCCAGCACGATCTTGCCCTGATCCTGATGGTGAGTCTTCCGTAAAGGAGTGAACCGCCTATCGCTGCGGGCCTCCGAGCAGATGATCCATACAACGAATGAAAGACTATCGCATGGCCCACGCAAAATGTGCTGCGGTTTTGCGATAAGGACCTACGACAAATCAGAGGGTTAAAGCGTCAGAAGCGAATCTGAAAGATCGAGACTCAAATTGCGGTGATGTGAGGCGATCTTCCAGAAATCCAGCTGCGGTGTGATTATCAACCACCCAGGACAAATCTGGAAAATGCCAGCGAATGGCGTGCATCCTCATCGAGCTTTGCTTCGTCGGCACCATTTGTCAGATCCCGCCACACACGGATGTCAGATCCGATTGTTCCACCTGTCTTTACGAAGGGCTCCATAACGACTGAACCTGTATAATTGATCTCCCGCAGCGCCGTGCCGATTTCATGCCAAGGCATCCGTCCCTTGCCCGGAACCCGGCGATTACTTTCCCCTGTATGGAAGTGTCCGAGAAGCGTGCCTGCAGTACGAATCGCGTCTCCGAAACTATCTTCCTCGATATTCATGTGAAAGGTATCGAGCATGACCTTGACGTTCGGCTTGTCGACTTGCTTCACGAAGGCAACCCCTTCGGCGGCTGTATTGAGCACATGGTTCTCGAAGCGGTTCAGAACCTCGATGCAAAGGTTGATCCCAAGGTTGTTCGCAAAATCCGCGATACCATGGATGCCTTCCACACCCCGGGCCCAATCGCCTTCCTTGTCCACCGTCTGCGAATAATCGACCGGCCAATAGGAATGCAAAGCGCCACCAATAGTCTTGATATCAAGCTTTGCGACATTGGTGAGCGTTTGTTCGAAAAAGGCTTTTCCAGCGGCGCGAACTGCCGCATCCGGAGAGGAAAGATAACTGTTCTTGGACGGGCCGATGCCAGCGGTCAGGATAATGTTATTGTCAATCGCACTTTGCTTGATAGCAGCCAGTTCTGCATCACTGTACTCGTTGATATGGTGTGCCGCGACTTCAATGACATCGAAGCCCAGCTTGGCGACCTTTTCAATGTAAGGGCCGAATTTTGCGCTCCACTCGTGCTCCCAGTAAGAATAGTAAATTCCATGTTTCATTGGTATTTTTCCTTTGAGATAGACAAGAAAGAACCGTCCTGTTGGACTGCCTCACTTGCTGTTGTTCACGCGCAGATAGGGATCTGTGCTGTTGAAGCGATGAAGAAGCCGTTCGACAAGCCTCGCTCCACTGTCTTTTGGCTATCCTCAGAGAACAAGCCGAAACTGCGCCACCGGCCGACAATGCGGCGGCGCAGTTCCTCGACGAAAACGATCAGATCGAACATTGACTTTTGCCTGTCCCACGGCGTTTGCCGTGCCAGAAGACAGTTGCCTTCACATACGATTACCTCCTTCGATCGAAGTATGGGCCATTCCCCTGCTCGGGCGACCTCGAGCGAGCTGTCGAAGACGGGAACTGCGGCACCATTATTCTTATTCGTTTTGAGGCGCCGCAACATGTCTCGCAGTCCGTATATACCGGCGCCAAGCCCATACTTTCCCAATAGTAGGCGGCTATGTTTTGCGTTGCAGGTTAGAAGTTCAATCCAAGGGATTTCAATGAAATCCTGACGATAGCTTGCAGCTCCTTCGATATCCCGTTTTACTCCAGCGTGGTGCCAAATCGTGGCCCACACCGTTGCATGAATCCCATCTGGCTGCACGTCAGGCCTTCTTTCTTCTAAAAATGTGAGAGTTCGAAGCCAGTGTGCGTGCCGCCATCACAACAATCATCAACACGCCCCACAGAGCGGTTGCGAGATGCTGGTTTGCGCCCATGAGATTGAGGCCGGAGGAAAGCAATTGCAGAACGATCAGTGCCACGAAGACCGGAAGCACGCGACCGAACCCGCCAAACGGATTGATACCGCCGAGGAAAGCCGCCAGCACAGTGATCAGCAGATAGGATTCGCCATGGCCTACGCGCACGGAGTTGAACCGGGCCAGCATGATAATACCGGCAATGGCGCACATGATGCCTGATAGGGTGTAGACCAAAACAACGATCTTGCGCGTGTTCAGGCCCGAATAATGCGCCGCCTCCAAATTGGAGCCGATCATCAGCAGACCAAAACCAAGCTTGCTGCGGGTCAGAAGAACATGCCAAGTCGCTACACAAACGAGGAAGATCAACAAGGGGACCGGGAGGCCAAAGATCGATCCATGACCGATGAGGCCCACATAGCTTGGAAAGCCTGAGATATCACCGCCGCGCGTCAAAAACTCTCCAAGACCGCGCAGAAAGATCATCATCGACAGGGTTACGAGAATAGGATGAGCGCGGGTGTAGGCAATGGCAACGCCCGTCAGCGCACCGGTAGCAGCTCCAGTCCCAAGGGCGGCCAGGCAGGCGAAGAGAAAAGCGCTGGTGGGTGCGTCCACGCCGCCATGAGTCTGCCACACCCAGGCTGCGGCGAGGCCTGAAAGGTTCGCCGCAAAGGTGATGGACAGGTTGATGCCACCAGTCAGCAGCGGCAAAAGCATGGCAAGCGTCAACAAACCCAGTTCCGGAAGCTGGAAGGCAACCGAGCCGAATGTCGCCATGGAGAGAAAGTTGTCTGCCGCGAGGCCGAAAATCAGCAGAACGGCCACAAGAGCCACCATCGGCCCGCCCATATCTGGGCCGAAACTGGCCCTGAAGTTCCGGACAAATGCCTTCATGACCGGTGGTTCCCTTTTCGTACGGAGTTTTGCAGCGCTTTCGGCAGGAGCTTGTCGAAGCGAGTGGAAGACAGTGTGATAGCGGCAAGGATGATGGCACCTACAATCATCTTGAAGGCGAACGGTGAGACACCCATCAGATTCAGGCCGTTCTGCGTAATGGAAACGAGCAGGACGCCGAGCACGCAGCCCAGTACCGAACCCTTGCCACCACCTAGGCGGGCACCGCCCAGAACCGTCGCGGCGAGAACATCCAGTTCGCGTCCGTAAAGGGCATTGGGCACGACCTCCTGGGCATAGTGCGCCTGCATGAGACCTGCGATACCCGCCATCAGACCTAGCCAGCCAAAGGAGACGTAATGCATGGCCGCGATATTGATACCGAAGCGGCGCGCACCTTCGGGATTATCGCCAAAGGCATAAAGCTTACGCCCCGTTGTCGTGCGCGAGATCATGAAGGATGTTGCTATGCAGCAAAGTATCATCACCACGACCGGCAAGGTTAACTCTATCCAGGAACCGTCCGCCATCTCGTGCTCGAAGAAAACAAAGCGCGTTGCAAGCCAATCAGGCAGATTGTAAATAGAAACGCCCTTGGTGACGAACATCAGAAGACCGAAGAATACATTGAATGTCGAGATGGTTGCGACAATCGAGATAATCTGAAGCCGATAAATGAGAAAGGCGTTGATCAGGCCAAGTCCCATTCCGACACAGCCCGCAATGATGAAACCTACGGCCCAGTTGCCGCCTCCCAGAGTCAGCAGAGCCAGTACGGTGACATACTGAACAACGGAAGCCGCGACTGCGAATGATATATCGATGCCCCCTGAGATCAAAACTACCAGCAGGCCGACCGCGAAGATGATGTTCACGGCTGAAACATTTAGCACGTCGAAGGCGTTGGCGATGGTCAAAAACCGATCCGTACCGACGGATAGCCCAAGACAAAGCAGGACTGTCACGGCAAGCAGCGTCAGCTCGGTTGGTTTACTTTGGATGAGTCTACGCATAGACGGCGGACTCCAGTTCTGTAAGTGATATCTGACGCGGATCGTAGACTGACTTAAAACAGCCATCCGCCATGTGCACTACACGGTCGGCGTTGAAATAGACCTCCGGAGGTTCGTCGGAGATGATGACGATGGACAGACCCTCTGCTGCAAGTTTGCGAACAATTTCGAAAATGCCTGCTCTTGCTCCGACATCCACACCGACGGTTGGCGCATCCAGGATCAATATTTTCGGACCGATGGCCAGCCATTTGGCGATGGCCACCCGTTGCTGATTGCCGCCTGACAAGGTACGGATCGGATCATGAGGTTTGCCGATCTTTACGGCCAACTCTGAGATCCAGCGGGAAACGACCTCTGCCTTACGCCTCGACGAGATGAGACCGCCGACAAGAATTCGATCAAGTGAAGCCATAACGAGATTATCAGCGATGGACTGAGGCTGGTTGAGACCAAGCGAAAGTCGGTCTTCGGAAAGATAGGCAATGCCAGCCCGGATCGCGTCTCGATTGGAGGCAAAACTCACCCTCTGCCCTTCCACAATGATCTCCCCCGAGTGAGGGCGGCGCATTCCGAACAGGGTCAGGGCCAACTCCGTACGTCCAGCCCCCAAAAGGCCTGTGATGCCTAGTGTTTCGCCTTGCCGAATATCGAAAGACACATTTGAGAATTCGCCGTCGCGCGTGAGGTTTCGAACAGAAAGAACCACCGGCGCATCCACATGATCGGCGGCGATCACAGCGCTATCGAAATTGCGACCGGTCATCAATTCGGTCACCCGCGACTGAGTCATGCCCTCGACTGGATAGACACCCACCATAGAACCATCCCGCAGCACGGTTATGCGATGGGAGATCTCTAGAACCTCTGCCAATCGATGGGAGACGAAAACGACCGCCACCCCCGAATCCGAAAGATTACGGACAATCCCAATCAGGTAATCCGCTTCCGATTGCGTCAACGAAGCCGTTGGTTCATCCATGAACACCAGCCGCGCTTCGCCAACAAGGGCGCGGGCGATTGCTACAATCTGTCGCTGCGCAATCGGCAACTCCTTCAGTGGAAGGTGGAGGTCCAGACTTACACCAAGGCGCGCCAAGGCCTTCCTAGCCGCCTCCTCAATGGCACGCTTATCGACTAGACCATACTTGCCTTTGACCGCAAGCTGGAAGCTGATGTTCTCCGCCACTGACATTTCGCCGAAAAGCGCAAGATCCTGCCAGATGACCTGTATCCCGAGCGATTGCGCAAGGTTTGGCGTCATCGTCGCAATCAGCTTACCGTCGAAAGTAAATTGGGCTCCAAGTTGTGGTCTATAAACACCAGTGATCACCTTGATCAGCGTACTTTTGCCGCAACCGTTTTCGCCAGCCAGGCAATGAACCTCGCCGGGGTTGACCTCGAACGATACCCCTTTGAGAGCACGGACGCCGCCAAACGTAACGTTGATGTTTTTCAGGGAAAGAAGCGGACTGACGCCAGCCATCGCGTATACTCCGTCTGGCCACGCATCCCGTGGTCATTCGCATGCCTTGGAAGTCGAAGGGGCCGCGCATTCCTAACGTTGACGCAGCCCCAGGTCTCCTAGAGGTTCAGAGACCCATGGAGACGAGCTTATCGATACTTTCCTTGTCGATCTTCAAAAGCTGATCGACAACAATAGTATTGCCATCGGGCGTGATTGTGCCAAGACCTTCAATGTTGTCCCCGGCTTTCGGTGTCTGGCCTTTGGCAATGCGGTCAGCAAGCGTCACGAAGACCTCGCCTGCCTGCTTCGGATTCCACATGAAGCCTCCGGTCAAGGCGCCGCTCTTGATAAGCTTAGCTCCCTGCCCTGGAGAAAATGGACCAGTTACGAAGACCTTGCCGTCCTTTCGGCGCTCTTCCACGGCGCGACCGGCGCCAATCGGCCCCTGGGAACCAAATGCCAGGAAACCGGCGAGATCAGGATTGGCGGACATCAAATCAAGCGCGGTGGAGCGGCTCTTGTCGAGGTCTTCGGCAACGCCATAACGGTCCCCGACAAGCTTCATGTTCGGATAATTAGCCTTGATATAGGCGATCGCAGCATCTGCCCAAGCATTATGCAGAGGCACGGTCAAAGAACCTACGAATACCGCGTAGGAGCCCTTGCCACCCATCTTCTCACCGAGGAGCTTGGCATGGGCCTCACCGAAACCCTTTGCAGATGCCAGTTCGAAATCCCAATCCGCACCAACCTGCTTCGGCGATTCGTGTGTGATGACTTTGATGCCAGCTGCCTGCGCTTTCTTCAAAACGGGCTCCAGCACTTTGGCATCATTCGGGACAACGCCAATGAAATCAACTTTTTGGGCGATCAGGTCTTCGATCGCGCGAACCTGTAGTGCAGGATCGGCGCTGGTAGGCCCGACCATGAAACCATTGACGCCCAACTTTGCACTACGTTCCTTGATACCGGCCTCCATGGCGTTGAACCAGGGAATGCCTCCAATCTTCACGACGACGCCGATTTTCGTCTCGGCGGCAAATGCTGCAGTAGATGTGAAAAGCGCCAGCGAAATGCCAAGCGCGACTGCAAAAACTTTCTTCATGGGGCCTCCTCCTCTTGTTATCCCCTGACGCGGAAAGGCGTTACCGCGAGAGCACTGCCCTGCGGTTGAATACCTCGAGCCTGACGCAGGCTCCTCCCCTCGTCGCTCCTCTAGCGAACCACCAGCACAATCGATATTTCTCTCATGCTCAATCGATGGTGCATTTACATTATCACTAAGCACCCTTTCGTCAATAGGGCGAGTGATCTACAAATGCCAGACGCAGGGAGATTCCGGCATGAACGAAAAAGAACAAAAGAAAGCAACGATTTACGATCTCTCGATCAGATCGGGAGCGTCGGCATCGACTGTTAGCGCCGTGCTAAACGGTTCCTGGCGTAAGCGTCGGATCTCCGAGAAAACCGCAAAGCGGATCACGTCTCTGGCCGAGGAACTCAGATATACCGCCAACCAGCAAGCCAGGGCTTTACGAAGCTCGCGCTCCGGTCTTGCTGGCCTTATCCTGCCGGTCTACGATACACGCTATTTTTCTTCCTTGGCTCAAACCTTTGAGGTGCAGGCACGCAATCGTGGCCTTCTCCCTGTCGTAGTTTCTGGGCGACGGTGTCCTGAGGAAGAACGTCGTGTTGTAGAATCACTTGTGGCTTATTCGATCGATTCGCTTTTCATTGCTGGCGCGACAGATCCCGACGGCGTTCATGGAATTTGTTCGCGTGCGAGGATCCCTCATGTCAACATCGATCTGCCAGGTAACCTGGCGAGTTCGGTAATTTCCGATAACCGGCAGGGCGCGCGTGCTCTGACAGCCGCCATAATCCGTCACGCGCAACAGATGGGACGACTGAGCCCCGATGATGTCTACATGTTCGGTGGTCGCGATGACCATGCCAGCCGGGAACGCATTATTGGCTTTCATTCCGCCAAGAGCGAACTCGTTGGATGCTCCCGAGGAAGCGATAGCGAAAGTACGGGTTACTCCCCAAGCATGACGGCCATGGCTTTCGAACGTTTTTATAAGCGCCATGGCACGTTACCGCGCTGCTTCTTTATAAACTCCTCGATCAACTTTGAGGGATTACTACGCTTCATGGGCAAACATGACGGCGAAGCTTTTGAGGATATTGTCGTGGGATGTTTCGACTATGATCCCTTTGGTTCATTCTTGCCATTTCCTGTTTACATGATCCGACCAAACATCTCGGAAATGTTAGAAAAAGGTTTCGAACTTCTCGACATCGAGAATGATACGGCCAGAATTGTATTGATCGAACCGCAGCTTGTACTTCCTCGTACAGCCTTGGAGGGTCCACTGGATGACTTGAAGGATAGCGTGCCTGATGGCTGATTGTCTCGTCTCCAACGAAAGATATGAGCGGCTTATTAATCACGCGAGGCCCCTTCCCACATCGTGCAGAGACCGCGCTTTCGCCTTTTGAATTGCGCGGGCCTCATCGCGCCGCGCTTTGAGCGCCGCAAGCTTCGGGTTCGGCGTGGTGATGTTCTGTGTAAGCCTGATGTTCGATGACTGTTGAAGCGAGGTGTGCTTCTGCGGATCGGCGGCGGGTTGCGCCTGTCGCGGCTGGCCGGGATCGACAATCGTCGGGCTAACGTGGAAGTTCAAAATGCCCATAAGACGCACGACAATGCCGCGAGCATCGCCTTCCGCAATCTTACCCTGTTCAATCAATCCGTCCCGATAAGCCTGCATAGACTGTTCGGCAGCGGGCTTCATGTCGATGCCAAGCTTTTGCTTTACATCGGATGCGGCACCTAATGCCACGCCGGAAGCATCCCCGGTAGGGCCGCCGCCCGTTCTTAGGTCCATGTGCTCGCGGAGACTGAAATCTGCTCGGCACCTTTGCCGTAAAGGAAACGTTGCCGAAGGCTTGGCTGGCTTTGATCAGAGCCGTTCGGGTAGCGCCTGCGCCATTCATCCATGAAGAGCTGTTTATCGCTAGGCCGCTCACCTTCACGCATCAGATTGTCTGCAAATCCGCGCATGCCTTCGGTTAGTACAGGAAGAGCCGGTTCCGCGATCTTCTTCAGCCTGTATGCGGCGGCAGACGTCGCTCTGTCTGCCTGAGAGTTCAGGTTGTCGGTATTGGTCCCATAATCACCGTCGATAACGCCGCCAGCATTTTCCATCTGCTCCATGCGTTTGACGATGAGGTCCAAATCCTTGAAGACTGCATTGTAACCTCTGTAAGCCTCGGAGTTCCGGAAGAGGCTGCGCGTCTTCTCTTCGTCGCCCTGGACGGCTTTTTGATAGGCGCGCAAGGATTCCAGAACGGGGTCTTTCCCAGCCGCGATAGCATCCTTGCGGATTTGGTAAATGTTCTGGCCGTACTCCTCTTCGAAGCGGCCAGCCACATCAGGTGAAACCATATCGGTCAACATGGCTTCATAGGACGTCTTGGCCTGATCGTTGCTCCCGGCTTCACGGGCAATAGACTGCACCCATGGCAGATGTAAGACGAACGCCTCTGAGGCCGGTTGAGCCTTGTCCGGCCATAGCAGCAAAGAGCGAAGGGCCATGCTGTGCCATGTCCTTCACTTCGAACTTGCCCATTTTGCCGCCGACCGCGATGCTTTCGTAACCGGCAGGCATGTCAGACGGTTTGAGCCCCATGATCTCCCGCATGGAAACGGTTGTTCCGGCAACGTCCACCGGATCGGCGTTTGTGGCCTTACCGACCTTGATCACGCCTTCCGTCATCGTCGCGGCATCTTTGGCATCCACGCCATTGCTAATCAGCGTGCCGAATGTTTCCTGCGCTCTTGCTGTGCCAACGCCGTATTTCGCACCGGCCCGACCCAAGATCTCGTCAATCCGCTTCTGTTCCTTGTCGTCATACTCACCAGTCACGCGCAAGGCATCGCTTCGCTGTTCATCGTTGGCGGCGGCTTTGACCGTCGCGACACCGGCAACGGCCACGCCTGCCGGAACTGCCCCCATAAGGTAAGCACCACCTGCCGTCACAGCCAAAGGGACGGCGATCTGATCAGCGGCACCTTCAATGGCGGACATGATGCCAGCGCGTGGCGCAACGCTTGCACCTTGACGATAGGGAGCACCGGTATGCGGGGCGACTTGTCCACCGGCATTCACGCCTGTCAGTTTCTGCTTCAGGTTTGCGACGGCTTGCGCAACACGGCCAATCGCCGTTTCTGCTTGCGCTGCATCGCTTTTCAGGCCAGCGAATGCGTTATTGTCCACATTGCCCAATGCGGCCTTTAGTTCGGTTGCTTCCGACTTTATGGACCGGATTGCCCATTCGGCCTGACCAGCATCAACTTTCAGCTTGGCAAGTGAGCCGCCGTAAATCTGGCCGGTGGCCTTATCAACGGCGTGGGCTGACTTTTTCAGTTGTCCAAGGCGTTCACGCGCCTTGTCGGCATCGCTTCCAACCTGCCTCAAACCTTGGCCAAGCTGTTCACCGGCTTTGGTACGTCCAAGCCGTTCCGCCGTTTGGCGTACCTCGTTCAGATCGCGCTTGGCTTGATCTGCTGGCCGGGACAGCTGGTTTTCAAGGCGAAGGCGTAAGGAAACGTCCATACCAGTCATCGTTCCAGTCCCCATGTCTGAGACCATGCCGAACGAATGGACGGATACCAGCGCAAGGCATTATCCCAGTACATCGAAAGCAGAAGCGGCAAGGTTCCGCTTTGGGTGAGGAACTGGCGATCCGTTGCTGTCATAAGCCGTATCTGCCGCCATCTTCCCTGTTGGTGGCAATGGGGCAATCAATGCCAGAGCAGCTCTTACATCACACAGTTGACCGGGCGTGATCTCAAAAGCCAGCGGTCGCCCCTTGGCATCGGCAACCACGTGGAATTTGGTGGTGCGACCGCCGCGAGACCTGCCAATCGCCTGCGCGTCCGCCCCCATTTATGGATGGCCCGCCCCTCCCGCCGGCACCAGTGTATGATGCCAGTGTTCAGGAGGAAGGAGCGAACCATGCCTATAATGATTCTTGGCAGTGATCTGGGCAAGAATAGCTGCAGCCTTGTTGGGCTGGACTAAAGTGGAATGGTCGTTGTTCGAAAGCGGCTGCGGCGTGATGGAGTTATCGGTTTTGCCGCCAAGCTGCCGCCATGTATCATGGCGATGGAAGCTTGCTGTGGTACCCATCATATGGGGCGGTCACTGGCGGCGCTGGGGCATCAGGTTAGACTCATGTCGCCGGAATATGTGCGGCCTTACGTAAAGGCCCAGAAAAACGATGACTGTGATGCAAAAGCGATCGCCGAAGCCGCAACCCGCCCCACCATGCGTTTTGTCGAACTCAAAAGCGAGGAACAACTCGACGCTCAGACGCTCCACCGAGTGCGCGACCGCCTGGTCGGTGAACGCACTTCGCTGACCAACCAGATCAGAAGCTTGCTTTTGGAGCGCGGGCATGTCGTAGCACAAGGGCATGCTCGACTACGATTCTTGCTCGGCGAGTTGCTGGATACCGATGCGATCGCACTGAGCCCGCGCAATGGCATTCCTACTGGGTGACATGCGCACACGCTGGGAAGAACTCGATCGGCGCATCGCCTCCTTTGATGCCGAGTTCGCGGCCATGGCCCGAGCCGACGTGCGGGGTCGGCGTTTGACGGAGTTCCCGGCATCGGGGCGCTGAACGCCACGGCATTGGTTGCTGCGGTCGGCGACGCAGCGACGTTCGCCAAGGAACGCGACCTTGCAGCATGGTTGGGCCTCGTGCCTCGTCAAGCTACCACCGGCGGAAGACCCAAGCTCTTGGGTATCGGCGGCGGTGGCAGATACCTGCGCAATATGCTGATTCAGGGTGCACGATCCGCCATGCCCTCGTTGGCAAAGAGCGACACCGCAATCTGGGCGTGGCTGCGAGGCCTTCTTGCACGCAGCCATTCCAATGTCGCTGTCGTCGCATTGGCCGCGAAGATGGAGCGAACCGTGTGGGCCTTGCTCCACCATGAGCGAAGCTACAAGACGGTCCCGGTGACAACAGCATAAGACATATGGGAATGCGCACGTGGTGAAAACGCCGCCGGGTGCGATGAACTGCGAGTAGTGAAAGGCAGATGGCCTGACAGTCAATCGGCGTCCCGAAAACCTCCGGCGCAAAATGGCCTTCGAGACCGACCCCTTATGAGGATCAGGACGCGCGGATCTCCATCTTGGCAGTGGCCAGAGCGCCAACATGCCGGATACATTTGTGCAGACTGCTCAAACCATCATCCAATTGTCGCTTGCAACGGGGCGGGCCATACGTTCCCTCGGCTGCGGATCGATGAGCCTTGGCAGTCGTAGTATCTACCATGTCATGGTCGTCCGATAATGCATCGAAAATCTCTTTGAAAACATCGGCTTCGCACCAATCGCGAAATCTGCGATAGGCAGTACTCCAGTTTCCGAACATCGCAGGTAAGTCGCGCCGCGGACTGCCTGTCCGCACGATCCACAGCGCCGCCTCCAGAAAAGGCGCTTATCCCTTCCGCTGCGTCCGGGGTCCTTCGACTTGCCCAGGCAATAAGAATCCATCTTCGCCCATTGGGCATCAGTCAATACTAATCGTTCCATACAAAGCTTGAATCATATCAAGTCAGCCGCGTGAACCCCCACAAGCACTAAGCAACTTTTCCGGGAAGTTTCTTTCGGATCCACACCTCGTCTTCATCGACGAGACCTAGGCCTCGACAAACATGGCCCGCCGCCATGGCCGGTGTGCAAGAGGCGAACGCCTGCGGGTCAGCGCTCCGCATGGCCATTGGAAAACCACGACCTTCATCGGCGCGCTGACGCTGCGCGGCTTCATTGCACCCTTCGTCATCGATAGAACGATCAACCGAATCAGCTTCGAGACATATGTCGAGAAGGTGTTGCTGCCCGAACTTCGACCTGGCGACATCGTAGTGATGGACAATCTATCGAGCCACAAAGGGCCAAAGGTCCGGGAGATGATCGAAAGCGTTGGCGCAAGGCTGCCGAGCGCTCCATCAGCGGCCTTTAGTACAGGATCGGGCGCGTGCTCAAACTCTTCACGCCAAACGAATGCCAGAACTATTTCGCCGAAGCAGGATACGATGCAACATGATCGGATTCCGCTCTGGCCGTTGGCATGAAAATTGCTTTTATTCAAGTACAGCCCTGAATAGAGGTAGGAATATGACAGCACATCCTATTGGTAATCTTGATGTTCGCTTGATGCGCACATTGTTGATCCTGTTGACGGAATGCAGTGTATCCAAAACCGCAGATATTCTGGGACAAGCGCAGCCGACGATCAGCCTGACGTTAAAGCGCCTGCGCGAAATCTTTGATGATCCGTTGCTGGTGCGGTCCGGCAATAGTCTTGTACCAACGGAACGTGGCATGGATCTTCGCGTGGCGATGGAGGAAATTTTGGGGCGCATTGATACCCATCTGGCACGTCGCACCAACTTCAACCCCGCCAGCTCCACACGCGAGTTCCACATTGTAACAACCAACTGCCTCGGAACCGTATTTTTGCCGCCACTGATCGGCCAAATCAGCAGCGTGGCGCCAAAGGTCAGTCTTGATGTCTCTCCCATACCGGAGCATGAGGATTTGCTATCTGGCCTGTCAGATGGCTCAATTGATGCAGTGATTGGCAACTGGCCTCGCCCGCCCGAGCATTTGCGTATGGTCTCGATATTAACGACCGACATTGTGTGTCTTGTGCGGCCAAGTCATCCCTTTACGCGACGTACGGATCGCATCCGGATGGATGAATATCTTCTTGAAAAACATCTGTCGCCCACATCACGGCGTCATGCGCATCTAAGCCCCATCGACGGTCGCTTGATAGAACTTGGCCTTACCCGTCAGATCAGCGCCACGGTCCCGGAATATGCCATAGCACCCTATATCCTCGCACAGTCCAATTTATTGTTCACCACCGGCCGCCACTTTGCAGAGCAGGTAGCACAATCCTTTCCATTCGCCGTACTGGATGCGCCGGAAGAGCTGGGAAAAATGCATTTTTATCTGCTGTGGCATGAGCGAAATCACCATTCCTCCGATCAGATCTGGTTGCGTGACATGATCAAGAAGGTGGCGGCCAGCATGCGGTCTCTCGATGGGATAACACTTCCGCCCCTGCCTGGAACGTACACTGTGCCTTCTTTGCAGGTGAATGATGCACTTGCTCCGCGAAGGGCAATATAGCCTATTGCTCCTGCGTTATAGGCATTGCCTGGCTTGCATCCTAAACTGCTCGCATACCAACAAAAACGGGGGTTCCGATCATGCGCGCAGGAATGACACGACGGGAATTGCTTGCAGTAATGGCTGCAGCTGGGGCAGCAGGTACAGTTGCACGCACCTCCTCTGCATGGGCCGCTGTATCTGAGCTGGTTTGGGCGACATGGGATTCCAATGGACATCCCGAGTATGTTGTGGACTTTGAGAAGCAAACAGGCACCAAAATCAAGCTCTCCTACCTGTCGAGCGAAGATGCTCAATTCGCCGCCCTCAAGACCGGCTCTGCTGCGGACTGGGACATGATCAACCCTTCGCTGAATGGCAGCTGGCGCTACATCAAGGCTGGGCTCTTGAAAGAGCTAGACCTTTCGAAAATTCCAAATGCATCGCTAATGTATGATGTATTCAAGACAACGAAAAAGGCTCAGAACGAAGCCGGGAAGACCTTTGCCATCCCCTACCTTTGGGGTCTCAACCCGATCATCTACCGCACCGACAAGTTTGATAAAGAGCCTGATTACAATACGCTGTTCGATGCAAAATATTCCGGTCAGTTAGCTATGCGCGACTATGCTCTGGAATCCATTGCAATTGCGGGTCTTGTGGCCGGCGTCCCGCGTGACAAAGTGTTCACCATGGACGCCAAGGAGCTGGGTGAAGCGAAAAAGCTTCTGGTTGCGCAAAAGCCCCATCTTCGGACCTATTGGCAGACGATTGGCGACCTCACAAATCTGTTTGCGACAGGCGAAGTCACCTGCGCCTTCTCCTGGCGCGTGCCCTATGACGAGTTGAAGGGCAAGCTTCCGGTCGGTATGGCGAAGCCGAAAGCCGGGGTCATGGGCTGGTGCGATTGTTTTGCCATGCCTGCCAACCTGCCCGCCGAGAAGGCTGAGATTGCCTATAAATTCGTGAATTATCTGCTCGGCCCTGAGTACTCCACCCAGGTCGCCCGTGTTGGTCACTATGCCACCACATCATCCGTAATTCGCAACAAGCTAACAAAGGAAGAGCAGGCAACAATCTTCATCGACGATATGGATGTGATGAAGAATTTCATGTGGCCGGTAGCACCTGACAATTATTCCGATTGGCTGAAAATCTGGAACGAAGTCAAGGCGAGCTGACCGATGGACAGCAGAGTATCCGCACGGTCGCAGATAACCACGCCGCTGCTGCTATCGGCAAGGGGGCTGGTCAAAGATTATGGCCGAAGCCGGGCGGTGGATGGGGTTGACCTCGATATTCCAGAAAGGGCGTTTACGACCTTTCTGGGTCCATCTGGATGCGGCAAGACAACTATGCTGCGGATAATTGCGGGCTTTGAAAGGCCGGATGCAGGCTCAATCATCCTCGATGGCAAGCCGCTTCTGGATGTGCCGCCAGAGAGGCGGCCCGTAAACACGGTGTTTCAAAGCTACGCCCTGTTTCCGCATCTCACTGTATTTGAAAATGTCGCTTTCTCATTGACACTACGCCGCAGATCGCCAGATCCAGGACCGCGTGTGAGACGCGCTCTTGAAACCGTGCATATGGCTGATTTTGCCGATCGCTACCCCCATCAGCTTTCCGGCGGTCAGCAACAGCGGGTTGCCGTGGCCCGTGCCATTATTGCTGAGCCACACCTGCTGTTGCTGGATGAGCCTCTGTCTGCCCTTGATCGCAAAATGCGCAGCCATCTGCAAATCGAGCTGAAAGATCTGCAGCGGCGGCTGGGCATTGCGTTTGTCTGTGTCACGCACGACCAAGAGGAGGCCTTCGCCCTTTCGGACCTGATTGTGGTAATGAACCGAGGGCGAATTGTGCAAAGGGATGATCCTGCCACTCTCTACGCCCGCCCGGCCAATGCCTTTGTTGCAGATTTCATTGGGTCTGCCACTCTGATTTCTGGTGAAGTCATTGGGCTGGCGGAAGGTGCGACTAGCGCCAGTTTGCGCACATCGCTGGGTATCTTAGAGGCCCCTTGCGTCGAGGGGCTGAGTGTGGGGCAAACTGCCATTTTCGTGCTACGGCCCGATCATGTTCAGGTGGTGGAACCATCTCTGTGGAATAATCAACCTAGTTTTAAAGCCACGGTGCGCCACATCGTGTTCAAAGGCGATCATTATCTCATAGAGGCTGAAGCAGAAGGCATTCTGTTGGTCTTTGAAGACAAACTACTGCTTAATCCAGGTGATGCGGTGATGCTGCAGATCAATCAGCCTTCATGCTTCATCACGAGGGTTGACACATGAACCCTGTATTGAGCCGCGCAACGCTTGCTGTGCCTGTAGCACTACTCCTGATTATCGGCTGTGTGCTTCCGCTTGCCTTGCTACTGGTGTTCAGTTTTTTCACTGTGGATATGGATGCATTTGTGATGGTGCCGGATTTTTCCGGCGGCAATTGGCTGCAGATGGCTACAAAGCCGATTTTTGGCCTACTGATTGGCAAAGCCGTGCTTTACGGTTCGGTGACGGCTGTGCTGACGGCATGTCTTGGTTATCCGGTGGCGCTGGCCATTGCCTCGCTGTCACGAAACGCAAAAAGTCTGGCCGGCGTCGTTCTGCTGACACCGCTTTATACTGGCGAAATTGTACGCATCTATGCATGGCGTGTTTTGCTCGGCTCCGAGGGGCTGGTCAATGCACTGCTGAAAGGTATTGGCCTGATTGAC
Organism: Affinirhizobium lemnae; assembly: GCF_022968395.1. GTDB lineage: Bacteria > Pseudomonadota > Alphaproteobacteria > Rhizobiales > Rhizobiaceae > Neorhizobium > Neorhizobium lemnae. Next base: position 30,288 of record NZ_JALJQZ010000028.1, read on the forward strand.
GAGCCTTTGAAATTCCTGCTGTTTACGCCGTTCACCACGTATCTGGTGCTCGTCTACAATACTCTACCCTTCATGGTTTTGCCCATCTGGATTTCTGCCGAACTGGTTGACAGGAGGCTGATTGAAGCAGCGCGTGATCTAGGTGCCCGTCCGATCGAGGCCTTCTTCAAGGTGACTCTGCCGCTCACCACGCCTGGGCTTGCGGTGGGCCTGTTTGCGGTATTTGCGCTGGCGGCTGGCGATATGCTCACGCCCTCCATGCTGGGCGGTACATCAGGTTCAACGCCGATGGCTCTGATCGACAATCTGTTTGGCACCGCTTTTGACTGGCCGCTGGCCTCGGCCCTCGCGCTTAGTCTCCTAATGGTCCTCTTTGGCTGCGCAAGCGCTATGGCTTGGCTTTTACTGCGTCTGAAGGGTGCACGCGCTGTGTTACAAAGAGGGTTGCAATGAACAGTTTCTCCCGCTCGACGTTGCTACTGGCCGTCAGCTTCTTCTATCTACCAATTGTAGTTCTGGCGATATTCTCGTTCAATGCATCGAGCCTGATGGCTTTTCCTTTGAGTGGCTTCACTCTCGAATGGTATCAAGCGCTGGCGGATAACGGGGCTTTTCACGATGCCTTCATCACCAGCTTTCTCGTTTCACAACCGGTTGGTATTCTATCGGCGCTTATTGGGCTTGCGGCGGCACTTGCGTTGGCATCACCGGCCTTGCGCTGGCGTACCGGCTTCATTGTGCTGATTGTCCTGCCTTTTCTGGTACCAAAAACCGTTTTGTCGATTGCGCAAGCCATGTTGCTGAGTTGGACGGGGCTTGGGCGGAATGCCGTGACTTTGATTGTCGCACAAACACTTGTGGCCATTCCTTTTACCACCACCATTATTGCCGCTGTCGTCATCAGACTTGATCGTCGGCTAGAAGAGGCCGCACGCGATCTGGGCGCCACACCATGGCAGAGTTTTCGCAAGGTCACGCTCCCGCAAATCAAGGGTGCAATTGGGGCGGCTTACTCGATTGGCGTAATTCTGTCGCTGGCCGATCTTACCATTTCGATGTTTCTGGCCGGTCGCACCCAACCCCTGTCTCTGGTTGTCGCCTCGCAATTTCGCCGCGAGTTGAAGCCCGATCTGAACGCAATGCAAGTGGTCGTGCTTTGCCTAACGGCAATCATCTTGCTGCTGAGTGAACTTTACCGCCGAAAGCGGTTGCTGCGCGGACATTTTCAGCGCGAGCAATAGTAAGGATTCCCCGAGGAGAAATGTCATGCCCCAATCTTGCGTACAAACACAATCAGAGATTGATATATTGACGGAAAAAGCACGTCAAGATTTATCACAGCTGGGCTATCCTGCGGCACGGTGGCTTACTCCAATAGGCCACGACGACCCAACCCTGGATGATGTGGCCATCATTGGCGGCGGCCAATCCGGTGTAACCATTGCTGCCCAATTGAAATGGGACGGGGTGGACAGGGTATCAGTTCTCGATGCCGCTGCACCCGGGCAAGAAGGTCCGTGGAAAACCTTCGCCCGTATGGAAGAATTGCGCACACCAAAAACAACGATTGGAACCGAATTTAACGTTCCCAACCTGTCCGTACGTCGCTGGTTTGAAACACGCTACGGGGCGCAAGCATGGGAGACAACGGCACGGATCCCTCGTACCGATTGGAAAGATTATCTCGACTGGTATGCCCAGGTCTTCGAGATCAGGATTTCGAACGGCATTGAAGTGGTAGATATCGCACCAGACGGCGATTTCATTGCCTTGACGCTGCTAGAAAAGGACAAGGTTTCGAAAAAGTTAGCGAGAACAGTGGTTTTGGCAACCGGCATGGATGGCGCAGGCGGCTGGCATGTACCATCCTTCATTTCGGATCATCTTTCGCCCTCGCGCTATAACCACACCAATGGTCCGGTGGATTTTGCGGCCCTGAACGGCAAACGTATTGGCATTCTCGGCCATGGTGCCTCTGCTTTTGACAATGCCATTAAAGCACTTGAGGCAGGAGCGGCATCCGTCGATCTTTGTTTCCGCCGGTCCAGATTGCCTCGTACAAACCCGCACCGGGCTCTGGAAAACCCGGCACTGATGACGCATTTTCCAGATCTGTCGGACCTAACCCGCTGGCAAATCGCGCGCTATTTCGTCAAGAACGATCAGCCGCCGCCAGTGCGCAGTTTTCAAACTGCGCTCGTCATGCCCGGCTTCACCCTCAGACCGGCTACGCCTTGGTTATCTGTCGCCGAGAAGCCTGAAAGCGTGCTGGTTGAAACGCCGCACGGGTCCCTGGAGTTCGACCATCTGCTTCTGGCCACAGGCCTTACCGTGAATTTGAGCAAACGCCGCGAGCTTTCAAGGATAGCGGATCGTGTCAGGCTGTGGGGTGATTGCTTCACACCGCCAGACGGTGAGGACGATGCGCGTCTGGCGCAAATGCCCTATCTGGATCGGCACTATGCCTTCCTGCCCAAGGATCAGGCCGATGACTGGGTGCAGCGCATTTTTGCCTTCAACAGTGCAAGTGCCGTCAGTCACGGACCGCATTCCACCTCCATAAGCGGCCATCGTCATGCTTTGCCGCGCCTTGTGCGCGGTGTGGAGCGGCGCTTGCTGCTGGATACGGAAATGACGCTGCTGCCTGCTCTTCTTGGCTACAAATCGCAAGACCTGCCGGTGGCAGATGATTTTGAGGATGGCTTTTTGAAAACCAACCTTGAGACTCCAAAACGTAGGCTGAGGATGTCATGAGCCATTCCTTTTATTGGGCAGATTACTCATCGCCTACCATCGCGGAGCGGGACTTTGCTCGTACCGTCATCATTTTGCCGGTCGCTGCGGTGGAACAGCACGGGCCTCATTTGCCGGTGGGCGTCGATTCCTTCATCAATCGTGCCATTCTTGACAGGCTTGTCGCCCGATTGCCGCGTGACGCCGATGTGCTGATTTTGCCAGCCATTTGCATGGGTAAGTCGGATGAGCATCTGGCCTTTGCCGGAACACTGACAATAGGCTTGGAAACGCTGCGTCAAGTCTGGCTGGACATGGCCCGTAGCGTTGCCCGGGCGGGGGCAAAGCGCATCCTGCTTTTCAATTCCCACGGCGGGCAAATGGCGTTGATGGATATTGTCTGTCGCGATATCCGCATCGAACTTGGCATACTCGCGGTTGCCTGTAGCTGGTTTCGGGTCACCCCCGTTGACGATCTGTTTAACGCTGCTGAAATGCAGCACGGCATTCATGGCGGCGATATTGAAACCAGCATGATGCTCGCCATTGCCCCGCAACTGGTTGACATGAGCAAGGCCGAGGATTTCTCACCGCTGACGGTAGAAATAGAGCAGGCCGGAAGCCCCCTGACCGCGGAAGGTGCGGTTGGCTTTGGCTGGCAGGCGCAGGATCTGCACGCGGCAGGTGTCTGCGGCAATGCGAGCGCTGCCACCGCTGCCAAAGGCGAGGCAGTGCTGGAGCGGGCAGCCAAAGGGCTTCTGGAGCTTATCGAGGCAACTGCCGCCTTCGATCTAGGCAGATTGGTGCCACACTCGGCTTTTTCTCAAAGGAAAAGCTGATGCTGTCAGTACAAGCGCCCCAAACGATCACGATGACCATGGCGGATGGCGTTGGTCTCGTCGCGGATGTCTATCGCCCGGTTGGTCCAGGTCGCTTTCCGGTGCTGGTGCTGCGCCTGCCCTATGGTCGTAGGGTTGCCTCCACCGTGGTGCTGGCGCATCCGGCTTGGTATGCCGCACAAGGTTACATTGTGGTGGTACAGGATGTTCGCGGGCGCGGTACGTCTGGCGGGCGTTTTCGTGTACTCGAAGATGAGGCAGCCGATGGCGCGGCCACGCTGACGTTTGCCGCTGATCTTGATTGTGGCAATGGGCAGGTAGCAACCTATGGCTTCAGCTACCACGCGATGAACCAGTTTCTCGGCCTGGCAGGTGCCATTCGCGCTGGCACCCGCCGCCCGGATGCCATGGTAACAGTAATGGCGGCCTGGAATGTCCGCAATCATTGGGCCTATGAGGGCAATGCATTTCGTCTTGCTGACGCGCGTGAATGGGCGCGGCAGATGGCGGTTGAGAATGCGACGCGAGATGGCGCGTACGATATGGCCGCCGCATTGCTGGCGGGCTTTGCGCCAAAGGAAGAACGGCTTGTGACACCGCCACTGCTGGAACGCGGCGCCGCGTACAGCCACTATCGTGACTGGGTTGCCGATGATCCGGCCTACTGGCTGCGTCTCTCTCCCAACGCTGCGTTGGACGGCATCATCCCCGACTTGCCGGTGCTCCATATTGGAGGCTGGCATGACATCATGCTGGAAGGAACGCTGGCGGCCTATCGGGCTTTTTCAGAGAACAGCACGCAGCAACGGCTGATGATCGGACCATGGGCGCATATCCCCTGGGGCCGCAGGTCTGGCGCTCTGGATTGTGGTGCCAAAGCCGCGCAGGGTGTGGATCAAGAGATTGTCGGTTTCTTCGATTCGGTTTTGAAGGGTCATGAAAACCCGCTTGCGCCCGTACGCCTGTATGATTGCGGCATCAGGGACTGGCGCAACTTTTCCGCTCTGCCAGAGGCCCAGTTCGCCACACTGTATCTTGGCTCTGGGGGCAGGGCTTGCCCCACCAGTGAAGACGGTATTCTGGCAGATAGGCCCGGACATGCGGCTGTGGATTACATCGTCCATGATCCATGGCGGCCAGCTCCAGCCTGTGGCCTGCACCTCGGTGCACCTTACGGCTATGCCAAGCGTAGCGCGGTGGATGATCGCGGCGATGTCGCCGTCTACACGTCACCGCCGCTGATCTCTACAGTGATGCTGTGCGGCGCAACTGAGATCAGCCTTGATCTCAGTTGCGACCAGCTAAGTTTTGATCTTCATCTCGTGCTGTCCATGGTGACGCCGGACTTCGAGGTCATTGCACTCGCAAGCGGCCACTGGCATCAGCCAGATGGAGCAGAGGCGAATATCAAGGTGGCGCTTCGGTTCACCACAATGACGATACCCGCAGGCTTCAGACTACGGCTGTCTTTGCAGGCGTCCGCCTTTCCGGCCTTTCCGATCAATCCCGGCACCGGACTGCCGCCTCAGCAGGCCGGGATTTCCGATGCGCTGGTCACAACACTCTCTATACGCACAAGCCAGGCAGGTCATTGCCGGATCAGGTTGCCTCTGCTGGATGCGGCACAGCTTCAACTGACTCAAGACACGCCCTCACCACAGGGTCGAACGGCGCAGGAGATTCATTAATGGCGATTGCTATTCCCTCATCAGAGGCTGATACGCTGCTGGCCGAAATGCCGCTTTGGGGCTCGGAGTTTGAGCACACCTTTGCCAATCACGCGCCCATGGTACTGGCAGCGCTTCAGCGCATTGGTGGTACACCCCGAGAGATGCGTCGCTTCTTCGATCATTATCGCCGGTCCAAAAAGCTCTTGCCCGCAGGTTCTACGCAGGTCCCGCTGAATGCGCAGACATGGCAAACTGCCCTTGGCATTCGCGCCCGCGAACCAGACTTGCGCGCGTTTTTCATGGCTGAGGTGGAAGCCCTTGGCATAGCGCAAGCCTTGCGCATCACTCTGCCGGTGTTGGCTCCGGGAATAGCCGCCAGCGCCTTTCATGCGTTGATGCGCACTGCCTATGGTGTGTTGAGAGACAACAAGCAGGATGTGGGCATTGCTCTGGCCTATTGGGCCGCCACCTATCTGCCGCTTCCGCCCAGCCGCGGCGCAAAGCCAGTGACAGATGACCCGGCCCAGGTGCTGGCGTTAACGGCAGCCATAGCGCCATTGCACGATTTGCAGCTGCATGAACTTCTCTGGCAAAATATTCGTGACTCTACCGCGCTTGCGGAATTCGCACCGGTTGTGGATTGGCTGGAGATAGGGCCAGACACCATGGGGAGGATGGCCGACGTGGCCATTCGACTGTTTGCCGCAACCCAGCATTTCGCCGCTCTCCATGTGGTCACCGGCCTGCACTGGATCCGGCTGATTGCCCCTTATTGCGACCAGACGGTGCTGAACACGATGCTTCGGGTATTCTGGCAGGCAATTGCAGCACTTCTGCCGGAATTGGGTTTTCCCACTTTGCCAAGAGACGAGGTAGTTGAGCGCTGGCGCGCAATTGCCGCGCCCGAATGGGTGGATATCCACGCGGCGGCGCGCCAAAGCTTTGATGAGCATGATATCAGTATTGCCTTTTCTGCCCATCAGGAAATGGCGCTCTATGGCGATCCGCTCTACCGCGTCGCTTGCGCACGCAGGCTGGGATTGATTGGAGATTACACGGCATGACGGCAGATCTTGCGCAAACAGATTGCATTGTTGAAGCAGGCACCGTCTTGTGCGGGCTGGATGGCAACGGGAACATGCATCTGCGCCATGATGTGGGTATTCGTGTTGAAAACGGCATGATTGCCCAGATTGGCCCATTGGCCGCTGTGGGGTATGGCCGTGACAGCCTGCCGAGGTTTGGCTCGTCTGAGATGATTGCAATGCCCGGTCTGGTCAATAGCCATCATCATTTTGGTGTGACACCGCTGATGATGGGCGTGGGCTTTGCGCCGCTGGAGCTATGGCTGCCGCGTTTTCGGGCGATGCGATCCGTTGGTGCGCGCCTCGATACGCTTTACTCCGCCATTGAAATGCTGGAAAGCGGCACTACCACCGTGCATCACATTGCCAGTGGGTTGAGCGGCATGCCAGACGATTGGGATCGTGCGACGGACGCCGTGCTAGGTGCCTATCAAGAGATCGGCATGCGGGTTGGTTATTCCTTCATGATGCGCGACCGCAATATCCTGACCTACCGTTCGGATGCCGAGGTGCTGGCAACATTGCCCGCCGACATCCGCTACTGGCTAGAGCCGCAGTTGGCGGCCGCAAATGTGCCGACCGCGGACTATATGGATTTCTTCAAGGCCAGCCGCAGTAAATGGCAAGGTCGCAACGGGGCCTTCGTGCGCCATCATCTGGCACCGGCCAACCTACACTGGTGCAGCGATGAAAGCCTGCAAACGATTTTTGCCACCGCCCGCGAGGCTGGCTGCAACATTCACATGCATCTTTTGGAAACAGAGCGGCAGGCGGCTTTTGCCCGCTCGCAATATGGCTGCTCAGCCGTAGAACACCTGCACGATATTGGTTGTCTGGGGCCGGAACTCACCATTGGCCATGGTAACTGGACCACGCCGCGGGACCTGGACCTGATAGCAGACCACGGCTGCTGCATTTGCCACAATGCCAGCTCGGGCTTGCGGCTAGGAAGCGGCATTGCACCCGTCAATGCCATGCGCCAACGCAAGATTGCCGTAGCTCTCGGCATCGATCAATCCAACATAACCGATGATCGCGACATGCTGCTGGAGATGAAACTGGTCTGGGCCTTGCACCGCGACACAAGTCTTTGGAACGACCGGCCCGATGCAGCAGCGGTGCTGCAAATGGCCAGTGAACATGGTGCAAAAACGGCTGGTTACGGCGGCAGTGTCGGGCGGCTGGAACCCGGCCAACGGGCAGACATTGTGCTCTTACGCCGCAGCCGGGTGGCGCGCCCCTTCATTGATGCGCAAACGCCAATCAGCGAAGCAGTGCTGCATCGTGCCACGAAGGATGCAGTCGATCAGGTGTTCATTGATGGCAGACGTGTGGTGGATGGCGGCAAAGTCACATTGATCGATAGAGAGGCGGTCCTTGCCGAAATCTGCGAGAGGCTGGCTGCATCCGAAAGTGATAAAGAGTTGACGGCGCGGACAATGGTCGCTCAACTGATGCCGTATCTTGAGGCTTTCCATCGCGAACATCCTTTGCCGCAGACCGAAGGTTCCTATCGCTTCAATGCGATAGGCCAACCCATTGCCCCGCCCGACATAATCACCGCAGACCAATGACCAACAAGCTTAATCCATTGCTCAACATGCTGACGGGAACCACAACGGCCAGACCCTTTTCAGTAAATCTCAGGTTCGCCTGCCGAACGTCCAAAATCGGTTTCCAGAAAATCGAAATCGCAGCCTTTATCGGCCTGAGTGACATGCTGGAGAAAGATATGGCCGTAGCCTCTCTCGAACCGGGGCGCAGGCGCGACCCAGGCCGCCTTTCTTTTCGCAAGTTCACCCTCGTCGACCAGCATATCAAGACGGCGATTGGGGAGATCGAGCCGGACAATATCTCCTGTCTTCAACAGCGCGAGCGGGCCGCCGATATAGCTTTCCGGGGCAACATGGAGCACACAAGCGCCATAGGATGTGCCAGACATTCTGGCATCCGAAATTCTAAGCATGTCGCGATGGCCCTGTTTGATTAGGGCCTTTGGTATCGGCAGCATGCCCCATTCCGGGAAGCCGGGACCACCATGCGGACCGGCATTTCGCAGCACCATTACATGGTCCGGCGTTATCTCCAGGTTCTCGTTGTCCACCGCCTTCTTCATCTCAGGATAGCTATCGAAAACCAGGGCCGGACCCTGGTGCACATGGAATTTGGGATCACATGCAGCAGGCTTGATGACTGCGCCATCCGGGCACAAATTGCCCCGCAGCACGGCGAGCGACCCTTCCTCGTAGACAGGATTGGAGAGCGGCCGGATCACATCCGCATTATAGACCTTCGCACCTTGCAGGTTCTCCCCCATCGTCTTGCCGGTAACGGTGAGTGCCGATAAATCGAGGCGATCTTCCATCTGCTTCATGAGCGCCCTCAGCCCGCCCGCATAGTAGAAATCCTCCATCAGGTAATCCTTGCCGGATGGCCTCACATTGGCGATGAGCGGGGTTATGCGTCCCAGAGCGTCCAGATCATCCAGCGTCAGATTGATGCCTGCACGTCTCGCCATAGCGATGAGATGGACGACGGCATTGGTGGAACAGCCGGTTGCCATGGCGACGACGGCGGCGTTGCGGCAAGCGGCCTCGGTTATGATTTGATCCGGCGTCAGATCCTCCCATACCATTTCCACGATCCGGCGCCCACAGGCTGCCGACATGCGCTGATGCTCAGAATCGACCGCTGGAATCGAGGAGGCGCCGGGCAGTGTAAGCCCCATGGCATCGGCTATGGCCGTCATCGTGGAAGCGGTCCCCATCGTCATGCAGGTTCCGGCGGAGCGAGCGATACCGCCCTGAATACCGAGCCATTCCGCATCAGAAATATTGCCTGCACGGCGCTCGTCCCAATATTTCCACGCATCGGAACCGGACCCAAGCGGTTTACCCGCATAGTTGCCACGCAGCATTGGGCCCGCCGGAAGATAGATCATTGGAACGCCAGCAGAAATCGCGCCCATGACCAGACCCGGCGTGGTCTTGTCGCAACCACCCATCAGCACGACGCCATCCAGCGGATGACAGCGGATCATCTCCTCGGTCTCTATGGCGAGCAGATTACGATAGAGCATGGAAGTCGGCTTGATGAAGCTTTCATCGACCGAAAGCGATGGCAGTTCGACGGCAAATGCACCAGCTTGGAGGACACCGCGCTTCACATCCTGAACACGCTCGCGAAAGTGTGCGTGGCAGGTGTTGAGTTCAGACCAGGTGTTCAGAACGCCAATGATAGGTCGATTGGCGAAGTCTTCTTCCCCGTAGCCAAGCTGCATCATGCGCGAGCGGTGGCCGAAGCTGCGTAAATCATCTGGCGTAAACCAGCGTGCAGACCTCAAATCTTCCGGCTTCTTCCGTTCCCGCATGGCAAATTCTCCTGATTGCGCACGGGAAGGATCCTCCACCTCGCCCGTCTCTACACTAATACACTAAAACATCAGTGCATCAAATTCTGTTTCGATCTATAGTCCGGTGGGCGGCAGGAGGGTGTATGGCAAAAACGCGAGAACCGGTGCTGGACAGATCCCGCCAAGTGGCGGTGCAGATCCTCGATATCTTGCGGGAACGCATTCTGTCTCTGGAACTGGAACCGGGACAGCCTGTGTCCAGACATACTCTCCAGAACGAGTTCGCGGTCAGCCAGACACCTGTTCGAGACGCGTTGCTGCACCTGAAGGAAGAGGGATTGATCGACATCTTCCCGCAATATGCGACGCGTGTTTCGCGAATCGATATCGGCCACGCGCGGCAGGCCCAGTTTCTGAGACTATCGATCGAAGCCGAAGCATTGCGGCGTTTGACAGTCAAAAACTCAACGGCAACCGCCGATCAACTGGATGAACTCATTGCGCTTCAGGAGCGATTTGCCGAACCTGAGACCTATGGCCGGTTCGAAGACCTGGATCGTGCTTTTCACCGCGTACTTTACCTGCAAACCGGGATCGACCGCCTGTGGGATGTTGTGAGGGCGCAATCGGTCCACCTCGATCGTCTGCGGCGTTTGAACCTTCCTATGCCTGGAAAACTGCAGTCTCTGATCGGCGATCACAAAGCAATTGCTCAGGCTGTCAGGCGTTCCGACGTCGAGGGAGCGGTCAGTGCCTTGCGTGAACATCTGTCTGGGACGCTATCAATCGTGCACGAAATACGCACGCGATTTCCAGATTATATTGTGGACGAGGCCGAACAGGACAGGCACGTTCCATCTAAAAATGCGGATTCATGAGAGTTAGGAAGGCGTAACATGCGCGCGAACCGGATCAGGCAATTGTGGGCGGCAGGTCAACCGGTGCTCAACGGGTGGCTTTCGTTCGCGTGTCCGTTCACGGCCGAAGTCATGGCGGCGCAGGGCTATGACAGCCTGACGATAGATATGCAACACGGCATGGTAGACTTCATGACCAGCCTTGGAATGATGCAGGCTATGAGTGCCTCTGGCGTCGTGCCCATGGCCAGAGTAGCCTGGCTCGATCCTGTCGAAATCATGCGTATTCTCGATGCTGGCGCCTATGGCATCATCTGCCCCATGATCGAAACGCGAGAGGATGCCGAGAGATTGGTTTCCTACGTTCGCTATCCCCCGACAGGCGTGCGCAGCTTCGGCCCTTCACGCGCAGTCTTTTCGGCAGGCGCCGATTATGGCGAGCGGGCAGACGAGGAAGTATTGTGCTTCGCCATGATCGAAACCCGCAAGGGTTTTGACAATATGGAAGAAATCGCATCAACGCCGGGACTGGATGGGCTGTACATCGGTCCGGCCGACCTTGCGCTCGCTCTGACGGGGCGGACCTATCGCACCGGTTTCGATAGAACCGAGCCGCAATTGATCGACGCCATCGTGAAAATCCGGGAGGCCGCACATGCGGCCGGAATTCGCGCCGCCTTGCATTGCGGCTCAGCATCCTATGCCGCCCAGGCGACCGGTTGGAAGTTCGATCTGCTGACCGTCAGCAACGACGTGCGGCTTCTCGCTGCGGCGGCACGTACGAGCGTGGAAGAATTCAGAAAGACGGCAAAGATCTGAGCCGATCAATCAGAAACGGGCTTCCTGGGCTTTGATCGCTTGGGCTGAAACTCGACCAGAAGCGATTTCAACTCGATCTCGCGAATGCGCCGCGCCGCTTCATCCGGGCTAACCCAGGCAATGTGGCGCTCGCCCTTTTCCTTGAATTGCTCGCGCATCTCCGTCACTTCTATCTGGAAGACATCCACGACACAGGGTACGACATTTCCGTCATCGAGAAGCTTCAGATAGGTATAGCGCCCTATCGGCTTCTTCCTGACATCGCCCCGAACGCCCGCCTCTTCCCATGCTTCGATGGCTGCAGCCTCATGCGGCTTCTTTTTCTTCATCGGCCAGCCCTTGGGGATGACCCAGCGACCGCTGTCACGTGTCGTCACAACGACGATCTCGACGCTCTTCCCATCAGCGGTGCGGCGAAAACAGAGAGCGGCATATTGCTGGCGAAAAGAGCCGGAGAACAATTTGTCCGGCACGCCTGCAAGCTGCCTCAGCAATGATGGTGCTTTGCTTTCCCGCAGTTTTGGGGTCTTTTTGGTGGATCTCATCACTTCAGATCGTTGCAAACATGCGGAAACAAGCCCTGGCCACGTTCTTATGACACATTTGTGGCGGCTTGTGATCGTCGAAAGCGTTTCAGCCATGATGAGTAACGGTGTTTGCCGACGCGGGGGCAAGACGGCCTCCTCGGATTCCTGGGAGCGCGCACTGTAACTGTTCTGTCGCAGGCTGCGGTCTACTCGGGAAGATGCTAGACGACGATTTTCGCGCCAATTGCGAGCGCATCGTCAGCCGAGAAATAATACTGTCAAAATCATAGGGAAATCAGGACCGACTTGAGAAAACGTTTTCCATACCGGCGATTTAACCTCGCTCGGCTTCGCCCGGTTCAAATCGGGCGACCAGCGTGTGACGCTCGCCCGGATAGGTCAGCCTGACGGCCGTGACCGGACCATCAGAGCCCCAGGTACGTCGGCAAATGACAAGGCATGCTGTCTGTCTCGCAATTTGCAACATCTTGGCCAGTTCCGCATTGGCGGAGACGGCTTCAATTCGATGCTCCGCCGCATTCCACGGAACTCGGCTGACCAGCCAGGGGCCTGCTGCCGATCGGGAGAAATCTTCATCGGCGGCTTCCGGAACGCAATTGAGGTTGATCAACCGCTGCTCAAGACAGAAGGGCTTGCCATCCGCCTCATGAAGGCAGGTAAGATCCAGAAGCTCTGTCCCAGGTTCGACGTCGATACGTTGACGATCCGCCTCCGTCGCCGCTCTTCTGCTGCGAGCGAGCAGACGATAGCTGTAGTGTTGTCGCAGCGATTTAACTTCGGCCTCGATGTCGTGAATCTGCAAGACAGCCGCCTGAGCCACAGGCTGCGACACGAAGCTGCCGGACTTCTTTCGACGCTCGATCATTCCGGCACGCGCAAGCTGCGTCAGCACCTTGTTCGCGGTCATACGCGAGCAGCCGTACTGCTCCGCCAGATCCACCTCGAATGGCAGACGGTGGCCCGGCGGCCACTCTCCGGACAGAATGCGACGTTCGATATCGCCAAGGATACGATTGTGGAGCGTTCCGTCCTTTTCGGTCTTCATTGGCTCATCAGTTCCTGCATTGCCCGACGGAAGCGATTATCGATCCGGTCGCGATGAATATGGCGCCCCTGCTCGACCATTTTTCGACCGGCGGACCAGACACAATCCACGGTAACAGTTTCAGCAAATATCCAACTATCGAGAATTTGGTCATCTGACAAATGAGGAACAGAAGATACATCCAAAGAGATAAAGTCAGCGTCTGAGCCAGCCTGTATCGAGGCCGCTGCGTTCAATGCGCGTGCACCGCCGCGCGCCGCTTCTTCAAAGAGCGCCCTGCCGGTGGAACGACCAGGATCCGTCAGCGCGTTGCGGGAGCGAAGCCCAAGGCGCTGAGAATATTCAAGCTGGCGAAGTTCCTGAGCGACCGAGATGAGAACGTTTGAATCCGAGCCTACCCCCCATCTGCCTCCAGCAGAGCGGAACCGGACGCCATCGAAAATGCCGTCACCCAGATTTGCCTCGGTGATCGGGCAGAGACCGGCAATCGCGCCTCGCTTCGCCATCTCGACGGTTTCCGCCTCCAGCATATGTGTTGCGTGAATGAGGCACCAGCGCTCGTCAACCGGCATATTATGCAGCAGCCATTCCACCGGCCGGGCACCGAGTGACTCCTTGCAGTCTTCGACTTCCTTCACCTGCTCCGACACATGAATGTGGATTGGACCCTGCTTTGCAAGGGGCACAAGAGCTGTGAGTTCATCTGGAGTTGCAGCGCGCAGACTATGGGGCGCTATGCCGAGTTGTCCGTTCGGCAGGCTTTCGATAAGCGTCCGGCACGCCTCCATCTGCCGGTTGAATGCCTCCAGATCATGAATGAAACGGCGCTGACCTTCGCTCGGCGCTGCGCCACCGAAACCGGAATGCGCATAAAATACGGGCAGCAAGGTTAGTGATATCCCAGCATCCGCGCTTGCAGCGGCAACCCGCTCGGCCATTTCGGCGATATTCGCATAGTGCTGGCCGTCTTTGTCGTGATGCAGATAGTGAAATTCACCGACACGACTGAAGCCCGCTTCAAGCATTTCCATGTAGAGCTGCGCAGCCACCGCCTCGACCTGATCCGGGCTCATCGAGAGCGCGAACCGGTACATCAGGGTGCGCCAGCTCCAGAACGAATCGTCTCCTGGGCCCCTCACCTCTGCAAGCCCGGCCATGGCGCGCTGAAACGCATGACTGTGCAGGTTTGGAACCGCAGGCAAAAGCAGATTGCATGTCTCATCATCCGTCTGGGCAGTCACGCCGGACGCGACTGAATGTATCTGGCCATACGCCACTTCGATGCGCACATCGCTGGCCCAGCCCTGCGGCAAGAGCGCCCTTTTCGCGTGAATGGCAGTGCGCATCTTCAATTCCTCCGGATCAGGTTTTTCAATTTTGTCTCTTGCGAAGAGAATTATCATGTATATACATTATAGGCAATCGGGAAGGTGGAGCCATGACGAGAAACGAGACATCAGGGTCGGCGACGGATAATAAAATCTGGGTGAATGCCCGGCTCTCCAGCATGGTCCCGCAGGCCGACACGATCGATGACGGTGTCATCATCGTTCGAAATGGCGTCATCGACTATGTCGGCTCACGCGAAAACGCCCCTGCATTTGACAGGACCAATGCCGTAGACTGCGGCGGTCGCTGGATCCTCCCCTCTTTCATCGATTGCCATACCCACCTCATCTATGGCGGCAACCGCGCCATGGAATTCGAAATGCGACTGGCGGGCGCAAGCTACGAGGACATTGCCAAGGCTGGCGGTGGGATCATTTCATCCGTCAAGGCTACCCGCGCCCTGAGCGTAGAACAGCTGGCTGATCAGGCTCTGCCGAGGCTAGATACGCTGATCGCAGAAGGCGTTTCGACTGTTGAGATCAAGTCCGGCTACGCTCTCACGATCGAGGGTGAGTTGAACATGTTGCGCGCGGCGCGGCGGCTGGCAGAGCTTCGTCCCGTCCGCATTCTCACAACATGGCTTGCTGCGCACGCAACGCCGCCGGAATACAAGGACCGCAAGGCAGATTACATTAAGGACGTCGTTATCCCAGGACTTCGTGCTGCCCATGCGGAAGGTCTGGTGGATGCGGTGGATGGCTTCTGCGAAGGCATTGCCTTCTCGCCGGATGAAATTGCGCTTGTGTTTGATGAGGCAAAGCGTCTGGGCTTAGCCGTCAAGCTGCATGCCGAGCAACTTTCCGATCTGAAGGGTGCGAGGCTGGCCGCTTCATACGGGGCGCTGTCGGCAGATCATCTGGAATATCTCGCGGATGAGGATGCTGCGGCTCTCGCCCGAGCTGGCACTGTTGCCGTCCTGTTGCCCGGAGCCTTCTACACATTGCGAGAAAAGCAGTTGCCGCCGGTTGATGCTCTGAGACGCGCAGGTGCCTCTATAGCGCTCGCAACCGACAGCAACCCCGGAACTTCCCCCCTCACCTCATTGCTGATGACCATGAATATGGGCGCGACGCTTTTCGGCATGACCGTCGAGGAATGCTTGGCCGGTGTCACGCGCGAGGCAGCAAAGGCGCTTGGCCTTACCGATAAAACCGGCACGCTCGCTGTCGGGAAGTCGGCTGACTTTACGATCTGGTCCGTCGAGCGACCGGCCGAGCTGGTCTATCGCATGGGCTTCAATCCAATTCACGCACGCATTTTCAAAGGCGAGACATTCGCTTCATCGCCGACAGGAGCATTCTGATGACGATTACTCTTCACCCTGGCAATGTTAGCCTTGCGGATCTTTCACGCATTTACTGGAATGGCGAGAGCGCTGTGCTGGATCGTAGTTTCGATGCTCGTATTGCGAAGGCTGCCGCACGCATTGCGGCAATCGCGGCCGGCAATGAGCCAGTCTACGGCATCAATACCGGTTTCGGCAAACTGGCATCTATCAAGATTGACGCAGCCGATACGGCCACGCTTCAGCGCAACCTCATCCTCTCGCATTGCTGCGGCGTTGGCGCTGCCCTGCCGGAAAACATCGTCCGCCTGATCATGGCGCTGAAGCTGATTTCGTTGGGGCGCGGCGCGTCCGGCGTGCGGCTGGAACTGGTACGCCTGATCGAAGGCATGCTGGAGAAAGGCGTTACGCCATTGATTCCGGAAAAGGGCTCCGTCGGCGCCTCCGGTGATCTCGCTCCGCTTGCCCATATGGCAGCGGTGATGATGGGGGAAGCGGAAGCCTTCTTCCAGGGTGAGCGCCTTTCCGGCGCGGAAGCCCTGAAACGCGCCGGTCTGACGCCGGTGGTGCTTGCTGCCAAGGAAGGTCTGGCGCTGATCAACGGTACGCAGGCTTCGACGGCGCTGGCGCTTACCGGCCTGTTCCGTGCGCACCGCGCGGCACAGGCGGCGCTGATCACAGGCGCCCTCTCGACCGATGCGGCCATGGGCTCCTCCGCACCCTTCACGGAAGATATTCATACGCTGCGGGGCCACAAGGGGCAGATCGACACGGCGGCGGCCCTTCGCGGTCTGCTCGACGGCTCGGTTATTCGCCAGAGCCACCTCGAGGGCGATGAGCGCGTTCAGGACCCCTATTGCATTCGGTGCCAGCCTCAGGTCGATGGCGCTTGCCTGGATCTTCTGCGCATGGCTGGCCGCACTCTGGAAATCGAGGCCAACGCCGTAACCGACAACCCACTTGTCCTGTCTGACGACAGTGTTGTTTCGGGCGGTAATTTTCATGCGGAGCCGGTTGCCTTCGCAGCCGATCAGATCGCAATTGCCATCTGCGAAATCGGCGCGATTGCCCAGCGCCGTATCGCTCTGCTGGTCGATCCTGCTCTGTCTTACGGTCTTCCGGCATTCCTGGCAAAGAAGCCCGGCCTGAATTCGGGTCTCATGATTGCGGAAGTCACCTCTGCCGCCCTGATGAGCGAAAACAAGCAGATGTCTCATCCGGCATCGGTCGATTCCACACCAACCTCTGCCAATCAGGAAGATCACGTCTCCATGGCCTGCCATGGTGCGCGCCGACTGCTGCAGATGACGGACAATCTTTTCTCCATCATCGGCATTGAGGCATTGACGGCAGCCCAAGGGGTCGAGTTCCGCGCTCCGCTCATCACGAGCCCAGAACTCACAAAGGCAATTTTCGCCCTGCGCGCTGTCGTTCCGACGCTGGAGGAAGACCGTTACATGGCGCCGGATCTGGACGCTGCCGGACGGCTTGTCGCCAGCGGTGCTTTGACTGCCAGCGTTTCGAACGGGCTGCTCCCTGGTCTGGAGGGTTGAGATGAGCGAAGTCTTCGAAGTCAGGCAAGGCACATCGCCCGTCGTTCTGGCCTTTCCTCATACGGGCACGGATGTTCCCTCGAACATTTGGGACAGATTGAATGACAACGGAAAGCTGTTGGCGGACACCGACTGGCACATTCATGAGCTCTATGCCGGACTGTTGCCCGATGCGACCACGGTGCGGACCACCTTCCATCGATACGTGATCGATGCGAACCGTGACCCATCGGGCCACAGCCTTTATCCGGGCCAGAACACGACGGATCTGGTGCCCAGCACGGATTTTGACGGCAAGGCGATCTGGAGGCAAGGCGAAGAGCCTACCGAGGCAGATATCCGTCTTGCTCTGGCAGATTTTCACGCGCCCTACCACGCTGCCCTTGCGGCAGAGATCGAGCGCGTGAAGGCAATCCACGGCGTTGCAGTGCTTTATGATTGCCACTCCATACGCTCGCTCATTCCCTTCCTGTTCGATGGCAATCTACCTGACTTCAATATCGGCACGGATTCAGGTCGTACCTGCGATGCACGCATTGAAGCGGCCGCCAAGGATGTTTCGGCAGGCGCAGAAGGCTACACCCATGTCTTGAACGGCCGTTTCAAGGGCGGCTGGACGACGCGGCATTACGGAAAACCGGAGCACGGCGTGCACGCCATCCAGATGGAACTGGCGCAGATCACGCATCTGCAAAGGGAAGCGCCACCCTTTGCCTATGACCAGCAGAAGGCCGAACGGTTACGTGTGCATCTGAAGACTATTCTCACCACAATCGAAGCCATCGCGCTCGATCTCAAGAACTGAGGGAACACGATCATGACAAATCCGCGTCATAACATTCGCGACGTGCGCGCCGCCACCGGAACTGAACTGTCCGCCAAGAGCTGGATGACAGAGGCGCCGCTTCGCATGCTCATGAACAACCTGGATCCGGATGTCGCGGAGCGCCCGCATGATCTGGTCGTCTACGGCGGCATTGGCCGTGCGGCCCGCACCTGGAACGATTTCGACAAGATCGTCGAGACATTGAAGACGCTGACGGAAGAAGAAACACTGATTGTTCAGTCCGGCAAGCCGGTCGGTGTATTCCGCACCCATAAGGATGCGCCCCGGGTTCTCATTGCGAACTCCAACCTCGTACCACACTGGGCCACCTGGGACCATTTCAACGAGCTGGATAGACGAGGTCTTGCCATGTACGGCCAGATGACCGCTGGCTCGTGGATCTACATCGGCACGCAGGGGATCGTGCAGGGCACATACGAGACCTTTGTGGAGGCCGGTCGCCAGCACTACAACGGCAACCTGAAGGGCAAGTGGATCCTCACCGGCGGCCTCGGCGGAATGGGGGGCGCACAGCCTCTCGCAGCCGTCATGGCCGGTGCCTGCTGCCTTGCGGTGGAGTGCGATGAAACCCGCATCGATTTTCGCCTGCGCACCCGCTATGTCGACGCCAAGGCGCGCACGCTGGATGAAGCGCTGGCCCTGATCGATCAGTGGACAAAGGCAGGCGAGGCAAAGTCCGTCGGTCTCCTCGGCAACGCCGCGGACATTTTCCCGGAACTGGTGCGTCGTGGTGTTAAGCCGGACATCGTGACCGACCAGACATCAGCGCATGACCCGATCCACGGCTATCTCCCAGCTGGCTGGACGGTTGCCGAATGGCGCGCCAAACAGGAGAGTGATCCGAAGGCTGTCGAGGCAGCCGCCCGCGCTTCGATGAAGGTGCATGTACAGGCCATGGTCGACTTCTGGAACATGGGCATCCCGACACTGGATTATGGCAACAACATCCGTCAGGTTGCGAAGGAAGAAGGTTTCGAGAACGCCTTTGCCTTCCCCGGCTTCGTTCCTGCCTATATCCGCCCGCTGTTCTGCCGCGGCATTGGCCCGTTCCGTTGGGCCGCCCTTTCCGGCAATCCGGAAGATATCTACAAGACCGATGCCAAGGTGAAGGAGTTGCTTCCCGACAACAAGCACCTGCACAACTGGCTGGACATGGCGCGCGAGCGCATTGCCTTCCAGGGCCTGCCGGCTCGCATATGCTGGGTCGGCCTTGGCGACCGCCACAAGCTGGGCCTTGCCTTCAACGAAATGGTGCGCAATGGCGAGTTGAAGGCGCCGGTCGTCATCGGTCGCGACCATCTCGATTCAGGTTCGGTCTCTTCGCCAAACCGTGAGACCGAAGCGATGAAGGACGGGTCTGACGCTGTCTCGGACTGGCCGCTGCTGAACGCTCTGCTGAACTGCGCATCCGGTGCGACCTGGGTATCGCTGCACCATGGCGGCGGCGTAGGCATGGGCTTCAGCCAGCATTCCGGCATGGTAATCTGCGCTGACGGCACGGATGATGCCGCCCGCCGGCTGAAGCGCGTGCTGTGGAACGATCCGGCAACCGGCGTCATGCGTCATGCGGATGCAGGCTACGACATCGCGCTCGACTGCGCGACTGAGAAGGGTTTGCGCCTGCCCGGCATTCTGGGCAACTGAGATGAAGATCTTCAAGGCTGCCGACTACAAGCGCATGCCCTGGAAGAATGGTGGCGGGGAGACGGCGGAAATCGCCGTCTTTCCCAAAGATGCAAGTCTGGCCGATTTCAAATGGCGTATCAGTATGGCAACGGTTGCCAGCGATGGCCCCTTTTCGTCATTCGCCGATATCGACCGGACGCTGACCATTCTATCCGGCGAGGGCATGGAGCTTGAGATTGCCGGGGAAAGGCTAGCTCTCACTCATGCTTCCAAGCCCCACCACTTTCCGGCGGATGTCGCAACATCGGCAAAATTGCTAGGCGGAACAGTTATCGATCTCAACGTCATGACCAGACGTACTAGGTGGACGCACCGAGTCGAGCGCCTGAGGCTTCCCTTCACCGGGCGGCGCAACGAGGCCACTGAGTTCATCTTTTGCGTTTCCGGTCAAGTGACCGTCGAAACTGAAACAGGGCGTTATGAATTGGACACCTTCGACGGCGCCGCAATTCCGCTGGAGAGCACACTTCTGTCTGTAAGCGGCTCAGGGTCTGCGCTCAGGATAGAGATCCAGACGCTCACATCCCCTATATGATGTTGCTGCTCCTTTGAGCGGGTGAGACCGTCCGTTAGAATATCCGATTTGATCAAGCCGTTTTTAGCAGGCTGATGAAAAAGCCTCTCGCCAGATTTGTCTGCTGATGATCCACTTGGTTCGACAGGATTCGGGGGGATGGAAAACCGCTATGGCTTGCTTTGTCGACGCCTGCCTGACCGAGGCGAATGGGCCTATGCCTGTGCCTATCCTTCGTCAGAACACCGCAAAGCCCACCTCCCAGAATGGACACACATGTACAATTGGTATCGTCCACACGGCAGCCTAAAATCAAAAACACCAATCAGTCGCATCGGGCTAAGCAGGGACAACGTGTTGAGCCTCCAAAGCTAGAGCGCCGTGCCGACGGTACAACGTCACTTGGTAGTACTTCTGTCAGAGGATCGAAATGAGCCAAGTGCTGGGCAAAGCAGCGCACGTCAACCAGGCGGATGGACCAACTCGGCTGCCGGCCCATTGAGGTGACCCACTCCATTGCAAGGTCCGTCGTGACGGTCTCGGCGCTGCGGGCTTCCATGAAAGCGACGAACTCTGACAATCGTTTTGCCGGACCTTCATATTTGTATCCCAGCCCTTGGCGTATGCCGATGTAGCGCTCAAGCGCGGTGCGAAGCTGGCTCATTGGACACCTCCCGGCCAGGGCAGGCTCAGTTCACGCAGCTTCTCGATATCGAGCTTGGCATAGATTCTTGTACTGTCGATGCTTCGATGGCGGAGAAATTGGCCGATCTCCGCAAAGCTGGCGCCTGACCGCAAAAGATCGTCGCGAGGCTGTGGTGGAAAAGATGGGCACCGTGATGCGCATAGCCGTCAATGCCTGCCCGTTCGAGTGCTTGCTTTGCAATCCGCGAGCTGGCGCAGCCGGAGGCAAAACCGACGTGCGGCGCAAGAGTTCGCAAGAAGACCCGCCGACACGACGAAGCGGGTCGCCCATGCCGGATATAGGCCACGATAGCTGTTCCGACATCGTGACGTAGCGGCATAGTCGCTTGCCGCCGCCCCTTTCCGTGTACGAGGATCGTACCCGAGTGCCAGTCGATGTCGTCAAGATTGAGGGTGGCAACTTCGCTGGCGCGCAAACCGAGCTTGGCCAGGATCATCAGAACCGCATAGTTCCGATTGGCAATTGCCGTCGTCCGATCACAGGCATCGAGAACCTTCTGGACCTTCTCTGGCGGCAGGAATGTTGGAAGGCCGGTAAGTCGCCAGCGGCGGATGGACGGCACGCAATCGGCCAACGCCGTCGAAATGAAGCCCTTCAGATGCAAGTAACGCAGAAAGGCGCGCACAACCCCGCACATGGCTTTGCCACTGTCGGCCGAACCGTCAAGCGCATGTCGCTCGACATAACCGATGACGATCTCCGGGGTGAGCGTTGCAAACCCGTCTGCGCCGGCAGGACATACTTCCCGGAGAAATCGCAGGAACCGAAGCTTGTGGTGCCCCACTGTCGCAGCAGCGAATCCTCTCTCCGTCGAGAGATATTGCCCGAATACTTCGACGATCTTCTCGTGTTCACTGCGCAGAATCGGAAGTGCGGCTGTTATTAAACCTTTCTCCCGTAACGCCGAAAGCAAGCGGCGGAGCACCGATCCATCGCCCGAGTCGGGCTTCCAGTGTTTGAAACGATCCTCAAGAAAGCTGTCGACGTGAATCTCGCTTAAATCCTGCGGAGCAGGTCCATTACCAACATGCCAGTCCATCAGATCCCGAAACAGGCTTAGCGAGCGCCACGTGCAGTGCCGACCCGAACCTTCGTTCGACATTTTGGCGGCGTAAACGCGTGCAAACTCCCGATACGGGCCGTAGACCAGCTTCCGGTATAGGGTGCTGCGATTCTAATAGTCAGTTGCATTCATATGTCCTCTCCTTCGCGTCAATTACGACGGAGAGACCCTAAGCTATGCCGATTAGACGGCCGCTATGGTGCCGGAAACGTTGGCAAAAGTAATTAATCGGTATAGTTCGCCGGTCGGCATAAACCTGCTTATGCCGCGCGCGGCATAAGCAAATCTCAATGAGCGAGGCGATGGTGGCCCAGTTCTCCGCTCCAGCATCGTGGCCCGCAAAGAGCGCGTTCTTCCGGTTCAGCGCAATCGGCCGGATTGTCCGCTCGACACTATTACGGGCATGTTGCCATCGGCGTCCCAGGAACGCTCGGCAGATTCTATCCTGTCATGTTAGAATTGTCTTGTCGGGACAGGGGCGTCGGAGTGCGAAGAAGCGGGCAGGCCGAATTGACTTTGAGCTGCGAGCTCGCGTTGTTATCTGGCCGCCCCTGCGACTATCCCGTCTGCGCTGTGAGCGCGTATCGGTAGATGTCGCACAGCCCGCGCACTCCCCCATCAACAACATGGAGGATTTGGAATGCGGTCGATCGGAATGGATGTGCATCGAAGTTTTGCGCAGGTCGCGGTTCTTGACCAGGGCAAGGTCAGCGAAGAATTCGGGTGGAACTGGATTACGACGCTGTGGTGGCCTTTGGGCAGAAGCTTCGACGGCCCCGTTGCCCAAGGCAGAGCGCGACCTCCTCGCCCGCCATCTCGATGAACTGGACTGGCTGAAGGGCAAGCTTGAAAAGCTGGATGGTTCCATGGCTCGAATTGCGCTTGACGACAGTCGCACGCGTAAACTGATGACAATCGCCGGAATAAATTCCGTGGTTGCCACGGCGGTGATAGCCGCCATTGGTGACATCTCTCGGTTCCCGACGCCTGACCGGCTTGCGAGCTACTTCGGCTTGACCCCACGGGTGCGCCAGTCCGGCGATCGCGGCGCAATCCATGGCTGCATCTCGAAACAGGGAAACGCGATTGCCAGAACGATGCTGATTGAAGCTGCCTGGTCGGTGGCGTCGGTTCCGGGGCCGCTGCGTGCCTTCTTTCTCCGGATCAAGGACCGCAAAGGCCTCAACGTCGCGGCGGTCGCCACGGCGCGCAAGATCGCAAATCTGATCTGGCAGTTGCTGACCAAGGAGGCTCCCTACAGATGGGCTCGGCCCGCCTTTGTTGCCATGAAGATGCGCAAGCTTGAATTGCGTGCCGGCGCTGCCAAAGCACATGGGGCGGTTGGGCCCGCCCGCGATTTTTGGATCAAGAAAATCCGACATCGAGAGATGGAGCTCGTTGCACAGGCGGAGGCAGCCTACGCGGCCAAGGTCGTAGCCTGGAGAGATAGGCCAGCTAAACCACAAAAAAGCTGAGAAAGGGGCTGTTCAACAACATCCGTGTCGATCTCGATGCGGCTGTCGGTCAGGAAGAGCTTCCGTCCATCCCAGTATTTGGCGATGTAGGCCAGTGCCTCGCCGAGCGGCGACTTTGTTGCGACACGGGCACGGTGATGGACGAGCCAGGTCTGCATGTCGGCGACCAGTGGTGTTGACCGCTCCTGTCGCCCGTTAAGACGAGTCTCCAGATCAAGGCCCCGTAGCTCGGCCTCGATCCGATAGAGTTCGCGAATGCGTTTGACGCCGTCCTCGGCATGGATCACGGCCATAGCCGTCTCCAGGTCTTCCAGCGCCAGGTCAAATTGGTCGGGATCAGTCTTCTC
>NZ_JALJQZ010000029.1 GCF_022968395.1 Affinirhizobium lemnae
CAACTTCATGGGATTCGTCAAACTCGCAGCCATCGCCATCTGGCTCAAATAGCTAAATCGTCACTACCGCCTAGAGTATTCCGGCAAACTCAGGATCATTCTGACGGAGCAATTTTGTGACGAGATCATGCCGACACACACGAAGGGCATATCCCTTGATGCGTTCGAGTGTATCGGCGTGGAAATCCGCACAAAAGCGCCTGTCCCACCGATCGCCCCGATTCGTTCTAGCGAAGCGGCAAAGGCGATCGGCAGGTTTGTCCGCGTGCGCGTTTGTCGGAAATGCTCAAGGATCATTTTACTTGTAAGTATTTTTAATAAAATTTTAAATATTAAAGCCTTCTTCACGATTGAATCATGTTCTGCGATAGTCGTTTATTTGCACTTTTTTGATAACGTGTCTTCAGTAATTGACGGTTATGCTTCCTGCTATAGATGGAGTGAAGCATGTCGCTATCGCATAATCCCAATCTGCTGCAACCCAGAACGCCAATCCTCAACTGGATTGCCGACATGGGGTCTGATATTTCGGAGGAAATCCGCAGCAGGCTCTGCGGGACGCTGGCGGCGTCTACGCTTCCGGCTATTCTTGGTTCTCTCAACTCCATTTTTATCACCTTGCTAGCCTATGCTCGGATCGAGAACCCGGTTCTTCTATGGATCGCGTTCTTCGATCTTGCCTTCGGTATAGCGCGCGCTGCTGCAACGAACATCAACTGGGTGCGTGTCATCGCGGCCGATCTCGTCGTCATCTCAGGCATTGGTTGGGCAACAATGATAGCCGCGACCATGGTTGTCGTTGGTTTCAGCAATGATACGCCAATGCTCATTGTGGTGGTCGCTTCCGGCCTCGGGTCTTGTGCAGGCATCATTGCACGCAATTATGCGGCGCCCCGACTGGCGCTAATTCAAGTGATCCTGATCGATACATCGTTCAAGATTCCTTTCTGTCTTAATCATCCCGAATTCACTCCGCTCATTGTAATACAGGGTATGGGCTTCATCGGCATTGCTGTCTGGATCATGCGTCAGCAGCGTGAAACGACTGTACGGGCAATTGCGGGTCAGATCGAGAGCCGGACTCAATCTCTGCTGGATCCGCTTACTGGCCTTTTGAACAGGCGAGGCCTGGAGGAAAGGACGCAGTCAATGCGGCAGACCTCAACGACCAAAGCTCTCTTGTACCTCGATCTTGATGGTTTCAAACAGGTTAATGACCGGTTTGGGCACGGCGTAGGGGATGAAATTCTTAGGCAGGCTGCACGGCGTCTTTCCATTTGTCTCCCGAATGCGTCAATCTGTCGTATGGGCGGAGATGAGTTCATCGTACTGGCCGACTGTCATAGTCGGCAGGAGGCCGCAGTCATTGGCGCGCGGATCATTCAGACAATTTCCCTTCCGAGCGTTACATCCGCAGGTCAGGCGTATGTCGGTGTCAGTATCGGCATTTCCCTGTTCGATCCGAAAACGGTCGATCTTGAGCGCGCCATGGTGGAGGCCGACGAAGCGCTCTACCGCGCAAAGCGTGCGGGCCGTGGTTGCGCGCTGCTTCACGATCCCTCGAACGCGGAAGCTTCAAAGGTTCCGGCCTGAGCACGCCTAAAGATGAAAGTTTAGCGGCAATACCGGTATCCACCCTTTCTCTCCAGTATATCGAGATGCAGGTGATCTTCATGGGTCGCATCACTGCCCGGTGAGAGAACCGTTCGAAAGTGAAGGCAGGCACCGGCGGTTACGGTTCTTTGGAAAGCGCCCTCCATTGTCGGGTCCTCTGTCTTCGGCTTCATTTCAATCGCGTCACCCTTATCGAATTCAAGCGCAATCACATCGATGGCGTTGCCTTTCGCATGCTCTGAAATCTTGCCTGTTTCGGCATGATTGCGCTTGCGGCAGGTATAGGATGCAGCATTGCGAACACCGGTGATTTTCTTGTCCGGAAACGCAACCTTCAGGGTCGGCTGTACCGTGTCCTTCAGCCAGTGCGACAGGGCCAGCGCTGCCTTGCATCGCAAGGGGGAAGGATCGGAGAGTTTGATGCCGGGAAGGGGCCTTGTGAGCCTGATCGGCTTTTCGATGCCGCAAGTGCCGTCTTCGTCGGAGATCGACTCTGCCTCGGAAAATTCGGCCCCTAGGGATTTCAATTGCGATAGGCAGACAGCATAGGCCTGTGGATCTTCCTTGACGATGTTTTGGACGGCAGGCTCTTCCGGTGTCTTGCTCTCGACTTGCGCCCCAGGCTCAGTCGTGGATTGCGGCTTCGCCACCGGCGTCGGAATGTCTTTCGTCTCCGGAATTTTGGTATTGTCCGGCAGGGATTTGTCTGACGAGCGTTGGGCCTCAACTGGCTTTGCTTCAGGAAGCGGGCCTTCGATAGGCAGGTTTGCTGCCGTCAGGGAAATGGTGGCCAACAGGGCTGCAGCTATGCGCATCATCATGAACATCGTCCTCCACGTGACGATCAGACAACGTATCAGGATCAAATTGGTCGCATGCTCCTCCCGAAGGCTCTTGCGATGCGAGTTCGGAGCCGCTATCAATCCAGTCATGAAAACGTCTTTGATCATTGCTATCTGGCGGTGGGCTCGCAATTAAGCGGCCTTGACCAGTCATGTTCAAAGACAAGACAAAGCCGCCCGATCACTGAGGCGGCTTTCTTGTTCCCAAGGTTCCCCTCGCAAACCGGGCAAATGCTAAAACCTGGCGCTGCAAAACCGCTTTCGCGGCAGTGCAGGACAGGATAAGAACGCGGGATGTTCAGAGGTGGATTATGGTCACGATTATTGAAGATGATGGGTCCGAGGTCTACGAGACCCGCGGTGGGATAACGGTCAGTCGCAAGCGTCGCGCAACACCCTATGCCGATGCGATTTCCAGCTATGTTGACAAGCTGGACGAGCGTCGCGGCGCAGTCTTCTCATCGAACTATGAGTATCCGGGTCGCTACACGCGCTGGGATACGGCCATCGTCGATCCACCGCTCGGCATCTCTTCCTTCGGCCGCCAGGTCTGGATCGAGGCCTATAACGGGCGCGGTGAAGTGTTGTTGGAACTGATCGCTCAGCGTTTGGCAAGCGAGACCGAGTTGACGCTGGGTGAGCGCACTGCGCGCCGCCTCGATGTCTCTGTTAATCTGCCAACGCGCGCCTTCACGGAAGAAGAGCGCTCTAAAATGCCGACCGTCTTTACGGTGCTGCGTGCAGTCGTTGATCTTTTCTACTCCGATGCCGATAGTGCAATCGGCCTGTTCGGTGCCTTCGGCTACGATCTCGCGTTCCAGTTCGATTCCATCCAGCTTTCCCTGAAGCGACCCGACGATCAGCGCGATATGGTGCTGTTCCTGCCGGACGAGATTCTCGTCGTGGACCACTATTCCGCCAAGGCCTGGATCGACCGCTACGACTTCAGCCGCGGCGACCTGACGACCGCGGGCAAGAGCGAGGAAATCGCACCCGATCCGTTCCGCACCACGGATGTCATCCCGCCGAAGGGCGATCATCGTCCCGGCGAATATTCCGAACTCGTGGTCAAGGCGAAGGAAAGCTTCCGCCGCGGCGACCTGTTCGAGGTGGTCCCGGGGCAGAAGTTCATGGAGCGGTGCGACAGCAAGCCTTCGCAGATCTCCAATCGGCTGAAGGCGATCAATCCGTCGCCTTATTCCTTTTTCATCAATCTCGGTCATCAGGAATATCTGGTGGGTGCTTCGCCGGAAATGTTCGTCCGCGTATCGGGCCGACGCATCGAGACGTGCCCGATTTCAGGGACCATCCGCCGCGGCGAGGATGCGATTTCCGACAGCGAGCAGATCCTGAAGCTGCTCAACTCGAAGAAGGACGAATCCGAGCTGACCATGTGCTCGGATGTCGACCGTAACGACAAGAGCCGTGTCTGCGAACCCGGTTCCGTCAAGGTCATCGGCCGTCGCCAAATCGAAATGTATTCGCGCCTCATCCATACGGTGGACCATATCGAGGGCCGTCTGTGCCCCGACATGGATGCCTTCGACGGTTTCCTCAGCCATGCCTGGGCAGTGACCGTGACGGGTGCCCCGAAGCTGTGGGCCATGCGGTTCATCGAAAAGCATGAGAAGAGCCCGCGCGCCTGGTATGGCGGCGCCATCGGCATGGTGGGCTTCAACGGCGACATGAATACGGGGCTTACGCTGCGCACCATCCGCATCAAGGATGGCATCGCGGAGGTCCGCGCCGGAGCGACGCTGCTAAACGACAGCGATCCGCATGAGGAAGAGGCTGAAACCGAATTGAAGGCATCTGCCATGATTTCTGCAATCCGTGATGCGCGCGCGGGCAATACGGCCAAGGCGGGCCGCGATGTCGCGGCTGTTGGCAAGGGTGTGAAAATCCTGCTGGTCGACCACGAAGACAGCTTCGTTCATACCCTGGCGAACTATTTTCGCCAGACAGGTGCCGAAGTCTCCACAGTGCGTACGCCGGTGCCTGCCGAGATCTATGATCGCATCAAGCCGGATCTCGTAGTGCTATCACCCGGACCGGGCAATCCGCAGGATTTCGACTGCAAGAACACGATCAAGGCGGCGCGTGCCAAGGGTCTGCCGATCTTTGGTGTTTGCCTGGGGCTACAGGCACTGGCCGAAGCCTATGGCGGCGAATTACGACATCTGGCCGTGCCGATGCATGGCAAGCCTTCACGTATTCGCGTGCTGGAGCCGGGGATTGTTTTCTCAGGCCTCGGCAAGGAAGTTACCGTTGGTCGATATCACTCCATCTTTGCCGACCCCAAAACGCTGCATCCAGATTTCATCATCACGGCCGAAAGCGAAGATGGCACCATCATGGGCATCGAGCATGCCAAGGAGCCGGTCGCAGCTGTGCAGTTCCATCCGGAATCGATCATGACGCTGGGCGGTGACGCCGGTATGCGGATGATTGAAAACGTCGTGGCGCATCTGGCGCGGAAGGCCAAGGAGCAGGCGGCGTAATCGCTGCCTCACCTTCACTGTCTTAGAAAAGGGCGGTTCCTCGCCCCTTTTCTTGTCGGATCAACTGTGTAGTCCGATGACCTTTTCGAAGGCTTCCCAGGTATCGTCCATCGCATACTCCTTGAGGAAGGGCAGGTTCAGGTGACCAAAGAGTGGCGAAAGTTGCCATTCTGCTGTCTCCTCATCCACGCCGGCGATCTGCTGAAGGTAAAGGACGGTGGCGAAGCCCGTGCGATCGGCGCCGCTGCGACAGTGAACAAGCACCGGGCCCTCCGCGCTGCGCATCAGGTCCAGCAGTTGGAATGTGCGATCAAGCCCTAGCGGTTTGCGCGCGGACATCTCGAAGTTAAGTTCCTTCGCGCCGTGCTCTGTCACCATGGCTTCTTCTGCACGATACCAGTCTGCACTGGGGTTGCCGCCGCGTAGGTTGATGACAGTTTTGATCTTGTACTCATCGATGTACTTGCCAAGAGTATCAGGAGAAAGCTGCGCGGAGCGATAAAATTTCCCGGGAAGCACTTCATGGAAATTTCCGACAAGTTGCAAATATCCAAGATAGACACCAAGGCCAAGCACTGCGGCACCAACCACCAGTGTAACTTTTTTTGCAATGCTGATGATTAGCATGAGAATATGCGTCCTGTCATGATTTCGACTTGTCTGGAGCGGTTACGACTTGAGAGCCTGGCCTGTGGCGAATTTATGTCTTTTGCAAAGCCCACGACCATATCCGCCCTAGGCTGCCACTGGACCTGCACCACGATGCTTTGACAGCCGTGCAAAAGTGAGCGATAGAGGCCCACAACAGAAACCGCCGGGCGCTGACGCCTCGGCGGTTTCGCCGTTTCAGGGCTATTGCAAATCATTCGCATACGCAGAGAAGATGATGTCACAACCAAACCACACACTCGTTCAGCGCCTTGCATTCTGGGGTATTCCACTCTCCTTAGCTGTCATGGGCCTGAAGCTTCTGGCCTGGTGGGTCACAGGATCCGTGGCGCTTCTTTCAGACGGGCTGGAGTCATCGGTGAATGTGACCGCGGCGGTGGTCGCCTATTTCGTCATTCGGTATGCGCAGCGCCCCGCCGATGACGACCACCAGTTCGGACATCACAAGGCGGAATATATATCTGCAGTCCTGGAGGGCGTGCTGATCGTGGTTGCCGCACTTCTGATCGTGAAGGAAGCCTATGCCGGCATCATGCAGCCCGCTCTGCCGGAAGCGCCATGGCTCGGTCTTGGCATCAATGGCTTCGCAGGCGTCATCAATGCGGTCTGGGCGACCGTTCTCATCCGCGTGGGCACAGCGAACCGTTCTCCGGCCCTGAAGGCAGACGGTCATCATGTCATGTCGGATGTGGTGACGTCCGGCGGCGTCTTCGTCGGTCTGGTCCTGGCTGTTCTGACGGGTTACGCCATCCTCGATCCGCTGCTGGCGCTGATCGTGGCGGTCAACATTCTCTGGCAGGGATACAAGCTGATTACCTCCTCTCTTGGCGCGCTGATGGACAAGGCGGTTGAGCCAGAAGAAGAGGTTGCGATCAAGGAAGCAATAGCCGCCCATTCCGCCGGAGCGCTGGGCGTTCATGATCTCAGAACCCGGCGCGCCGGTGCCGCTGCGTTCATCGATTTTCATCTTGTGGTGCCAGCCATGATGACAGTGGGCCAGGCGCACGATATTTGTGACCGCTTGGAAGATGCGATCAAGCAGGCTATTCCCGGCGCATCATTGGCCATTCACGTGGAGCCCGAGGGCGAGCGTGCCCATGGTGTCAAGGTTCAGATAGAAGGTTAGTCAGATGAGCAAGACCGATGTCAGCGGGCTGTCGCAGCTCGGCCGTCAGGTGGATGCGCCAACCAGCCCGGAAGAAGCGGTGCTGGAGAAGGTGCCGAATAACAATGCTGGAACGGATTTCGTCGTGCGTTTCACCGCACCGGAATTCACGTCGCTGTGCCCGATGACCGGGCAGCCGGATTTCGCGCACATCGTGATCGATTACATCCCGAACGGTTTTCTGGTGGAATCGAAATCGCTGAAGCTGTTCCTCACCTCGTTCCGAAATCATGGCGCCTTCCACGAGGATTGCTCGGTCTACATCGCCAAGCGGATCGTTGATCTGCTGGAGCCGAAATGGCTGCGCATCGGCGCATATTGGTATCCACGCGGCGGAATACCGATCGATGTTTTCTGGCAGACCGGTGCAGCACCGGAAGGCGTATGGTTGCCGGACCAGGGCGTACCGACCTATCGCGGCCGTGGGTGAAGAGGGTTAAACAATAAAGCCGGGCGCTGAGCCCGGCTTGTCTGTCATGCGAAGCTGCTGTTGTCGCCCCCGGAATCACCATCGTCGGCACTCCAGTCGTCATTGCTATCGTCGTAAGACGCCTGCTGAAAGTCATTGTCCGGTGTCGGATCAGCCTGCTCCGGAATGGGATCGGGCTGGGTTGGAGCAGCGTCGCCATAGTAGTTGTTGATGACGGTGGTTTCCTCGATCGGGTTGTTGCCAAACCCTTCGGCTGCGGGAGAGGCGAGGCCAAGACCGCTCATGTGATGACTGAAGATCCCGCTGAGGGAGTTGGCCAGAAGCATGCCACCTGCAACGCCAGCGGCCGTGCTGAGCGCGCCTGTCAGGAAGCTGCTGCCTGCCGATGGCGCCCGCATGGCTGGTGCGGATGCGCCCGTTGACCAAGGGCCGGATGGTGCCATTGCTCCCGGTTGTCCATAGGCCGGTTGCTGCTGCACTTCGAGAGACTGACCCCATGGACCGCTTGGTGCGCCGTTGTACGGACGGGGCGATGGCTGCTGTCGTGCTTGTACGGGCTGTTGTGGCGGCTGGCTGGAGCCGAAGATGGAGCTGAGAAAGCCGCCACGCTGCTCCGTTTCGCGCGGTGCCGCTGCCTGCTGCTCCTGCAACTGACGGACTTGGGCCTCAAGTTCTGAAATCCGTTTGGATGCGGCTTCGAGCCCCTTCTCCTGCACGATGACGGCCTGTGCCAGATAGTAGGGCGAGGCGGGTTCCTGACGAACGGCATCCGCGATCAGCGTTTCCGCTTCCGGGTCACGCGGCGTAGCAGTGGCACCTCGGACACGTTGAAACAGTTCAGTCAGAAGTTGGCGTTCTTCAGGTGACATGGTCGGCTCCTCAAGGCTCGTTTCACGACAGCCATGAGGAGGAAGTAGGGAGAAATTCGGGCCTTGTCAGCAGGCCCGAAGCTTAAATCTTGGTAAAAGAGCCGTACTTCAGCCGCCAAAGGCAAGCGAAAGACCGGCAAGTGCTGTTGCGGCGCCTGCAATGCGACCGATGGCGGGAGCCAGGCGGGCGGTCGTCATGCCGAGCCCGACTCCGATGAGGTGCAGGAAGGCCGTTGCGACCGCAAAGCCCAGGCCAAACTGAAGTGCCGCTGCGGACCCCAATTCACCACCATGCGCGTAACCATGGAAGAGCGCGAATATGCCGACGACAGCGGCAGATGCGGCGACGGGCACGCGCACGGCCAGGGCCACCAGAAGTCCGAGGCCCATGACAGAGGCAAGGATTGCTGGCTCGACGAAGGGAAGCGGCGCCCCTGCTACCGCGAGGCCGAAGCCCAGAACCATCATGACCACGAAGGCAGCGGGAACAAGCCACAGAGCCTGACGACGCTCGGGATCTGCCCCGATCTGGGCGGCCCAGAGGCCAACCGCCACCATGGCCAGTACATGGTCCGCACCAAAGAGTGGATGAGATAGTCCTGCTGCGATAGACCCATGTTCCAGTGGATCCAGATGTGCGAATGCCGGGACTGCGGCCACAGTCGATATTGCGACGGCCAGAGAAAGACGTTTGAACATGGATGTTCCCCTTCAAAATGCGCAGCGCAACGGTCTTCATTGCGTTCGGCGCAAGATTAGGCACTGCCTAAAAAGTTGTCTATGCGTAAAATGACGAAGGCCATATTCATCATAACGTCGCTGGCTGATTGTTTTGTGCGCGCGAACGCATTATGTCCGGGGAGAGCAAATTCACTCTGGAGACTGTTCGATGAACGACGAGAATGAAGACGACAAGACGAAGGAATTGCCGCTCGGCAAAGAAACGGAGGCGAATCTTTTCAAGTCGCGTTCGATCTTCATTTATGGCCCGATTACCCAGGAACTGGCCCAGAAGGTCTGTACCCAGCTTGTTGCGCTGGCTGCCGCGAGCGATGAAGACATTCGCATCTATGTGAACTCCCCCGGTGGTCACGTCGAATCAGGCGATTCAATTCATGACATGATCAAGTTCATCAAGCCGAAGGTCTGGATGATCGGTACGGGTTGGGTAGCTTCTGCCGGTGCATTGATCTACGTCGCGGCGCCGAAAGAGCGTCGTATCTGCCTGCCGAATACCCGTTTCCTGCTCCATCAACCCTCCGGCGGTACGCGCGGTATGGTCTCCGATATCGAGATCCAGGCCCGCGAGATCATAAAGATGAACCAGCGCCTGATCAAAATCTTCGCCAAGGCTACCGGCCAGAGTGAGGAAAAGATCGCCAAAGATATCGATCGCGATTACTGGCTGGGCGCGGAAGACGCTGTGTCCTACGGCCTCGTCAACCGCATCGTTGAGAGCCAGTCCGAGATCGACTGACCTCACGCGAAGGCCTAATTCTGTGACAAGCCGTGCCGGAACTCATCCGGCACGGCTTTTTTCTGTGGAATTTGAATTTTCATGAGCATTGCTCAAAAAAATCTGCCGGGAGATTTGCGACCGGTGCGTGTCTCGATAGGTCTGCAGTCAAGCACACTACTGGATGTCCTGCAGGGATATGTGCACGGAAAGATGGCTGATCACGCAACTATGAGCGACAAAAAATCAATCTTTGCATGAAAATCGGTAGTGTTTCTTGGAACGCTAATAATTGCTTAGATTACAAGAATTTGATTGCAGATAGGTTTTTGTACTCGCTGGGGTATTTTCTATTCTTAGGTCGATTACAGCGATATAGATTACGTTAATAAGTGTATGCATATTTTCTATTTAGAAAAAATGCCTGGATGGAGGCATCGGAATAGGTTCCATCGCGCCGATGAGGATTTTCATGTTCACCTTGACCATTTCTCGTATGACCGTTTTGTTTGGCATCCTTGTAACGACAGGTATTGTTAGTTCATTTGGTGTGCAACGTCTGGCACTTGGTGAGTTAAAGGTCGGGGGGCCTGTCTTCAGTCAGATCGTGGATGGTAAAGATCTCGTGGCCGATATCTTGCCGCCACCGCTATACTTGGTGGAAGCCTACGGGTTGGCGACTGAAGTCGTAATTCATCGTGATGACCTTTCCGAGAACGTCAAGAAGGTCGCCAAGCTCAGACAGGATTATGAGGATCGGCGCAAATTCTGGCAGGCGTCGGACCTGCCGGACGACATTAAGGGTTTTCTCTTGAACGACGTTTTGGTGAAGGGAGATCTTTTCTGGAGCCAGCTCGATTCGAGTTTTGCAGTCCTTGCCGCTGGCTCGGATGTGGCGAACGCGCAACAAAGCTTCGATATGTTGCAGAAAATGTTTCGCGATCATCAGGCGGCCGTCGTTCGCCTCGTTGATATGTCAAATGCTTGGATGAAATCCACGGAAGCCGCAGCGTCCAAAGCCGATAGCAAATTTAGCAACCTCGCTATTGGTGGAAGTATCCTCTCCCTTATGATCTTTCTCGCGGGTCTTTGGTTCATGAAGATGCGGGCGATCGGCCCACTGACCGCGATTGGTGGTTATATGAGTCGTCTAGCGGCGGGCGATTACAGCCAGGAAGTTCCTTTCGCACAGCGCGGCGATGAAATTGGAGATATGGCGCGCTCGGTCCAGACCTTCCGCAGCGCAGCGTTGGAGCGCAAGCGTCTTCGCGAGGAAATGGAGGCTGGCCGTGTCCTGTCCGACGAGGCTAGGGCTCTTCAAGAGCGGCAGCGTGTGGCCGAGGCGGCTCAACTGAAGCAGGTTGTCGACAGCCTGGGAGCGGCGCTCCGTCGTCTGGCGGAGTGCAATATCTCGCAACCGCTTGATGAGGAATTTGCCGCTCAATTCGAAGCCTTAAGGATTGATTTCAACGATTCCATTGCCACCTTCCAGGAAACAATCGAGCAGGTGCTTCTCAAGACCGGGCAGATCAACGACAATGCCATGGCAATGAACGAGGCTGCGAACAATCTCTCAAAGCGCACGGAGCAGCAGGCTGCCGCGCTGGAACAGACGGCAGCCTCGCTTGAGGAGGTAACCTCGACGGTGAAGGCGTCCGTGGATAGAACCGCGGAAACACGCAATCTCGTCAGGGATGCGCGGGCCTGCACCATGAAATCCAGCGGTGTCGTTACGGACGCGATCGAGGCGATGAAGCGCATCGAAGGAGCGTCGAGCGAAATCGGCAAGATTGTCGATGTCATTGATCAGATTGCCTTCCAGACCAACCTGCTAGCCTTGAACGCGGGCGTAGAGGCAGCACGCGCTGGTGAAGCCGGCAAGGGATTTGCCGTCGTGGCCCAGGAAGTTCGTGATCTCGCTCAACGCTCGGCGGCGGCGGCGAAGGAGATCAATGCCCTGATAGGCAAATCTCGCACTGAAGTTGCCACTGGCGTTCAACTTGTTGTCGATACGGGTGGCGCGCTTCAGCAGATCGAGACATTTGTGAGCGAAATCGACGTCAAGGTGGAAGCCATCACAACTGCATCGAGAGAACAGGCTATTGGTCTTTCTGAGATCAGTGAGGCGGTTAACTCGATCGATCAGATGACCCAGAAAAATGCATCGATGGTGGAGGAAACCACCTTTATCAGCAATTCTCTGGCCGCTGACTCGAACCTACTCAGCAGTATGGTTGGCAGATTCCAGCTAAACCACGGTCGTTATGACAAGGACGAAACGACCCACCATCCAAAACAAGTAACCGCCAGCGCAGCATCCCTGTCGTTGCGCCGGGCATCTTGAAGCTTCCTTCATCGAAGAAGCAGAGGAAAGGGGCCCGGTTGCTTTGCAGCCGGGTCATTAAGTCCATAAGAATATCTTCATGCAGTGCCGTGGACGTTGAGCTGAACTGAAAATTTAAGGATTTAATTTCAGCTAGTTACATCTTATTTCGTATGACTATGCAGATAAATACAGCTTCTGAGGTTGAATATATCCGATAACAGCGTACTCTTACCTGATCGACAATTGCTTGTGACGTCGTCAAAGAGCCTAGCGCTCTCGTCAGATTTCCTCTCAAATCTTCGATCTTTGCCCGCAAGGTATCGCGGGTCCTACAACGATTTGATGAAAGGAAATCGTTATGAATATCGGCACAGTCAAGTTTTTCAACACCACCAAGGGTTTTGGCTTCATTCAGCCTGAGAACGGCAATGCGGACGTTTTCGTTCATATTTCTGCTGTTGAGCGCGCGGGCATGCGCACTCTGGTCGAAGGCCAGAAGGTAAGCTTCGAAATCGTTCAGGACCGTCGTTCTGGAAAGAGCTCTGCAGACAACCTTCAGGCTGCTTGATATCCGATTGCCCATCCCGTCTTGAGGATCGGGCGTCTGGATCTTAGACCTGATGTGCTCGTTGCGCATCTTGCGCGCGGGTTTGCTGGCTGATTGCTGCTCTTTTCGACCACGGATGTACTGGCGTTGGGAGCAGGAAGCACTACGAGGTCGGGTTCATCCCGGCCTTTTATTTTTTGTTTAGCCAATGGAATGCAGAAGGAGAGTGCCGTGGCGAGAAACCGCTACATAGCTGGTGATCGCATCGTTCTGAAGGCAGGTGCCTCCGGTCACGCTCAGGGCGAGGGGAGGATCATATCGGTCCAGCCCGAGTCGCAAAGTGGTGGGCCAACGCGCTACCGTGTTCGGTTCAATGAGGAAAGCTTCGACCGCACCCTCGCCGAAGATGATATTGATGCATCCCTTTCTATCTCCAGCAAGCAACAACCGAAAGCCGATGAAGAGCACAAGCCCGCGTCCGGCTGGATCAACCTTAACTCAATGAAAATCAAAAAGTAGCAGCGCGTCTGCACCAAGGAGCCATCTTGCAGGTTATCGTCAGAGACAACAACGTCGAACAGGCACTTCGGGTGCTCAAGAAGCGTATGCAGCGGGAAGGTATCTTCCGCGAGATGCGCGCCCGGTCTTCCTACGAAAAGCCGTCCGAACGTCGTGTTCGCGAAGAAGCAGAAGCCGTTCGCCGTCATCGCAAGCTTGTGAAGAAGCAGATGCAGCGCGAAGGTCTGCTGCCCATGCCAAAGAAGGCAGTGCGTCCGCGCTGAATCCTCTATGTCTTAGCGCCAGTTACAGATGTGTGTCATTGTCGGGAATACTTGTGGCACACATCTACTACTTGCTCAGGTTTTATTACTTTTATCTTTTTAATCTTAATTGTTGTAAATTGCGGAAAAATTTCCATACTCGCCTAAAGTATTACGGCGGATGATTCGACGTGTTGACAGAAGATGCTCCCAAGACCCTGTTGAATCTCGCTGAAACGGCACGTCATGCTGGCCTCTCGAGCCGTCAGATCCGACTTTGGGAAGAGCGCTACGGATTAACCGATTTTACAAGCGCTGAACTGAAGCCCCACACCTATACTCTGCGCCATGCCGAGCGGCTGCGAGCCTTCAAACTTTGTATCGAAGCCGGGTACCGGATTGGTATGCTCGTTGAATTGGACGCAGACAATTTGAGAGCCATGACACAGGATGTCATCCTGCGAAATGCGGTGCTGCCTGGGATTGAGCTCCTTCGTGTTGGCAAGTTCACGGATTTTACACTCTGGTTGGCCGAGCGCCGGGGTCATCAGGGTTCGGCGGAATTTATTTTTGCGACCGTTTCACCCCTGATGAGTCTGGTGGGTGTGCTGTGGGCTGAAGGTCGGTTGTCGGTGGCCGATGAACACTTTGTTAGCATGCAAATCAAAAAGCTCTTGCTCAACTGCCTTGATGCTTATGACACGCCGTGTTCTTCCGCACCGCTCCTTATCGCCACGACGCCCGAAGGTGAAGCCCATGAGCTCGGTGCGCTTTGCGCAGCAGTTCTTGCGAGACAGGCTGGCTGGAACGTGCTTTATCTTGGCCCTGGTCTTTCCGTCGCCGAGATCGCACATGCGGCAGGGCGCCATGGCGCCCGATGCGTTTGTCTCAGCAGCATTTTCTTGGCTTATCGAGCGTTTGAAAAGATCCTTGGGGAACTGCAAGCAGCCGTTCCGACAGGTGCGGATATTGTTATAGGTGGTCCGGTATCGCAGCCGTTTATCGCGCCTGAAAGGATTATCCTGCTCCAGGACTTGCGTGATTTTTCCGCCTATCTTTCGCGTCGGGTTGCATAACGCCGGGCAAAAAAAATCCGCCGGATTGCTCCAGCGGATTGCGGAATACGCTTAAGATATTGCGTTTCAGAATTCGACAGCGCGATCGCCGTTCTCATCCTGAATGCGGGTCGGCAAGCCGATCTTGTTCAGAAGGTTGATGAAGGGCTTCGGGGCAAGCTCTTCCACGTTTGCCATCTTCTTGACGTCCCACTCACCTGTGGCAACCAGCATGGCTGCTGCGACCGGCGGAACGCCAGCGGTGTAGGAAATGCCCTGGCTGCCTACTTCGTTATAGGCTTCCTTGTGATCTGCTACGTTATAGATGAAGACGGTCTTTTCCTTGCCGTCCTTCAAGCCTTTCACATAGTCACCGATGCAGGTCTTGCCTTCATACTCTGGTGCGAGCGATGCCGGATCCGGCAGGCAAGCCTTGACCACCTTGAGCGGCACGACTTCGGAGCCATCTGCCAGCTTGACCGGCTGTTCGGAGAGAAGACCGATCGACTTCAGGACCGTGAACACGTTGATGTAGTGATCGCCGAAGCCCATCCAGAAGCGCACGTCGGCGCCATCCATGTTCTTGGCCAGCGAATGGACTTCGTCATGGCCGCAGAGATAGGCCTTGCGCTTGCCCACGACCGGCAGGTCATATTCCTTGCCGATCTCGAACATCTTGTTCACCTGCCACTGGCCTTTCTGCCAGGAGTAAACAACGCCCGTGAATTCACGGAAATTGATTTCCGGATCGAAGTTCGTGGCGAAATACTTGCCGTGGCTGCCGGCATTGATATCGACGATGTCGACGTCGGTGACCTTGTCGAGATACTCGTCCTTGGCCAGCTTGGCATAGGCATTGACGACGCCCGGGTCGAAACCGGCGCCGAGGATGGCGGTAATGCCCTTTTCCTCGCATTCGGCGGCGCGCTTCCACTCGTAGTTACCGTACCACGGCGGCGTTTCGCAGATCTTGTTCGGCTCTTCGTGGATGGCCGTATCGATGTAGGCAGCGCCCGTATCCATGCAGGCCCGCAGGACCGACATGTTCAGGAAGGCTGTGCCGACATTGATGACGATCTGAATGCCAAGCCTGGTAATCAGCGCCTTGGTGGCTTCGATATCAAGGGCGTTGAGCGCATGGGCTTCCAGAACGCCCGCCTGCTTCAGGGCCTTTTTTTCGTGTACGCTCGCGATGATCGCGTCGCACTTCGACTTGGTGCGGGATGCGATGTGGAGATCGCCCAGCACGTCGTTATTCTGCGCACATTTATGCGCTACGACCTGCGCGACGCCGCCCGCGCCGATGATGAGCACGTTCTTTCTCATGATAGGGACCAACTCCTATGTCCAATCGTCAGAGACCAACCTGAGGTATTTCAGGAAAGGCTTTCTTCGTAGTCCGTGTAAGAAAATTCACGGACCGTCCTGAGGCTGCCATCCAGTTCACGGATGGCGATTGCCGGCATTTTCACGCCGTTAAACCAGTTTTTCTTGACCATCGTGTAACCGGCGGTGTCTTGGATCGAGATGCGGTCGCCGACATTCAACTCGTTCGGGAAATCGAACTCGCCAAAAATATCGCCGGCCAGGCAGGACTTGCCGCAGACCATGTAACGATGTGGCCCCTGGTTGGGATGAACCTTGGCATTCTCACGATAGATCAGAAGATCCAGCAAGTGTGCCTCGATGGACGAATCCACCACGACAAGGTTCTTGCCGTTGTAGAGCTTGTCGAGAACGGTGACTTCCAGCGTCGTCGATTTTGTGATGGAGGCCTCGCCGGGCTCCAGATAGACCTGCACGCCGTACTCACCGGAGAAGCGCTTCAGGCGCTCGGCGAACTTTTCCAGCGGATAGTTCTCGCCGGTGAAATGGATGCCACCACCGAGGCTCACCCACTCGGCCTTGTTCAGCAGGGGGCCGAACTTCTCTTCGATCTGGCCGAGCATCTTGTCGAACAGATCGAAGTCGCCGTTTTCGCAATTGTTATGAATCATGAAGCCGGTGATGAGGTCCATCACTGGTTCGACCTGTTTCAGGTCCCATTCGCCGAGCCGCGAGAAGGGGCGGGCGGGATCTGCCAGATCGAAGCTCGATGACGAGACGCCGGGGTTCAGCCGCAGGCCACGAATGATGCCGGCAGACTGCTTCTCGAAGCGTTGCAGCTGGCCAATCGTGTTGAAGATGATCTTGTCGGCATGAGAGACGACTTCGTCGATTTCGTAATCGGCATAGGCAACCGAATAGGCATGTGTTTCCTTGCCGAACCGCTCATGGCCAAGGCGCACCTCATTCAAGGAGGATGAGGTGGTGCCGTCCATATAGTCGCGCATGAAGTCGAAGACGGACCATGTGGCAAAGCATTTCAGCGCCAGCAAAGCTTTCGCGCCGGACAGTTCGCGCAAGGTCGCGATCTTCTCCATGTTGCGCAGGAGCTTCGACTTGTCGATGAGATAATAGGGAGTCTGGATCAAGGCTTCATCCTTCGTGAACCCAGCCGTTTCCGGCGGAAGTGAACGGGACGCCCCGAATGCGTCGGCTGGGGGCTTATGCAAAAGGGGGGCAGAAGGCAAGAGGCAAAGCAGCCAAACCTCAAGGATTCTTGGATTTTGGGCGGCTTTCAGAGAATCTGCTCAGAGAACTGAATTACCCCGCAATAAGCTTGCTCGCATCGCTGCAATCTGGTGTGACTTCCGATACGGATTCACTGCCGCGGATTGCATGCCATGCTGAA
Source organism: Affinirhizobium lemnae (assembly GCF_022968395.1). Lineage (GTDB taxonomy): Bacteria > Pseudomonadota > Alphaproteobacteria > Rhizobiales > Rhizobiaceae > Neorhizobium > Neorhizobium lemnae. The sequence goes on from NZ_JALJQZ010000029.1 coordinate 16,970, forward strand.
AGACTTTTCCATCCAAGCCACCATCATGGGGATGCTGGTTGCCTTTGTCGGCTTCATCAGTTCCTTCGCCGTCATTATGCAGGGGTTGACAGCCATGGGGGCGGCACCGGATCAGGTGGCGTCTGCGCTTTTCGTGCTGGCAGCTTTGATGGGATTGCTCGGCATCATCTTCCCGCTCTGGAAGCGGATGCCGATCAGCTGCGCCTGGTCCACGCCCGGCGCGGCTCTTCTCACCAGCGTCGGCATGATCGAGGGTGGCTTCTCCGCTGCGGCTGGTGCCTTCGTCATGTGTGCGGTTCTCATCATCCTGTCGGGCCTGTTTCAGCCGCTCGGCAAGGCCATGCGCATGATACCCGCTTCGCTTGCCAATGCCATGCTGGCCGGCATCCTGCTCAGCCTCTGCCTTGCACCGGTCAAGGCTATCGCATTCAACCCCTGGCTTGGGCTGCCGATCGTGGGAACCTGGATGGTGTTTCTCATGTGGAAGCGGCTCTGGGCGGTGCCTGCGGCGCTCGGCGCCTTTGCGCTGGTGCTTGTATTTGGCGTGGACCTGCCGCCCGACATGCTCTCGAAATTGGGCAGTTCCATTCATCCGACGCTTGTTCCGGTGATGCCGACTTTCACCTGGCATGGCTTCGTCTCCGTTGCCATTCCCTTGTTCGTCGTGACCATGGCCTCGCAAAACATTCCAGGCATCGCCATTCTCAAAGTCTATGGCTACGAGCCTGCGCCCGGTCCGCTGTTTGCCTCGACAGGCGCGTTTTCGTTGGTGGCGGCGCTGTTCGGTGCGGTTCCGGTCAATCTGGCGGCTATCACTGCCGCCATGTGCGCCAGCGATGAGGCGCATCCGGATCCAAAACGGCGCTACTGGTCGGCGATCATCGGCGGTATTGGCTATATTCTGTTCGGACTTCTGGCTTCCGCCATCATCGCCTTTGTCGCTTTTGCTCCGCCGATCCTGTTGCAGGCCGTCGCGGGGCTTGCGCTGGTCGGCGCCTTTTCCAGCTCGGCTCAGGCGGCCTTCCGCGATGCGGATCACCGCGAGGCGGCGGCGATTACTTTTATGGTTACGGCGTCCGGCACGGCGTTTCTGGGTGTTTCCGGTGCCTTCTGGGGCCTCGTCGCAGGTGCGTTTATGTTGGGTCTGCGACGCTTCGTTCAGCAAAATGGTCACTGAGGGCGCAACCCATCTTGCGCAACATCGCATCCCACGTTATCAAATTCTCCATGAAGATCACGGGCAGCACATTTCCGACTTCTTGCGTCGCGGGCCAGATGGCACACCGTGCGTCTTCTGCTGCCCTAAACTCGCTTCTTCTTCTCGGCCTTATCGGCGGTTGCCGGGTCCGTTAAGGAGCGCCCGGCGGCCGAAAGAGCCTGCCGGCTAGAGCTCCTTTTCACAAAATCCATGATTTGAAGACCGAAAGCCTCGAGAGAGGCCTTGATCCAGTGTTTCAACGCTGTAACAGGCTGATGCCATTAGCGTGACGCTGGACGCGAAGGAGAAGACGAATGACTGCCAATACTCCCGCAACGCAAGCCGCGACATCGAGCCAGGCTACGGGTCAGAGCCGGGGAATGCCGGATGCATCCCGCAAGTACCGCCCGTACCCGACGATCAATATTCCGGATCGCACATGGCCGTCCAAGGTCATCGACAAGGCGCCGATCTGGTGCTCCGTCGATTTGCGCGACGGCAATCAGTCGCTCGTCAACCCGATGGGTCATGATCGCAAGGCGCGCATGTTCAAGCTGTTGCTGGACATGGGCTTCAAGGAAATCGAGATCGGTTTCCCCTCTGCCTCGCAGACGGATTTCGATTTCGCCCGCTGGTGCGTGGAAGAAGGCGGTGTGCCTCGGGACGTGTCCCTGCAGGTGCTGGTCCAGTGCCGCCCGGAACTGATTACCCGCACCTTCGAATCTCTGGAAGGTGCCTACAAGCCGATCATCCATTTCTACAATTCCACGTCCGAATTGCAGCGGCGCGTCGTGTTCGCAAAGGATGTGCATGGCATCAAGCAGATCGCCGTCGATGCTGCCAAGATGATCATGGACATGTCTTCAAAGGCCGCCAGCAGCGAGAATGGTGGTTATCGCTTCGAATATTCGCCGGAAAGCTTCACCGGAACGGAGCTGGAAGTGGCGCTGGAAATCTGCAATGCCGTGATTGCCGAAGTGAAGCCGACGGCTGAAAACAAGCTGATCCTCAACCTGCCTTCCACGGTTGAGATGGCAACGCCCAACATCTATGCGGACCAGATCGAATGGATGTGCCGCAATATCGACAACCGCGAGAATGTCATCATCTCCCTGCACCCACACAATGACCGCGGCACGGGCATCGCCGCAACGGAGCTGGGCCTGATGGCCGGCGCCGATCGGGTGGAAGGCACGCTGTTCGGCAATGGCGAGCGCACCGGCAACGTGGATGTCGTGGCCCTGGCGCTGAACATGTATACGCAAGGCGTCGATCCTGAACTGGATTGCACCGATATCGAGCGCATTAAGGCGGTCTACGAATATTCAAACGAGATGACGATCCCCGAGCGTCATCCCTATGTTGGCGAGCTGGTCTATACCGCCTTCTCAGGCTCTCACCAGGATGCGATCAACAAGGGGATGAAGGCGATCAAGCAGGCCAATTCGCCTGTCTGGGAAGTGCCTTATCTGCCGATCGATCCGCAGGACGTGGGCCGCACTTACGAAGCGATCATTCGCATCAACTCGCAATCGGGCAAGGGCGGCATCGCCTACATCCTCTCCCAGGATTACGGCATCAATCTGCCACGCAATCTGCAGGTCGAATTCCGCGAGGATATTCAGCGGATCACCGACGAGGAAGGCAAGGAGCTGCCGTCCAGGCGCATCTACGAGCGCTTCATCGAGCGTTATGTCAATCAGTCGGAAGGCCGCATCAAGTTCGTGGATCACCATACCTATCCTGCCGGAACTGACCAGAGAGGGATCCGGATCGTTGCGGCTGAAATCACTGACAATGGGGAGACCAAGCGCATCGAAGGCAAAGGCACGGGCCCGATCGACGGCTTTATCAATGCCCTGTCGATCTATCTCGGCAAGGAGTTCTCGGTAGCGGATTATTCCGAACACTCCCTCCAGCATGGCTCGAATGCGTCGGCCATCGCCTATGTCGAGATGGAGTACGATGGAGGCAAGCTGTTCGGTGCGGGCATCAACACCAATATCGTGACGGCCTCTCTCGAGGCGATCGTCTCCGCTGCGAACCGCGTTCTGGCCAACAGCTGATAAGGAAAGCGCCCGGGCTTCTAACCCGGGCGCTCTGAGTGAAATTTATTTTCAATATATAGGAGGCCTGAGGCGTAACTGTCTTGCTTTTCGGACAGCATTGCGTTGGGCTGAAGCTTTCTTCTCAATGGGGGAGGAATGACGCAGACCGTAAAAATTCCGCTATAGGGTGCCGACAATGAATGACGCCGGTAGCTTCTACACTCTTTTGGGGCAGCTTCAGGATGTTGCAGTTGATCACCAACGATGGCCGCTGTTTCTGGAGCAGATAGCCGTTGCCACCGGGGCCGCAGGTATCAACGTAATGGCACCCGCCGATCGCGGTTCGGTGACTGGGCTGATGTTCACAAATAGCATGTTCGGCATCATGGACGAACACCAGCGCGATGGTTGGACACACCGCGATCATCGCGCGAAATTCATGCCTTTGATGAAGCGGTCCGGAGTCGTTCTGGAGTCCGATTTCGCATCCGAAAAAGACCTACGTGAACTGGAATACTACAAATTTGTCGCAAAATTTGGCTTTCAGCATTCCGCGGTTATCAATTTTTCGTCTGGATCCGATGATCGTTTCTTTGTTCTCCATCGCAAACTGGCTGATGGAGGTTTTCACGACGAAGATCGGGAACACTTGAACGCTCTACGATCTCAGCTACAGATGGCGTCGCGTATCATGTCCATCTTCGCGGAAAGCGAAATGCAGGGCTATATGGCAGCCTTTGAGCGTGCAAATGTTGCGTGTCTGTTCGTGGACCGGCGAGGTTCGGTCGTTGCGGCAAATCAAAAAGCTGAAAGACTTTTGAAGAGTGAAGTCTACATTTTCCGCAACAGGCTAACAATAAGTTCTTCAAGAGAAGCATCCGTCTTCGAAGCGGCGCTGGATAAAGTCATTGGAGGCTCCGACCCGGCACTGAGTGAAGTGTTAACATTTTCGCGCAGAGACAAAAACCCCCTGCTGGTACGCATCGAGCGAGCAGGTTCAAATCTTCGTGACGTTTTCGCGAACGCCTATGCTATGGTGATTATGGAAGATGTTGACCAATCTCAGTCCATATCGTACGATGCACTACGCAAGTTATTTGGCTTCACACTCTCAGAATGTCGCGTTGCTTGCCTTCTAAATGAAGGCGAAGATATCAGGGCGATAGCCGAACGCTGTGGGGTTCATTACGAAACCACTCGGGCACATATGCGCTCCATCCTGAAGAAAACAGGTACCCAACGCCAAGCCGAACTTTGTCTCTTGCTCGGAAACATTCGTCTCGGCTGATGCCTGTCGCAGAATTCCGTTGTACGTCAAAGGCCAGACTTTCAGCCTAACGCTTCCTGCATGAACGCTGCCGTCAGATGATGCCAGCGATCTTGGTTGCGAGGCCTTCCAGATCTGCATCGGAAGAGGGGCCGGTGAGAACGTAACTTGCCTGCAAGCCCTGCCAGGTCACCATTCCGATATCGTCTCGAATGCTCTCGCGCATGTCTTTTTCCGGCATGGGTGAAATGAATTTGGTGAAGGATATGGCGATAACCTCGCCATCGCGGTTCTGGTAGATCAGTTCCCCCACCGGCCTTCCACCTGCCGAAAACAGGCGAGCACCCATAAATACGAGCTTTTCCGAGGTGAGATCGGGAATGCGAAAAGAAATGCCCGTGGTCGCCATCAACCATTCGACGATATGCGCGGATTCATTCGCCGGAATTTCTACGAGATGTCGCGACTGGCGGGAAAAGAGCCGGTAGTGAGACGCAACATCATCCAGCCAGGCTTTGCTTGGATCACCCGCAATATCCGCATAGGTCATCATGTGAGACGGGGCGCCGACCATGTAGCCGGCCGCTGCGCCGAGCGCGAACATGATGACGGACGAGGTGATTGCGAGACGGTAGGTAGGCTTGAGCTTTTGCCGAACGGTTTCCTGCTTCGGAAAACGCAAGGCGCGGCGTCCTTCCGGCGCCGTCTTGATGCTTCTGACGAGGCTGAGCGAAACCGGCTCTTTCAGCATTTCATTGAACAGCGTTCGACCGTGTTCCGTGGCTTGCCTGAGTTTGTCCGAGGTCAGTTTTGCATTTGGATCATTCGCGAGAATGTCATCCAGTTCAGACTTTTCGGCCTCAGTCACCTCGCCATCCAGCATGGCAGACAGGCGGGCATCGAGTGAAGGCTGGCGCAGACTGTCGGACATCAGGCTCTGCGCTCCGCTTCGCTTTCGGTGACAATGGCGAGTTCGCGTCTGGCGGCCAGAACCGTTTCGGCGATACTATCCTCCGTCGTTGCCATGACCGCTGCCGCTTCGCGATAGGACAGTTCTTCGACCGCACAGAGCAGAAAGGCCGCAGCCAGTTCCGCAGAGAGGATCATCGGCAATTGTGGTGAACTGGTAGTCGCGGAATGGAGGCAGACGACGGTCTCGCTGGAGGCTTTTTTCTTGCGGATTTCCGTTCGCCACAGGGAGCAGATAGCGCCGAACAGACGCAGATCCAGCCGGTCTTCCGCATCCTGGAAAGGTGCCTTTAGGAGAGCCTGACCGCACACCTTGGACACAAGCTCATCCGCCTTTGCCCCGTTCTGCGCAAGAACAAGGGCAAAGCGCCGCAACCGGGGCAGCAGGGAAACGAGGTCCCGTCGAATGTCGGTGTTGTGTGGCTTTACGTCCATGAATTCCTTGGTACCAAATCTGTCAATCGTCAAAGTTTCCGAATTATCTCTACAGGCTAAGGCTTTCGCCAAACTGGCTAGAGTTCAAGTTCGAGAGGTGGCTGCGCCGGAAGTGGTGCCGGTGTTCCGTAAAGAACACGCCGTTGCTCGTGCGCAATGGCATCCGCTTCCTGTGTCAGTCCGTACCGGTCACATGCAAGGTTCCAAGATCCAGCTTGGCCCGACAATGTGAAGAAATTATAGGCGGCTGGAGGTTTATGTCCACCCGGCCCCTGCGAGGCTGACGCAATGCCGACAACCGGCACGCTGCCTGCCTGCGTCTTCAAATGGTACAGTGTGTTGAGATGCGTGTGGCCATGAAGGACAAGCTCCGCGCCGCCGGTGGAGATTGCCGCATTGAAACGGCGTATACCTAACATACGTTTGTGGGAGGCGGCCGCGCCGCGAATGGGCGGATGGTGGATCATCACAACACGAAACAGACCTTCTTCTCCTGCCCTGCGCAGGAGATTGACCGTTTCGCGGGCCTGCCGACTGCTGAACAGGCCGCTGGCGGAAAAGGGCAGGGTCGCATTGGAGGTGGAACAGCCGATAATGGCAATCGGTCCGCGGCGGCGATAGGTCGGGAAAATGTGTTCCTCGTCTGACCAGTCATTCGGGTCGTTGTCCGCCGCGATAAACGGGTACCATTCGCGCACCGAACGATCATGAGCGCCCGGCACATAGGCATCGTGATTGCCAGGCACTACGGTCGTTTCGAGCGGATCGCCGATGCTGCGCAGCCATTCGCCCGCTAGCCGGATCTCGATGGAGGTTGCGAGATTGACAAGATCGCCGGTGATCATCAGATGGTCCGGCTGTTTCGTGCGGATATCGCTCAACAGGAGATCCAATGTATTCACAAGCAGATGCTTGCGCCTGTTGCGGTGCCAGTTGATAAAGCCGGTGATGCGTTTCGAGGCCAGTTCGCGCACTGTCAGGCGAGGAAGCGGGCCGAGGTGAACATCTGAAATGTGCGCGAAGGTGTACATTGCTCGAGACATAGAGCTTGCAGGCCAAGGGGGCAACCCGCATGAGCAATGAAGGAATACAGGAAATCAGCGGATTTCGGACGAGGGTTATCGTTGCGGTCCTGCATCGGCTGTTTGCCTTCACGCGCGGCATGACGCTTGGGGTTCGCGCCGCCTGTTTCGATGAGCAAGGCCGCATCTTTCTGGTTCGCCATACCTATGTTCCGGGCTGGTATCTTCCGGGCGGAGGCGTCGAACATGGTGAAACCGTAGCCATTGCGCTTGCGAAGGAACTGCGCGAAGAAGGCAACCTCGAGATTAATGGCGAGCCGCATCTCTTCCAGGTCTATCAGAACAGTCGCGCCAGCAAACGCGACCACGTGATTCTCTACCGGGTAAATGTGCGGCAGACGGCGCCACGAGCGCCTGACCGGGAAATTGCCGAGAGCGGGTTCTTTTCTCTCGACCAACTGCCCGTGGATGTCACCGCCGCGACGTTGCGGCGGCTGGGAGAGCTTTCAGGCGAGAGGCCAAAGCAGGAGATCTGGTAGGGTCAGAGGCGATCACGCTCGTGCGGCGCGTCTAGATCGAGTTGTGGTCCAACCGGCACCACACCTGTTGGATTGATGGTCTTGTGACTTCGATAATAGTGGTGCTTGATGTGTCGAAGGTTGACCGTCAGCCTGATGCCGGGGTGCTGATACAGATCCCGTAAATATCCCGAGAGTGCTGGATAATCAGCGGTACGGCGAATATTGCATTTTAAGTGGCCGACATAGACCGGATCGAACCGCACAAGGGTCGTGAAAAGGCGCCAGTCCGCTTCCGTCAACCGGCTGCCGAAGAGATAGCGCTGGCTTCTCAGGCGGCGGTCGAGCTCATCCAGCATGGTGAACAGCGCGGTGACATTCTCCTCATAGGCAGCCTGCGTCGTCGCAAATCCAGCCTTGTAGACGCCGTTGTTGACCGCATCGTAGATGTGGGCGTTCAGCGCATCAATCTCTGTTCTCAGCGATGATGGATAGAAGTCGAGCGTCGAGCCGGTCAGTGCATCAAAGGCCGAATTGAACATGCGGATGATTTCCGCCGATTCGTTAGAGACGATCGTCTCGTTCTTTTTGTCCCAGAGAACCGGCACCGTCACGCGGCCTGAATAGGTAGAATGCGCGCGCACATACACCTGCCAGAGTGCCTGACTGCCGAACAGATGATCCGGCGTTGCATCCGGATCATCCTCCGGTTCGAATTCCCATCCATTGTCGAGCATCAAAGGGCTGACGACGGAGACGCTGATCATGTCTTCCAGTTTTTTCAGGGTTCGAAAAATCAGCGTGCGGTGCGCCCAAGGGCAGGCGAGTGACACATAGAGATGATAGCGACCCGCTTCTGCCTTGAAGCCGCCTTGACCGGACGGACCCGCAGAGCCATCCGGCGTGATCCAGTTGCGAAAGCGGGAGGCATCGCGCTTGAAATGCCCGCCCGTCGACTTCGTATCATACCAGACGTTCTGCCACTGGCCTTCGACAAGCATTCCCATGCGTTTAATCTCCTCGCTGTCGTCGTTGCAACGATACAAGTCCTCGAATGAAAAGCGAGTTCCGCAATGAAGACAGTGTGTTTTCGATAGACGACTATAAATTTTACTGTTATTGCGATCTTCTAAGTGAGGAAATCGATAATGGCCCAGACCCTGACACTTCGACGACGTTGATTGAACTGCCGGACGCCCCCTTGGCGTCGTTCACAATGCCGTTGTTTTGTCTTATCTGGTCTGGCTGCTCATGAACAAGCACGATCTCGTCTACCTCACTGAAGATTGTTCCCACGATGAAATCATCGAGTTGATCAATGCCGAGGCCTTTGGTCCCGGTCGCTTCACCAAGTCATCGCAGCGTATTCGCGAACAGGGCCCGCATGACCGGTCGCTCTCCTTCATCTGCGCCGATGACGGCGAGACGATTGCCTCTGTGCGGATGACCGCAGTCAAGGCAGGCGGGGTTGACGGGCATCTGCTGGGGCCGCTTGCCGTGCGGCCATCGCACAAGAACCGGGGTATCGGGCGTGAACTGGTTCGCATCGCAATCGAGGCCGCACGGCGCAAGGGCTCCGAGGCCGTTATTCTTGTCGGCGACGCTCCCTATTACATGCCGCTCGGGTTCGAGCGTGTCGCCTACAACGCGCTGACTTTTCCGGGACCGACCGATCCGGCGCGCATTCTGGTCGTGCCACTTGGCGAAAATGTTCATGCCCGTCTGAAAGGCGAAATTGCTTGGCAGGATTGGCAACCGGTGGCTCTGGCTCTCGCCGCGGAATAAGCTTCTCAGAAAACCTTGTTCAGCCAAGTGATGAATTGGCCGCCGGACATCGGGCCGTTCTTGCCGATGATCCTGTAGCCGTATTTCAGATAGGTCTGGAGCGCATCCGGGTTCATGGTGTCGAGGTAGGCCCCGACACAGCCACGTGCCCGTGCCTCGTTTTCCGCCATGCTCAAGAGTCGGCCAGCAAGGCCATGGCCGCGATTTTCATCCGGTATGAAGAGCAACTGAACATAGAGCCAGTCGCGCGCCGTCCAGCCGATCAATCCGCCCGTGATCTCTCCAGCCTCTGAACGGAGGTAGATGCCAAGGTCGCGTTTGCTGCTCTCGCCGAACCGCGCATTGTTGTACGCGACCAGAGGCCCTCGAATCGCCTCTTCCATATCCGGCGTCACGACGTCGGAAACAACCAGATCAAATGCCATTTATCGTCCTTCGCGCCACCACATGGCAGAAATTGCTAGAAGAAGCGCTGCCAGTCCTGCAAAACCGGCGAAAAGCGGTGTCGAATCGATACCCTTCAGCACGGTTTCATCTGTCATGCGGATGACCATCCGGTTCGGATCATTGATCCTGACCTCGCCACGCACAGGCAGGAGATCGGGGATCGTCACGCCGTCGCCATTGGCCAGGCGGCTGATCAAACCCCGCGTTTTCTGGGCATAGGGTGCAAGTACATCGCCGGTGGAAATCATGGCCTGGAATTCGGGCGCATCGACATTGCCGATATGAACCAGCGTCGAGAGGTCGCCATTGCGTATTTCGAACAGGCCGGTTTCATCCATCCGCTTCTCGATCCGGTAGAGACCCGGACCTGCCGCCGTGAAGGCGACTGTCTCTGTCTTGCCGGACGGATAGCGAATGGTCGCCGGACCCGGATCGTCGCCGATGGTCTGGCGTGTCGCCTCCAGGGTTCGGCCGACGGCGCGCGCAGTCAGCGCTTCCTCTTCAAGTTCCGGCTCTTTCATCAGCCAGTGCGCGATGCGCCGGTAGAGCGCCACATGCGGGCCGCCGCCCTCGAAACCTCGGGCCCATAACCAGCCCTGATCGGACAACAGCGTTGCTATGCGTCCTTCGCCCTTTCGGTTCAGGACGAGGAGCGGGCGGCTGCCGTCGCCCAGCATCACTGTCTGGCCCTGCGGCGGATCCACATCCACCGTGCGGAACCAGCGTCCCCAGGCCGGCGGCTCTGCGGCTGCGCCATCGAGTCCACGCGTCACAGGGTGCTTCTTGCCTTCATCCGAAAGGCGCGGGAAGAACGGAGCATTGTGGACGCTGCCGCTCGGCAGGGCAGGCAGAACCGTAGAGAGCGGTGTGAGCGCAATTGACGAATCACCGGCATATTCCGGGCCTGCTGCCACCAGCAGGGCGCCACCCTTTTCAACATATTGTGCGATGTAATCGTAATAGAGCATCGGCAGGATGGGGGTCGTGCCGAGGTTCTGGTAGCGGTCGAGGATGATCAGGTCGAAATCATTGATCTTCTCGATGAACAATTCGCGTGTCGGAAAGGCGATCAGCGATAACTCGTTGATCGGCGTGCCATCCTGCTTGAAGCTTGGCCGAAGAATGGTGAAATGCACCAGATCGACGGAAGCATCCGATTTGAGCAGGTTACGCCATGCGCGCTCACCGGCATGCGGTTCGCCTGATACCAGGAGAACGCGCAGGTTCTGGCGAATGCCATCAATGACATGGACGGCGCGATTGTTGGCGGCGCTCACCTCTCCGGCCACTTCCGGAACGGAGAACTCCATGATGTTGTTGCCACCACGCGGCACATTGAAGCGGAAGGGGATTGGAACGCCCGGATTTGCCTGCAGGTTGCCAATCACTTCGCCATTCATGCGAACCGTAACGGATGCAGCCCCGCCCGGTGCCGGACCTTCATCCACCACGCGCAGGGTCATTTCCTGCTCTTCCCCTACAATGCCGAAGCGCGGCGCCTTTACGACCTGGACGCGCCGATCATATTCGCCAGCACGCCCGGTGATCAGTCCATGGATCGGCGCGGTAAAGCCGAGATCCTGATTGGTTCCGGGCAGATCATGCACCTGTCCGTCCGTCAGGAAGATCGCGCCGCCCACCCGCGCAGGCGGAACATCCGCGGTTGCTGCGTTGAGTGAGGACCACAGACGGGTCGAGGGTGTGTCGGTATCCTCATCCTTCACTTCAACGATGCGTGGCTCGATGCGGGGAAAGCGTGAAAGACGGTCGGTAAGTGCCTGTAATGCCTGATCGGTCTGTCGGGTACGCTCGGCCGTTTGCTGGCTCTGGGAGCGGTCCACAATCACAGGCACGATGGTTGACAGTGGCTCGCGGTCTTCCTGCGTCAGGGTTGGATTGGTCAGCGACAGGAGAAGAACAGCAAGCGCGACGGCGCGAAGCGTTGCACCCCGCATGCCGCGCCAAATCGAAAGCACGACCAGCACCAGTGCGAAAACGCCAAGAATGGCGAGAACAGACCAGGGCAGAAAGGGTTCGAATTCAATATTCATCCCGATATCCTACTGGCCAAGCCGCTGCAGCAGATCCGGCACATGGACCTGATCCGCCTTGTAGTTGCCGGTCAGCATGTACATCATGATGTTCACGCCGGTTCGATAGGCATATTCGCGCTGCATTTCGTCCGAGGGAACGGTTGGCAGCAGCGGGATGCCGTTTGCATCGATCGCCCAGGCACCCGCCAGATCGTTGGCCGTAATCAGGATCGGACTGACGCCATCCCCGGACGCGGCGAGCGGACGATCCGGATTGCGCGCTTCCTGGCGAGCCTGCACCCACATGGGGCTTCCGCTGTAGCGACCCGGAAAATTGGACAGGAGATAAAAGGCGCGCGTCAGGATGTGGTCGGCGGGCGCTGGTTCCAATGCCGGAATATCGACGTTGGCCAGAATGTCCTGCAGCCGCTGGCCATTGGCTGAGGTCGAGCTGCCATCGAACGACGAGATCTGGTCGCGGGTATCGAACAGAACCGTGCCGCCGTTTCGCATATAGGCATCGATCCGCGAAATTGTTGCCGCGCTGGGCATAGGCGCTGTTGCGGAGATCGGCCAATAGATCATCGGGTAGAAGGCCAGTTCATCCTTTGAAATGTCCAGGCCAACCGGCGCTCCGGGTTCGAGAGCTGTGCGGAATGTCAGGAACTGGGTGAGACCTTCGAGGCCCGCTTCCGAGATACGGTCTACTTCCGGCTCGCCGGTGATGACATAGGCAAGGTGGGTCGTATCCAGCCGCTCCAGCGCCTGTTCGTCACCGGGCCGCGCATCTGCTGCATGGGCGGGCGGAGCGGGCAGGGCAAAGGGCAGAGCAATCAAGGCTGCCAGGACAGCCGCGATCCGGCCACGCCTTGCAGCTCTGGAAAAGGCACCATTCATGACAAGGACAATCAGCGTATCGAGAAGTAGGAGTATCAGCGCAAACGTGAAAAGCGCAGGCCTCAGCGACACGGTTTCGCGGCCAATGAGACCCTCACGGGCAACGGTCATGCCTTCGGCAGACATGTTGACGGGTTCGAGTTTGGCTGTTGGTGGCAGGAGGTTGACCGCGCTGAAACCGTCCTCATTGCCGTAAAGCCCTGGCGGATGATCGAAGGATGCGGATGTAACCTTACCCGGTGCCGTCGTCAGCGGTTTTGCCGAGCCGATCTCAGTTGTCAGAACGCCTTCAGCATTCAGCAGCCGATAGGGCGGCAGGGCCACGGCAGCCTCTCCGCCCTGCGAAGCGGTTTGCGCTCCACCGGCACGGGCAACCTGCATCAGGCGGCGCAGCATTTCAACGAAGGATCCCGACAGAGGCAGGTCTGACCATGTTGCCTCCGCACTCACGTGGAAAAGCACGATGCGACCGGCATTCACCTCACGGGTCGTCACCAGCGGCGTTCCATCGGCAAGGCTTGCCCAGGTGCGCTCCGCCAGATCCGGCGAGGGTTCGGCAAGCACCTGACGGTTGACGGTTACGTCTCCCGCGCGTGGCATGCCGGCAAAGGGCCCGATCGCTGGAAAATCAGCAAGCGGCTGCGGTTCCGCCCAGGAAAGAGCGCCACCCAGCGCCCGCTCGCCGCGGCGCAGATTGACAGGCACCAGCGGATCGTCTGCCGGTGCCGCTGCGAGACGCGGACCGGCGAAACGAATCAACACGCCACCGCGCGACAGCCAGCGTTGCAGCGGCTCGTAGGTTTCCGCAGGCAAGCGGCCAATATCTGCCATGATGATGGCGGATGGATTGGTGTTCAGAACCTCCGGCAGCGATGCCGTCAGATCCGAGCTCTTGGGCTCAATGATGTCCGCATAGGGCTGCAAGGCGCGACTGATATAATAAAGCGGCTGAAGAAGCGGCTGCACTTCATTGCTGCTATCGCCGGAGAGAAGGGCAACACGGCGACGCTTGAAGCCATCATCCAGAAGATGGGTCGATCCTGCGGTAGCAAGGCCATCGATTGCAAGCCGTGCGAAGTCGTTGCGCAATTCGAATGGCGCTGCAATTTCAGCCGTGGCCGTTGAAGCGCCTGCCGCGAAGTTCAAGGGTGCGGTTGCGAGTGAACGACCCTGCTGATCGAGTGCGTTGACGGTGAGGCTGCGGGCACTATCGCGCGACAGGCGCTCGACGGTCACTTTCATGGCCCCCGAATCGTTCGCAGCCTGCGTCAGCGCCACCGCGTTTGATCCTTCACCGGTGATCAGGCGCACATCTGCCGCCGACAGACTGGAGAGGTCTGCCACCATGTCCGCGTCTTCAGCAGTTGCAATGCCGTCGCTCAGATAGGCGACAGTGCCGGGACGCGAGCCGTTGAAGGCTTCGACAAGGGCATCTGCCGCGCGTTCTCTCATGGGCGGAAGTGGTTTGGGTTGCGCTGCGGCCAGCTTCTCACGGGCAGCGGCGGCACTGGCAGGGACCGCGTCATGCGTTGCATCCGCCGTGAACACGATGGAAACCGGCAGGTTGGCCTGCTCCGCATCATCAATCAACATTGCAGCCGTTTCCACGCGACGCTGCCAGTCGGCGGTCGTGGACCAGCTGTTGTCGACGATCAGAGCAAGTGGCCCCCCATTGTTCAAGGAGCCGGTCCGCGGGTTCAGAATGGGGTTTGCAATGGCGAAGATCAGTGCGGCTGCCATCAGCATTCGCAGAAGCGTCAACCACCAAGGACTCTGGGCGGGGGTTTCCTCTCGCTTCAGAACCTTGGCGAGAATGGCCAGCGGCGGAAACACTTCCGACCGCGGCTTAGGCGGTGTCAGGCGCAGCAACCACCAGATGGCAGGCAGCACCACAAGCGCGATGAGGATGAATGGGCTTGCGAAGGCGAGGGCTCCCATCAGCGTCCTCCTGCCAGGCGCGGCGGATTGCCGGACAGATGACCGTGAACGGCCACCAGCGCCTCTGACGCCAGATGGTCCGTGCGATGGAAGACAAAATTCCAGCCCATCCGGCGCAGCGACTGACCAAGATTTTCACGGCGCGCGAGATAGGCGCGCTGATAGTCGTCCCGCAGCGTTTCGGCTCGACCGGACGTCAGCTTTTCACCCGTTTCCGGATCGGTGAATTCCGTGCGGCCAGCATAAGGGAAAATCTCTTCCGCCGGATCAGCGACCTCTATCACGTGGCCGCGTAGGCTGCGCTTGGCGAGAGGCGAGAGGCGTTCCATGATCTTGTCCGCATCGTCCAGAAAGTCACCGATGAGAACGATGTCGCTGGCGCCGCGGATCATGTTCGTTCGTGGAAGGCCTTCGGTCGGCGGCGCATGCATGATGGCGGTTGCCAGCCTTTCGGCGGCGTTGCGGGCGGAAACCGGCTCCATCACGCCCGGGCAGCCGATGCGTTCGCCCGACCGTGCCAGAATTTCAGCCAGCGCCAGCATCAGAACCAGGGCGCGGCTTTCCTTGGACACCATGCCATAGGTAGACTTGTACATCATCGAAGGGGACATGTCGGCCCAGAGCCAGACCGTGTGGGCAGCCTCCCATTCGCGGTCGCGCACATAGGCATGATCGTCACGGGCAGACCGTCGCCAGTCAATGCGGGAGAGGTTTTCACCATCGGTATAGGGGCGGAACTGCCAGAAATTTTCGCCAACGCCGCGCTTGCGGCGACCATGCCAGCCGGAGATCACCGTATTGGCAATCCGCTTCGCCTCCACCATGCAATCCGGCACGAGTGCTGCCCGCTGGCGGGCGCGCGCAAGAACTTCACTGCCGGGTGTCTGGGAAACGATCTGGCCTATGGATGCCACGCCTGCTCCTTTGAACGATGACGCATGTTACAGGATCGCCACTCAGGCATTCGATTGCTTGACGAGGCCGCTGATGACATCGCGCACCGACATGCCCTCGGCACGCGCAGCAAATGTCAGGGCCATGCGGTGCTGGAGAACAGGTTCGGCAAGAGCGTGCACATCATCGATGGAGGGGGCGAGCCTGCCTTCGTAAAGCGCACGCGCGCGCGCGCACAGCATCAGTGCCTGACCGGCTCGCGGACCCGGCCCCCAGGCCACATGACGATCGGTCATCGTATTACCCTGACCGGGACGGGCCGAGCGCACGAGGGACAGGATCGCATCCACCACCTTGTCGCTTACCGGCATCTGGCGAATGAGCTTCTGGATTTCCTGGAGGCGCGATGCCTCGATGACCTTTGTTGCCCGTGCCTCGGCAATGCCGGTGGTATCGAGCAGGATCTGACGTTCGGCGGCGAGATCTGGGTAGAGAACATCCACCTGAAGGAGGAAACGGTCGAGCTGCGCTTCCGGCAGCGGGTAGGTGCCTTCCTGTTCCAGCGGGTTCTGTGTTGCCAGTACGTGGAACGGCGAGGGCAAATCATAGCGCTGGCCAGCCACAGTGATGTGATATTCCTGCATGGATTGCAGGAGTGCCGACTGGGTGCGCGGGCTGGCACGGTTGATTTCGTCCGCCATCAGAAGCTGCGCGAAGACCGGACCCTTGACGAAACGGAAAGAGCGGCGGCCGTTCTCGTCCTGATCCATCACTTCGGTGCCGAGGATATCCGAGGGCATCAAGTCCGGCGTGAACTGGATGCGGTTGGCATCTAGCCCCAGTACCGTACCAAGCGTCGTAACGAGCTTCGTCTTGGCAAGGCCCGGCACGCCAACGAGAAGGGCGTGACCACCGGAGAGGACTGCAACAAGGGTGTTTTCGACAACGTGCTCCTGGCCGAAGATGACCTTGGAGACTTCCGATCGAACCGTCGAGATGTCGGCGAGCGCCTGCTCGGCGGCAGCGACGATCGCCTTTTCGTCCAGCGGAGTTTCGGTGGAAGTCATGACGCCCATTTTCGGTCTCCATCTGGCTCTTCTGACCCGGCATCAGGCCGGGCGAACGAATCGTCTCGATCAAGTGTAGAATTCGCCCTTTTCAACTTATTCCCGCGATAGCGGCTGACAAGGACGTTGTGAATGACTATCTCGTGACAGAGCACTGCATTAACAGCAAGCGTGAATGAAATTATGGCAGACGAGACAATAAGAGCGGCAGGCGACGCTGCGGGACTGGCAGCCATGATCGCACGCGCTGCCGATCAGACCGGCAATCGTGAACGAGGATTACCGCCTGTCGAGCGTTGGAACCCGCCTTTTTGCGGTGATCTGGATATGGAAATTCGTGCCGATGGTACCTGGTTCTATCTCGGTACCCCGATCGGCAGACCGGCCCTGGTGCGCCTGTTTTCCACGGTTTTGCGCCAGGATGAGGACGGTAAGACCTATCTCGTCACACCTGTGGAAAAAGTCGGCATCCGCGTGGAGGATGCGCCGTTTCTGGCCGTGGAGATGAATGTGGCCGACAAGGCAGGATTGCCGGTCATCACGTTTCGCACAAATGTGGGTGACCTCGTCTCTGTCGATGCCAAGCATCCCCTCCGCTTCGAGATCCTCGGTGAAAAGCGGCAGCTGAAGCCCTATGTTCTGGTTCGGGGGCGGCTGGAGGCGCTTGTTTCGCGTGCCGTGATGTATGATCTGGTGGAACGCGGCGAGACCGTCGAGATCGGTGGCAGAGAGATGTTCGCGCTACGATCCGGCGCGTGTCTTTTTCCGGTGATGCCCGCGGATGAACTGGATGCATTGAGCCAATGAGCGAGCTGCTGCTGAACCCAGCCTTCTACTCCGCTGCCGAGTTCCGGCGCCGCGCCCTCAACCAGTCGGGCAGCCCACTTGACCTCGCATCCGCCGAGCATGGGGACCACATACTCAACCCTGCGATCATTGCGGAGGTTTCTGCCCGCAAGCTGAAGGATGCGGCAGTGCTGATACCAGTTGTCGATGACGCCGACGGCGCGAAGATCATTTTCACGAAACGTACCGCGACATTGCGCAAGCATTCGGGACAGATTGCCTTTCCGGGCGGTGCTGTTGATCCAGAGGATGGCTCCGTTGAAAGGGCAGCCGTGCGGGAGGCGGAGGAAGAAATCGGTCTCGATCCACGCTTTGTTCAGCCGGTGGGGCGATTGCCGGATTATTTTGCGGCTACAGGCTTCCGCATCACGCCTGTGCTGTCAGTGGTTGAACGCGGTTTTCAGCTTCAGTTGAACCCGACAGAGGTGGAACATGTATTCGAGGTGCCCTTGTCCTTCCTGATGGACCCCGCCAATCATCAGCGTGACAGCCGCGATTTCAACGGTACAACCCATTATTTCTACCGAATGCCCTATGGCGAATGGAACATCTGGGGCATTACCGCAGGCATTCTGCGCACGCTTTATGAAAGGCTTTATGCATGACGGTGAACCTTGCTCATGAGGCCTGGCTGCAGGATGCGGCTGTCCAGCGGGTGTTTGCCTTGTTGAACACTGATGGCGGCGAGGGAAGAGTGGTGGGCGGCGCGGTGCGCAATGCCCTGATGGGCGCACCGATCAGTGATGTCGATTTCGCCACGACCAATCTTCCGCAGGTGGTGATGGAACGGGCGGCTGCGGCTGGCATCAAGGCAGTGCCGACCGGCATCGACCACGGAACCGTGACCCTGGTGATCGATGGACGGGGCTTCGAGGTCACAACGCTTCGGCAGGACGTGGACACTGACGGGCGGCGCGCAAAGGTGAACTTCGGCACTGACTGGCAGGCGGATGCAGAGCGGCGAGACTTTACCATCAATGCGCTCTATGCGACAGCCGATGGGGAGGTCGTCGATCTCGTCAACGGTCTGCCGGATATCGAGACAAAGACGCTGCGCTTCATTGGAGATGCGCATCAGCGGATTGCCGAGGATTACCTGCGCGTCCTGCGGTTCTTCCGGTTCTTCGCCTATTACGGATCGGGAAGACCGGATGCCGATGGCCTGCGCGCCAGCGCACGGGCCAAAGACAAGCTGGACAGTCTGTCTGCCGAGCGTGTGTGGT
The DNA here is from genome assembly GCF_022968395.1 of Affinirhizobium lemnae. Lineage (GTDB taxonomy): Bacteria > Pseudomonadota > Alphaproteobacteria > Rhizobiales > Rhizobiaceae > Neorhizobium > Neorhizobium lemnae. Next base: position 35,557 of record NZ_JALJQZ010000029.1, read on the forward strand.
CTGAACTGCGAAAGCTGCTGGCAGCGCCTGATCCTTCGCGCGCCCTGTTGTGGATGCGCACCTCCGGCGTGCTGACAGCGGTGCTGCCTGAAACGGAAAAATGGGGCATCGACGCGATCCATGGTCTGGTTGCGACCGAGACCGCTCTGAAATGGCAGCCGGATCCCATGCTACGGTTGGCGGCGATCATCCCGCCGGACGGCGAGCGTATTCGCGTGATGGCGGACAGGCTGCGCCTGTCACGCGCGGAGGCGGAGGCTCTTCAATCATTTGCCGCAGCGCCCTCAATCACACCTGATATGGCGGGTGCCGCCCTCGATCGCGCGCTTTATCGGCAGGGCGTGACCGGGATCATCATGCGGCTGCGGCTGGCGCTGGCTAGTGCAAGGGCCAAGGCTGTTGATGACAATGACGAAATGCTGAAGGCGGCCAAGCTTGACAGCCTGTTGAAGCGGGCAATCGCTTTCGTGAAGCCGCAATTTCCAGTTAGCGGTGCGGATCTTGTTAACCTGGGGCTGACGCCGGGTCCGAAATTCGGAAAGGTGCTGGGGCAACTCGAGGCCGAGTGGGTCGATCGCAATTTTGTCGACGACCGGGCAGCATTGACCACCCGGCTGGCTGCAATCATTGAGCAGGCTGACTGACGGCTGTCAGCCAGCGGGTTGTGCAGACTCGGCACGTTCGTCGCGGATACGCTCCTTGATGTGCTCGACCATGGTTTCGCGAATAACGGTTTCGCCATGGGTCGTGCGCATGTGGTCAACAGCTCGGCGCACAATTTCTGCGTCCTGATCCGCGCGTGTATGCCAATCACAACCGGGAACTAGTGTCCCGCATTCAAACTGTCTCATGATGTATCTCCCGTTTTCAACGCTCGGAGACGCGCTCCTCAACGTGTCTCCGAGGTCTAAACGGGCGGGGAGCCTGCCGGTTCCTATAGGCTATGCTTAGTCCGAAAGCGCCCAGGCGTGGAAAACGGAGGGGTGAGCTGAGCCCGCCCGACGCTGTGGTTCCGACGATCCGGGGATGTTTTCATTCGCCTGCGATGCGAGTTGCCGGCGAACCTGCGCGACATAAAACGCATGGGGCAGGTCTGTGTCACTGCGAGCTCTAAGCTCCGCAGCCAATCGATCAACCAGTTCGGGAGTTGCCAGCAAACGAGGGGTCTCTGTCTGCCTAGGGGTATTCGGGGGAACTGCTACGCTGCCTGACGCGACCATGATGATCCTCCTCCAGTGTAGTGACACAATTAGGATGATATGGATCTCTAGTTTGTCAATGGACTTTGCAGTCACACCGCCTCACGGGCGCGTCAGGGCCATTTCACCAAGGGGGGCAGGGACGACAGGATGGACTCGACGTTACCGCCGGTCTTCAGGCCGAAAATCGTTCCGCGGTCGTAGAGGAGATTGAACTCCACATACCGTCCGCGGCGAACCAGTTGCTCATCGCGGTCCTGCTCGGTCCATTCCGTGTTGAAGTTCTTGCGGACAAGCTGTGGATAAATATCACGAAATGCCTTTCCAACATCCTGTGTGAAGGCGAAGTTTGCCTCCCAACCGCCAGCCTCCTCGCGGGGATAGAGCCAATCAAAGAAGATGCCGCCGATCCCGCGTGCCTCGTTGCGATGCTTGAGGAAGAAATACTCGTCGCACCATAATTTTAACTTCTCGTAATCCGCAACGTGTGCATGTCTGCGACAGGGTTCTTCCATTGCGCGATGGAAAGCCTGCGAATCAGCATCGTCCTGCGTCCGGCGCCGGTCGAGCACGGGGGTCAGATCCGCGCCGCCGCCGAACCAGAGCCCAGAGGTGACGACCATGCGTGTGTTCATATGCACGGCAGGAACATTCGGGTTCACCGGGTGCGCGATGAGCGAGATGCCGGATGCCCAGAAACGCGCATCCTCGGATGCGCCCGGCATCTGCTTGCGGAACTCCTCGGAGAACTCGCCGTGCACAGTGGACGTATGGACGCCAACCTTTTCGAAGACGCGACCTTCCATCATCGACATGCGACCACCGCCACCGGCGCCGCCTTCGCGTAGCCAGTCCTTCGGTCGGAAGCGACCTGGAGCGCGATCCGCCAACGGGCCGGACAGTTCGTCTTCGAGGGCCTCGAACGATGCACAGATTTCATCCCTCAGATGCTCGAACCAGCGACGTGCCCGCAGTTTCTTGTCCTCGATGTCGTCGGGCAGGCCGATCGGAATCTGCGGTCGTTCCATTTTGTCCTCCAAATCCGCTGATGCGCGCATAATGAATTGGAGGGGTTCTAAACAGGCAATCGCTCGGACGCAATCACAACGGATGTCGCAGATGATTCGACTCGCTTTATCGCTTTCTGCTATTATCTGACTGTCAGAGGTAAGAGCGCATGGCGAAATTCACATCACCGCCGCTCGACGGCTTGAAACGACGGATCGACCGACACCGGCAGTCACAGAGTGAAGCCGGTCAGAGCCATTTCGTGCGGGAAACCTTCCGTCTTTCCAGACCGGAAGCGCGCCAGAAGGCACGTGAGTGGTTCGATGCCTTCCCAAAGGCTGCCTACTGGACAGAGGTTGAAAGCTGGCGTCAGCTTGACGGCGACGAGATTGAATTCACGATGCGGCGGCTGCCCAGTGCTGATTGATTGTGCTTGAGATGGATGCTTCCCAAGAAGGGATCCTTAGTTAAAGCTTTAGATATTTCCGAAACGGAACCCAAAAACATTCTTCGCTAAAAGGTGCACTGAACCGGTCATGTGTAGCCGTTTCTGATCAGCGGAGTTTTGATGTCGAGTATCCTCACTGACTTGACCCGTTTACCGATTTCCGGGCGGACCGAGGCGACGCGCGCACAGCCTGTGAGGTCAGAGCGGGCCGCGCCAGCAGGCTGGGTCGCGGAAACGGCAGGTAGTGAATCCTACTGGTCCATCGCAACGACGATGAAGTCCAGCAGCATTTCTCTTTCCAGCGTTGAGGATGCGCAGGCTCTGTCTGCGGCGTTGACCGACAAGGCCTCCGTCGCGCTTGATGCCGCGACCGAGGTCATGTCCGACATTCAGTCGAAGCTCTATCTCGCAAAGACCCCCGGCGTCGATAAAGACGGTGTAAACTCAGCCCTTTCCGACTTGAAGGAACGGCTGGTGGACATCACCCAAGCGGGGTCTTTCCAAGGCCAGAACTGGCTTCAAAGCGAAGCAGGTAAGGTGCCCAAAGTCCAGTCGATGGTCGGCTCCGTCAGCTCTGATCGTAATGGAGATGTGGCGATAAACATCATCGATTTCGATACGGCGAAAACCACCCTCGTTGCTAGGGAGGATGCGAGCGACGGACTGCTGACGCGATCCTATTCCGGCATCACAAGATCAGGTGCGCCTTATGATTATCACCTGCTCGAAGCAGGCGCCCAGATAGCAGTTTCTCCATCGTCCCGGGAAATAGCGGTGTCGCGCTCGGTGGGGAATGATGAGATAGAAGGCATGCTTTCCGCTGTTGGCAGCATGATGCGCGGCCTGACGGACGCTTCCGTTGACGTAAATGCCGCGGGCGCTCGTGTCGGCGGCGCATCGGCGACAGTTGCGCGGATCATGGAGAATGTCGGCGGCGATGTCCGAGGTTTGATCGACACCGGCATGGAGCAAGATGCTGCAAGGCTTGCTGCCCTGTCAGTTCAATCGAGGCTTCGTGAAACAGGTCTCAATATTACCAATGTAACCATGGCGGCTACGCTTCGCGCCCTGCAATAGATTTTTGTGTTTGAACCTGCCTTCGGTATGCCCCTTGTCCCTAGTAATGTCGAGGGAGGTGGTTCGAGAGAAGGGGCCGGTAGAACGTTCTACCGGCCCCTTCAGCTTATTCTTTCCATTGATCGCGCGTTGATCGCCGTACGACTACTTGCCCCGCCGGAAGCCGCGCTTCGGCTTATAGGGAAGGGGTGCCGCCACGGGTTTTTCCTCAGCCTCATCGACTGCAGGGATGGGAGCCGTTGTTGCGAGAAGGGTTTCCCGTGTTATGTCCGTATCGGTGGCAACAGGGCTCGGCTCATACGTCGTATCCGCTTGCTCAGCTCCTGTATTGTCTACGGGCGTACTCGCCGCGTTCTCGGTAGACATGCTTGTTGTCGATTCCGCAGTTTCCGGCTGAGCCGATGGTTTATCTGTTTCAACCCCGATTACAGTGGGAACGATCTCGGCGCCCGGAACCCGGGCAAGCACTTCTTCCAGGACCGCGGTGACGGGAATATGGTTCGGCAGTTCCGTGTTCGTATGATGCATTGCTTGCGGGACGATGTGGGCGGATGACACGGACTTCCGTGAATTGAGTTCGCCGAACCAATCCCATTCGCCCATGATGTCGATAGCATTCCTGAACGGGAGCGGCATGGCGATGCGGGCGCTGATCGTCACGATCGTGAGCGCTTCAGCTAATCGCCGCGCATGTCCTTCTTCATTGTCCGCTAGATCGCTTAGCGCTTCCGCTAGAACCAGGTTGCCTTTCGAATGGCCGACGATGAGCTTCAGCGATAGACGGGGATCGACAAGTAGAGCCCGTACGGTCTGTGTGTCCAGGCTGCCCTGGCAAAGCTTGTCTGTGCTAAGACGCGTTGCGACCCCGAATTGCGGACGTCCGAAGAATTCATCCAGTCGTTCGAAAGCGTGGCGCACTGAGTTCATGTAGCCGAACAGGAAACTTCCGCCCATGGCTTCCGTGACCGCATCTGCAATGCCATAACCCGAAATGACAACGGCTACCGGTTTTCCTGTCGCATCTGCGATATTGCGGCCAAGCGCCGCGGAACCGAGAGCAGAGCTGCCAACACCGGCAATCGCCAGTGTCTCGATCTTTGCTCCGCCCGCCAGAAAGAAATCATCCACGGTATCGCAAAGCCGTAGTGGCTCTGCGCCCGTCGGTGGCACGATGAGGATCGCGCCCTCTGCCGCGAGACAACTACTGATGTAGAATGCTTCTTCTGCCGACACACATTTGACATCATAGAACAGGGTGTCGAGCGTGGCATTGCGGCGGCGAAGATGTTCCAGAGAAAGATTGCGCAAAGGCGAGTGCTGGAAACGCTCCGGCATGCTGAGAGTACGGGCAATCTGCGTGATGTTATGCGTAAATGCTGAAGGGAACATCGACGTGTCTCCGGTTTCGGTGTTCGTTCGTAAATTATGTTCGTGACACTGGTGCGGCAAGACGCTCACGCCCACATACGCCACCACAATTGTGCGCTGCACACAGAGTGTGTCATAATCCTTCGCGTTCGCCAATACTACCTGTAGCTGCTTTTTACCGCCAGGCGATTTGCCGCAGAGCCTCGCCGGTAATCATGGCTGCGGACATGGCCACATTGATGGATCGCTGTCCTTCGACCATGGGTATGATAATCCGCGCGTCGGCCGTATCGTGAACATCATCCGGCACGCCCGCGCTTTCCCTGCCGAAGAGCAGTATGTCGTTTTCAGCATAGACAAAATCGGTGTAGCGCTCGGCAGCCTTTGTCGATGCCAGCACAAGCCTGCGGCCTTCGCTCAGCCGCCACGCGTCGAACCGCTGCCAGTTGACGTGACGCGTCATGGTGACGCTTGCGAGATAATCCATGCCGGCTCTTTTCAGGTTCTTGTCTGACAGCACAAAGCCGGCGGGCTCGATGATGTCGACGCCGATGCCCATGCAGGCTGCGAGGCGGAGGATGGTGCCGGTGTTGCCGGGAATATCCGGCTGATAGAGCGCGATACGCAGGGCTGTGGTCATGCGGGGTCACCAAGTCAGGGATAGAAGACGTATTGGGGTTTGCCTCATCCACAGGGCCTGTCACGCGACATTCACACGATCGCTGACTTTCAAGGGCACTCCGAGATTGCGGCTTTCCAATTTTTCCCGGAGGTGCTACACGCTTCGCATCCTGAGCGCTAGACAACCAGCACACCAGACAAGGAGGCCCTACATGGATATGACCGTGCGTATGCGCCTTCTCCGGCCCAATCTTGTGGCAATGGTGTGAGCGCTTAACGGTTCTCGCCAAACTTCCCTTTCATTTCGTCTCGTGGCCGCATCATGGCCTCGCCAATTGAATTCTGCATTTGCCTCACCATGTCCCGCACCAAGTGCACGGGACGGCGGCAATGCGTTCCGATCGACGGAGCCTTACATCATGTTTTCCTGGTTCGAAAAACGTGTGAACCCTTATCCAGCGGGTGAACCCGCATTGCCTCCGAAGGGCCTGCTGGCGTTTTGCTGGTATTACACCAAGCCGGTCTGGCCCTGGCTTTTGCTGCTTGGCATCTGCTCCATGGGCATCGCCGTCCTGGAAGTGTTTCTCTACCAGTTCCTCGGCAATATCGTGGATTGGTTGAGCAATGCCGACCGCGCGACTTTCCTCGCCAACGAAGGATGGCGTTTGGCTGGCATGGCGGCGCTTCTGCTGCTGGCTTTGCCTGCCTTTGGCATCGTGCATACGCTGACCATGCACCAGGTGCTGGCCGGCAACTTCCCCATGATTGCGCGCTGGCAGATGCACCGCTTCCTGCTGCGTCACTCCATGACCTTCTTTGCCAACGAATTTGCCGGTCGCGTGTCCACGAAGGTCATGCAGACGGCGCTTGCCGTGCGCGAGGGCACGATCAAGATCATCGACGTCTTCGTCTACGCCATTAGCTTCTTCGTCTCCATGCTTGCGCTGGTCGCGACAGTGGACTGGCGCCTGGGCGTGCCGCTGGTTGTGTGGATTGTCATATACGGGCTGATCCTGCGCTTCTTCATTCCGCGGCTGCGGAAGAGTTCCAGCGAGCAGGCGGATGCGCGCTCCATGATGACGGGCCGGATCGTGGATAGCTACACCAACATTGCCACGGTGAAGCTCTTCTCCCATGCCGGACGTGAGGAGACCTATGCGCGAGAAGGCATGGATGAGTTCCTGGGCACGGTTCATCGCCAGATGCGGCAGATTTCTCTGCTCAACATGGCGGTCGATGTTAACAACGCGCTTGTTCAGTTCTCCGTTGCCGCGCTCGGCATCTGGTTCTGGTTGCAGGGCAATGTCTCGGTTGGCGCCATTGCTGTTGCCATTGGCCTTTCTATGCGCATCAACGGCATGTCGCAATGGATCATGTGGGAAGTGGCGGCGCTGTTTGAGAGTATCGGCACGATCTATGACGGCATGGGCATGATGACCAAGCCGCATGACATCGTTGACAAGCCTGCGGCCAAGGCGCTCACTGTCCCGAAGGGGGAAATCGTCTACGATGGCGTCCGTTTCCACTACGGCAAGAAGAAGGGCGTGATCGAAGACTTTTCGCTGACGATTCAGGCAGGTGAAAAAGTCGGCCTTGTCGGTCGCTCCGGTGCCGGCAAGACAACGCTGATGAACCTGCTGCTGCGGTTCTACGATGTCGAAAAGGGCCAGATCCTGATCGACGGGCAGGATATCTCGCAGGTCCAGCAGGACAGTCTGCGGGCAAAAATCGGCGTGGTGACGCAGGACACTTCTCTGCTTCATCGATCGATCCGCGACAACATTGCCTATGGCCGTCCCGAGGCGACCGATGAGGACGTTATCGAGGCCGCAAAGCGGGCCAATGCCTGGGAATTCATCCAGACGCTCGTCGACCAGCAGGGCAGGACGGGCTTGAGCGCCCATGTGGGCGAGCGAGGTGTCAAGCTCTCCGGTGGCCAGCGCCAGCGTATCGCGATTGCGCGCGTGTTCCTCAAGGATGCGCCCATTCTCATTCTGGACGAGGCGACCTCCGCGCTCGATTCCGAAGTGGAAGCGGCCATTCAGGAAAGTCTGTTCAAGCTGATCGAGGACAAGACGGTGATTGCAATCGCACACCGGCTCTCCACGCTGACCCAGATGGATCGCCTGATCGTTCTGGATCAGGGTCGGATCATCGAGCAGGGAACGCATACCCAACTGGTGGGCCGCGGCGGAGTCTATGCCGATCTGTGGAACCGCCAGTCCGGCGGCTTCCTCGGCGATGAGGATACCGAAGAAGAGACCGAGGCGGCCGAATAGGTCGCCTCAATCGAAGCGAGAAATTCAAAGCGCTTCTCATCCTCTGATCGCTGCATCCTATCTGGTGCGGCGATATCTTGACGCAGATCGTCCAATTTCCCTGTATGAGGACGTGTTCAAACTTGAAAGTTACAATCAAATAAATCTATAGAGCCTCACGCCTGTGGAGCCGCAGGTCTCGTTGAAGGAGATTTATCGATGAAGTCAGTCAGCCGCTTGTCCACGCTGTTTGCCATTGCGCTTGCAGGCACCGGTTTTGCGGGCATTGTCCATGCTGCGGATGGCGAAGGCATCGTCGTCTACAATGCCCAGCACGAGAGTCTCGGTCGCGAGTGGATCGAAGCCTTTACCAAGGCAACCGGCATCAAGGTAACCATGCGCCAGGGTGGCGACATGCAGTTCGCCAATCAGTTGATCCAGGAAGGTGCGGCGTCTCCGGCGGATGTGTTCCTGACCGAGAATTCTCCCGCCATGACGCTGGTCGATGGGGCTGGTCTCTTCGCGCCGGTGGATGCTGCCACGCTCGCCCAGGTTCCGGAACAGTTCCGTCCTGCCAATGGAAACTGGACGGGTATTGCCGGCCGCTCCACCGTCTTTGCCTATGACAAGACGAAGCTGACGGAAGACAAGCTGCCGAAGTCCATGCTGGATCTCGCCGATCCGGCGTGGAAGGGACGCTGGGGTGCATCTCCCGCCGGTGCCGATTTCCAGGCGATCGTCGGCGCTCTTCTTGCAACGAAGGGCGAGCAGGCAACCGCGCAGTGGCTGAAGGCAATGAAAGAGAATTCCGTTGCCTACAAGGGCAACAGCGTTGCCATAAAGGCCGTCAACGCGCACGAAGTCGAAGGTGCGGTCATCTATCACTATTACTGGTTCGGTGATCAGGCCAAGACCGGCGAGAACAGCAAGAATGTCGGCCTGCACTACTTCCGCAATCAGGATCCGGGCGCGTTCCTGAGCGTTTCCGGTGGTGGTGTTCTGAAATCCAGCAAGCATCAGAAGGAAGCGCAGGAATTCCTGAAGTTCGTAACCGGTCAGGGCGGACAGGATATTCTGAAGAACGGCACCTCCTTCGAATACGCCATCAACGGCGATGCCAATGCCAAGCTGGTGCCGATCAAGGACCTTCAGGCGCCCAAGGTGGACGCCTCCAAGCTGGACAGCAAGAAGGTTGTCGAACTCATGACGGCGGCGGGTATTCTCTGATCGGCTTCAAGCCTGTTGAGTTCTGACCGACAAACTTCTAATCAGATTAAGCGACCGTGGCCGCAAGGCCCGGTCGTTTTGGCATTTCCCCCGCTGTTTTGAGAGCGTGGCCTGAACGGAGCGAGCGAACCCTTGTTGCAGCATGCCTCATCGCTGAGGCGGTCAAGCGGCCGCACCGGCGGACATCGGTTTCTGCCAGCGCTCCGTCCGCATCCGGTTGCGACGCTGCTGGCGCTTTGTGTCGCGCTTTTCAGCCTGCTGCCGCTTGGTTTCATTGTGCTGGTGACTTTCGATGTCGGCTGGGAAACAGTGCGCGAACTGGTGTTTCGTCCCCGCGTTGGCGAACTGCTGATCAACACGGTCTACCTCGAAGTCGTCACCATCCCGATCTCGATTGTCGTAGCGGTGGGTCTTGCCTGGCTGACGGAGCGGACGGATCTGCCGTTTCGGCGTTTCTTTTCGGGGCTTGCGGTCGCGCCGCTTGCCATTCCGGCTTTCGTTCACAGCTATGCCTGGATCACGTTCCTGCCCGGCATGCGTGGCCTGTGGAGTGCCGTCTTCGTGGCGGTCCTCGCCTATTATCCATTTCTCTATCTGCCGGTTGCCGCCTCGCTTCGCAGGCTCGATCCCGCGCTGGAAGATGCCGGTGCGTCGCTTGGCCTGTCACCGCTCCGGGTCTTTCTTCGTGTGGTCCTGCCGCAGCTTCGCCTTGCCATCTGCGGCGGCTCATTGCTGATTGCGCTGCATCTGCTGTCCGAATACGGGCTGTTCGTGATGATCCGCTTCGATACCTTCGCGACTGCCATCGTCGATCAGTTCCAGTCTTCCTATAACAGCCCTGCCTCCAACATGCTGGGCGGGGTTCTGGTGCTCTGCTGCCTGCTTCTTCTGCTGCTGGAAATAATCCTGCGCGGCAACGAGCGCTATGCGCGGGTTGGCACAGGCACTGCCCGTCCGTCCGTCGTTCATGCACTCGGCGCGCTGACCCTGCCGTGCCTCCTGCTGCCAATCCTCGTCGCCGGTCTTGCCATCGGTGTACCGCTCTACACATTGGGGCGCTGGATGTGGCTGGGCGGACTTGCCATCTGGCAGGCCGATATGCTGGGCAACGCCCTGCTTCAGACACTTGTGCTGTCCCTGGTCGGCGGTGTGCTGGCGACCGCTCTGGCCGCACCTATGGCGTGGCTCTCCGTGCGGGCGCCCGGCCGTGTGCAGCGGGTTCTGGAAGCGTGCCACTACTATGTCGGCTCACTTCCGGGTGTCGTCGTGGCGCTGGCGCTGGTGACTGTCACGGTGCGCTACTTCATGCCGCTTTACCAGACCTTCGCTACACTTCTGGCGGCCTATGTTCTTCTTTTTCTGCCGCGCGCCATGGTGGGCTTGCGCGCCAGCATTGCGCAGGCGCCGGTGGAGCTGGAGCGAGCTGCGACCGCGCTTGGGCGACCACCGCGGCGGGCAGTGTTCGAGATTACCTTCCGGCTTGCGGCACCGGGAGCCGCGGCCAGCGTGGCACTCGCCGCTCTCGGCATCGCCAATGAGTTGACGGCAACGCTGATGCTTTCGCCGCTTGGCGTGGATACGCTCGCCACCCGCTTCTGGTCGTTGACGAGCGAGATCGACTATGTTTCCGCCGCGCCCTATGCGGTGATGATGGTGGTGCTTTCCATGCCGATGACGCTCTATCTTCATCTCCAATCCAAGCGGGTGGCGGGACAATGACCGTGCTTTCCATCGAAAACGTCTCCAAGCGCTATGGCAAGGTGCAGGCGTTGGATCAGGTGAGTGTCGAAGCCATGTCCGGCATGCGCACCGCCGTCGTTGGCCCCTCCGGCTCCGGCAAGACGACGCTTCTGCGGATGATTGCGGGTTTCGAGACGCCGGATAGCGGGCACGTTTCAGTTGGTGGCGAGCTGCTGGCTGACGCCGAGACAAGCGTGCCGGCACATCTTCGTTCGATTGGTATCGTCGCTCAGGATGGCGCGCTGTTTCCCCACCTGACGGTTGCGGACAATATCGGCTTCGGCATTTCCCGCACGGACCGCCAGCGCAACGAGCGAATTCTCTCCCTGCTGGATATGGTGGAACTGGATCAGGGCATGCTGTCGCGCCGTCCGCACCAGCTGTCCGGCGGTCAGCAGCAGCGTGTGGCGCTTGCCCGTGCGCTGGCCTGTCGTCCGCGCCTGATGCTGCTGGACGAGCCATTCTCCGCGCTGGATACCGGCCTGCGGGAGAACATGCGCAAAACGGTATCTCGTCTGTTGCAGTCGGCGGGTGTCACCACAATTCTGGTGACGCATGACCAGGAGGAGGCGCTTTCCTTCGCCGATCGCGTGGTGGTGATGCGCGAGGGCAGGGTGGTGCAGGCGGGCACGCCGCAGGAGCTTTATTTCCACCCGAAGGATCGTGCCACGGCTCTTTTCATGGGCGATGCCGTGCTGCTTCCGGCCATTGCCAAGGGCAGCATCGCCAATTGCGCCCTGGGCAATGTGTCCATTGCCGGTCATCACAAGGGCAAGGTGGAAATTATGCTTCGGCCCGAGCAGATCCGTATCGCGACCGACAGCGGCTCCGACGACACCACGGGGCAGGTTGTCGATGTGGAATTTTCAGGCGCGACCTCCACCATCGCCGTTGCGCTGAATGGCGCAGCGCTGCCGCCTATTCGCATCAAGACTTCCAGCGTAGCGCTTCCGTCACCCGGTTCCTATGTGCGTCTCGATGTCGCGGAAAAGGCTCACGTCCTGGAGGCATGATTTTTTCTTACCTGTTGCAAGACAAGCCGGTTGCACAATGGTCTGGCCTCAAGATGAAGAGGCTTTAACTTTGCCTCTTCATGGAATCCGCCTATATCGGGCTCCATGATATTTTCATCCATCGCGCGCCGTTTCGAAACCTGGCTAGATCCCTTCGCACACAAGGACAATCTGCGCCCGCCATCCGGCACCATCGCTTTCATCTGGTTCTATATACGCCAAGCCAAATCTCCCTTTGTCGCCATGCTGGTACTGGGGGGTATGACGGCTGCCATCGAGGCGGCCCTCTTCTGGTTTGTAGGCCGGCTGGTCGATATTCTGGCGGGAACGGACCGAGCCGCCGGATGGGCCGGTCTTCTGGCCGCGCACGGCTGGGAACTGGCAGGCATGCTGGTGCTGATTGCGCTTGTCCGGTTTCTTGTCGCCATGGCCAATGCACTGGTGGACCAGCAGATCATCACGCCGGGATTTTACAATCTCGTGCGCTGGCAGAGTTACCAGCACGTGGCGCGCCAGTCGCTCTCGTTTTTCCAGAACGATTTCGCGGGCCGCATCGTCACCAAGGTCTGGTCCGGCGGACAGGCGACCGGCGATCTCGTGACCTCCCTCATGGAAAGTGTCTGGTTTGTCGGCATTTATTCGGTCTCGATGCTGACGCTCGTCGGCGGTCTGGATTGGCGCCTTGCGGTGATCGTGTTGGTCTGGGTCGGCATTTTCTCGATGCTTGCGCGCTATTTCGTGCCGCGAATCCGTTTCCATTCGCGCGAGACGGCGGAGGCCGCATCCATGCTGAACGGGCGTATGGTCGATGCCTACAGCAATATCCAGACGCTGCGCCTGTTCGGGCGTGACGAAGCCAATGATCGCTATATGCGCGAGGGCTTCGAGGTCTTCCAGAACACGACGCTGATGTTCACGCGGTTCATTACCGGCGTGCGCGCGTCCATGGCTTTGCTGTCCGGCGTCATGATCACCAGCATGGCCGCGCTGTGCATCCATCTCTGGCTGGATGGGCGGATCAGTTCCGGTGCCGTGGCCTTTACGCTGGCGCTGGTGCTTCGCCTGAATTTTCTGCTGGGGCGGCTGATGACGCAGTTCAACGGCATCATGCGAAACTACGGTACCGTGCAGAATGCGGCCGACCTGATTTCGCAGCCGATCGATCTCGCAGATCCGCCAAACGCCCCGGCGCTCGTGGTGCGCGAGCCGGAAATCCGTTTCGAGGATGTGAGCTTTCACTATGGTCGCGGGAAAGGCGTGCTCGAGCATCTCAATCTCACGATACGCCCCGGCGAAAAGGTGGGCATCGTTGGGCGTTCGGGCGCGGGAAAGTCCACCCTGGTCAATCTGCTTCTGCGCTTCTACGACCTCGAAGGCGGCCGCATTCTCATCGACGGGCAGGATATCTCGAAGGTCCGCCAGGAGAGCCTGCGCGCTCAGATCGGCATGGTCACGCAAGATACGTCGCTGCTGCATCGCTCTGTGCGTGACAACATTCTGTTCGGGCGTCCGGATGCGAATGAGGCTTTGCTGGTGCAGGCGGCAAAACGCGCCGAAGCCTATGATTTTATCGAGAAGCTTCAGGACCAGCGGGGCCGAACGGGCTTTGATGCGCATGTGGGAGAGCGCGGCGTGAAGCTGTCCGGCGGCCAACGCCAGCGTATTGCGATTGCGCGCGTCATGCTGAAAGATGCCCCGATCCTCGTTCTGGACGAGGCGACGTCCGCGCTTGATTCGGAAGTGGAGGCGGCCATTCAGGCGCATCTCGATGCGCTGATGCAGGGCAAGACGGTGCTTGCCATCGCCCATCGCCTCTCCACCATCGCGGCTCTCGACCGGCTGATCGTGATGGACAAGGGCCGCATCGCGGAGCAGGGCACGCATGCGGAACTGATCGCGAGCGGCGGTCTCTACTCTGAATTGTGGGCGCGGCAATCCGGCGGGTTTATTGCGGTTGAGCCCGGCACGGACTGAAGCGCATACTCTCTGAGGAACGCCATCCCGCCTTGATCTATATCAAGTGTGGTGTGCGGGCGGCCTCATGGGGGTCAAACCTGACATTCGCAAGATGTGCGACATTCTATCTCACTGGCGCACAGCCCCGTTCCAGCGAATCATGCTAGTGACAGTTGATAAGGTCCGGGGCAGGGCGTGCCGTGATCATCGCTCCAGGGGGAGCGGTGTTGCGTTGCGCCCTCTGGGCGCGACAATCTGCCGTTAGCTGAGTGGGGAGGCTGGACATATCCTCCGATCACGCTTAGACAAATTTCGGGGAGAATAGCGACCAATTGTGTCCGAATTGGACTCGCAAGGGTGAGGGGCAATGCAAATTCAGTACATTTCTGCGCAGAGGATGGGTTGAACGTGAGCGAGCACGACACGAATAGCGGCACCGTGGGCGAGCCCACACGCCGTGATTTCCTTTATTTGACAACAGGTATGGCAGGTGCGGTTGGTGCCGTTGCGGTTGCATGGCCCTTTATCGATCAGATGCGGCCTGATGCTTCGACGCTTGCGCTCGCCTCCATCGAGGTGAACGTGGCCAGCGTCCAGCCGGGCATGTCGCTGACGGTGAAGTGGCGCGGCAAGCCCATCTTCATCCGCAACCGCACGCCGAAGGAAGTTGAAGAAGCCAAGGCCGTGGCTCTGGCGGACCTCAAGGACCCGGTCGCGCGCAACGCCAACCTCGCGGCCGATGCCAAGGCAACGGATCTGGACCGTTCCGCGGGCAAGGATAAGGAAAACTGGATCGTCATGGTCGGCTCCTGCACCCATCTGGGTTGCGTTCCGCTCGGCCAGTCCGGTGATTTCGGCGGCTGGTTCTGTCCTTGCCACGGCTCGCACTATGATACGGCGGGTCGTATTCGCAAGGGTCCGGCCCCGCAGAACCTTGCAATTCCGACATTTACATTTGCTTCCGATACTGTGATCCGGATCGGCTGAGGGGACACGACATGAGTGGTGGGCATTCCAACTATCAACCATCGACGGCTGTCGAAAAATGGATCGACGCGCGGCTTCCCCTGCCTCGCCTGATGTATGACAGCTTCGTCGCTTATCCTGTTCCGCGCAACCTGAACTACGCCTACACCTTCGGCGGCATGCTGGCCGTGATGCTGGTGGTTCAGATCCTGACCGGTGTGGTTCTGGCCATGCATTATGCGGCGGAAGTCACCGTCGCCTTCAATTCCGTCGAAAAGATCATGCGCGACGTGAACCACGGCTGGCTGCTGCGCTACATGCATGCCAACGGCGCGTCGTTCTTCTTCATCGCGGTGTATCTGCACATTGCCCGCGGCTTGTACTACGGCTCCTACAAGGCGCCCCGCGAAATCCTGTGGATCCTCGGCGTGGTGATCTTCCTGTTGATGATGGCAACCGCCTTCATGGGCTATGTTCTGCCCTGGGGCCAGATGTCATTCTGGGGTGCAACGGTCATCACCGGCTTCTTCACGGCTTTTCCGCTGGTTGGCGAGTGGATCCAGCAGTTCCTGCTCGGCGGCTTTGCCGTTGACCAGCCGACGCTGAACCGCTTCTTCGCCCTGCATTACCTGCTGCCGTTCATGATCGCAGGCGTTGTCATCTTGCACGTCTGGGCGCTGCATGTGACGGGCCAGACCAACCCGACGGGCGTTGAAGTCAAGACCAAGACCGATACGGTTCCCTTCACGCCTTACGCGACGTTGAAGGATGCTCTTGGTCTTTCGGTGTTCCTGATGGTCTATGCCTGGTTCGTCTTCTACATGCCGAACTATCTGGGTCACCCGGATAACTACATCATGGCGGATGCGCTGAAGACCCCGGCACACATCGTTCCGGAATGGTACTTCCTGCCGTTCTACGCCATGCTGCGTGCAATCACTTTCAACGTCGGCCCGATCGATTCCAAGCTCGGTGGCGTTCTGGTGATGTTCGGCGCGATCATCGTGCTGTTCTTCCTGCCGTGGCTCGATACGTCGAAGGTTCGTTCCGCAGTGTATCGTCCTTGGTACAAGCTGTTCTTCTGGATCTTCGTGGCCAACTCCATCATGCTGGGCTGGCTCGGCGCCATGCCGGCGGATGGCCTCTACGTCATCTTCTCCCAGATCGGAACGGCCTACTACTTCGGCTTCTTCCTCATCATCATGCCTCTTCTCGGCCTTCTGGAAACGCCGCGCAGAATACCAAACTCGATTACCGAAGCGGTTCTCGAGAAGCAGGGTAAACCTGCGGCGGCTCAGGCCTGAAGCGAGAGAGAGGATAACGATAATGAAAAAGCTTGTAACGAGCCTCGCTCTGGTCGCCTCTCTTACAGCCTTTGGCATCTCTTCGGCACAGGCCGAAGAGGGACACGGTCTGGCGGAAGCAACGCAGCACGCAATTCAGGGTGGCCACTTTCCCGTCCTAAAGCCGAAGAACCTTGAGTGGTCCTTTGCCGGTCCGTTTGGAAAATACGAAAAAGGTCAGTTGCAGCGCGGCCTGAAGATCTACAAGGAAGTTTGTGCCGCCTGTCACTCGATGAATCTGGTGGCGTTCAGAACGCTTGAGAACCTCGGTTACTCTGAAGCGCAGGTGAAAGCCTTCGCTTCGGAATATGAAGTTCAGGACGGCCCGAATGATGATGGTGAGATGTTCACCCGCAAGGCCGTGCCTTCGGATCACTTCCCGTCACCATTCCCGAACAAGCAGGCCGCCGCAGCGGCCAATGGTGGCGCAGCTCCGCCGGACTTCTCGCTGATCGCCAAGGCGCGTGGCATTACCCGTGGCTTCCCGCTCTTTGTGGGTGACATCTTCACGCAGTATCAGGAAGGCGGTCCGGACTATATATACTCGCTGCTGACCGGTTACCAGGAAGCGCCGCAGGGTGTCGACGTTCCGACGGGAACGCATTTCAACCCGTATTTTGCCAATGCTGTCGCGCTTGCCATGGCGCCACCGTTGTCGGATGGCCAGGTGACCTATGACGACGGTTCACCGCAGACGCTCGACCAGTATGCGAAGGACGTTTCGGCCTTCCTGATGTGGGCTGCCGAGCCGCATCTCGAAGAGCGCAAGCGGACCGGTTTCATGGTCATGGTCTTCCTGGCGATCTTCACGATCCTGGTCTACCTGACGAAGAAGTCGGTTTATGCAAACAAGGAACATTGAGCCCAGCGCTCATATTCTCTAGAAAGGCGGCTTCGGCCGCCTTTTTTGTAATCAAAGTAAACCTCCACCTACGGTGGAGGACTGGACGAGTTCTACATCGTAGTGGAGAGACCTCCGGCTTGGACCGTTAGCGCGGACGAGACGTTAAACGGAGGTTTTATGGAAGAACGATCGCAATCGCATGCGACGTGGGACTGCAAGTACCATATCGTTTTTGCAAGCAAATACCGGACGAAACGCCTTTACGGGGACGTGCGTCGTGAATTGGGTGAGCTTTTGCATAGGCTTGCTCGACAAAAGGAATGCGAGATCCACGAAGGGCATCTTATGCCCGACCACGTGCATATGTTGATCTCGATCCCGCCGAAGTATTCAGTTGCGCATGTGGTTGGCTTTTTGAAGGGCAAGACTGCGCTCTACATCGCCAATAAATATGCCCGCAAACGGCGCTAGGCGGTAGTGACGATTTAGCTATTTGAGCCAGATGGCGATGGCTGCGAGTTTGACGAATCCCATGAAGTTG
>NZ_JALJQZ010000002.1 GCF_022968395.1 Affinirhizobium lemnae
ATCTCCAAAATCAGCTTTGAATCCGATTTGCGCTCTTTTGGGAATCCCAATCCTTAAATCATCACCACGACCTAGAGGCGCTGCACAACTTCGCCGTTCTCCATATGGATGATGTCCTGCGCCAGACGGCTGATATCATCCGGGTTGTGACTGACGAGAAGCACGGTATTTGCAGTTTCGCGATGCAGTTTCAGCAGCAGAGTTCCCATGTCCGCACGGAGGGCAGGGTCCAGCGCCCCAAATGGCTCGTCCAGCAATAGAAGCGGTTTCTTACGCACAAGAGCGCGGGCGAAGGCCACCCGCTGTCGCTCGCCGCCGGACAGGGTCGCGGGTTTGCGCTTCTCCATGCCTGATAGTCCTATCCAATCCAGTGCATCACTGACCGCGCGCCTGTCCTGCGCGGTCAGTTTCAGGGCCGGATCGATTCCAAGGCCGATATTGGTGAAGAGGTCGAGATGCGTGAAGAGGTTGTTATCCTGAAAGACAAGGGAGATCGGCCGCTCGGCGGGATGTGCGTTCGATAGATCACGACCATTGATGATGACCTGACCGCTATCCGGCTGTTCGAAACCGGCCAGGAGATTCAGGAACGTCGATTTGCCTGACCCGGATGGTCCCGTGATGGCGGTTATGATGCCCGGTCTGACAGAGCAGTCGAAGTGGAATTTCGTCGCTCCGAGCGTGAGGCGAACAGCGCGCATCTCAAGACCGGGACTGTGTTTGCTCATCTCTGTCGCCTGTTGCCTACGGTGCCAAGGATCGTGAAGCCCAGGCAGACTAGGCCCAGCAGCAGCGCATACCCATCCGCATCGGCGGTTCTGTAGCTGCCCATGCTACTGTAGACCAGCCACGGAAGGGTGAGTAGATCCTGTGAACTGAAGAGCGCCACGGCCCCCAGATCGCCCAGTGAGAGCGCCATGGCAAAGGAGAGTGCCGTCAAGGCTGGCCTGAAAAGGATTGGCCAATCGACGATCCGGAAGCGGGCCCACCCTGTCAGGCCAAGATGGGCGCAGAGCCTGTCCGTCTGTGCTGCATGCGCCCTAATGGCAGGCTCGATCACGCGGATCACGAAAGGAAGCGCCATCAGCATATTGATGGCGGCGATGATCGCCGGTGCGAAGAGATTGACATCGCCGAAGGGCCTCAGTGACAGGAACCAGCCGGTTCCCAGCACCACCGGCGGCACGAGCAGCACGAGGGAAGATGCTGCCGAAAGGCTTGACCCAAGCACGCGAGAGGACCGGGAGTTCGTTCTTCGAGCGCTAAGCACATGATCGGCGCCAATGATCCCGAAACCGATGGTGACCGCTGACGCGCCTGCGCAGAAAGCGATAGAAAGACTGGTGAGCAGTGCCTGCCGGAAATCTGGCTCCAGGGCGAGCCGCACAAGGTCAGCCGACAGTCCGGACACGAGGATCATCGCAAGCGGCAGAATCAGAAAAGCGGTGGCCAGGAGAATGATGATGGCGTCGCTGCTGCGGGCAAGGCGCGAGCGGCCATCATAGCGGTTCCACAATCGCCCTTCGCCGACGGCCGTGTCTTTCGCCTTCGGCAGCAGGTTTAAGCAGAGTAATATGATCGTAGTCACCGCCATCTGCATCAAAGCAAGTGCAATTGCGCGCGGCGGATCGAAATCGAAACGCAGTGCCTGATAGATGGCCACTTCGAGCGTCGTGGCGGCAGGGCCGCCGCCCAGAACCAGCACCAGCGTGAAACTGGTGGCGCAGAGCATGAAGATAAGCCCGCCGGTCGCCGGAATGACACGCATGAGAGCGGGTAGCTCCACGTAGCGAAGAATAGACAGGCGCCTCATGCCGAGACTTGCCGTCAACCGCCAGTATTCCTGGGGCAGTCGCTCCAAGGCCGCCAGCATCATGCGTGTTGCAAGCGGCAGGTTGAAAAAGACGTGGGCAATCAGAATACCGCTCAGGCCATAGATGCTGATGGGTTGCTCAAGACCCAAAGCTAGAAGCGCCTTGTTCACAAGTCCCTGTCGCCCGAAGATGCCAATGAGGCCGAGCGCACCGATAAGAACAGGCAGTCCCATGGGCAAGGCCATGAGGCGCACGAGCCAGATACGCCCGGGGAATTTCGTCTGCCGAGCCAGCGCCAAGGCGACCGGCAGCGCAAGACACAGGGAAAGCGCAGTGGAGAGGATAGCCTGCGATAAAGTGAAACGCAGCAGGCTGAGGGTATAGTCGTCCACCACACTGCCCTGGACAAGACCGGTGGGAGCGAATGCCAGAAGAACGGCCACGGGCACCAGAACGAGCAGAGCGATGACGGTCAGTGCCGCAACGCCACCCGCCAGCCCGCGCTGCTGTTCAGACCGTGTCAGCATTCGGTCTTACTTTGCGCTCATGGCCGTCTGCCACTCTCGGATCCAGGCCTGACGATTCTTGGCAACCTCGGCTGACGGCATCAGGAAGGTTTTTTCCGGCTGCGGCAGTTTGGAAAAGGCGTCCGGCAGGGGGCTCGATGTCGGCGCCACTGGCATCATCCAGTTTGTCGTCGGAATGATCACCTGAAACTCGGGCGATAGCGTGAAGGAGAGGAATTTGCGGGCCAGATCCTGATTCTGGCTTGCCTTCAGCATGCCCGCCACTTCGATCTGAATGTAGTGTCCCTCTTCGAACTTGGCAGCCTGATAGCGATCCGTCTTTTCCTCGACCATGTGATAGGCGGGCGAGGTGACATAGGAGAGCACCATCGGCGCCTCGCCCTTGGTAAACAGGCCATAGGCTTCCGACCAGCCGGGCGTGACTGTCAGAACGCGGTTCTTCAGCTTTGCCCAGGCCTCCGGTGCCTTGTCGCCATAGACCGATTTGACCCAGAGAAGCAGGCCGAGACCGGGCGTTGACGTGCGTGGATCCTGGATCACGATTTTCTGTGAGGCATCGCCCTCAACCAGGTCTTTCAGGCTCTTTGGCGGCGTTTTCAGGACTTGTGTATCGTAGACGACGGCGAAATGCCCGTAGTCATAAGGAACGAAGACGTCGTCCTTGAAACTTCCGGGAACCTTGGCGGAGGCCGTATCGATGCCGTGGGGTGCAAAAAGGCCTATCTGCTTGGCTTCCTCGATGAGATTGGTGTCGAGGCCGAGGGCAATATCGGCCTTCGACGTCTGACCTTCCAGCTTCAGCCGCGTCAGCAGCGCCACGCCATCCGAAACGCCGACGAAGGTGACCGTGCAGCCACATGTCTTCTCGAAAGCCGCCTTGACCTTCGGTCCGGGGCCCCACTTCGAGATGAAGCTTTCATAGGTATAGACTGTGAGGCTTTTCGCTTCCTGAGCGTTGCTGGTTGGTGCCAGCAACAGACCGAGAAGACCACAAAAAATTCCTAGGGGAGATTTCATCAACGCCACCTCGACCAAAAGAGTTCAGGGAATAGGCGTCGATTTGAACGGTCTAATCCCTCCGCCGGTGTTAACCGGATCAGGTTCCGCGGGTTGGCTTCCAGATCGAAAACCTCTCAGCCATCTTCATGGCACCCCGTTAGAGCGTCGAAACATGTATCGGGCGGCTCGCTGTTTGGCAAGCGGTCCGCGCTTAACGGTTGGCCGCAGTCAAAGTCCGCAACTGCTGTGGCATAGCCGCAATGCTGCCGATGCGGTTTGCAATGGCATAGGAAACGGTATCCTGCAGGATATGCGGCATGACGGGTTTCGTCAGGACACCGAGCGGGCGCACGTCCTGACCTTCCAGTTGTTCCGGGTTAGCCGTCATGAAGACAACGGTGATCCCGAACCGCTCTGCCAGCTCGCGTCCGATGGAGGGACCGGTCGCACCGTCGGACAGGTTAACGTCGACGAAGGCGATATCCGCGTGCGGGGCCAGCGCCAAAGCATGGTCTCGACCGCTGGCAAAACCGGCTACCGTCAATCCCATTTCCTCAATGGTCTCGGCGATATCGAGAGCGATCAGAAATTCATCTTCGACAATCAGAACTCTTTGATCCATGGCTGTATCTTCCAGCCGACGACGCATAACTTGAGCCGACATGGGGGACATCCCTTCGTTGAACGCTAACATAGCCGGAACCGCATTTCCGACCCTGTAGCCTCCGAACGTGCCAATATGGGATTTGTTCCGGGACGTGACTCAATTCCGGAAAACTAACGAAACATTAATCTTAACACAAACTTAAGCGAGTTCAGCCTTCCAGCTCTTCCCGCAGCATTTCGAGCTCCAGCCATTCTTCTTCTATGGCTGTCAGCTTGGTGCGCAGGGCTTCCATCTCTGAGGCGAGGCGGTTGAAGGCGGCCGGATCCTTGGTGAAGAGGTTGGGATCGGCCATCTTCGCCTCGCGGGCGGCAATGTCCTTGCCGATCTTGTCCATCTCTTTTGGCAGGTTTTCGAGCGCGAATTTCTGCTTATAGGAAAGCTTGCCCTGCGCTTTGGGTGTCGAGGCTTGAGCCGGTGCGGAAGCGGCTTCCGCCTTGGCCTTCTCCTTCTCGGCCTTGCGCTTTTCCTCCAGCGCGCCTTTGCGCTGCGCCATCATGTCCGTATAGCCGCCGGCATATTCGATCCAGCGTCCGTCAGGCGCTTCCGGATTTGCCGGCGCGATGGTGGATGTCACGGTGCGATCGAGGAAGTCACGATCGTGGCTGACAAGGATGACGGTGCCGCTGAAGCCGGAGACGATTTCCTGCAAGAGATCCAGCGTCTCGATGTCGAGGTCGTTGGTCGGTTCGTCGAGGATCAGCAGGTTCGAGGGCCGTGCCATGATGCGGGCCAGAATGAGGCGCGCGCGCTCGCCACCGGAAAGGTTGCGGATCGGCGTGCGCATCTGCTCCGGCTGGAACAGAAAGTCCTTCATGTAACCAGCGACGTGGCGCTGCTCGCCATTCACCAGCAGGTTCTCGCCGCGTCCATCTGTCAGGTAGTGACTCAGCGTGTCATCAAGGTTCAGGTCCTCGCGCTTCTGGTCGAGCGTTGCGATTTCCAGATTGGTGCCGAGTTTGATCGTGCCGGAATCCGGTTCCAATTGTCCCGTCAGCATCTTTAGAAGCGTCGTCTTGCCTGCGCCATTGGGGCCGACAAGACCAATGCAGTCGCCACGATGAACGCGGATGGAGAAAGGCGCGACGATCTGGCGCTCTTCATACCGCTTGGTGATGGCTTCCGCCTCGATCACCAGCTTGCCGCTTTCCTTGCCCTCGGTGGCGCTCGCCTGAATGGTGCCTTGCGGACCGCGATGGCCGCGGTATTCCGCTCGCAGGCTCTGCAGTTCGCCCAGACGGCGCATATTGCGCTTGCGGCGCGCGGTTACGCCGTAGCGAAGCCAATGCTCCTCGCGCTCGATCTGCCGCCCCAGCTTGTGTTGTTCGAGCTCTTCCGCTTCCAGCACCTCATCGCGCCAGGCTTCGAAATGGGCAAAGCCGCGATCCATGCGGCGCGAGGTGCCGCGATCCAGCCAGACGACGGCGGTCGAAACCTTTTCGAGAAAGCGGCGGTCGTGCGAGATGAGAACCAGTGCACTGCGGCTCTTCAGCATTTCGCCTTCCAACCATTCGATGGTCGGCAGGTCCAGATGGTTGGTCGGCTCGTCCAGCATCAGGATGTCGGGTTCCGGCGCCATGACACGGGCAAGTGCCGCACGGCGTGCTTCGCCACCGGACAGACGGCGCGGATCTTCCTCACCCGTCAGGCCCAGATGACTGAGCAGATAGGTCACGCGGTACGGGTCGTCACCCGGCCCCAGTCCCGCCTCGCAATAGGCCTGCACCGTCGTGTATCCGGCAAAATCCGGCGCCTGTTCCAGATAGCGGATGGTGGAGGAAGGGTGGCGGAAGACTTCGCCCGATTGCGCTTCCACAAGCCCCACAGCGATTTTCATCAGGGTGGATTTGCCTGAACCGTTGCGTCCCACAAGACAGATACGGTCGCCGGGCTCAACCTGAAAGTTGGCGCCGTCGAGCAGCGGTGTGCCACCGAAGCTTAAGCGAATGTCATCGAGCTTGAGAATGGGAGGTGCCATGTGCGTCAGGCTCCCGACATGTCATAGGGGCGGGCCAGCAGCATGGCGCGACCCTTGGAGAGCGTGACCGAAATCATCCCTTCTGCAATATTCGAGATGGTCCGGGAGGAGCCGAAGGTCAGTTTGAAATTCTTCAAAGGATAGCGCGCGTTGCGGACAGTCAATCCTTCCAGCACCGTAAAGCCGAGCACCGAAAACAGCGAACCCTTGGGCAGGTCCAGCTCCATTCCCGCATCATTGCACAGCGGGAAGGCTTCTTCCTCGCCAGAGGTCAGCATGACCTCGAAATTGTCTTCAGCAAGGCTGAGGGCCGAGAGATAGTGTTGCAGCACATGGTCCGACCGTTCTCCACCCAGCGCACCAACGAGGATCAACCGCTCCGCGCCGCGTGAAATCGCTTCCGCAATCGCGATCTCTCCGTCCGTCGCGGCCTTGGAGGCGGGGTAGGCGCGGCGCTCGATCTTCGGATAGGCGGCCTTCAGCGCATCGTCACTGGAATCGAAATCCCCGACCCATATTTCCGGTATCAGGCCCAGCGCGCTTGCGTGGCGAATGCCGCTATCGGCGGCGATCACGCGGCTGCCTTTCGTCACGGCACGCAGCCGGTCCGTCACGGTAATGTTGCCGCCCAGAAGAATGGAAAATGTCGGTGTGCTCATGGGGTCTGCCCATAGCCTATTCGCGGCGTAGAAGGAAAGCGGGATTCGCCGGTTTTCCGGCACTCTTGCTTCACGTCATCTCACTTATTAGGTTCGCGGCCAGCAGGGAGAATGAGAGATGCAGTTTACCGGAACCGCCGACTACATTGCCGACAAGGATTTGATGGTCGCCGTCAATGCCGCGATCCGGCTGGAACGCCCGCTTCTGGTGAAAGGTGAACCCGGCACCGGCAAAACCGAGCTGGCGCGACAGGTGGCGGCGGCGCTCGGTCTGGAGATGATCGAGTGGAACATCAAATCCACCACCAAGGCGCAGCAGGGGCTCTATGAATATGATGCCGTTTCGCGCCTGCGCGATAGCCAGCTGGGCGATCCGCGTGTCAACGAGGTTTCCAACTATATCCGGCGCGGCAAGTTGTGGCAGGCCTTCGCCGCAGAACAAAAGATCGTGCTTCTGATCGACGAGATCGACAAGGCCGACATCGAGTTTCCGAACGACCTTCTTCAGGAACTCGACCGCATGGAATTCCACGTCTACGAGACAGGCGAGACCGTGAAAGCCAAGGTGCGGCCCATTGTCATCATTACCTCCAATAACGAGAAGGAGCTGCCGGATGCCTTCCTGCGTCGCTGCTTCTTCCATTATATCCGCTTTCCGGATGCCGAGACGCTGTCGCGCATCGTGGAAGTGCACTATCCCGGCATCAAGCAGAAACTGGTGAGCGCGGCGCTGACCCAGTTCTACGAGATCCGCGAGATGCCGGGGCTGAAGAAGAAGCCCTCAACATCCGAGGCGCTCGACTGGATCCGGCTTCTGGTTTCCGACGATGTGGATCCGGACGATCTGCGCGCCGACGTGAAGAACGCGCTGCCAAAGTTGCACGGTGCCCTTCTGAAGAACGAGCAGGACGTGCATCTCTTCGAGCGGCTGGCGTTCATGGCGAGGCGCGAGCGGTAGGCGGGGAGTGCGTCTCCCACCCCCTCATTGACCTCGGCGGAATAAGGGCCTATTTAGAAGGCTCATCGTGGTGATTTGGCCGGTCGGCTTGCAGCCACGTTAAATAAGTCGCTAAAGGGCCGCGAGAAGAGAGACAAATCCTTTTCCCCGGACCGGTCGCGACTATCGCCACCGGTTTTTTTGTTTTTGTCGAGTTCGAACCATGCCGATCAAGATTCCAGATACGCTTCCCGCTTTTGAGACGTTGGTCAATGAAGGCGTTCGGGTCATGACCGAGACGGTGGCCGTGCGGCAGGATATCCGCCCGCTGCAGATCGGCCTGCTCAATCTCATGCCGAACAAGATCAAGACCGAAGTGCAGATGGCACGCCTGGTCGGCGCTTCTCCCTTGCAGGTAGAGCTGTCTCTTGTACGGATCGGTGGCCACAAGGCAAAGAACACCTCTGAAGAGCACCTTCTATCCTTCTACGAGACTTGGGAAGAGGTGAAGCACCGCAAGTTCGATGGCTTCATCATCACCGGCGCGCCGGTCGAAACGCTGCAATATGAAGATGTGACCTATTGGGACGAGATGCAGCAGATCTTCGACTGGACGGAGACCAATGTCCATTCAACGCTGAATGTCTGCTGGGGCGCGATGGCGGCCATCTACCACTTCCACAAGGTGCCGAAGCATGAGCTGAAGACCAAGGCGTTCGGCGTCTATCGTCACCGCAATCTCTGCCCGTCCTCCATCTATCTCAATGGCTTCTCGGATGATTTCCAGGTGCCGGTGTCCCGCTGGACGGAGGTGCGCCGAGCCGATATCGAAAAGGTGCCGGGTCTGGAAATCCTGATGGAATCCGATGAGATGGGCGTTTGCCTCGTGCACGAGAAGCGCGGCAACCGGCTCTATATGTTCAACCATGTGGAATATGACTCCACCTCGCTGGCGGACGAATATTTCCGGGATGTGAACGCGGGCGTGCCGATCAAGATGCCGCACAATTATTTCCCGCATAACGATGTTACACTGACGCCGCAGAACCGCTGGCGCAGCCATGCGCATCTGTTTTTCGGCAACTGGATCAACGAGATCTACCAGACCACGCATTATGATCTGGAGCAGATTGGAATTCGGTAAGGCATCATGCTCATCCCCTTCTTCCTGAAGCTTAGACAAGCGAAGGTCCCGGTGACGCTCAGGGAATTCCTGGATCTGCTGGGAGGAATGGAAGCAGGGCTTGCGGATTTCGATGTCGAAGCCTTCTATTTCCTTGCGCGAACGGCGCTTGTGAAGGATGAGCGGTTCATCGACCGTTTCGATCAGGTGTTCTCTCAGCATTTTCGGGGTCTGACGGCTATCTCAGGTGCAGATGGCGTCGATGTCGAAACGCTGCCGGAAGACTGGCTGCGCAAGCTGGCCGAGAAGCATCTGACGCCGGCAGAGAAGGCGCTCGTCGAGTCGCTTGGCGGCTTCGACAAGCTGATGGAAACGCTCAAAAAACGGTTGGAAGAGCAGAAAGGCCGCCATCAGGGCGGCTCCAAATGGATCGGCACCGCCGGAACCTCTCCCTTCGGTGCCTATGGCTATAACCCGGAAGGCGTTCGGATCGGCCAGGAAGGCTCGCGCCACCGCAAGGCGGTGAAGGTGTGGGACAAACGCGAGTTCCTCGACTTCGACGATAGCCGCGAAATCGGCACCCGCAACATCAAGATCGCTTTGAAGCGCCTGCGCCGCTGGGTACGCGAAGGGGCTGCGGACGAGCTGGATCTTGCCGGCACCATTCGCTCTACCGCTGAACACGGCTATCTCGATGTGCAGACGCGGCCGGAGCGGCGCAACGCTGTGAAGCTGCTGATGTTCTTCGATGTCGGCGGCTCAATGGACGATCATGTCATGGTGGTCGAGGAACTGTTTTCTGCGGCCCGCTCCGAGTTCCGGCATCTGGAGCATTTCTACTTCCACAACTGCCTCTACGAGAGCGTGTGGCGCGACAATCGCCGCCGGTCCGAGCGTCTGCCGGTTACCGATATCCTGCGCAGCTATGGCCCGGACTATAAGGTCATCTTCGTCGGTGATGCCACTATGAGCCCCTATGAGATCACCCATGCGGGTGGTTCCGTCGAGCACTGGAATAAGGAGCCGGGAGCCGCATGGATCGCCCGGATGACCGGGCATTTTCATCGTGTCGCCTGGATCAATCCGGTGCCGCAGGGGCATTGGGACTATACGCAATCGCTTGTCATCATGCGTCAGCTGCTGAATGACCGCATGTTTCCGCTGACTTTGCAGGGGCTGGAGCAGGCAACGCGGCAACTCGCCCGCTGATATATTTCAAGGATTGCGAAGCGCAGGATTTTGACGCAGTTTGCCGCGCAAATTCGAAAGGACGATAATGATGACGACGCAGGGCGAAATCTTCGGCACCACTCCCAAGGGCGAAACGGTTTACCGGGTGAAGATTTCCGGCGGCGGGCTGACCGCCCATGTCATCACCTGGGGTGCTGTCATTCAGGATCTGCGCCTTGAAGGACACGACGCACCGCTGGTGCTGGGCTTCGACAATTTCGATGATTATCCTAAGTATTCCTCCTATTTTGGTGCGACACCGGGGCGTGTCGCCAATCGCATCGGCAAAGGCCAGTTCACGCTGGATGGCAGGCATTATCAGCTGGATCTGAACCAGAACGGCAATACGCATCTGCATGGCGGCAGCGATGGGTTGGGCAAGACCAACTGGACGATTGTTGCGCATGCCGAAAACAAGGTTATCCTGCAAGTCACCGATCCCGATGGCCGCGGCGGCTATCCCGGCAATTGCACGGTCACCGCGACCTATGAATTGAAGGATGAGGGTGTTCTGAACGTGGTCTATGAGAGCGTGACGGACGCGCCGACGCTCGCGAATATCTGCCAGCACACCTATTTCAACCTCGATGGCCGGGACGATACGCTGGGCCACGACATCATGATTGCCGCCGATCATTATCTGGAGCTCGACGAACATCAGGTGCCGACAGGCAAGCAGTTGCCTGTGGCAGGAACCCCTATGGATCTGCGACAGCTTGGCTCATTGCGCCGCACGGATGAAAACGGCGCGCAGGTGGATTTCGACCATAATTACTGCCTCTCCAGCCAACGTGTGGAGAAGCGGTCTGTCGCGCTGGTACGCAGCGTCAATTCCGGCGTTTCTCTGGAAGTCCGCACCACGGAGCCGGGGGTTCAGCTCTATGGCGGCTTCAAGCTGAAGCCGACCGTTCCCGGTCTCTCCGGCAAGCTCTACGGTCCTTATGCGGGGCTTTGCCTGGAAACGCAGATCTGGCCGGATGCCATCAATCACCCGGGCTTCCCGAATGCGGTGCTGCGCCCCGGCGAAGTG
Organism: Affinirhizobium lemnae; assembly: GCF_022968395.1. Lineage (GTDB taxonomy): Bacteria > Pseudomonadota > Alphaproteobacteria > Rhizobiales > Rhizobiaceae > Neorhizobium > Neorhizobium lemnae. The sequence continues at coordinate 10,962 of NZ_JALJQZ010000002.1, forward strand.
CTTCGCCAGGAAACCGATTACGTCTTCTCCAAGAGCTGATTGAGGATCAAGCTGGCCGTTTCGGTCAACGGCCAGCTTCCTTTTCAGGTTTTCAATGCAGGGCTGAAGGCCATCAGGCTCAGCAGTTCGAACAGAACCTGTGCCCCCGCATGAGCCGTATTGTGAGTGGCGTCATATTCGGGCGCCACTTCCACCACGTCGCCGCCGACAAGGTTGATGCCCTTCAGGCCGCGCAGTAGTTCCAGAACTTCGCGCGTCGTCAGGCCTCCCACTTCCGGCGTGCCTGTACCAGGTGCAAAAGCCGGATCGAGGCTATCGATATCGAAGGACATGTAGGTTGGGCCGTCGCCGACGATGGCGCGCGCCTTTTCGATGATGGCTGGAAGCCCGAGCCCGGTCACCTCTTCGGCATGAATGACCGTCATCCCGCTCTCGTAGGAAAACTCCCAGAGATATTCCGATGAACCGCGAATGCCGATCTGTATCGTTCGGGTTGGATCCAGCACGCCATCCAGAACGGCATTGCGGAACGGCCCGCCATGATGAAATTTCGTCTGGTCGAAAGAGCCACCGGTGTCGCAATGGGCATCGATATGGATCAGTCCGACGGGCCTGTTCTTGCCGACTGCCTTGAGAATGGAATGGGTAATCGAGTGATCGCCGCCAACGGCGAGCGGTACAACACCTGCATCGACGATCTGGTTGAAGCGCTTTTCAATATCCTCGTGGCTCATCTCGAGCCGGTATCGGCTGCGGAAGGGAACATCGCCGATATCGGCAACCCGCAACTCGTGCACCGGTGTACAGCCAAGCACGTGGTTATAGGGGCCGATGCGGTCGATCGAGCGGAGTGCGCGTGGCCCGAAGCGTGAGCCGGGACGGTTGGTGACGCCAAGATCCATCGGGACGCCGATCAGGGCGACCTGAAGATCCTGAAAATCCGGGTTGTCGGCTGCGACGGCAAGGTGTGGTGCGTAGAGGAGAGTGGGGATGCCGGCATAGGGAGCGGCCCGCGTTCCGTTCTTGAAAACCTTGGTGCCGACCTTGGCAAAGGCCGGATCGAAGATCTCGCTGCCCTCTCCATACTTTGCCCGCAGTGCCGCCAGTTTCTCATCATTCCAGACCATGACCACAATCCCGATTGCTGCTGTAAAAATGGGCGACGGACTATCCTGCCTTCGCTTTCAGCAATATCGAACGAAAAGATCTTCTAAATCAATTGACATTTTGGCGTTGAGCCATGCTGGTGCTGGCCAGAGAGTCTGAACTGAGATTGCTGAACACCATGTCATCCGTGCCCGCCTTCAACCCTTTGATCGAACAGATTTCACCTCCGCCAGTACCCTCCGTGCAGGCCTGGGCGCGGGCCTATGATGGTGCAAAAGGTCCACTGATTGACCTGTCGCAGGCGGTACCGGGCTATCCTACGCACCCGAAAATGCTTCAGCTTCTGGGCGAAGCGGCATCCTCGCGCGCCTCGACCGGCTACGGCCCAATCGAGGGCGATGGTGTTTTGCGGGAGGCTTACGCTGCGCATGTCAGCGAGGTTTACGGGGCGTCTCTCTCGCCGGGACATGTGCACATCACGTCCGGCTGCAACCAGGCCTTCATCTGCGCAATCATGGCTGTTGCTGGTGCAGGCGATACCGTCCTGATGACCAATCCCTACTATTTCAACCACCAGACCACGCTCGCCATGCTGGGGATCGCAACCAAGCTTGTCGAGTGCCGGGCGGAGAACGGCTTCCTCCCGACGGCGGCGGATATCGAGGCGCAGATTGGTCCGGATGTAAAGGCGCTTGCTCTCGTTTCACCCAATAATCCGACGGGTGCCATTTATCCGCCCGAGTTGTTGGCCGAGATTGCGGATCTCTGCCATTCCCGTGGTATCTGGCTGATCCTCGATGAAACCTATCGGGATTTTCTGCCCTCAGCCGGTGCCGCACCCCATGCGCTTTTCTCACGTCCGGACTGGGAAAGTTCCATCGTCTCGCTCTACAGTTTCTCAAAGAGCTTCTGTATCCCCGGCCATCGGCTCGGTGCCATCACGGCTGGTCCCGCTTTCATCGCGCAGGTGGCGAAGGTCATGGATAATCTGCAGATCTGTGCGCCGCGCGCGGGTCAGGCTGCCGTGGCTACCGCGTTGCCGCTTCTTGCCGATTGGCGGGAGGAGAACAGACAGGAAATTCTGAGACGCGCAAGGGCCCTGTCCTACGTCATGCACAGCGTTTCGGACTGGAAGCTCGATGCGTTGGGGGCCTATTTCGCCTTCGTGCGGCACCCTTTCGAAGGTATGCAATCGGCACAGGTCGCTGAAGCGCTCGCCAAAAGGGCTGGTGTTTCTTGCATTCCAGGCAGCTATTTCGGGCCCGGTCAGGAGCAGTATCTACGCTTTGCCGTTGCCAATGCCGATGTGGACGGGCTCACGATGCTGGCTCAAAGGTTGAGCGGTTTCACGCTATAAAAATGCCCGGACCTTTCAGTCCGGGCAAGTTCAAGTCCGTCTATCAAGAGGGATAGAAATCAGAACTGCATGTCTTCTTCCATGCCTGCATCATCTGCCGGTTCCTCGGTGGGAGTTTCGGCTGCCTGCGCCTCGTCGCCGCCAATCATGCCGGCAATGGCGTTACCTAGAAGCACGCCGCCAGCCACGCCCATGGCTGTCTGTGCAGCACCGGCGAGGAAGCCGCCGCCACGGGCCGGTTGCGCGTGACCATAGCCCTGCTGCTGGCCACCCCAGGGATTGCCGGGGTTGCGGGGGCCAGCCTGCATGCCACCTGGCATCATGCCCTGATGCGATGCTTGCGGTGCAGTGCGTGCGGGCTGCGAACTGCCGAACAGGCTGGAGAAGAAGCCGCCGCCCGACGCAGGGCGGGACGAAAGCTGGTATTCCAGCTCCTCGATCCGCCGCTGCGCCTGGTCTAGCGCCTGTTCCTGCACAACGATCGTCTGCGCCATGAAATAGGGTGCTCCGGGCTGGCTGGCGATGCGATCACGAATGAAGGCATCCGCTTCCGCATCGCGTGGTCCGGACTGGCTTTCCACGTGGGAAAGCTTGCCGAACAAACCCTCGATCGCCTGGCGGTCGTTGTAGTCCATTGTAGAGTTCCTCCTTGAGGTTGTTTGGACTTGGTTACTCTTCGCGCTGACCCGTAAGGCTCAGCAGAAGCTGGAAGATGTTGACGAAGTTCAGGTAGAGCGAGAGAGCGCCGAACACGGCAAGCTTCTGCTGGCTTTCCTGGTCGAAGTTTTCGGCATACTGCTCCTTGATGTTCTGGGTGTCCCAGGCAGTCAGGCCGACGAAGACGATGATGCCGATAACGGAGACAGCAAACTGTAGCGCGCTGGAGCCGAGGAAGATGTTGACGATCGAGGCGATCATCACACCGATCAGACCCATGATCAGGAACGAACCGAACTTTGCCAAATCACGCTTCGTCACATAGCCGTAGAGGCTGGTTGCGCCGAACATGGTGGCGGCGATAAAGAAGGTGCGTGCGATGCTGGCGCCGGTGAACACGAGGAACACGGAAGCGAGCGACAGGCCCATGACGGCACAGAAGGCCCAGAAGGTCATTTGCGCGGCGGAGGCCGACATCGTCTGCAGCTTGAAGGAGAAGAAGAAGACGAAGGCGAGCGGGGCCAGCATCACCACCCACTTCAGCGGGCTGGAGAAGATCGGCACGTACAGGGCAGGCGTCGTGCCGACGATGAAGGCAACGATACCGGTGATGATGAGGCCGAGGCCCATATAGTTGTAAACGCGCAGCATGTGCTTGCGCAGTCCCTCGTCAAAGGCGGCCTGGGACTGGATGGCCGGATTGTATCCAAAACGCGGATTCATGGCTTACTCCTGTTGGTTGTTCTTCATGTTCAGTAGAGAGAGCGGGCAAGGCGCTCCGCCTCCTGGTTGAGGCGGGAGGCATCCTGCCGCTCCGAAACCAGCGCATAGGCCACTTCGCCAATCTGCCAGTAGGAGGCTTGCGTGCCGCCTTCTCGGGCCTGCGCCACCTGCTGCACGGCAAAAAAGCCGGGACGCACGGCAAAGAGCGAAAGCTTCCTCTCTTCTTCATCCGTCAGCGACATCTCGACGCTCGGACCGAAGGCGGATGGGAAAATCTGCACGTCGCTGACCTTCCACTCCTTCGGGATCTGCGGGATCACAATGGCGGTTGCCGAGCGGATTTCCGCCGCATCGTAGCGCGACGAGCCTGCCTGGGAGGGCATTGTTTCCCGCAGCTGCGAAGTATCATGCGCCCGTATGGCCTCTTCCACGAAGGCCGGTGCCGGGGTGGAAGCCTCTACCTTGGAAATGGTCAGCGGGCCGTAATGCTGGCTCAGCATCCATCCTGCCGCCACCAGCGCCACCGTTGCCGCCATTCGCTGAAACGTGCGCAGGTAGGCACCTCGCGAAAGGGCAGATTGAAGGCGGCGTGCAGCCTCCCGCGTTTCGGCCCGACCATGGTTACGCCCGCTCGACAAAGCCAGGCGAAGTTCGCCACGGATCGCCAGATCCGCCATGACGCGCGCGGCCACATCCGGGTTTTCCGACAGATAGGATTCAACCTCGATCCGACGGCTGGCTGTCAGCTGGTCGTCGATATAGGCTTCGAGATCGGAACTCTGGATCGGGTCAACGGGTGTCATCGCGGCCCCCTTCAATTAGTCTCAGGTGATTGGCATCCAGCGGCTTGCGGCCGCTTTCTTCGAACTCCCGCAGGCGCTGGCGTGCGCGGGAAATGCGCGACATCAGCGTGCCGACGGGAATGGACAGCGCATTGGCGGCTTCCTGGTAGGAAAGCCCTTCAATGGCCACCAGATGCAGCGCATCGCGCTGCTCTTCCGGCAAAGCAAAGAAGGCTTCCCGCAACTGCTTCAGCCGGATGGATTGATCCGGGTCCGGATGATGCGCGGTTTCCGCCACCTCGGCTGCTGCATTGTGCCGGTTGTCCGTCGAACGCTGACGGCGCAGCCGGTCGATATGCGTGTTGTGAACGATGGAGAGCAGCCAGTTGCGCAGGTTGCCGCCGGTGCGGAATGTCGATTTCTTCTCGTAGGCGCGCACCAATGCATCATGCACCAGATCTTCCGCATCGTCCGCGTTGCGAACGAGCGAACGGGCATAACGCCGAAGCGTTGCCAGCTGGTTTAGAACATCGAACGGGTTTCTCTTGTCGCTCATGCCCCAATATACGCAGCGGCAATGAAATTTATTCCGAAGCGGATGCGATTTTTTTCGCAGTGCTTACGAAATTTCCGGGCCGACATAGCGAGCGCGGGGACGAATGAGCTTCTCATCCTGCCGCTGTTCGAGCGCGTGGGCAATCCAGCCCACGGTTCTGGCAATGGCGAAAAGCGCCAGGGCGGAACCGCGCGGAAGCCTGAGGCTGCGCCGCAGGGCCACCAGCGCCACATCGCAGGTGGGCAGCTGGCCCGCCGTTTCCAGCATGACCCGCAGAAGATCGTCTCTCAAAGGATCGGCAGGCAGATGCGGCAAAAGGGCAGCCGCGCGCGGATCGCCATTGGGGTAAAGCGGGTGGTGGAAGGCAGGAATGCTTTCGCCCCGCCGCAAACGCTCCTCCACCACCTGCTCCGCATTGCCCACCCGTTCCAGCTCATCGAACAGCAGTTCCACAAGGCTGGTCATGCCGCCATGCATGGGGCCGCTCAGGGCGGAAAGCCCGGCATTAAGGCAGGCACCGAGGGATGTACCGGTAGAAGCGACAACCCGCACGGCAAAGGCGGAGGCGTTCAGCTCATGATCGGCCTGAAGAACGAGAGCTCGCCGTATCAGATCGGCCTCTTTATCATCTAAGCCCCAGTGTTCTGCGAGAAACAGATGGAGAGGTTTGATACTTGACTGAGCATTGACGGACGCTGCCGCAATGCCGCGCAAAAGGGCGCTCGCACTGGGCCATAGGCGACGGTTGTCCCGCTTCCAGGCGGTCATGCGGCCTGCATCCAGAAAAGGCAGCAGAGTCTGGCAGCGTTCCGTCAGTGGCAGAGGCTCGGTCAGCGCCAGAAGCTCCGGCTCCCAGGCATTCGGCTGCGCCTTCGTATCTTCAAAGGGATCGAACTCACCGCACTGCCAGAGAAGGCGAGCCACATCTTCCAGCGCAGCACTTTCCGCGAGTTCCACCGCATCCTGCCCGCGATAGGCCAGACGGGCATCGGAAATCCGCGTAATGGAGGATGTCAGCACCGGCAGGCCCCAATCCAGAGCCTGCGCTGCCGCCTCCTTCGGCTTGCGGCCCACGCTCTTGCGCTTCTTCAGTGCCTCGATGTCATGCACGCTGTAGAGCCTGCGGCGTGGATCATCCGCCGTTCCACTCGTTTGAACCAGGCCGCGGCTCACATAGGCGTAAAGCGTGGCGCGGCTTATGCCGAGTTCGGCGGCGGCGGCATCGGCGGTGATGAACTTGTCGGCCATGATAAATATTCTGACATTGATTATATCGATCAAGATTGACCATATAGTTGCACTGCAACATCCTCAAGGCAATTCGATATGTTTGAGGAGTAGAGAGATGACGATCAACGCTGTTGCACAAACCCTTGCAGGTCAGTCGGTTGCTGCGGGTCTGGATGATGTCGTGGCGGCGGAAACCCGCCTCAGCCATGTGGATGGGCAGGCGGGTGAACTCATCATCAGCGGTTTTCATCTTCATCAGCTTGCTGACTGGTCCTTCGAGCAGGTGCTGGAACTCTTGTGGCGCGACCTGACACCGGAGCCAATGGATGCGGCTCGCATACGGGAGGCTCTCGGCAAGGCGCGGGTGCGGGCGCACACGCTGATGCAGCCGCTTCTGCCGGGTCTCGCCCACCTCAACGCGGTCGAACGCTTGCGCCTTCTGCTCTCTGCCCTACCAGATGAGGAACACCTGCCGCATCACGTCATGGCGGTTGGCGCGGTGCCGGTTTTCACGGCGGCCATTGCGCGGCAAGCATCGGGCCTCAAACCCATCGCGCCGGATGCCTCCCTCTCGCATGCGGAGGATTTTCTCAAGCTCCTGCGCAATGAAATGCCCACGAGCGACAAGGTTACAGCGCTCGACACCTATCTCGCCACCGTGTCGGATCACGGTCTGAACGCCTCCACCTTCACGGCGCGGGTCATTGCTTCGACCAAGGCCGGAATGTTCTCTTCCGTCGTTGGTGGGCTCTGTGCTCTGAAAGGGCCTCTGCATGGCGGCGCGCCGGGGCCGGTTCTCGATATGCTGGACGCTATCGGCACGGAGAAGAACATCCGGCCCTGGCTGACAGATACGCTGGCACGCGGCGAGAGGCTGATGGGCTTCGGGCACCGCATCTACCGCGTGCGCGATCCACGCGCCAATGTGCTGAAGGGTGCTGTCTCGAGGCTCAAGGAGGGATCAGAGCGCATCGGTTTTGCGGGCAAGGTGGAGGCTGTTGCACTGGAACTTCTGAAGGAAAAGAAGCCGCTTCGCCCGCTGCAAACCAATGTGGAGTTCTACACAGCCCTGGTGCTGGAAGCGGTCGGCTTCCCGCGTGAAAGCTTCACGAACGTGTTTGCCGCTGGCCGCATGGCAGGCTGGACGGCCCATGTGCTGGAGCAGGAACAGACCGGCCGCCTCATTCGCCCGCAATCGCGTTACATCGGGCAAAGGGCGGGGAGCTTCTAGGCTTCCCTACCGTCCTGGATTTGATATGCGTCAACATGGCCAATGTCGAAGGCTGATGTTTCGGGCTACTGGTCCGCGTACTCAATAGTGCAGAGATATGCGCATGCAATCCGCCTCTGTCTGGGATTGGTTCCCTTACGTCTTCTTTCCGTTCAAGATCCTCGTTCTTGGCATCGGCATGTTCTACGCCATCAAATGGCACCACGATCAGGCGAAGAAGAAGTAATAGCAAGTTCTCGAGGGGTAATATGACCTGCGATGGCTTGGGCGCTGTTGAAGGTCCATGTGCTGGAGCAAGAACAGACCTGCCGCCGCATTCGCCGGCAATCGCGTTATGTGGGCAGAGGGCGGACTGAAAGAGAGTAGTCCATATGAGTTCTTCGCAATATGTGTCCTGATACTTCAAAGGGTATATGAAAGGTGTTAGAGGTGAACGGCTGCGGACGCATATCGTTCGTGTTGAATGGTGATTTGAAGTGTTCACCATGTACACCATATAAATCGATAAACTGCGATCTTGAACAGGAGGGTTAGATGTACGACGCACGACAGATAGCCAACTGGTTCGTTGAACGGGCGAAACGCGATGGTCGGGTATTGTCTATCATGCAGCTTCTAAAGCTGGTTTACATTTCTCATGGTTGGCATCTTGAAATGCGCAAGGCACCTTTAATCTATAATAAAATTGAAGCCTGGAAGTATGGGCCTGTAATACCCGATGTTTATAACGCCTTCCGCGTACAAGGTATTGATGCCGTTTCTGAGGTTGCTGTCCCGCAGGCACCGATTGCGCCTCACGACGATAATCTGCTAGAGCAGATTTACAGAATTTATGGACATATGACCGCCATGAGGCTTTCAGATCTAACCCATGAGCCAAATGGTCCTTGGGACATGTCAACAAGGCGATGGGGTTACTTCGCGCCGATCCCGAATGACCTCATTCAAGCTCATTACGAATTTAAACGGGCAAATCCCCGGTAATGGCTAGCGACCTCCCTGTTGAATTGCCTGTCGATACTGCGCCAACTGATTCGCAAGAGTTGGTCGGGCTCAAAAAGCGTTTGAACGAGATAGAGTCCCGCTTAGAAGCGACGTCCCTAGATGCCGATGCCCATCAACGCATTCTTGTAATTCGCGAGATCCGTCAGCGTATCTTGATGCGCTATATGGCAGTGTCGATAGCTATTCTTGTGATTGTAGGTATGTCAGTTATGTCGTATCACGTCTTTAAGCAATTGCTTGTGGGTCCCGTCGTGTTCGTTCCGGGCCTAGTAATGGTGAGCCTATTTGTTGCTCCGCTTCTTTCGATAAGCGCTATAACAATCATGCTAATGATTGGTGCGTTTAGGCGTTTTAAAGATGAGGATATGGACAACGTGAATGTGCCAAGCTTGATGGCAGAGGCGATCAAAACCGTGGCTACTCCCTCGAACTGATTTATTGTATCGGCGTCCGCCCATGTCTTCTCACCCATTCGCCTGCCAATCCAGCCCGATATCGAGTGTCGGGGCGCTGTGGGTGATCCAGCCGACGGAGAGAAGATCGACGCCGCTTTCGGCAATGGCGCGGGCGGTGTGGGGTGTGATGCCGCCGGAGGCTTCGGTGAGTGCGCGGCCATCCACCAGCGCCACGGCTTGCGCAAGCTGCGCAGACGTCATGTTGTCGAGCAGCACGGCATCGACGCCTTCGTCCAGCACCTCACGCAGCTGATCGAGCGTATCCACCTCGATCTCGATCTTAACCATGTGGCCTGCGGCGGCCTTGGCGCTGTGGATCGCGGCTCTCACGCCGCCTGCAATGGCGATGTGATTGTCCTTGATGAGGATGGCGTCATAAAGCGCGAAGCGGTGGTTGATGCCGCCGCCCGCCCGCACGGCGTATTTTTCCAGCGCCCGCAGGCCCGGTGTCGTCTTGCGTGTGCAGGCAAGCTTTGCCTTGGTGCCCGAAATCGTATCGACGATGGAGCGCGTGACGCTCGCCACGCCGGAAAGATGCCCCATGAAGTTCAGAGCCGTGCGCTCCGCCGTTAGAAGCGCATGGGATGAACCTTCGACGGTCGCAATCAGCGTGCCGGGTTCCAGCCGCTCACCGTCCTTTACATGGCTTAGCATGCGAATGGTGGGGTCGATGAGTTCGAAGGCGAGCGCTGCCACATCCACGCCCGCAAGGCACCCGGCCTGACGGGCGCGAAATTCCAGCCGCGAGCGGTGGCCTGCCGGTACGACGGCGGCGGAGGTAATGTCACCCGCAGCGCCCAGATCTTCCTGAAGCGCCAGACGAACAGCCGGTTCGAATACCGGGCGGGGCAGGGGGGCAAGCTGCATTGTGAAAACCTTGTCTCAGGCGGTGAGTGGTAGCGGTGCGTTTTCTAGCGTCCGCGTGCGTTCGATGATTTCGGGCAGGGTGAGGAACTGGCGGGTTGGTTGGTCCGAGGTTTGCGGAAAATCCGTCCGCGCATGGGCACCACGCGATTCCCGCCGGTTGAGCGCGAAGGCGGCGATAGCAAGTGCAACAAGCGCAGCATCCGAACCCTGTGCCAGCGCCAGTGGCCGGAGCTGGTGGAGCGCCTGCTTCAATCCCGTCTCATGCCGCAGCACGCCGAGGCTGCGCGAGACCAATCCGCGAAGATTTGCATCGGGTGGTGCCACGCGCCGGGCCTCCAGCGGTTCCAGATAGGCCGGTGCCGGATGCGGCGGGGTGCGGGCGATGTCTCCTGCCGCTACAAGTCCCATCACCGTTGCTTCCAGCAGCGAGTTGCTGGCCAGCCTGTTTGCGCCATGCAGGCCGGTTGCCGCCACTTCGCCCACGGCCCACAGACCTTCCACGCTGGTGCGTCCGGCGAGATCGGTTGCCACGCCACCCATGTGGTAGTGAACAGCGGGGCGGACGGGGATTGCCTCCCGTGCAGGATTGATACCGGCCTCATGGCAGAGGGCTGTAATGCCGGGGAAACGGGCCGCGAAGCGATTTCCCAGGGCTGGCCGCGCATCGAGAAACACGCGCCCGCCACGGGCAATTTCCGCGCTGATGGCACGCGCCACCACGTCGCGCGGGGCAAGTTCAGCACCCGGCACGTCGGCCATGAAGCGCTCGCCCCGTTCGTTGCGCAGTTCCGCACCTTCGCCGCGCACCGCCTCGCTGATGAGAGCAAGCGGCGTGCGCGGGCTGGCAAGTGCGGTGGGGTGGAACTGAACGAATTCCATATCGGCAAGCGTGGCACCGGCGCGCGCGGCAAGCGCAATGCCCTGGCCAAAATTGCCGGTTGGATTGGTCGTTGCCTCGTAAAGCCCGCCAATGCCGCCGGTTGCCAGCACCACGGTGCTGCCGAGGAGCGTTTCGGTTGAACCGCCAGCGGAAATTTCCACGCCCACAACCCGGCCTTCCGCCACCAGCAGGCGCTGCGCTTGCGCTCCTGTCATCACGGTTATGGAAGGCGTATCCAGCACCTGTCGGATCAAGGCATTGACGACGGAAGCTCCGGAGGCATCGCCGCTGGCATGCACAATACGACGACGGCAATGGGCGGCTTCGAGCCCGAGCGAGAATTCGCCATCTGACGTTCTGTCGAATTGCACCCCCTGACGTTCCAGCCAGTGGATGGCATCGGCAGCACGGGTGAGAATGAAGCGTGCCGCCTCTTCGTCCACCAAACCATCGCCAGCGGCCAGCGTATCAGAGAGATGAAGCTCTGCGCTGTCATCAGGGCCGACGGCTGCGGCAATGCCCCCTTGCGCCCAGGCGCTGGAGGTCTGCTGCCCAAGACCTGCCTTGGTGATCAGCAGAACCTTGCGCGGTGCCATTGCCAGGGCTGTCGTCAGGCCCGCAATGCCGCTGCCAACGACGATGACCGGAAGGTCTGGGCTTTGCGTGCTCATTTCACGGCCAGCATACGCTCGACCGCAAGGCGCGCCTTGTCCGCGACCGCCGGGTCCACGGTCACCTCATGCGTGCCGGTTTCCAGCGCCTCGCGAATATTGGCAAGCGTGATGCGCTTCATGTGCGGGCAGAGATTGCAGGGGCGTATGAATTCCACATCCGGGTTGTTGGCCGCCACATTGTCGCTCATGGAGCATTCGGTCAGAAGTACCACGCGCGGCGGCTTCTCTTTGGCGATATAATCGGACATCACAGCGGTCGATCCGGCAAAATCCGCTTCCAGCACCACCTCTGGCGGACATTCCGGGTGGGCAAGCACGATAACGCCCGGATGCGCCTCGCGCAGGTCGCGAATATCTTGCGGCGTGAAAAGCTGGTGAACCTCGCAGTGGCCCTTCCAGGCAATCAGTTCGACATGGGTTTGTCGGGCCACGTTCTGCGCCAGATATTCATCCGGCAACATCAGGACTTTCGGAACGCCGAGTGATTCCACCACTTCCTTGGCATTGCCGGAGGTGCAGCAGATATCGGAAGCGGCTTTTACGGCAGCCGATGTGTTCACATAGGTCACGACGGGAACGCCCGGATGTGCCTGTCGCAAAAGGGCGATATCTTCCGGCTTGATGGAATCGGCCAGCGAACAGCCAGCCCGCATATCCGGGATCAGAACAGTCTTCGACGGGTTCAGCAGCTTGGCGGTTTCCGCCATGAAATGCACGCCCGCCAGAACGATGATATCGGCATCGACGTCCATGGCCTTGCGGGCCAGCGCCAGACTATCGCCTACGATATCTGCCACGCCGTGGAAGATTTCGGGCGTCTGATAGTTGTGCGCCAGAATGACCGCGTTCTTCGTGCGTTTCAATTCAAGGATGGCTCCAACGTCGGCCTCATGCGCCATCCATTCGGCCTTGGGCATGATCCGGCTGACCCGCTCATACAGCGTAGAAACGGAAACGGGAGAATTCATCGCGACCTCCTTTATACTCGACTTGAGTATATCGCGGGCGCAGAGATATTCTCATTTGGAGTTTATGTCAATTGCGGGAGATGGGAAGTTTCGAGCCGGAAAAAGCACGCTCTTCCAGAACCGCATGGCGGTAGCGGAAAAGCTTGGCAGGGCGTCCACCGGTCTCGCTGGTTACGTCACCGGTTTCCTCTATGAGGTCTTGCGAATCGATCAGGCGGCGGAAGTTTGGTTTATGCAGGGTAAGGCCCGCCAAGGCCTCCACGGTGCGCTGTAATTGCAGCAGAGTGAAGCTTTCCGGCATGAGTTCAAAGACAACGGGGCGATATTTGATCTTGGCACGCAGACGGGCAATGCCGGTGGCGAGAATGCGACGATGATCGGCAAACATGGACCGGCCGGTTGCAACGAATTCTTCGCCGCCTGATTCGGCAACCACCCCCGCCTCATACATCAGCTCGTAGCGTTGAAGCGTCAGGTCTTCGTTCCAGGCGGCGCCGTGCAGCCCGAAGGCAAATTCAATACGGCGGCGGCGATGGTCTCGGCGGGAGGTGTCCCGTTCCGCCCAGCGTTGCAGATGTTCCGCGATTGCTTGCAGGGAATCAGGTGCGCCCTTGCGGTGGTCTTCCCATGGAAAATACTCATACCAGCCGTGCCAGCCCGGTTTTCCGGCACCGGGCGCTGCCTGTTCGCGCACAAGGCCCAGATAGCTGATGGAAATGGTGCGCGAGTAGCCCGTGTCCTGGGTGCGGTCACGGTCTGCAAAGGTATAGAGCTGTTCGAGATAGCCAACGGGATGGCCCGTCTGGTCGCCCACCCATTCGCGAAGTCCTGCCTGAAGGCTGCGATGTGCAAGCTCAAACGGACCGGAGGGCAGGGCGTCACCAGACCGAATCGTCATCACGCGCGGCTCATCACCAGTGACGGCGGCAAGCACGGCAATCAGCTCGGCATGGGCAAGTCCGGTCGGCACGAAAAACCTCAAGGCAAAATGAACCGTCATTCAACGGCAGTCGTCATCTTGGGTCAGAAGAGAGCTTACGTTGATTAGGGTGAGGACCTCATCATATTTTTGAAATGGCGCGATGAACGGCAAAGATATGCAAGGAGAAGCACGCATGGATGGGTTCCAGACCCATTCAAGGGCTTCGACACAGCAGATCGAAGCCGTTCACGCGTTCTTCGAATGTGGGCGATCCGGCGATCTACATCGTTGAAAAGCCTCGCCGATACTTTAGTATCGCCTGCGTTTTTCGCCTCGTATCTCATCCGGATCGCCTCACACCATTTCAACAAGATGATGGGGTCCTCACCCTACAGGTTCAGCAGTTTGGAGCAAATAGCAAAGTCCCCGCTCAGGCGGAGGTCCAATTCAATCTTATTTTAACCTATGAGAGGATTGGAGCGGGCGAAGGGATTCGAACCCTCGACCCCAACCTTGGCAAGGTTGTGCTCTACCCCTGAGCTACACCCGCTCACCAATTCAACAGCCTGGGGTAGATCGCTAGGCCGTTGGTCGCTGTCTTGCGGCGACGAGGGCTATATGGCCTAACTGCTTTTTGAATGCAACAGGGAAATGACATCGAGGCGTGATTTTTTGTTTTTTTCTTCTAAGAAATTGAAACTAATGAATATTTTTCGCATCAATCGGGCTGGTGCTTTTATGAAGTCACCAAATCAAGGTTTGGCCGCTCTGAGACGGTTCTCGAAGATCGTAAACTTCCTTCCTGCGATTTTGCCGGTTTGGCGCCTGTCATATGACACTTCTCCTGATGGCGTCGTCAGCGAGATGTTCTATAGTCCGGCGCAAAGCGGCAGGTTCTTCCTGCCCACGACACCCTTGAATGAGTTCGGATTGCATTTGTCATGATCACGCCTTCCCCGACCGCCGACCATCCCAAGACCGCCGAGCAGCTTTTCGCCTTTCTGGATGAGCTTGGCATTCAGCACAGCACCAAGAACCATCCGCCGGTTTTCACCGTCGCCGAGTCGGAAAGTCTGCGCGATGAGATCCCGGGTGGGCATACGAAGAACCTGTTCGTGAAGGACAAGAAGGACCAGTTCTTCGTCGTCACAGTGGAAGAGCGTGCGACGGTGGATCTGAAGCAGATTCACAAGATTATCGGCGCTTCCAGCCGCGTGTCCTTCGGCAGCCCGGAAAAGATGCTGGAATATCTGGGCGTAGTGCCGGGGTCGGTCACCGTGTTCGGCGCCATCAACGATACGCAAAACAAGGTTACATTCGTGCTGGATGAGGGCTTGATGCAGTACGACATCATCAACGGCCACCCTCTGCGCAATGACGCGACGACCTCGATCGGGCGGGACGACCTCATTTGCTTCTTGAAGGCGACGGGTCACGATCCGCTTGTCTTGAAAGTCGCGGACTGACATACGATCTGTTCAAGCACAAGTCGCATGACACTTACCGTCTGGGGAGACATTCATGAGCGGTCCGAACAATCCGTATAGCAATGGCTATGGCAGCCAGATGACCGGAACGATGAGTTTTGGATCTTCCCCGGCGGCAACGCCTGCCGGTTCTGCTGCCGGCGGCTTCGTCAAGGATACGACGACGGCAGGCTTCACCAAGGACGTGCTGGAAGAATCCCGTCGTCAGCCAGTGCTGGTTGATTTCTGGGCGCCCTGGTGCGGTCCTTGCAAGCAGCTCGCGCCTGCGCTCGAGAAGGTGGTCAACGAAGCGCAGGGCCGGGTCAAGCTGGTCAAGCTCAATATCGATGATCACCCGTCCATTCCCGGTCAGTTGGGCATTCAGTCCATCCCGGCGGTCATCGCCTTCGTGAACGGTCGTCCGATGGATGGCTTCATGGGTGCCATTCCCGAAAGCCAGATCCGCCAGTTCATCGACAAGATCGGCGGTCCCGCCGGCGCGGATGAGGCTGCAGAAATCGAATCCGTCCTGGAAGAGGCGAAGGGGCTTCTCACTTCTGGCGATACGGATGGTGCGGCCCAGCTTTACGCGGCGGTTCTGCAGGCGGATCCGGAAAACGGCAAAGCAGTTGCCGGCATGATCGAGTGCCTTCTCAACCTTGGCCAGACGGAACGGGCGCAGCAAATGCTGGATTCGCTGCCGGAAGACATTTCCAAGCAGCCGGAGGTGCAGGCTGTTTCGCTGAAGCTCAACCAGATTGCCGAAGCCCGTAAGCTGGGTGATCCACAGGCGCTGGAGCATGAGCTGTCACTCAATCCGGATCATCACGAATCGCGCATGAAGCTTGCGAAGATCCTCAACGTCCAAGGTGATCGCAACGAAGCCGCCGAGCACCTGTTCTACATCATGCGTAAGGATCGTGCCTTTGATGATGACGGCGCGCGCCGCCAGTTGCTGGAATTCTTCGAAGCCTGGGGTGTCAAGGATCCGGCGACGATTGCGGCCCGGCGCAAGCTTTCGTCCATCCTGTTTTCCTGATCGGCTTCGATATCGGCACAAAGCCTTGTGAAAGCAGGCTTGGCGCCCCAGATAGGGTGTGGAATTTATTCGGTTCTGGAGGAAGATGGGCTCATGCATGTCGGCAACGCCAGATACGTCAAACGCGAGGATCTGCCGGAAACCATCCCGGTCTTTCCGCTGACGGGGGCGCTCTTGCTCCCCGGTGGTCAATTGCCGCTCAACGTGTTCGAGCCGCGCTATCTCGCCATGTTCGATGCGGCACTGGCGGGTAACCGCTTGATCGGCATGATCCAGCCGGTTCTCGGCGAGGGTGGCGAAGGTATTCGCCCGGCTCTCAGTTCCGTGGGTTGCATCGGGCGGATTACCTCGTTTGCAGAAACGGGCGACGGTCGCTACATCACGTCGTTGAGTGGTGTGTGCCGTTTCCGGCTGATGGAGGAGGTCGGCGAAGGCCATCCTTATCGCACCGTGCGCTTCATGCCGTTTATGAGCGACCTTTCCTCTGAGGAAGATGATTCGACCGTTGATCGCCCGGAACTCCTACGCGTTTTCCGGGCCTATCTCGATGCCAACAAGCTTGAGGCTGACTGGGACAGTGTGGAAAGAGCCGGCAACAGGACGCTCGTGAATTCGCTATCGATGATGTCGCCCTTCGGCCCTGCTGAAAAGCAGGCTTTGCTTGAAGCGCCTGACCTTAAAACGCGGGCGGATACGCTCATCGCCATAACCGAGATCTTCCTCGCCAGCGGCGGTTCCGAGACAACGCTACAATAATCGGCAGGCTTTCAGGATGGACGAGAAACTGGCGAAAGTTGATCCGAAGCTGCTGGATCTTCTGGTGTGTCCGCTCGGAAAATCACGGCTCGTCTACAATCGCGAGACGAACGAACTTATCTCCGAGGCCGCGAAGGTTGCCTATCCCATCCGCGACGGCATTCCCATCATGCTGGTCTCCGAGGCTCGTCGCCTCGAAGACTGAAATGGTTCGTGGGATTCAGATTGTTTCGCCCATCAGAAGGCGGGGGCTGTTTTTGGCCTTGGTGCCAGCTGCTTCTCCGATGAAATAGGACTTCAGCTTCGGCAACCGCTCGACGACGCCCAGACCGAAATCGCGGGCAATCCGGATCGGCGCAATGTCGTTGGAGAACAGGCGGTTCAGCACATCGGTCGTCACGCCCATACGAAATGTATCGAAACGACGCCACGACTGGTAGCGTTCCAGGATATGCACGGCGCCGATGTCGAGGCCCAGACGGTCCGCCTCGACGATCGTTTCTGCAAGAGCGGCCACATCCTTGAAGCCAAGGTTCAGGCCCTGTCCGGAAATCGGGTGAATGCCATGGGCTGCGTCCCCTGCCAATGCAAGGCGGGGCGCTACGAATGCGCGGGACAGGGTGAGACCAAGCGGGAAAGCCTTGCGTCCGCCCACCACCGTGATTGCGCCCAGCTTGCGGCCGAAGCGGCGCTGCAGTTCTTCTTCGAAAATCAGGTCGTCGGAGGCAACGAGGCGGTCGGCATCGCCTGTCCGCTCCGTCCACACCAGCGAGGAGCGATTGCCGGTCAGCGGCAGAATGGCGAAGGGGCCGGAGGGCAGGAAATGTTCTTCTGCGCAGCCGTTATGCGGGCGCTCATGCTCGACAGTGGTCACGATGCCGGATTGGCCGTAATCCCATCGAACGGTCTTGATGCCCGCCATGTCGCGCAGCTTGGAGCGCACGCCATCGCAAGCCACCACAAGCTTGGTTTCCAGAACCTCGCCATTGGAAAGCGTCAGGTTTGCGGAATGCGGACCCGCAGCAAAGCCCGTGGCCGACACACCGTGACGGATCGTAATGCCGAGCCGTTCACAGGCGCCGCGGAGGGCGCGGACCATTTCGACGTTGGGAACCATATGGGCAAAGGGTCGGCCCTCTTCCACTTCGCCATCGAAGGTCAGGAAGACCGGACGAACGGGATCGGACGTGCGCGAATCAGTCACAATCATGCTGGTGATGGGCTGCGAATGAGGAAGAATTTCATCCCATACGCCCAGCACTTCCAGCATGCGCGTTGCAGCGGCAATGATGGCCGAGGCGCGCTCGTCCTTCTGCCACACGCTTTCCGGCGCGGCTTCGATCACTTCGACGCTGAGATGCGGCGCCGCCTGCTTCGTGGCCACAGCAACCGAGAGGCCAACATATCCGCCGCCAACAATCAGCATATCCAGCATGGGTTCGCTCCTGCCGCACTTGAGAATGGTCTGATGGGTATATAGATCATCGAACACGCGCTTCCTACCGCTGGAGACAGTTAAAAATGCCGCAGGCAAACGAACATCTATCGCCAATCGATCAGTTGATCGAAACACTGGACCTTGAGCGGCTGGAGGAAAACCTGTTTCGGGGCGAGAGCCCGCAGATCGGCTGGCAGCGTGTCTTCGGCGGGCAGGTCATTGCCCAGGCCCTGATGGCGGCGCAGCGTACTGTCACCGCCGACAGGCTGGTCCATTCGCTGCACGGTTATTTTCTGCTGCCGGGCGATCCCAAGGTGCCGATCGTCTATCAGGTCGAGCGCTTGCGCGACGGCGGCAGCTTCACCACGCGGCGCGTTACCGGCATCCAGCACGGCAAGGCCATTTTTGCGATGTCTGCGTCCTTCCAGCTGGAAGAACCCGGCTACGAGCATCAGGCAACCATTCCGGACGTGAAGCAGCCAGAGCAGTTGATGTCTGAAGATGAGTTCCAGAAGATGTTTCTGGCCCATGCGCCGGAGCCGGTGAAAAAATACTGGGGCCGCAAGCGTCCGGTGGAGATCCGTCCCGTTTCGCTCGTGCATTATGTGTCACAGGAAAAGCTCAAACCCGAGCAGCACATCTGGGTGCGGGCGACCGGAGAGGTGCCGGATGATCAGCATTATCAGGCGGCAGTTCTTGCCTATCTCTCGGATATGACATTGCTCGATACCTCGCTCTATCCGCATGGAAGAACGATTTTCGATCCGTCCATCCAGGCGGCCAGTCTCGACCATGCCATGTGGTTTCACCGGCCTTCGAAGCTCGATGACTGGCTGCTTTATACGCAGGACAGTCCGAGTTCTTCCGGGGCGCGGGGCATGACGCGCGGGCAGTTGTTTACCCGTTCCGGTGAGCTGATTGCCTCGGTTGCGCAGGAAGGTCTGATTCGGAAACGAGCAACTGAATAAAATTTATGCAAATCAAAAAATTCGCCTATTAAATGAGCGCCTATTTGGCGCTCATTTGCATTTTGTTGCCTCGACAACGATCTTCTCTTTATAATTCAATAACTTATTTTTGTGGCGAGAATCTGGCACGGCCCTTGAATGTAATCGCTCAGTCGCTGCTCACGCTTCAGCCAGCGGCCAGGAGAGTTCGGCTGCTCGCCGATTAACAAAGGATGGGAAACCACATGAAAATCGTGATGGCCATTATCAAGCCATTCAAGCTGGATGAGGTGCGCGAAGCCCTCACGGCTGTCGGCATTCAGGGCCTGACCGTAACCGAGGTTAAGGGTTACGGGCGCCAGAAGGGACATACCGAAATCTATCGTGGCACCGAATATGCCGTCAGCTTCCTGCCAAAGCTGAAAGTCGAGATTGCGGTCGCGTCCGACGTCGTCGACAAGGCCGTGGAAGCCATCGCATCGGCCGCTAAGACAGGCCAGATCGGTGACGGCAAGATCTTTGTTTACTCGATCGAGCAGGCCGTGCGCATCCGTACCGGCGAAACCAATACAGAAGCGCTTTAAGCACGGTTGATCCAGGGGAGTTTTTCTACATGTCGTTCAACACGTTCCAAACCACGCTCGTGCGGCTCGGAGCGGCGTCGGTTGCGCTTCTCGCGCCGGTCGTTGCTTTCGCACAGGATGCGGCACCAGCCGCTGCCGCAGCTGTGGCACCTGCCATGACGGTCAACAAGGGTGATACCACCTGGATGCTGGTATCGGCCCTGCTGGTCCTGTTGATGACCGTGCCAGGTCTCGGCCTATTTTACGGCGGTCTTGTCCGTGCAAAGAACATGCTTTCGGTTCTCATGCAGGTAACGACGATCGCAGCGGTCGCCATGATCATCTGGGTCATCTACGGCTATTCGCTTGTCTTCACCAGCGGTGGTGGCCTCAACTCCTTCGTCGGCGGCTTCTCCAAGATGTTCCTCAAGGGCGTTGATGTCACCACAATGACGGAGAGCTTCACCAAGGGTGTGGCCATCCCGGAACTGGTTTTTGTCTGCTTCCAGATGACGTTCGCGGCCATTACACCAGCTCTGATTATCGGCGCCTTTGCAGAGCGTATCAAGTTCTCCGCCGTCATCCTGTTCACGGCCCTGTGGCTTACTTTCATCTATTTCCCGATTGCCCATATGGTCTGGTTCTGGGGTGGCCCGAGCGCCTATACCGATCCGACCGGCCTGATCTATGGCTTCGGCGCTATCGACTTCGCGGGCGGCACCGTCGTTCACATCAATGCTGGTATCGCAGGTCTCGTCGGCTGCATCATGATTGGCAAGCGTATAGGCTACGGCAAGGACATGATGGCTCCTCACTCGATGACCATGACGCTGATCGGCGCCGGTCTTCTGTGGGTTGGCTGGTTCGGCTTCAATGCTGGTTCTAACCTTGAATCCAACGCCTATACGGCGCTTGCCATGATCAATACCTTCGTCGCAACCGCGGCGGCTCTTCTGTCCTGGTCGCTGGTCGAAGCCATGACGCGCGGAAAGGCTTCCATGCTAGGCGCTGTGTCCGGTGCCGTTGCCGGTCTCGTCGTCATCACGCCTGCTGCCGGCTTCGTTGGTCCGATGGGCGCTATAGTCATGGGTCTCGCCGTTTCGCCGATCTGCTATTTCTTCTGCTCCACGGTGAAGAACAAGTTCGGTTACGACGATACGGCTGACGTGTTCGGCATCCACGGCATCGGCGGCATCATCGGCGCGCTGCTCACCGGTGTCTTCGTCAACCCTGCTCTCGGCGGCGCAGGCATCGTGGATTATTCCACGGCTGACTTCGCAGCCACTTACGCCGGCACGGCAACGCAGGTTTACGCCCAGCTGAAGGGTGTTCTCGTGACGATCCTCTGGACAGGTATCGGTTCGGCAATCCTCTACAAGATCGTTGACGTCGTCATCGGCCTGCGTGTTCCAGTCGAAGCAGAGCGCGAAGGTCTAGATCTCGCCTCGCATGGCGAGGCTGCGTATCACTCCTGATCACCAGGGGAAACGGGTTTCCAGGCATTATACCGGCGGTTTCGCCGCCGGTTCTCTACTTCCTTCCATGGCGGTTTACCGCTCACTTTGCCCGGCCCCTCCAATGCCGGGCTTTTTTTGTTGTCGGTGAACGGTCGACTTCCAGGTTTGGTTAAAGGCTCGTTAACCAAACAGGGGTACCCTTCCCGTACAGGGCTGCTTTGCGCGTGGATTCTGCCACGCGCCTGGTGTCCACCCTCCTCAACGGGATGTTCGGGCAAGAAACGATGAGCAGAAGCAGTTCAGCAGTCATGGCGCACACCTCAACCCGCCATGCGCTCGTCGCGTTCTTCGTGCGACAGATCCTTGCACTATGCGGATTTGCAATCTTTATCCTTCTGGCGCTGGCTGTTGCAGCCATGGCGACGTGGAATGTGGCCGATCCGAGCTTTTCCTATGCCACGGACAACGTTCCGACCAATATCCTGGGTTTTCCCGGAGCTGCCTTTGCCGATCTGATGATGCAGTTTCTGGGCCTTGCAAGCCTTCTGGCTTTGATGCCTTTGCTGGCCTGGGCGCTTGCCCTGATCGTGGGGCGTCCAATTACGCGCATCCCGGCGCGCCTTGCCGCCTGGGCCGTGGGCACCTTCATGGGTGCGGCAACGCTTGGATGTTTTCCCGCTCCCCTGACCTGGCCCATCCCAAATGGCATCGGTGGGGTGATCGGGGATATGATCCTGCGCTTTCCCGCATTGTTCGTCGGTACCTATCCGACCGGCATGGTCGCGATTGTCCTTGGCAGCATTTTTATACTGCCGACGGCAGGTTTTCTCGCCTTTGCTGCGGGTCTCATTGGCAACGAAGAGTTGCTTATCGAGGAAGAGGATGAAGACGACATGCCGGAGGAGCCCCGCCGTCGCGTGCCGACAGCCGCGGACTTTGGCGATGAGGAAGAAGGGTTTCGCTTCACCGATTTTGTCGCCTTCGGTGCTCTTGCGCATATGTGGTACACGACGCAGGCGCGCTTGCGCCGCCTGTTCCGCCTGAAGCCGAAGGCGACATCCAATGCTTTCGAGGCACCGTATGATTTCAACGAGGACGAGTTCGGTAAGCTGAACGAGCCTGTTCGGCCAAAGGCTCGGGCAGGCGGACGCATGGAGCCGTCGCTCGATAATTCCATGTCCGGCGTCATGGCGGCCAGACGGCGTCTGTCTCCAGCCTCGCTTGTCGCTGAGGATGAAGAGGACATGGACGACGATATGCCGATGCGTCCGTTCGGCATCCTCCCCGACGATGAGGACGACGCGCCGCGCGGCCTAAGGGCCTCTGCCCGTGTGACGCCTGCTGCATCCCAGCCCCGGCAAGCGAGCCGTACCATGCGGGAAGGTCAGCGCTCGTTCATCGATCCTGAAGGTTTCGAGCTGCCATCCGTTCATCTGCTGGCGGAGCCGCGACACGTGGCGCGCGATGCGACCCTTTCCGCCGATGCACTGGAACAGAATGCGCGAATGCTGGAAGGCGTGCTGGAGGATTTCGGCGTCAAGGGCGAGATCATTCATGTGCGTCCTGGCCCCGTGGTAACGCTTTATGAGCTCGAGCCTGCTCCGGGCATCAAATCTTCCCGTGTCATCGGCCTGGCTGACGACATCGCCCGCTCGATGAGCGCGATCGCCGCACGCGTGGCTGTCGTCCCGGGCCGTAATGCCATCGGCATCGAACTGCCTAACCAGACGCGTGAAACGGTTTTCCTGCGTGAACTGATCGGCAGCCAGGATTTCGACAGCAGCAAGGCCAAGCTTGCCATGGCGCTGGGCAAGACCATCGGTGGCGAACCTGTCATTGCCGATCTCGCCAAGATGCCGCATCTGCTGGTCGCCGGGACCACCGGTTCCGGTAAATCCGTTGCCATCAACACCATGATCCTGTCGCTGCTCTATCGCCTTTCGCCGGAGAAGTGTCGACTGATCATGATCGATCCCAAGATGCTGGAACTGTCGGTCTATGACGGTATTCCGCACCTGCTCTCGCCGGTCGTCACCGATCCGAAAAAGGCGGTCGTTGCGCTGAAATGGACCGTGCGCGAGATGGAAGAGCGCTACAAGAAGATGTCCAAGATCGGTGTTCGCAACATCGATGGCTTCAACAGCCGCGTGGAGCAGGCCATTGCCAAGGGTGAAGTGCTGACCCGTACCGTGCAGACCGGTTTCGATCGCCAGACGGGCGAGGCCATGTACGAGACAGAAGAATTCGACCTGAAGCCCATGCCGTATATCGTCGTCATCATCGACGAAATGGCCGACCTGATGATGGTGGCGGGCAAGGACATCGAAGGTGCAGTCCAGCGTCTGGCGCAGATGGCGCGTGCGGCGGGCATCCACGTCATCATGGCAACGCAGCGCCCGTCTGTTGATGTCATTACCGGCACGATCAAAGCCAACTTCCCGACACGTATTTCTTTCCAGGTTACCTCCAAGATCGACAGCCGCACCATCCTGGGCGAACAGGGTGCAGAACAGCTCCTCGGCATGGGCGACATGCTCTACATGGCGGGAGGCGGGCGCATCCAGCGCGTTCACGGCCCCTTTGTTTCCGATACGGAAGTGGAAGAGATCGTCTCATACCTCAAGACACAAGGCGCGCCGCAATATCTCGATGCCATTACGGCGGATGATGACGAGGACGATGAGGGCGGTGGCGGTCCAGCCGGAACCGGCAACCTGTCCGATTCCGATGATCCCTACGATCAGGCGGTCGCTATCGTCCTGCGCGACGGCAAGGCTTCGACGTCCTATATCCAGCGAAGACTGGGCATCGGTTATAACCGGGCTGCCTCGCTGATCGAGCGAATGGAAAGCGAAGGCCTGATCGGGCCCGCCAATCATGCGGGCAAGCGCGAGATCCTCGTGCCGACGGAAGCCGATATCATCGATCGGTAATCCTCGATTTTGCCGGGAACCCGGATGAAGTTCAGCCGTTCCCGTGGCTCTGCAGTATCCGCTCCCGCTCGAAAATGTGAGGGAACAGGTCTGGCTCAAGGTTCAATCGCTATGTCGCGTCATAGAGACGCCGCCTTTGTTGGCGAAAAGGCAGGTGAAGGAGAATAAGAAACATGTCGACCCGTGTGTCCACCGCAGTTCTTGATCGTCGCAACCTCATGATAGGCCTGGCGAGCCTCGGTGTCACCGCATTTGCCGGTCTGCCAGCGCTGGCTCAGGATGCCGTGGGTGCTGCAGCCGCGCAGAAGATTGCCGATCACTTCTCATCGGTAAAAACCATGATGGGTGAGTTCGTGCAGTTCGGTCCGCGGGGTGAGCAGACCGGTGGCAAATTCTTCATCGAACGTCCGGGCAAGCTGCGCTTCAACTTTGAGGATCCGTCTCCGATTCGCGTGATCTCGGATGGCGACAATGTCGTCATTGGTAATCTGAAGCTCAAGACCTGGGACATCTACCCGCTCTCAAAGACACCGCTCAGCCTGCTTCTGGCCAACAAGATCGATCTGTCAAACCAGATGGTGCGCAACGTCAAGCAGGAGTCTGACCTCGTCACGATCGTGCTTGGCAATAAGACGGTGTTCGGCGATTCGACCATCACCATGATGTTCGACCCGAAAACTTTCGATCTGCGTCAATGGACGATCACCGACGTGCAGGGCAAGGACACCTCCGTCATGATCTACAACGTCCAGAACGGCGTTCGTTTCGACGATAAGGTATTCACCATTCCCTATAACGAAGTCCACAAGCTTTAAAGAATTCCTGCTGGCGGGCTGCAAATGGCAATTTCTTCGCTTCCGGTGCTTGACGACATTTAAGTACGCTCCGCTCCGGTTCTCGAAATCACCATTTTCGCCACGCCATCAGAAATTCTGGCTGCGGCTGGCGGGTCATCAAACCCCCTCTGGCTGCCGCCATCTCCCCCACAAGGGGGGAGAAAGTTAGGGTTACGGTTGCGGGATGATCAGGTTTGGTCGAGTACTCTGTAAATAATTTTTATCAATGGGATGGCAAGACTTCGCCTCCTTCTGTCTCCCCCCTTGTGGGGGAGATGGCGGCAGCCAGAGGGGGCCTTCTCTCCCCTTGCCCTCGACCATCAAAACAGCCTAAACCTCGGCCCGTAACGTCTGAGGTCTTTTCGTATGCGCTTTTCCGTCACCACCTGGAACATCAATTCGGTACGCCTGCGGCTGCCGATCGTCGAGCAGTTCATCGTGGGCGAAAAGCCGGACATTCTCTGCCTGCAGGAAATCAAGTGCCGCGCGGAGGAGTTCCCGCTCGAGCCGCTGAAGGCCATGGGCTACGAGCACATCATCCTGCACGGACAGAAGGGCTACCACGGCGTTGCCATTCTTTCAAAAGTGCCGCTGAGCGAAGATCATCGTCAGGATTACTGCGGGGTGGGCGATGCGCGCCACATCTCGGCGATCTTCGAGCGCGGTTCTCGCCGCATCCGCATTCATAACTTCTATGTGCCTGCCGGCGGCGACGAGCCGGACCGCAGCATCAACCCGAAATTCGGCCACAAGCTGGATTTCGTAGAAGAGATGAAGGCGCTGAAGGCCTCGTCCCCCGGCGTTTCCTCCATCCTCGTCGGCGATCTCAACATCGCACCTCTGGAGCATGATGTCTGGTCGCACAAGCAGATGCTGAAGATCGTAAGCCATACGCCGGTCGAGACGGAAGGCCTGACGCAAGTGATGGAGAAGGGCGGCTGGCTGGATCTCATGCGTCAGCATGTTCCGGCGTCCGAAAAGCTCTACACTTGGTGGAGCTACCGCGCCAAGGATTGGGAAGCCGCAGACCGCGGCCGCAGACTGGACCACATCTGGTCTTCCCCCGATCTCGGCCCGTTCCTCGACAAGATCGAAGTGCTGAAAGAGGCCCGAGGCTGGAACCGCCCCTCAGACCACGTGCCGGTAACGGCAACATTCAAGTTCTGAGACTATGATTGCTTTCCTGCTGGGGTAACGACAGGCCAAGCAATAAAGCCACAAGTTCCGGCTGTCTATTCGTGCCCGTCTTCGTTAAGATTCGTTTTACATGTGTACGGACCGTATCCATCGATATACTATGCAGCTTTGAAATTTCTTCAATTGAAAGACCTTTTGCCAGCTCACGGGCAATCTTTCCTTCGGAAGGTGTCAGGTCGAAGAGACCCGATAGAACCCGCATATCGGGCGCACCTTGCTTACCTGGCGCGGTAACAACAAGTATGGCCAAGCCGCGGCCGAAAACGTCATGTGCAGCCCGCCGCACGGGTAGCAAATGGAGGATCAGAGGCTCCTGTCCATTCGCAGACATCAATGGCAAGGATTGGACTGTGCCCATTACTGATGAGGTTACAGCCAGGAAAGCGGCAGTGAGCAACGAAGTTGTAGCCTTACTCTCAAGGACGAGCCGTTCACGATATCCGGTTGTAATCCGCGGTGACAGGACTTCGGCTTCTCCGTTCATCGCCATTACCTTCATATCTGCCCCAAGTACGAAGGCAGCTAGTCCGAGCGAGGAAAGAGTGTTGGACATCACTTTGGCTTCTGAGAAAGCAAGACGAGATGCCAGAAAGACGGCCCGAGCTAAATCTGGCTTCAATGCGTTCAGATGGTTTATCTCGCCATCGCTATAGTGCTCCATCCCTTTCCGACGGAGCAAATCAAACATGATCAGATGTCCTGATGGCTCCTGAAATACACAGCCGGCTGACCAGTTCATGCCGGCAGGGCGTATAAATTCAGTTAAAACTACATCATTTTCGTATTCTTCTTCGGAAAGAAGATCGAGTTCTCTTGTGAACGTGAATGGAAATCGCTCCAACGCACGCGCTGGGCGCGGGTTGTCAAATCGACGAGGATCTGAAGAGAAACGCATAATGCCTTCCCAGATGTTTGGGGTACACACGAAGCGATAGCCTCCTTTTTCATCTATGGCGAATATGGTCGCTGTGGATGCATCAACCTCTTTTGCAAGTGCCTCACAGGCGGACGGCCATAGTTCTGGTAAAAAAACAGCTTCGTAAAACTGATCTGCTGTCGGTAAATCCATCACTAAGTAACTCTATCTCGACCTCTTTGATCATTGCTCCACTATATTAAAATGTAAATTTAGTTAAACCTTGTTTTATCACCCAAACCGGCCCGCCATGCGGGTGGCGGCCAGCGCCAGATCCACAATGTTCTGGCGAATGCGTGATTCCATTAGTCCTGCGACCTGCGGATATTCCTCCAGCAGGCGATGAAACAGCGTGCGGGGAATGCGTACCACTTCACCATCGTCCGAGGCGATGGCCGTGAACTTGCGCTCCACCATGGTCACAAGAGCAAGTTCGGAGAGAAGGGTTCCGGGACCGGCGCGATCCCGGAATTCAAGCTCGCCCGCTCGGCTTTCAACGTAAAGGTCGAAATGGCCCCGGGAGACGACGAAGGCGCATTCCGCTGGCGAATGTTCGCGAAACAGCGCCTGGCCCTTCTGGATGTTGCGGCGCTCGGCACCGAAGGCGATCAGCCGCAACTGATCGCTGTCCAGCCCTTGGAAAAGCGGCACCTGGGCCAGAAGCTGGATATCATCGCTGAGCGCCATTTCAATTCACCTTCAGGGCACGATCTTGTAGCCGCCGTTCTCTGTCACGAGAATTTCGGCATTGGAAGGATCGCGTTCGATTTTCTGGCGAAGACGATAGACGTGGGTTTCCAGCGTGTGCGTCGTGACACCGGAATTGTAGCCCCAGACTTCTTCGAGAAGAATATCGCGGGTCACGACCTTCTGGCCTGCGCGATAGAGGTAGCGGATGATCGCCGATTCCTTTTCCGTCAGACGGATCTTCTTGCCGTCATCAGTGGTCAGAAGTTTCTGGCTCGGCTTGAAGACGTAAGGGCCGACGGTGAATGTGGCGTCTTCGCTCTGTTCGTACTGGCGAAGCTGTGCGCGCATGCGGGCCAGAAGCACGGCGAAGCGGAACGGCTTGGTGACATAGTCATTGGCGCCCGCTTCCAATCCCAGTATGGTATCGGAATCCGTATCATGGCCAGTCAGCATGATGATTGGCGCCTTGAAGCCGCCCTTGCGCATCAGCTTCACGGCTTCGCGACCATCCATATCGGGAAGGCCGACATCCATGATCAGAAGATCGACCTGGGCTGCCTTGGCGGTTGCCATGGCCTTTGTTGCCGTGGCTTCCTGCAAGAGGCTGAATTCCTCGTACAGTGAAAGTTGCTCGACCAGCGTTTCACGCAGATCGTTATCATCATCCACCAGCAGTACAGTCCGCGCTGCCATCGATATCTACGCCTTCCTTGGTTTGATCGCCGAAGAAATTCGGCAGGCTTCGATTCATCTTCCATCATGCTATGATTCCGACCGAAATCATATCCAAAGCAATTCTGTGTGAGAGAAAATGGGTGGGAAAAAGGCCAACCGCAAGGGTGCCATCATCACGGTACATCACAGCCCCGTCAGTCGCTCCCGCGCCATGGTGTCATTCGGCAATGTGACGGTGCCTGCGGCCATCGGAAGGTCCGGTCGCACAAGCCGCAAACGGGAGGGGGATGGGGCAACGCCCATAGCCGAAATGCAGGTTCTCTATGGCTTCCTGCGGGGCGATCGGCTGAAGGGTTTGGGGACCGCGCTGCCTATGAGACGCATCGCGAAATCCATGGTGTGGTGCGATGAGCCACGTCACCCCAGCTACAATCGGCTCGTCAGGGCGCCTTTCAAACCCAGTCACGAAGAGATGAGCTGCAAGGACGGGCTTTACGATATCTGTCTGGTGCTCGACTGGAACATTCGGTCGCGCGCCCGTTACCGGGGTTCGGCGATATTCTTCCACCTTATTCGACCGGGCTACGAGCCGACGGCTGGCTGCATCGCAGTGTCCTTGAAAGACATGCAGCGACTTCTGCCACATATCCGTAAGGGGACGAGGCTGCGGGTTTTATAGACACCTTGAGGGAGGAGGTCTGGGGAAACTGTCGTATCCCTGAAACATGGCATGCCTAGATTGGAAAACCTCTAAAAGAGAACAATCAGGAGACGGTTCGATGAACGAACATGTGACGCAAAACCCCTTTCCGACCTCGCTTCTGGAAGAGGCCGATGGCGAAGGCCACAATGCCAGCGACAACGCCACGATGGGTGAAATCATCTCGAAGCGGTTTTCGCGCCGTAACTTCCTGCAAGGATCGCTTGCTGTTTCCGCCATCGCAGCGACCGTTAGCCCCGTTGCGCTGATGAGCGCCGATGAGGCGCGCGCGGCAGGCAAAGCCAGCTCTGCCTTCAATTTCAACGAGATCGAAGCTGGCGTCGATGCCAAGCATCACGTAGCGGATGGCTATAATGCAGATGTGCTGCTGCGCTGGGGCGATGCGGTTCTGCCGGGCGCGCCGAGCTTTGACCCCTTGAAGCAGTCGGCAGAGGCGCAGGCCAAGCAGTTCGGCTACAACAATGATTACGTCGGCTTCATCCCGCTGGAAGGCTCCTCCACCCATGGTCTGCTGGTGGTGAACCATGAATACACCAATCCGCATCTGATGTTTCCGGGCCTCGTGAAGATCGTCGACGGCAAGGTTAGCCAAAACAAGCTTTCCAAGGAGCAGGTGGATGTGGAGATGGCGGCCCATGGTGGCACCATCGTTGAAATCCGCAAGCAGAGCGGCAAGTGGCAGGTCATTGCCGATGGTAAGCTGAACCGCCGCATCACCTCCAATACGCCGATGCAGATCACCGGCCCGGCTGCCGGTCATGATCGCCTGAAGACTGCTGCCGATCCGACTGGCACACGAGTTTTCGGCACGCTGAACAACTGTGCGGGCGGGGTCACCCCGTGGGGCACCTACATCATGGCGGAAGAAAACTTCCACGGCTATTTCCAGGGCAAACTACCAGAAGGCCATGCGGAAGCCGCCAATTACAAGCGCTATGGCGTGCCGGAAGGCTCCTACGAATGGGGCAATTTCTACGATCGTTTCGATCTTTCCAAAGAGCCGAACGAGCCGAACCGCTTCGGCTGGATCGTGGAAGTGGACGCCATGGACCCAACCTCCAGGCCCAAGAAGCGCACGGCTCTCGGTCGCTTCAAGCATGAGGGTGCGGAAAGCATCGTGGCGAAAAGCGGCAAGGTCGTCTTCTATCTCGGTGACGACGAGCGCTTCGACTATGTCTACAAATTCGTGACCGATGGCACTTTCAACCCTGCTGATCGCAAGGCCAATATGGATCTGCTCGACAAGGGCACGCTCTATGTCGCCAAGTTCGGCGAAGACGGCTCCATGCAGTGGCTGCCGATCGTGCATGGTCAAGGCCCGCTGACGGAGGCGAACGGCTTCAAGTCCCAGGCCGATGTGCTGATCGAAACCCGCAAGGCGGGCGATCTCCTGGGGGCCACCAAGATGGACCGCCCGGAAGACATCCAGCCGAACGGTGTGAACGGCAAGGTCTATGTTATGTTGACCAACAACACCAAGCGCAAGGCCGATCAGGTCAACGCCGCCAATCCGCGCGCGGAAAACGCCTTCGGCCACATCATCGAGATCACCGAAAAGGATGGCGATTTCGCAGCGACTGCTGGCAAATGGGAAGTTCTGTTGAAGTGTGGGGATCCCTCCGTTGCGGCAGTGGGTGCCACCTTCTCGACGGAAACCACGAAGAACGGTTGGTTCGGTATGCCGGATAACTGTGCGGTGGATAGCGCCGGTCGCCTATGGGTCGCGACCGATGGCAACAGCCCGAAGGGTACGGGCCGGACCGATGGTCTGTGGGCCGTCGATACGGAAGGTTCAGCCCGCGCCACCTCCAAGCTGTTCTTCCGTGTGCCTGTCGGTGCGGAAATGTGCGGCCCGCTGTTTACGCCGGATGATGAGACGGCCTTCGTTGCCGTGCAGCATCCGGGTGATGGCGGTGAAGATTGGGCAGGCCATGGCCGTCCGTCCTATTACGAGGATCTCTCCACCCGCTGGCCGGATTTCAAGCCGGATATGCCGACCCGTCCGGCGGTCGTCGCCATCACCAAGATCGGCGGCGGCAAGATCGCTGTATAAGATTTGAATTGAGGGGCCTCGCGATCATTTCGTGTGGCCTTGAGGCATAGAACCAATCAAAAAATCCCCTCCCCAACCCTCCCCACAAGGGGGAGGGAGCAGGTTGAAACCGTTGCCAACGTTGCGGCATCAAGGATTGTTGATTTGAAACAGGAGCTTGCCAGGTTCTCAACGAACTCCCTCCCCCTTGTGGGGAGGGCTGGGGAGGGGTGTTCTCTTGCATAGGATCGTTGTCTTTTCTTCGATGTCGGCTTACCTGCCAATCGCAATCGCCCCAGCCGCCACGATCAGGCAGGCGATAATGCGCTTGGGCGTGAGTGTTTCACCCAGAAATAGCCGCCCGATGATCATGGCGAAGACAACGCTTGTCTCGCGAATGGCGGTGATCGGCCCGGCCGGTCCCATGGAATAGGCGATGATCACGACACCATAGGCGATCAGTACGAAAATGCCCGCCAGCAGCGCCTTGCGGCCTTCGCGGTCGGAAAGGTTCATGGTGAACTTCCCGCGCATGGCTATGTAGGCCACGATCAGCAACACGCCGTAAGTAAACAGCACCCAGGCCGCATAGGCCTTCGGATCAGCAAAATGTTTAACCCCGGTCGAATCGACGGTGGCATACGTTGCAATGATCACGCCCGTCAGCAGTGCCCAGAGAATGGAGGAGGTTGGTGCCCGGTGCCGCCCGATGGACAGGCTCATGATGCCGATGGCCACCAGTGACACGCCGATCAGCTGGCTGAAGCTCAGCATCTGACCCGTCAGGAGAAAAGTTCCAAGTGAGACCAGCAGCGGCACCGAGCCGCGTACGATGGGGTAGACCTGACCGAGATCGCCCAGCCGATAGGCGAAAACGAGGAACACGCTATAGGCCACCTGCAGCAGCGATGAGGCGAGGATGAAGCCGAAGCCTGTCAGACTGGGCAGCGGAAAATAGAAGAGGATGAGCGGCAGGGTTGCGGCAATGCCGGTCACGCCCATGACGGTAATGGACCACAGCCGGTCGGCGCCGGAACGCAGGAACGCGTTCCAGCTGGCGTGCATGACGGCAGCCGTCAGCGCCAGAGCTATGACGGCGGGGCTCATGGGATGGCCACAGAAAATGATGGGTAGCTTGGAATTGCGAGCATCGGGGAACCAGTGATTTCCCCAACACTGTGACGCCCGCTGTTTTATGTCAATCAGGTGACAGTAAGTCATTATGGTCAGATCCGTTTTCAGCTGACTTCGATCTTTCAGCTTCACCGTATGCGACGCAAACTTTTAATCTGCAGCTCACCCCCCTTTGCCTTGCCAGGCATCTCCCCCTCAAGGGGGAGATCGGATAGACTGACCCGCTTAATCCCTCGAAAACCGGGGAATGTGCTCGAATTTCAGAGAATTGAGGGTGAAAGTTCAACGTCTGGTCGATCTCCCCCCTTGAGGGGGAGATGTCCGGCAGGACAGAGGGGGGTAAATCGCGCGTCCAATTCTCTCACGCAAACACACCCTTGCCAATCAAGGGCGTGGAAGGCACCGCCATGTCTCGTGGTTCCAGAAGGCCTGCATCATGGCCAAGTTTTCCCGCCTCTATTGCCAATGCGAAGGCTCTTGCCATCGTGGCGGTATCGCCTGCACCAGAGACGGCGGTATTTAGGAGAACTGCATCGTAGCCCAGTTCCATCACGGTCGTCGCATGCGATGGACGCCCCATACCAGCATCGACGATCAGCGGAACCTCGGGAAACTCGGCGCGCATGGACCGAAGTGCCAGGATGTTCTGCGGCCCCATGGCACTTCCGATGGGCGCGCACCAGGGCATCAGCACTTGGCAGCCCGCCCGCAGTAATCGTTCTCCCACCACCAGATCGTCGGTCGTGTAGGGAAACACTTCGAAACCATCGTCGCTCAGAAGTCGGGCAGCTTCCACCAGCTGAAAAACATCCGGCTGCAGCGTATCCTGATGGCCGATCAGTTCCAGCTTGATCCAGTTGGTACGAAACAGATCGCGTGCCATCTTTGCCGTCAACACCGCTTCTGAAACCGTATGGCATCCTGCCGTATTGGGCAGCACATGCACGCCGAGTTCGCGAATGAGCTCGAAGAATGTGCCGCCGGTTCGGCTGCCTGCCGTCTCTCTTCTGAGCGAAACTGTCACGATCTCCGTGCCGGATTGGCGCACCGCAGCCGACAGATCCAGCGGGGAGGGGTAGCGTGCGGTTCCAAGCAGCAGGCGCGAACGGACCGTTGTTCCATAGAGCGTTAATGCCATCGTCAGCCTCCCTGTCGAGGTGAGAGAATTTCGATCCGGTCATCCGGTTTCAGTTTCAGGGTCCCCCGCTCCTCGCGATGGATAAGTTCTGCATTGACGGCCGTTGCCAGCCACTCGCCTTCGTAGTCCAGTTCCTGCAACAGGTCTGCGAGGTTCGTGGAGGCAATCACGAGAGCCTCACCATTAACGATTACCTTCATGCGGCCCCCTTCCGTCGGTCGCGTTGCATCATGTCCGCTGCCTGTCTGGCCAGCGCCGGTGCCAGAAGAAAGCCGTGACGATAAAGCCCGGCTATGGCGATGCCGTCTCTGGTTTTGACTATGCGGGGCGTGTTGTCGATAAAGGCGGGCCGCACGCCAGCACCCGTTTCCAGAATGCGAGCCTCGCCAAAGGCAGGGTGTAGTGCGTAGGCGGTATTCAGCAGTTCCATGGTGGATCGAACCGAAGCTTGTCCTGCATCATTGCTTTCGATCATGGTTGCACCCAACATCACCCGGCCCTCGCCGCGCGGGACGAGATAGATCGGGTGGCGCGGATGCAGAACGCGGATGGTGCGCGTCAACTGGATTTCCTGTGTCTCCAGCATCAGCATTTCGCCTCGCACGCCTCGCAGTCCCTTGATGTTGCCGATGGCGGATGGACCTGTGCAATCCACAATCTTTGAGAAGCGACGCAAGGGGGATGTCATTGGCTGGCCAAAGGAAAGCGTGACCCCTGCGTGCACCAATTTTTCTTCCAAAGCGAGAAGGGCTTTTCGAGGGTCGAGATGGGCCTCTCCGGCAAAATAGAGAGCACGGGTGAAGCGTCCTTCCAGCGCCGGTTCGAGCGCCGCGATGCACTTTTCATCTAGCCATTGATAGCCATGGGTGCGCCTCGCAAACCGCTCGAGTTCTGCGCGGTCGCGGTTCAGTGCCAGGACTATCGTACCCCGTCGCTGGACCATGCCGGGCAAAGCCTGATCCCACCAGTCGGCAGCCGATAGACCGAGATCGAAGATTGTCTCGTTGGCTGCTTCACGTTCACACCAGGGGGCAAGCATGCCGCCCGCATAGTGAGATGCGCCCAAACCGGCCTGTGGCGCCGCATCGTTCAGCACCACGTTCAGGCCGCGGCGGCGCAGTTCATAGGCAAGTACGAGACCAGCAACGCCGGCCCCCTTGATCAGAATGCTCATAGCTCAGCCCCTCCATCTTCCGTAATCGGCATATAGAGATCGCCGCCCTCACGAAACTTCGCCGCCATGGCTTCCAGCCCCTCTTTTTGTGCTTCTGCACGGATATCGTGCGAAATGCGCATCGAGCAGAATTTCGGCCCGCACATGGAGCAGAAATGCGCTACCTTGTGCGCTTCCTTCGGCAGGGTCTCGTCGTGATAGGAACGGGCGGTTTCCGGATCGAGCGAGAGGTTGAATTGATCCTCCCAGCGGAATTCAAACCGCGCGCGGGAAAGAGCATCGTCACGCACCTGCGCTGCCGGATGTCCCTTGGCGAGATCGGCTGCATGGGCGGCAATCTTGTAGGTGATGACACCCACCTTGACGTCGTCGCGGTCTGGCAGGCCCAGATGTTCCTTCGGCGTGACGTAGCAGAGCATGGCCGTGCCGTACCAGCCGATCATAGCCGCACCGATGCCTGAGGTGATGTGGTCGTAACCAGGCGCGATATCCGTCGTCAGCGGCCCAAGCGTGTAGAAGGGGGCCTCGCCACACACCTTCAGCTGCTTGTCCATGTTCTCCTTGATCTTGTGCATGGGAACATGGCCGGGACCTTCGATCATCACCTGGCAATCTTTCGCCCAGGCGATCTTGGTCAGTTCGCCGAGTGTTTCCAGTTCTGCAAACTGCGCGGCGTCATTGGCATCGGCAATCGAGCCGGGACGCAAGCCGTCGCCCAGCGAGAAGGACACATCATAGGCACGGCAGATGTCGCAGATTTCCTCGAAATGCTCGTAGATGAAGCTTTCCTTGTGGTGATGCAGGCACCACTTGGCCATGATCGAACCGCCGCGCGAGACAATGCCCGTCACACGATTGACGGTGAGCGGAATGTAGTGAAGCCGAACGCCGGCATGGATGGTGAAGTAATCGACGCCCTGCTCCGCCTGTTCGATCAGCGTGTCGCGGAACACGTCCCAGGTCAGGTCTTCCGCAATGCCGCCCACCTTTTCCAGCGCCTGATAGAGCGGAACTGTGCCGATTGGCACCGGCGCATTGCGGATGATCCAGTCGCGAATGTTGTGAATGTTGCGACCAGTGGAAAGGTCCATCACCGTATCCGCGCCCCATCGGATAGCCCAGACCATCTTTTCCACTTCTTCGGCCATGGACGAGGTGACGGCGGAATTGCCGATATTGGCGTTGATCTTGACCAGAAAGTTACGGCCAATTGCCATCGGCTCGAGTTCCGGGTGGTTGATGTTGGCGGGGATGATGGCGCGCCCCAGCGCCACTTCCTGCCGCACGAATTCCGGCGTCACATAATCCGGGAGTGAGGCCCCGAAGCTTTCGCCATCCCGCGCCAGTTTTTCTTTGAGGGCTTTCCGCCCCAGATTTTCGCGGATTGCCACGAACTCCATTTCCGGTGTGATGATGCCCGCCCGCGCGTAAGCCAACTGTGTCACCGCCTTGCCGCCCGTTGCGCGACGAGGCCTTGGCTGGACGGGGAAGGCGGGCGTCAGGCGCTCGCCGCTGGCAAAGCCGTTATCTTCCGGCTTCACCTCGCGTCCGTCGTAAAGCTGCGTATCGCCCCGCGCAGCCACCCAGCTCTCCCGCAGGCGCGGCAAGCCCTTCTCGATCTCAATTGCAATAGAAGGATCGGTATAGGGGCCGGACGAATCATAAACGTTCACCGGCGGCTCGCCGGAGGTGGGATGAAGCGCAATCTGTCGAAGCGGCACCCGGATGTCAGGATGCAGTTCGCCGGGCACATAAATTTTCGTGGAAGCGGGCAGCGGCCCTGTGGTGACTTCAGGCCGTGGAAAATTCGGGGCAATGTTCATCGTGGAACTCCAATATTTAAATTTGGAGATCCAGTCACGTCAGCCGGAAAGATGGATATACGCCGACGCAAGGCATAGAATAACCCTGCGGAAATCGCGCGTGCACCGTCCCTACGCCAGTATGAACTGGATCAGGTTCAACGGGTCACCGCGCTGCTCGCCCTTAAACGGGCAAGCCCAGCGGAATCTCAGCCCCTTGCGGGACACCCCTGGTGAATGCGCAGGATTCTGAAGCCAACTGCGGCAAGAGTCAACGATGCATCTTTCGCGATCAGAAAATTTTCATATCGCTCAAAAATTGAAATATTCGAACATATGTAGGGTCTTACGCTTCCGGCACGTCAAAGGCTTCGCCCGGGCGAAGCGGACGAAACCGTTCCGGCTTGATCTGTGCCGCTGCAAGCGCATTGCGCAGCGCCGCCAGCGGCTCCTCAATGCCTTCATCGGTGAGCTTTACCGTACCCCAGTGGTGGCCAATGGCGTAAGAAGCCTTGGCGAGCTGCATTCCAGCAACCGCCTCTTCCGGGTTCTGGTGCTGCGCTTTCATGAACCAGCGCGGCTCATAGGCGCCGATCGGCAGGATGGCGAGACGGAAAGAGCCATGCTTTTCCTGCGCCGCCTTGTAGTTGATGCCCTGATGGAAGCCCGTATCACCGATGTGATAAATTTTGCCCGCCAGCGTCTCGATCACGAAAGCACCCCACAGCGCCATGCTGCGGTCTCCAAGCCCGCGGGCCGACCAGTGATGGCATGGCTCGCAGTGGATCGTCACATTCTTGCCGACATAATCCTTCGCCCCCCAATCCATGACCGTAATGCGCGGATCATCCAGTTCGGGGCCGAAGATCTTGTCATTGCCCAGAGGCGTGATGTAGCGCGGACGATGGGCGGCGTGAATACGCTTCAGCGTATCTATATCGAGGTGGTCATAGTGATTGTGGGTGACGATGACGATATCGATAGCCGGCAAATCTTCGATCCTGATACCCGGCTCGTTCACCCGTTTCGGGCCTGCAAATGATACAGGGCTGGTGCGGTCCGACCAGACAGGATCGGTCAGGATGTTCAGTCCCGCAACCTGGATCAGCATGGAGGCATGGCCGACCATGGTCACCACCATCCGATTGCCCGTCACGCGCTTTTCCGGCACGGTCCCGGCGAAGGGGCTTGGATAAGCCTCTGGCCAGTCTATGCTCTTGCCGTTGAAGCGCCATTTCAGAAGGTTGAGAAAGCCTTTGGGCGCTTCGCCACCAGGATTGAAGAAGCGCGTTCCGTCGAAATGGTCGGACACCGGCCCCGTGTAATATTTGTTGGCTGCCATGGCTCTCCCTGCTGCAACCCCGCCGCCTAGAAGCGCGAGACTGCCGATTGCTGACCATTTCAGGAAACTGCGTCGCTTCATAATAAAATCTATAAGTATCCCGGTTGAACCTATCAAGAAGCGTTACGATAGGGTGGCATGTCGGATCAGCGGCATCACAGTCGGTTGATAGTGCAGACAGGTCTAGATGGCAAAAACCCCCGGCAGTCTTGACTTTGCGGGCCAGTTGCTGTTTAAGCCCGCCATCTGCTGAAAGTTTCAAGAACTTTAGCCGCCGACCGGGACCCGTAAAGGTATAAAGAGATCCCGGAGGTCAACACTCGACAGCGCGTGGCGCCCTCGGGTGTCGTTTGGCTTTGCGTCTTGTTTTTCGGCGGCAAAGACCCGACGTTTGCCTCAGCCAGAACTGTGCAACGTCAAGAAGGATGAAACGATGTTCGAAAACCTCCAGGACCGTCTTGGTTCCATCTTGAGTGGACTGACCGGCCGTGGCGCGCTCTCCGAGGCGGATGTCTCGGCGGCCATGCGCGAGGTTCGCCGTGCGCTTCTGGAAGCGGACGTGGCGCTGGAAGTCGTTCGCTCCTTCACTGATCGCGTTCGTGAAAAGGCCGTTGGTGCCTCCGTCCTGAAGTCGATCAAGCCCGGCCAGATGGTCGTCAAGATCGTTCATGACGAACTCATCGAGATGCTGGGTTCAGAAGGCGTTTCGATTGATCTGAACGCTCCTTCGCCGGTCGTCATCATGATGGTCGGTCTGCAGGGTTCGGGTAAGACCACGACGACCGGCAAGATTGCCAAGCGGTTGACGGATCGTGACCGCAAGAAAGTGTTGATGGCCTCGCTCGATACGCGCCGTCCGGCCGCGCAAGAGCAGTTGCGTCAGTTGGGCGTTCAGACGGGCGTCGATACTTTGCCGATCATCGCTGGCCAGTCGCCGACTGATATTGCCTCGCGCGCCGTGCAGGCTGCGAAGCTTGGCGGCCATGATGTCGTCATTCTCGACACGGCAGGCCGTACGCATATCGACGAGCCGCTGATGGCGGAGATGGCTGAGATCAAAGCCCGCTCCAAGCCGCACGAAATTCTGCTGGTCGCGGATTCGCTGACCGGTCAGGACGCCGTCAACCTCGCCCGCAACTTTGATGAGCGCGTCGGCATTACCGGCCTCGTGCTGACCCGCATGGATGGCGATGGCCGTGGCGGCGCCGCCCTTTCCATGCGCGCTGTCACCGGCAAGCCGATCAAGCTCATCGGTATCGGCGAAAAGATGTCGGAACTCGACGAGTTCCATCCGCGCCGTATCGCCGACCGCATTCTCGGCATGGGCGATATCGTTTCGCTGGTCGAAAAGGCTGTCGAAAATATCGACGCCGAAAAGGCGCGCGCCATGGCCGAAAAGATGGCCAAGGGCAAGTTCGACCTTAACGATCTCGCCGAGCAGCTGAAGCAGATGAAATCGCTGGGCGGCATGGGTGGCATCATGGGAATGATGCCTGGCATGGCGGGCATGAAGGACAAGCTTGCAGCGTCCGGCATGACCGACAAGGTGTTTGACCGCCAGCTTGCCATCATCTCGTCGATGACGAAGGCCGAACGCGCCAATCCCGATCTTCTCAAGCACAGCCGAAAGAAGCGTATTGCCGCCGGCTCCGGCACCGATGCCGCCGAAATCAACAAGCTTCTCAAGATGCACCGCCAGATGGCGGACATGATGAAGGCTATGGGTGGCAAGGGCAAAGGCGGCATCATGAAACAGATGATGGGCGGTCTGGCCGGCAAAATGGGTCTTGGTGGTATGGGCGGTGGAATGGGCGGTATGCCTGATCTGTCGCAGATGGACCCCAAGCAATTGGAAGCGCTGGCAAAGCAAGCGGAAGCCGCAGGCTTCAAGTCGGGTTCCATGCCGGGTCTTCCCGGCGGTATGCCAGGATTGGGCGGCAAGCTTCCGGGTCTGGGTGGCCTGCCGGGTCTTCCGGGCTTTCCGAAAAAGAAGTGAGGGGAGGCGCTCAAAGCCATGGTTGATCCAAAGGTCAAAGAACAGCTCGGAAAGTACCGCCAGTCGATCGACAACATCGACGCGGCACTTGTGCACATGCTGGCAGAGCGTTTTCGTTGCACGAAGGAAGTGGGCATTCTGAAGGCTCAGTTCGATTTGCCGCCGGCAGACCCGGCGCGCGAGGAATACCAGATCGAGCGTTTGCGTCGCCTTGCCAAGGATGCGCAGCTTGATCCGGATTTTGCGGAGAAGTTCCTGAATTTCATTATCAAGGAAGTCATCCGTCATCATGAAGCCATTGCTGCCGAACACGGCGGCGTTACTGAAAAGACCGCCTGAGCGCGGCCTCTAACACAACAGGACCGTCGAGGAAGACGGCCCTTACCGAAAAAAACTGAAGGAGTTTGAAATGTCCCTGAAGATCCGTCTGGCCCGTGGTGGTTCCAAGAAGCGTCCTTACTACCATGTTGTTGTTGCTGATGCCCGCGCACCGCGCGATGGCCGCTTCATCGCAACGCTCGGTTCCTGGAACCCGATGCTGCCGAAGGACAATGCTGAGCGCGTGAAGCTCGACGTTGAAGGTATCAAGTCCTGGGTTGCCAAGGGCGCACAGCCGACCGACCGCGTTCTGCGCTTCATGGCAGAAGCTGGCATTGCAGAGCGCGCTGCTCGCAACAACGCTGAAAAGGGCAAGCCGGGCAAGAAGGCTCAGGAGCGCGCTGCCGAGAAGGCTCAGAAGGCTGCTGAAGCCGCTGCTGAATAAGCGTCTACCTCAGATTTGACAGAACGGACGGCATGGCGACATGTCGTCCGTTTTGTTTTTCCGGTCTTTGTGTTTTCAAGATCATTGATCCGGGTTAGAGCAGTGACGAAGACAGGCAGGATAAAACCATGGCAAAGCTCGAAAACCCTATCCTCATGGCGACCGTCGGTGCGGCGCAGGGCTTGCGCGGCGAAGTGCGGGTGCGCTCCTTCACGGAAGATCCGCTGGCGCTGGGTGATTATGGCAATCTTCACAGCGAGGATGGCAGGGTCTTCGAAATTCTGGAAATCCGGGAAGCCAAAAATGTCGTCATCGTGCGCTTTCGCGGCATCAATGATCGCAATGCCGCCGAAGCGCTGAATGGGCTAGAGCTCTTCATCGATCGCGAAAACCTGCCCGATGCGGAACTGGACGAAGACGAGTTCTTCTATGCCGATCTCGAAGGCCTCGAGGCGGTCGATTCCGATGGCATCAGTTATGGTGTCGTCAGCAGTGTTTTCGATTTCGGCGCTGGCGATCTCCTGGAGCTGAAGGCACCCAACAAGCGCCCGACGCTCATTCCGTTCACGGAGGCTGCGGTTCTGGAAATCGATCTGGAAAACGGCAAGCTTCTGGTTGATCCGGTTGCTGCTGGTCTGATTGATCTGCCGGAGGACGAGGATCTGAAGGGCGAGATTCCCGATGGCAAGCCGGATGCTTCTGAGAAGAAGTCCCCGCCGAAAAAGAAGCGGGATTGAGCTTCAGCCATGACGTTCCGCGCAACGGTTCTCACGCTCTATCCTGAAATGTTTCCGGGCCATCTTGGCTATTCCCTTTCCGGCAAGGCCATGGAGCGGGGCGACTGGTCGCTGGAAGCGGTTCAGATCCGTGATTTCGCCAAGGACAAGCACCGCACGGTGGATGATACGCCAGCCGGTGGCGGCGCGGGCATGGTGTTGAAACCGGATATTCTGGCGCAAGCCATAGATTCGCTGGCTCAGGATTCGCGTCCTCGCCTGTTGATGAGCCCGCGCGGCAAGCCGTTGACTCAAGAACGGGTGCGAGAGCTGGCGGCAGGCGAGGGCGTCGTCATCGTCTGCGGTCGTTTCGAGGGGGTGGATCAGCGGGTTATCGACGGTCGCCAGCTCGAAGAGGTCTCGATCGGCGACTACATCCTATCCGGAGGCGAACCGGCGGCCTTGACCGTTCTGGATGCCGTCGTGCGCATTCTGCCGGGTGTCATGGGGAATGTATTGTCCGGAACGCATGAGAGCTTTGAGACTGGCCTGCTGGAACATCCGCACTATACGCGTCCGCAGGAATTCGAAGGCGTTGCCATCCCGTCCGTACTGACGTCCGGCAACCATGCCGCGATCGAAAAATGGCGCCATGAACAAGCGCTGGCGCTAACGAAGGCGCGCAGGCCCGATCTCCTAAAGCAAGACGCTCAGCCGGTGACGAAGTAATAGACCGTCAGCGCTGTGCCGACAGCAACCACCAGCATTCGCATGATGGTTTGCGGAACCCGCCGTGCGAGCCAGACACCCGCATAGCCACCGGCAGCGCCTGCGGGAATCATGATCACGGCCTGCGCCCAGCCCACGACGCCGCCGCCGACGAAGACGATGATGGCGACAGCAGCAATCACCATGGCGAGCAGGTTCTTCAGCGCGTTGAGGTGATGATAGCTTCCGCCGGTTGTCAGGCCCAGCACGGCCAGCATCATGATGCCCATGCCTGCACCGAAGAAACCGCCATAGATCGCCGTCAGAAACTGGCCAATGGCCGAGGATGCCGATGTGCCGGTTCTTTCCGCAGACGCTTTGGGCTTCAAGAGCGGACCGGCCGCAAAGATGGCCGTTGCCGCCGCCAGTAGCCAAGGCACCATGGCGCGAAAGGAAGGATTGTCGAGCGCTAGCAGGATGAGTGCACCCGCGAGCCCGCCGACCGCCGAAATAATGGTCAGGGCGACGGCGCTTCGCCAGCGTTTCATCAGCTCGGTCTTGTAGGCGAGCGTCGAGGTCACATAGCCGGGAAATTGCACGATGGACGAGGTCGCATTGG
The DNA here is from genome assembly GCF_022968395.1 of Affinirhizobium lemnae. Classification (GTDB taxonomy): domain Bacteria; phylum Pseudomonadota; class Alphaproteobacteria; order Rhizobiales; family Rhizobiaceae; genus Neorhizobium; species Neorhizobium lemnae. The sequence goes on from NZ_JALJQZ010000002.1 coordinate 53,434, forward strand.
CCGAAATCGGCGGCAGGCCAGCAAGTGTCAGCGCACCAAAGGTCAGGAATGTGCCGCCGCCTGCAATGGCGTTGACCGCTCCCGATAAAAAGCCGGAGACGAACAGTAAAACAATAATCGAAATCGACACCCGGTGCCCTCCCTTGCAACCTGATGATCGAGCGGCTTATCGGTTGCAGGGTTCTGCTGCAAGGCCATATCAGGATGATCTTGAATTCAGATTCCTGCGCGACAGGGGTGACAAATGGCGATTGGTGGTGTAAAGGCCCACGCGGACATGGGAGTTTCTCCCGTTGACCGTAACAAAGAATGGCGAATCCGCTCCTGCTTGTGAACTCCCTTTTTTGGTTCCCAGCACGGCTCCAAGGCAAGTCCGAAGGTCCGATGTCGAGCGCTCTGGTCGTTTCAGAAGAACCTAGAGGTTAACATGACAGATATCATTGCTCAGCTGGAAGCCGAACAGGCTGCCAAGATCGAAGCAAAGCGCAAGCTGCCGGAATTTTCTCCGGGCGACACGCTGCGCGTCAACGTAACGGTTCGCGAAGGCAACCGTACCCGCGTTCAGGCCTATGAAGGCGTTTGCATCGCCCGCTCCGGCGGCGGCATCAACGAGAGCTTCACCGTTCGCAAGATCTCCTACGGAGAAGGCGTCGAGCGCGTATTCCCGGTTTACTCTCCGCTGGTCGACAGCGTTGAAGTCGTTCGTCGCGGTAAGGTTCGTCGCGCGAAGCTGTACTACCTGCGCGACCGTCGCGGTAAGTCTGCTCGTATCGTCGAGAACACAAACACCCGCGCCCGCAAGCTCAACGAAGCTGAACGCGCTGCTGCTGCTGAAGAGCGTGCACGTATCGAAGCGGAAAAGGTTGCAGCAGCACAGGCTCTCGCCGCCGAAAAGGCAGCAGCAGAAGCCGCCGCTGCAGCAGCTTCGGAAGGTGCAGCAGAATAATAGTTCTGCGCATTCTGGATTTAAAAGGCGGGCTTCGGCTCGCCTTTTTTGTTGCAGTTCAGTCTTGATGGATCTTATCAAGGCAAGACCTTATCCGGATTGAACTGATATGACCTATCATCTGCGCGACGCGAGCCCCACCGATATACCCGCCATCACAGACATCTATCGCGATAGCGTCCTGAACGGCAGCGCCAGCTACGAGATCACGCCTCCAGACGAGGCGGAAATGCTGCAGCGCTTCAGGGCGATCACTGAGAAGGGGTATCCTTATGTGGTGGCCGAAGATGCCGACGGCACGCTTCTCGGCTACGCCTATGCCTCAGCGTTCAGGACCCGCCCTGCCTATCGCTGGCTGGTCGAGGATTCGATCTACCTTTCGCCCTTCGCCAGAGGCCGCGGCTTAGGCAAGGTGCTCCTGAAGGAACTCATAGAGCGCTGTACAGGTCTCGGTTTCCGGCAGATGGCAGCGGTCATCGGCGGCGCAAGCTCTGCCTCTACCGGCCTGCATGCAGCGCTCGGCTTCGAAATGGTCGGAACCATGAAAGGGACCGGTTTCAAGCACGGCCAGTGGCTCGATACGATCTTCATGCAGCGGGAACTGGGGGATGGTACCACAACACCGCCGGATCTTGGCGCCTATCCTGGTACACTTTTCGTGGGCTGACGTTCTAGTCGATCAGTTTCAATACCTTGTCGAAGACTTTCAGAACCTGCTGCAAGTCATGGCCACGCTTCAGGATCATGCCATGGGTATTGGTAACGCTGAAGGCTCCTTGCTTGGCCGCGAGCTTTGGATTCTTCTCGATCCGGTATAGTGGCATCTCCCCCGAACGCTTGAAAACTGAAAAAACTGCCCGGTCCCGCAACTGATCGATGGCGTAGTCCTTCCACTCACCCTCTCCAACCATGCGTCCGTAAATTCTCAAGATGGCATCCAGTTCCCGGCGATGGAACATCACGGGAATGACGTCATTGCTCTGCCGGTACTGGTTGAGTTCGATCACGTTGGCGCCATCCGAACTGGAAAGCCGCCCTCCTGTCTCTGGCTGATCGCTCATCAAAGCTCCTCAATCCAAGGCCGTTTTTGATGACGGCTGCGTGACAGTGTGCCCTACGCCTGCCAAAAAGCAAGCGCGTTCGACAGGCAAACGCATTCTCCCCGACGGAGTTTCAGCGCTCCTATCTGTATTATTTGATTTTTCTTAAATGCCGTTTTCCGCCTGAATTCGAACAAACCCGTGCCCGAATCGCGCGCCAGATTAGTGTCATGCAGTTGGCGCACAGCGCCATCAGGTCCGGTCCCAGGCGTTGACCTTACCCCCAGCCCCCGACGCTTCGGGCCGGACCTTCTTTGACGAAAAACACCGCTATTGAGGACGCTTTCGTCCTGCCATCAAGACGGCGGCACCCATGATTGCAGCAGGTTCGCCCTTCGGCCCCGATGCCTGGAGAAGGATCGCGCATCCATCCTTCTTGGAGCGACCCATGGCCTTGGCAGGCAGGGTGATCTTCAGATCCTTGCCTTCCCACATGCCGACTGTCTGAACATCATAGACATTATGCCAGTATTCCATCTGGCGCCCGCTGTTCTCGCCACGTTCGACGGTGACTGCCTCCTTCTTGGTGAAATAGGCGACAACCACGTCTGCTCGACCCTCGCCGGCCGGGATGGAGATTTCCATTTCCTCGCCGTTCATTCGGGCTGTAATCGGAACGGTCAGGCCTTGGCCCTCTCCGTGCAACTGGCTGATCTTCCCATTGATTGCTGCGACATCGGTGCCTTTGACATGCGCCCTGCCATTGATGATGGCCTGTGGCGTATAGACCCCGCTGCGGCCCATGCTGTGCGCATAGCCGTACTGGCGCTCCGTGTTTTCCTTGGAGCTCAGCGTATCGGTCCAGCCAAGATAGTTCCAGTAATCGACGTGGTAAGACAGCGCCACCACATCTCCCTGATCGACGATCTGCTTCAGGGCGGCATCGGCGGGCGGACAGGAGGAGCACCCTTGCGACGTAAACAGTTCCACCACACCTTTCGGAGACGAAATGTCGCCCGCCAATGCAGTACCTGCAACCAGAAAGCTGACGGTGAGCCAGAAGGCGGATGTCAGTGTATGCCAATGATGGACTTGTGTGTTGCGCATGGTGTCTTTGGGGCATGAGAAGCGGGTCTGGTCTGCAACCTACCCCCCAACCTCCATCAAGCGGAAGTCACAAGCGGGTGAGAGTTGTATGTGCAGATTTGCGCATAAAGAAGCCGCCGGACAAGGCCTGTCCGGCGGCTTCCTTGAATATTCGTCTTATCCAGACGGTGAACCCTGCATCAGGCCAAGAGATTGCGCCACCTTTCGAGCAGCGCAATCCAAAGCCGATCAGGCCGCGAGATCGCGCAGAACCGTCTGCAGGATGCCGCCATTGTTGACGTATGTCACTTCGTCCAGCGTGTCGATGCGGCAAAGGATCTTGATCTCCTTCACCGTACCGTCTGCATAGGTGATCTTGGCCGTCTTCCACTCGCGCGGCTTGATTTCGCCGTTGAGACCTTCGATCGTGACCGTTTCGTCACCCTTCAGGTCCAGCGTCTGCCAGTTCGTGCCCTCTTCGAAGACGAACGGGATAACGCCCATGCCGACCAGGTTGGAGCGGTGAATACGCTCGAAGGACTGCGCGATGACAGCGCGAACGCCGAGCAGGTTGGTGCCCTTGGCAGCCCAGTCACGCGAAGAACCGTTGCCGTATTCAACGCCTGCAAAGATGACCAGCGGCGTGCCTTCGGCCTTGTACTTCATGGCAGCGTCGTAGATCGACATCTCTTCCTTGGACGGATAGTGGACGGTGTAACCGCCTTCCTTGCCGTTCGGGCCGAGCATGAAGTTACGGATGCGGATGTTGGCGAACGTGCCGCGCATCATCACTTCATGGTTGCCACGGCGCGTACCGTACTGGTTGAAGTCCGCAACGGATACGCCGTTGCCGAGCAGGTAGGCACCAGCCGGGGACTGCGCCTTGATCGAACCGGCCGGAGAAATATGGTCGGTGGTGATCTTGTCACCAAAGAGACCGAGAACGCGGGCGTTGACGATGTTGTCGGTGCCGACACCAGCCTGCTTCGGCATGCCGACGAAGTAGGGCGGGTTCTGTACATAGGTCGACTGGTCGTCCCAGGCATAGGTCTGGCCTTCCGGAACCTGCACAGCCTGCCAGTTTGCGTCGCCCTTGAAGACGTCTGCATACTTGGTTTCGAACAGTTCGCGGGTCACGTACTTCTGGATGAACTCCTGCACTTCGGCAGAGGTCGGCCAGATGTCCTTCAGGTAAACCGGGTTGCCATCTCGGTCTTCACCGAGCGGCTCGCTGGTCAGGTCTTTCTGGACAGTACCGGCGAGAGCGTAGGCAACAACCAGCGGCGGGGAAGCCAGGTAGTTCGCCTGAACGTCCGGCGAGATACGGCCTTCGAAGTTGCGGTTACCGGAGAGAACGCCAGCGGCAATGATGCCCTTGTCGTTGATCGTCTTGGAGATCGGTGCTGGCAGTGGGCCCGAGTTGCCGATGCAGGTGGTGCAGCCGAAACCGACGAGGTTGAAGCCGAGCGCGTCCAGTTCCTTCTGCAGGCCGGACTTCTCGAGATATTCCCCAACAACCTGGGATCCCGGTGCAAGCGAGGTCTTGACCCACGGCTTGGACTTCAGACCCTTTGCAACGGCGTTGCGGGCGAGAAGACCTGCCGCGATCAGAACGCTCGGGTTCGAAGTGTTGGTGCAGGACGTGATGGCGGCGATTGCAACGTCACCATGGCCGAGATCGAAATCTGTGCCTTCAACAGCCCAACGCGTATCGAGCTGACCCGGCTTCTTGTAATCGCCTTCGAGAGCGGTTGCGAAGTTCGGAGCAATGGTTTCGAGCGGCAGACGGCCTTCTGGACGCTTGGGGCCAGCCATGGACGGCACAACGTCGCCGAGATCGAGTTCCAGCGTGTCGGTGAAGACGAGGTCGGATCCATCGCCCTGACGCCACATGCCCTGAGCCTTGGAATAGGCTTCAACGAGAGCGATACGGTCCTTCGTGCGGCCCGACATGTCGAGGTAGCCAACGGTGGCGGAATCGACCGGGAAGAAGCCGCAGGTCGCGCCGTATTCCGGACCCATGTTGCCGATCGTCGCGCGGTCGGCAACCGGAAGCGTGTCGAGGCCCGTGCCGTAGAATTCGACGAACTTGGAAACCACGCCCTTCTTGCGCAGCATCTGGACGACCGTCAGAACCAGGTCGGTCGCGGTCACGCCTTCCTTCAGCGTGCCGGTCAGCTTGAAGCCGATGACTTCCGGCAGAAGCATGGAAACCGGCTGGCCGAGCATGGCGGCTTCCGCTTCGATACCACCAACGCCCCAGCCCAGAACGCCCAGACCATTGATCATGGTCGTGTGGCTATCGGTACCGACGCAGGTGTCAGGATAGGCGACCGTTTCGCCGTCTTCGTCCTTCGTCCAGACCGTCTGGCCGAGATATTCGAAATTCACCTGGTGACAGATACCTGTTCCCGGAGGAACGACGCGGAAGTTCTTGAATGCCTGCTGGCCCCACTTCAGGAAGCGGTAGCGCTCGCCATTGCGCTGGTATTCCAGTTCCACGTTGCGGGCAAAAGCGTTCGGGTTGCCGAATTCGTCAACGATAACCGAGTGGTCGATGACGAGATCGACCGGAACGAGCGGGTTGATCTTTTCCGGATCACCGCCTAGCGCCTTGATGCCGTCGCGCATGGCGGCGAGGTCAACAACTGCCGGAACGCCCGTAAAGTCCTGCATCAGAACGCGAGCCGGACGATAGGCGATTTCGTTCTCGACCTTGCCCTTGTTGTTCAGCCATTCGGCGACCGAAAGGATGTGCTCCTTGGTGACCGACTTGCCGTCTTCAAAGCGCAGCAGGTTTTCCAGCAGAACCTTCATCGAGAAGGGCAGCTTGGAAACGCCCGGAAGACCATTGGCCTCTGCCTTCGGCAGGCTGTAATAGACGTAATCCTTGCCATTGACGGTCAGTACAGACCGGCAATTGAAGCTGTCGAGAGATTTAGACACGAGAAGTAACCCCGCTGATATCAAGAGCCAACACGCGCGTGCGGACGCCTATGCACTTCATGCACATCAGGATGCGGGTACGACCATTTCCGCTGTCCGCACGAGAAGATAAATCTTCAGGTCCGGCGCAAAGTGAAAATCACGCCGGCCGCTGGCGTGGTTGCGAAGCTTATAGATAATTTCTAAGAAGTGTTCCAGACCATCCGCGGTCATCGACGCGATTTTTTTCGGGTGGACGCGCAACCGAGTAACCAAAGGCTTTACCCATGCGGCTGCTGGCCGAAAACCTGTCTGCGCACCGTGGCGAAGATCTGATATTCTCCAATATTTCCTTTGAGTTAAAGGAAGGTCAGGCACTAATTCTTACAGGTCGAAACGGATCCGGGAAATCCACCCTTCTGCGGGTTATGGCGGGGCTTTTGCGGCCTGCTTCCGGCACCATTAGCTTTTGGTACGATGCGGCGCGCAAGGCCCATAATCTCGGCGAGGTCGCGCATTATCTCGGCCATCGCAATGCGATGAAAACCGAACTGACGGTGCGCGAGAACCTCGCTTTCTGGAAGGACTTTTTGCGCGATGCCGCAGGCGGCACGGGCTACTCTGTTGTCGATGCGGCGCGGGCCGTCGAACTCGAACAGGTTCTGCATCTCCCCTTTGGTTATCTCTCGGCTGGCCAGCAGCGCCGCATGAGCTTTGCCAAGCTCCTCGTTGGCTACCGCCCGGTCTGGATCGTCGACGAACCCACCGCAGCGCTGGATGTCAGCGCTGAAGCATTGCTGGCTCGCCTTATGCGAGAACATCAGGTCAGAGGCGGCGTGATTCTCGCCGCGACCCATCAGCCGCTTGAGCTTCTCGATGTGAAGAGGTTGGAAATGAAGGGTTTCGAGTTCGCGGCGGGGGATGAGGATTAAGATGGCTTCAAAAATCTGGACCACTCACTGCACCCCCCGCTACCCTGCCGGGCATCTCCCCCACAAGGGGGGAGATCAGCAAGAGGCGAGCCCATCGTACAACAGCCTCACCCCTCCCCAACCCCTCCCCATAAAGGAGAGGGGCTTAATCTGCCGCATCCTCAGCACCCCAATTTCTGCGGGGCGGAACTGCGGTTGGTCTCCCCCCTTGTGGGGGAGATGGCCGGCCGGCCAGAGGGGGTGTTTCGGTAAACCAGAGAAGCCTGTTGTTTCCGAAGGGCAACACCTATGACCGCCCTCCTGCTCCGCGATCTTAAACTGTCATTCCGCGCTGGCGGTGGAGCGTTGATCGGTATTCTGTTTTTTCTGACGGTCGTGGCGGTCATCCCTTTTGGTGTCGGGCCGGATCTCAACCTCCTATCGCGCATCGGCCCTGCTATCGTCTGGATCGGCGCGCTGCTTGCTGCACTCCTTGGCCTTGACCGGTTGTTTCAGGCTGATCGCGATGATGGTTCGCTGGATCTGCTCCTGATGCAGGAGCATCCGTTGGTGCTAACTATTCTGGTGAAATGCCTGGCGCATTGGCTGGCCAACGTTCTGCCACTGGTGATCGCTTCTCCGTTGCTCGGCCTGTTCATGAATATGAGCGAGGTGGCGATCGGTGCCGTCATGCTGACCCTGCTGGTCGGCTCTCCGGCGCTGGCATTTATTGGTGCGGTCGGAGCCGCCGTTGCTGTAACGCTGCCAAGAGGCGGGCTTCTGGTTTCGATCCTCGTTCTGCCATTGACGATCCCCGTGCTGATTTTTGGCGTCAGCGCATCCTATGCAGCGGTGGAAGATCCGGCACCCTTCCTGCCGCCTTTTCTGATTCTTGTTGCCATCACGATGTTTTTTGCAGTCATTGGCCCGCTCGGTGCTGCGCTGGCGTTGCGCAATGCCGGGGATTGACTAGAATCAAGGAAAGCCGGGGAACCACCCCTAAAAGGATTCCATGACCGAAAGCCTCGCCATCCGCAAATTCAGCGACCTTGCCAACCCGACGCGGTTCCTTGCGCTTGCGGAACGCCTTTTGCCGTGGATGGCTGGCCTCTGTTGCCTGCTCTTTGCAGCCGGGCTGTACCTCGCCTTCACGACTGAGGGGGATTACCAGCAGGGAGATACGGTGCGGATCATGTACATCCATGTGCCTGCCGCCTGGCTTTCGATGATGTGCTATTCCGTCATGGCGCTGTCGGCTATTGGCACGCTGGTCTGGCGTCATCCGCTGGCCGATGTTTCCCATAAGGCCGCGGCTCCGCTTGGTGCCGCTTTTACGCTGATCGCGCTGGTTACAGGTTCGCTGTGGGGGAAACCCATGTGGGGAACCTGGTGGGTGTGGGATGCGCGGCTCACATCCGTATTCATCCTGTTCCTGATGTATCTCGGTATCATTGCGCTCAACCGCGCCATGGACGATCCGTCCAAGGCTGCGCGGGTTTCTTCGGTGCTGATCCTCGTGGGCTTTGTAAATATTCCAATCATCAAGTTCTCGGTCGATTGGTGGAACACGCTGCATCAGCCAGCCAGCGTCATCCGTATGGGTGGACCGACCATCGACGGAGAGTTTTTGCGTCCGCTGCTGGTCATGGCCATGGCATACACGCTGCTGTTTTTCACATTGCATATCACGGCTATGCGCAATGAAATCTGGCGTCGTCGCATTGCGACCCAGCGGCGTCTGGCAGCCCGCACGGCCAGCCGGGAGGTATGAGAGATGAGCCACGCTTTCTATATCTATACCTCCTACGGTGTGACGGCGCTGATTACGCTTGCCGTTATAGCTTGGACCCTTCTGGATGGCCGCGCCCGCCGGAGGGAAATGGCTGAGCTGGAAGCCGCTGGCATCCGTCGTCGGTCCTCTCCTCCCGTGACTGAGGGCAAACAGGCATGACGGCTCCCCTGCAAACGGAGGAAACGCCGGAAAAGCGTGGCCTCGGACGCTATGCCTTTGCCCTCATTCCGCTGGTGATCTTCGCAGGCTTTGCCGCAGTGGCGGGAAAAATGTTGTATGATCAGGATGTGAATGGACGCGATGTGTCTGCCATTCCTTCGGCTCTGATCGGCAAACACGCGCCTTCACTTGCCCTGCCGCCGCTGGAAGGATCGCAGACGCCTGCGCTTACCGATGCCGCCATCAAAGGCAGGCTGACACTGGTGAATGTGTTTGCGTCCTGGTGCGTACCCTGCCGTCAGGAGCATCCGCTCCTGAAGGAGCTCGCGAAGGATCAGCGCCTCACCATCGTCGGCATCAATTACAAGGATCGTAACGACAACGCGCTACGCTTCCTCGGCGAACTCGGCAATCCCTATAAGGCCATCGGCGTTGATCCGAACGGCAAGGCCGCGATCGACTGGGGCGTCTATGGCATTCCGGAAAGCTATCTCGTCGCTCCGGATGGCACGATCCTCTACAAGCGCGTCGGGCCTTTCGATGAGCGCAGTGTCAGCCAGGATCTACTGCCCGCCATCGAAAAAGCCCTCAAGTCCAATAGCTGATAGTGCTTACAACGCCCCCTGCCACGCCTTTACTGCATCGAGCGGGTAGACCAGCATCAGCACGTTGAGGGTCAGGTTGTCGCGGATCAGCCAGCCGGTGAAGATCTCGAAAATGATCGCGACAAGTACCGTGACCCAGACCGGCAGGCGTGCGGCAAACAGAAAGCCGAGCGCCATGAAGATAGTGTCCATGGCCGAATTGAGGATGCTATCGCCTTCATAGCCGATGGCCATGGTGGCGGATCGATAGCGGTCAATGATGATGGGGGAGTTTTCGAGAAGCTCCCAGGCCGCCTCGATGAAGGTGGCAAGCGTCAGACGCTTGGCAAACGAAGCCTTGCGCAGCACCAGCCAGCCGAGGCCATAAAACAGGAAGCCATGGATGATGTGGCTTGGCGTGTACCAATCCGCCAGATGCTGGGAATTGCCCGGCGTGTTCACACCCGGCTCAAACAGCTTCACAGTTCCGCAGGTGCAGATCCACACCCGCCCCATGAAATGCTCGGCGACGATCTGTGCCAGCAGAATGATGAGTGCGACCGCAAACCAGTAATGGCCGCTGCTGCCGTTGCGGGCGGGATAGGCGTCCGCCGTGCTCACTTGCCATCCTCAGACTTCGGCTCAAGCGAATGCTTCATGATCAGCGGCATCTGCGCCAGCGTGAAGGCGATGGTGATGGGCATGGTGCCCCAAACCTTGAAGTTGACCCAGACGGCGTCGGAAAAATTGCGCCAGACCACTTCGTTCAGCACGGCAAGAAACAGGAAGAAAATGCCCCAACGGAGCGTCAGCTTCCGCCAGCCCTCATCCGTCAGCTGAAAAGCTGCGTTGAAGACATAGCCGAGAAGGGACTTGCCGAACAACAGGCCAATCAGCAGCGTAACGCCGAACAGCGTGTTGACGATGGTCGGCTTCATCTTGATGAAGGTCTCGTCCTGCAGCCAGATGGAGAGGCCGCCAAAGATCATGACCACGATACCGGAGACGAAGGGCATGACCGGCAGATGCTTGAAAACGATCTTGGAGACGATCAGCGAAATAACCGTTGCCGCCATGAACAGACCTGTCGCCACCAGCAGCGGCCCGCCCAGCGCTGAGAGCGCAGGAAACTTGGACACCAGCCATTCGCCCCGCAGGTTGGCGAAGAAAAACACAAGCAAAGGCCCGAGTTCCAGCGCCATTTTCAGGCCCGGATTTTCCTTTTCCTGACGCGTCGGCGTCGTATCGCTTTCAAGGCTTGGCATTGGGCGCGTCTTTATGAAGGTGTTGAAAGAATAGGTGCAAAGCGGTTTTCTGTGGCATCAATGCGACACACCCGCAATGGCGCTTGCAAAATCTTCCGCCTCAAATGGTTCAAGATCGTCGATCCCCTCGCCAACACCGATGAAATAGACCGGAAGCTTGTGCTTGGCGGCAATGGCAACGAGGATGCCGCCGCGTGCTGTTCCGTCCAGCTTGGTCATGATGAGACCGCTGACGCCAGCCACGTTGCGGAAAATTTCCACCTGGTTCATCGCGTTCTGGCCGGTCGTTGCGTCAAGGGTCTGGAGGACCGTATGCGGCGCATCCGGGTCGAGCTTGCTCAGAACGCGGACGATCTTTTCCAACTCGGCCATCAACTCGGCCTTGTTCTGAAGACGTCCGGCCGTATCGATGATCAGAACGTCGCATTTCTTCGCCTTGGCCTGCTCGAAGGCATCATAGGCGAGACCGGCCGCATCCGCGCCAAGCTTGGTGCCGATGAATTCCGAGCCCGTACGATCCGCCCAGATCTTCAACTGCTCGATGGCAGCGGCACGGAAGGTATCGCCCGCCGCCAGCATGACCTTGAGGCCCGAACCGGACAGCTTGGCGGCTAGTTTGCCGATGGTTGTGGTCTTGCCGGTGCCATTGACGCCGACGACGAGAATGACATGCGGCTTGTGGGAAAGATCCAGCTCGAGCGGCTTTGCCACCGGCTTCAGAACCTTGGTGATTTCGCTCGCCATGATGCGCGACACGTCGTCGCCTGTCACATCCTTGCCATAGCGTTCGGACGACAGCGTATCGGTGATGCGCATCGCCGTTTCTACGCCAAGATCCGCCTGAATAAGCAAATCTTCCAACTCCTCCAGCGTCGCCTCATCCAGCTTGCGCTTGGTGAAGAGGGCCGCGATCTGGCCGGTCAGTTGCGCGGATGTGCGCGAAAGACCCTCGCGCAACCGTTGGAACCAGGAAAGCTTCACCTCTGGCGCAGCTTCGACCGGAGCGGCTTCCTTGCGGGTGGCAAAGCCTTTGGGAAGGACGGGTTCGGTGGAGGTTGTGACCTTACCCCCCTCTGTCCTGCCGGACATCTCCCCCTCAAGGGGGGAGATCGATTCCGAGCTTCTGTATTGTCCTACATCCTGCTTAGGAGAAGAACCCCCTACTTGTAAGCGCGGTTCAGCATCCGCAACATCAACGAGAGGATGGTCATTTCGCAGCGAGTCGATCTCCCCCCTTGAGGGGGAGATGTCCGGCAGGACAGAGGGGGGTGGGCTTTGATCGCCATCAGAGCTTTCAGCTTCAGCCTCAGCCTCTAGCAGCGAAAGCGGAACGACGCCCAGCTCACCCGGCATCTCTGTGGACGCCAGCAGCACCGGCTCATCAACCTCTGCCGCGTCATCAGCGGGGCCGCCTGCGGTTTCCATCTCGACGGGGGCGACAGGATCGACAGGCGAAACCGGGAGGTCCTCTTCGCGCGAATGCGGCTCAAGCTCCGCCTCTATGGACGCCTTGTCGTCAGCCGTCAGAGCGTCCGATGCCTTGCTCTCCTCCGCAGGCTTTTCCTTGCCGAACGAGAAGACCTTCTTGATGAACCCCAGCGCCATAAAATGTTCCGTTCCGTCACGCCGCAGCGGCAGCGTCGACCTGCATTGTCAGATGTTTGCCGTTGTGACCGGTCATCTTCACCGGCACCATATTGCGCGGCTTCAAACCGGGAGCCGCAACCAGCGAGAAGTTTTCCGTATGGGCAAAGCCGCTCTGCTCCACAAGGATCATGTGGCGCGTTCCCACCATCTTGTCGAGATGGCTGACAAGCAGACCTTCGCCAACGGTCCGCATTCGTGCCGCGCGTTCCTTCACGAGCGCCCGATCCAGTTGCGGCATGCGCGCCGCCGGTGTGCCGGGTCGCGGGCTGTAGGGGAAGACATGCAGGAAGGAAAGCCCGCAGTCTTGCGCATGACGAACCGCATTCGCGAACATCTCGTCGGTCTCGGTCGGAAAGCCTGCAATCATATCGGCACCGAAGCTGACCTCGGGCCGCAGGCTGCGCACCTGATTGATGAAAGCCAATGCATCGGCGCTGGAATGCCGCCGCTTCATCCGCTTCAGGATCATGTCATCGCCATGCTGAAGCGAGAGATGCAGATGCGGCATGAAGCGCGGCTCATCGGCCAGAAGGTCAAACAGATGGCTGTCTGCCTCGATGCTATCGATGGATGAAAGTCGCAGCCGCAGGATCTCCGGAACCTGCTTCAACAGTGTCTTGGCCAAAAGCCCGAGGGTCGGCGTGCCCGGCAGATCGGCACCGTAGCTGGTGGCATCCACGCCGGTCAGCACCACTTCGCGATAGCCTTCCGCCACCAGTTTGCGCGCCTGATCGACGACGGCCCCCATGGGCACCGAGCGGGAATTGCCGCGGCCATAAGGAATGATGCAGAAGGTGCAGCGGTGATCACAGCCGTTCTGCACCTGAATGAAAGCCCGCACATGCCCGTCGATGTGCTTCACCATCTGCGGGGCGGTGGCCTTCACGCTCATGATATCGTTGACGCGCAGCTTCTCTTCGGCTGACACGCCGAAATCCGGCAAGGCACGGTAGGAGGCGCTTTTCAGCTTTTCCTCATTGCCGAGAACAGCATCCACTTCCGGCATTTCGCCGAATGTTGCCGCTTCCGTTTGGGCCGCGCAACCGGTGACGATGATACGGGCATGCGGGTTTTCCCGCCGCGCACGACGAATGGCTTGGCGCGCCTGACGCACGGCCTCCCCGGTAACAGCGCAGGTGTTGACGAGCACGGCATTGTTCAGCCCTGCCTTCTCCGCTTCTGCCCGCATGACCTCGGATTCGTAAGTGTTCAGACGGCAGCCGAAGGTGATGACTTCGACACCACTCACTGCGCCTGCACCTCAGGCTCCGCATCCCGTGTGAAACTGCCGGAAACCGGATCGAGCGTGCCCGACCATTCCCATTCAGCCGGTCCCGTCATGATGACGTGATCGTCGGCCCGCCACTCAATGGAAAGTTTGCCGCGATTTGGGCTGGAGGCGACGACGATATCGACCTTGCGCTCGGTGCGGCCTGTGCGCGCCCCGGAAACACCTGCTGAACAGGCAGCAGAACCGCAGGCAAGCGTGAGGCCCGCGCCACGCTCCCAGGTGCGGGTGACCATTTCCGTTGGCGAGATGACCTGTGCCAGGGTGATATTGGCCCTTTCCGGGAACATCGGATGATTTTCGAGCAGAGGACCGAAACGCTCCAGTTCGAAGGACATCGGGTCGCGACCCACCCAGAAGATGGCGTGAGGATTGCCCATGGACATGACGGCAGGCGAATGCAGCACAGGATTATCGATCGGCCCGATCTGCAATTCGATGCGGCTGGTATCGTGAAACTCTTCCGACAGGGGAATCTTGTCCCACTGGAATACCGGCTTGCCCATATCGACGGAAATTGTGCCGTCCTGATGCTCCTGCGCATTCAGGATTCCCGCCAGCGTCTGGAAGGTGAAAGCCTTGCGACCCGTCTCAGCGGAAAGCGCCTGCACCACGCAGCGCGTGCCATTGCCGCAAGCCTGCGCCCGCGTGCCATCGCAATTGACGATATCGATATAGGCATCGGTTCCGGCAAGCTTCGGATCGTGGATCGCCATGATCTGATCGAAGTTCGTTGCCGGATCGGCAGCCAGCGCAATGGCCGCTTCCGGGGTAACGCGATCTTTGCGGCCACGCATATCGACGACGAGGATCTTGTTGCCAAGCCCGTTCATCTTCGCGAATTCTACCGTATCAGCCATCGACGCCACCTTGGTCTTGCGGGCTTTCCTGCATATTGATGCCTATATGGCGGAAATTGACATTTATTTCCAGTCCATCCCGGAAATCGGCACCAGAACAGCGCCGTCAGAACGCAGACGCGACTTCGCGCTCACGCGGCACAGAGTGCCCGTGGTGTGAGGGTCAGTTCGGGCCCGTATCCGTGTGAGTGATACGGGTTATGCGGTCGGGGCGCTGAAAGCTGCCTCGTAGAAGTAGTATAGGTGACACCTCTCAGCGCCCCGTTCAGCGGTTTTTGCCCGCGACTTCGGTCTCTCTGCCTAGAATGATGATTTAAGCTCTTGTAGCGCGCAAAATCGGCTGGCAGGACGCGCAAAATCGATTGGCAGCAACTTTATGAGCGATTCTGGCTGCCTTTTTGCCGCCTATTTATCACTCGTTTTGGGCTCTCAGTTGGATCGATTCTTGAGCCTCTTCGAGCGCGGATTCTGAGCCGTTCCCAATAGCGGTGAGCGGCTGATCTTGATGGGGTTCGCTGCTTACCGAATTCGCGTCTGCACTGCCTCAAAATCTCCGCGAGTGGCATTAGACCAAACTGCTGCGCAAGGAAGTTGGCTACTTCGCCATCCCGCTCTATGGGCGACCTGCACGGCGTCAACATGAGGTTATTGCTAAGCGTACTCTCGGTTAGACGGCGTTTGCAATCCAAAAGGTCGGCGTAGTCGCTTATCGGTATCGTTACGACACGAACGCCTCCGATATCTTCCACGACTGCTTTGCTCTTGGATTGCCTGTTCACTGTGGGTGTCTTCCGTCTGCCTTCGCTACAGCAGGCTCTTCACGTCAATGCCAAGCTGTGCCGCAAGCCGACTCGCTTCTGTGTTTAGGGTCACCGGTTTTTCAGCAACGAAGCCATTCGCCGCGACTTCCATTTCACGGGTGATTGCAGGTTTGGAAAGATAGGCGAACGGCGTACCCATCTTTGTGCAAAATTCATCGAAGAGCGTCTCGCTGGAATTTGCGATGGTGACACAAAAGTCTTTCAATGCTGGCGTTACCGTGCCGAGCTTTATAGCCTGTTCAACCTTAGCCTCTACGCGGCTGTTTCGCGCCGTTATAACCTCTGTTGAAAGGGTTTTCATGACGCCTTGAAGGCCGGTTATGATGGCCTCAGTGCCGTCCGCCTTCGCGGTAAGCGTGGCAACCTTGGAAGCAATCTCTTCCGTAGTCGCGTCGATGTCCAATCCCAGAGCGGCGGCTATCTTGCTCTCAAACACTGTGAGCGGTTCCTTGTGATTGGTTTCAGCGGAAGCAAGGGCTGGCATAGCAACCGCTGGCGTTGCCACGAGCGCGACGGAATGAAGCCATGTTGCCCTATCCTGGGCGTCCAAAGACCCAAAGGCTGGAGAGATGTAGCGGTGAGACTTCTCGGCTAGCACCGTTTTCCCGCGATCAAGCCAATTTACGCGGGCGTATAGGCCATCCTCCCGCGCTTCCAGTTCTTCAATCCAGCCATATGCAGGCGTTTCATCGCCGGTCGCCGCTTTACGGATGGTCGAATGGTTGATGTCTACCGGGATGGAGATAGCATCCGACTTGAACCGCTCTATCAGGAGTTCGGGTACTACCTCGAATGTCCGGCCATCGCGAGCAGTAAAGCGCCCGCGAGGAGCAACCTTTATCCAGTCGGGCGGTCCTGCTTCTGTGCCAGTGGTTGCGAAGGTGACCACGTTGGAGATGACTTGCATGGACGTGCTCCTTAACTCAGCCAGGGCGTAACGATCAGATCAGCGGTTCCCTTCCAGATATTGGAAGAACCTTCGATCTGATCGGAAAGAAGCAGAGTTCGTGCCCGCGCTTCCAGCGTTGCAGGTACGACCAGGTGCGTTGGCGTGATGCCGAGCTTCTGGCCGCGATCCCCGGCAAATGCTGCCATTTGTTGGCGTGCAGCAGCATAGTTTGCCGCCGTCAATTCTTGCTTCGAACCAAAGGCGAGCTGCCACAGGCCAAAGCCACAGTTCACGCGGGCGCGGATGCCATAGACATAGTCATCTGTCATGAAGACGCGAGAATCATGCGGGTCTGTGATCGATTGGAACTCGTACTTTTCGCGCTCTTGCCAGATCATCGGCTTCATTGCCTTGGACAGATCAAGCAGGAACCAAGGTGATTCCGTCCCGGCCTGCATATTGGAAACCGACTCGGTCACCATTTCGGTTCGGGCATAAGGATGGTCTGTGTCGAAGAAGTTCTGACCATCGAAACACGTAGTGGAAAAGCCGGAAGACAACAGGGAGAATAGCTGCTTATCCGGGTGGATTTTTGTAA
Organism: Affinirhizobium lemnae; assembly: GCF_022968395.1. Taxonomy (GTDB): domain Bacteria; phylum Pseudomonadota; class Alphaproteobacteria; order Rhizobiales; family Rhizobiaceae; genus Neorhizobium; species Neorhizobium lemnae. The sequence goes on from NZ_JALJQZ010000002.1 coordinate 70,245, forward strand.
CGCGGCCCATCTCTTGGACCATCGGCTTGTAGATGCCGACCTTGTCATCCGAGATATCGTCGCGCTTCACCTTTACGGTGCTTTCGAACTTCTTGTTCTTGATGCTGAAGCCGTGGGCTGCCAGTTCCTTGATTTGACGGTCGCCAACCCATTCGCGAAGGTCAGGAAACTGGCCAAGCCAGCCGTATTGCTCTTCGCTGGTGTTGCTGCTTACCGTCATCGCCAGAGTGTCTTTGTAGCTCTGTGTGGCGTCAAAGCTCTCTGTGTAGATCGTTTTGAAGCCTTTGAAGACGAGGTCGAGATTTTCATTGCTGATCAGCATCAGATTTTACCTTGTTTGAGAAGTTCCGCCCGGATCGTCAAAACGACTGTTCCAGGCACATTGAGGATGTCGCGAATTTGAGAGGGTGAGTGACCTTCGAGGAGAAGGGTTCGAACGAACTCGATCCCTTTCTGCTCTTCCGGCGAATGGACATAGGTTCGGGGAGAGTAGGGGCAGCCCAAACGGCGACCTTGTGCGCGCATCCGCTGCTTGTGCCGCCATACAGTGCGCATGTGAACACCTGTCCTCTGCGCGACTTCTCGCGTCGATAGACCATCTTGTTCCAGCAAGGCTTGGATGCGCTTATCCGTATTCATCGGAACAAAAAACCATCCCGACGGCTTCCAGGTGGCGGCAGCTTCGACCACCTTTGAAGCCAGATCGTAACCAAGCCTGATCGCAAACACGTGCTCTGGATGGAAGATCTGTATGGAAGGAATGCAGAGGCGTTCTCCCCCAAACACAGCGGAGAGTTGATCGGCTACTTCCTCGCCACACACATCTCTGATTTGAGCGAAAACACTGTCATCTTCATCTTGGCCTACAAAGGAGACCAGTTTTTTCTTTGTCATGCGAGGCCCCTTCCCACATCGTGCAGAGAGCGCGCTCTCGCCTGCTGAATTGCGCGTGCCTGATCGCGCCGCGCTTTGAGCGCCGCAAGCTTCGGGTTCGGTGTGGTGATGTTCTGTGTGAGCCTGATGTTCGATGACTGTTGCAGCGATGTATGCTTCTGCGGATCGGCGGCGGTTTGCGCCTGTCGCGGCTGGCCGGGATCAACAATCGTCGGTGTGATCGTCGGGCTAACGTGGAAGTTCAAAATGCCCATAAGACGCTCGACAATGCCGCGAGCATCGCCTTCCGCAATCTTACCCTGTTCAATCAATCCGTCCCGATAAGCCTGCATAGACTGTTCGGCAGCGGGCTTCATGTCGATGCCAAGTTTTTCCTTCACGCCTGATGCCACACCGGAAACATCGCCGGATTTGCTGTAAGCCGCGTCTTGCGGACGCGCTAAAGGAACAGGGATTTGCCCGGTTGAACGGCCAAGGTCTCCCGGACGCTCTGGCCTTTCGGTTGGAATGGGTACGCCACCCCTGCTGATGCCCAGATGATCGCGGAAACTGAAGTCTGCATCAGCACCTTTGCCGTATAGAAAACGTTGCCAAAGGCTTGGCCCGTTCTTATTCGCCCCGTTCGGGTAGCGCCTGCGCCATTCCTGCATGAAGAGGTCTTGATTGCTGGGCCGCTCACCCTCACGCATCAGGTTGTCAGCAGTACCTCGCATTGCTTCCGTCAAAACGGGCAGGACAGGCTCCGCGAACCGTTTCATAAGGTAGGCGATTGCAGCGGTTACCCTATCGGTTTGGGAGTTCAGGTTGTCGGTATTGGTCCCATAGTCACCGTCGATAACGCCGCCAGCATTTTCCATTTGCTCCCTGCGTTTGACGATGAGGTCCAAATCCTTGAAGACCGCATTGTAACCTTTGTAAGCCTCGGAGTTCCGGAAGAGGCTGCGTGTCTTCTCTTCGTCTCCCTGGACGGCTTTTTGATAGGCGCGCAAGGATTCCAGAACCGGGTCTTTCCCAGCCGCGATAGCATCCTTGCGGATTTGGTAGATGTTCTGGCCGTACTCCTCTTCGAAGCGGCCAGCCACATCAGGCGAAACCATATCGGTCAGCATGGCTTCATAGGACGTTTTGGCCTGATCGTTGCTCCCGGCTTCACGGGCAATAGACTGCACCATGGCAGATGTAAGACGAACGCCTCTGAGGCCCGTTGAGCCTTGTCCGGCCATAGCAGCGAAGAGCGAAGGCCCATGCTGTGCCATGTCCTTCACTTCGAACTTGCCCATTTTGCCGCCGACCGCGATGCTTTCGTAACCAGCGGGCATGTCAGACGGTTTGAGCCCCATGATCTCCCGCATGGAAACGGTTGTTCCGGCAACGTCAACCGGATCGGCGTTTGTGGCCTTACCGACCTTGATCACGCCTTCCGTCATCGTCGCGGCATCTTTGGCCTCAACACCATTGCTGATCAGTGTGCCGAATGTTTCCTGCGCTTTTGCTGTGCCAACGCCGTAAACTGCACCGGCGCGGCCAAGAATGGCATCAATGCGGCGCTGTTCGGCTGCATCGTACTCACCAGTCACGCGCAACGCATCGCTTCGCTGTTCATCGTTGGCGGCGGCTTTGACCGTCGCGACACCGGCAACGGCCACGCCTGCCGGAACTGCCCCCATAAGGTAAGCACCGCCTGCCGTCACAGCCAAAGGGACGGCGATCTGATCAGCGGCACCTTCAATGGCGGACATGATACCAGTGCGCGGCGCAACGCTTGCACCTTGACGATAGGGAGCACCGGTATGCGGGGCGACTTGTCCACCGGCATTCACGCCTGTGAGTTTCTGCTTCAGGTTCGCGACGGCTTGCGCAACACGGCCAATCGCCGTTTCTGCTTGTGTTGCATCGCTTTTCAGGCCCGCGAATGCGTTATTATCCACATTGCCCAATGCGGCCTTTAGTTCGGTTGCTTCCGACTTTATGGACCGGATCGCCCATTCGGCCTGTCCCGCATCCACTTTCAGCTTGGCAAGTGAGCCGCCGTAAATCTGCCCGGTGGCCTTATCAACGGCGCGGGCCGACCTTTCCAGTTGTCCAAGGCGTTCACGCGCCTTGTCGGCATCGCTTCCAACTTGCCTCAAACCTTGGCCAAGCTGTTCACCGGCTTTGGTACGTCCAAGCCGTTCCGCCGTTTGGCGTACCTCGTTCAGATCGCGCCTGGCTTGATCTGCTGGGCGGGAAAGCTGGTTCTCAAGGCGAAGGCGTAAGGAAACGTCCATACCGGTCATCGTTCCAGTCCCCATGTCTGAGACCATGCCGCACGAATGGACGGATACCAGCGTAAGGCATCATCCCAGTACATCGAAAGCAGAATCGGCAAGGGTGTATGCGAAAGTGCGGACATGAGCGCGATCACGTCTCGCCATTTGGTGAGGTCGATGAAGGCTCGATCCTCTGAGGACGGAAGAGGCGGGGCAAAAAATCAAAGCAGACCTGCGATACCTCCTCGCCGTCGATATCGACAAGGCCGCGAAGGATCGGGGCGGGAATGTCCGTCATGATCGCGTAGATATCGAAATTGTCGGGTTCGTCAGGATTGCGGTTGTCGAGAAGGTTTCCGACTTCGCCAACCGTCAGACGGCGAACCGTGATCGCTTCCACAATACCCGTAGAGGGGTGCTCGAAAGGATATTCCAGCGGAATTTCCCGCGTGGCCTGCGCACCGACAAATGTGAGACGTTCGATCTTGCGCGAAGGCTTTTCCGCCTGAACGGCAGTTGCCTGGGCAGCCTGTTCCGACTTGGCGGCGATTGGTGTCGCATTATCAAGCTCTGCCCACATTTCCGGTGGAGGCAGCGTAATTTCAAGCGCCTTGAGGTCGCTGCGATCATCCTTCGACTGCGGTTCTAAAACGGTTGCTTTGATTGCGGGAGTGTCCATCTGTCGCCTCTTTGAAAGTGAAAGAGGCGGCGGCCCAGTGCCATCAACCGCCGCCTCTGAGGGGAGCTGGAGAACTCCCAAAGGACTCGGAAACCCGACGAGCCCTTGCAGAAACGGTTTTACACCAGGGTGACAAATGTCACTGATGACGGCTGTCAGGGTCTACCTGCGGCAAAAATGAATGGCTGATTTGGAAGCTTTGCGAAGGCGCATCATCAGGCGCTTTTGCCTGATTGATACAGGGCATTGCCCGCCCTTGGGGCTGACTCCGCGTCAGCGGCCTTCAAATCGGCTTCAAAAACGATTTCGAAGCCATGTCCTCGCCCGCTTTTGCCGCTGGCAGAGATTTCTTCACGTGCATGCGCGATTCCACCAACCGCGCACCCACCTGTCAAGCAACGCCCTTTGACGGGTGAGCGTTTACATCAGTGCCAACCGTACGGCGTTCTCAAGCGCACCTTCACCATAGCTTTTTTCGAACTCCAGAGACACGATGCAAGCCTGTCCCTTATGCAGCAGATAGAGCATATCTTCGTCGGTCTCATCCCCCGTCACGGGGATTCCGTTCGGGTAGTAAAAGACCTTGATCCGGTGACCATTCACATAGTCGAAATAATAGCTTTCATCCGAGCGGCGTTCCCCGTGATTATTGAGACTGGCTATTCCAACGCCCTGAATGATGATTGCGTTCAAGGCATCGCGCCTGCGACTAGCGGCTTCAATATTGCCAAGACCAACGGGACTGGAGATCGCCAGAAGCTCATTCAGTAGCCGGTTGGGAAAGTCTTCGTCAGGGCGCGGCGTCAGCCAGATCAGGCATTCCGTGCCGCCCGCCATTCCCGAATGCTCACGTCTCACTACCTGCATGCTTGCTCCTTCATTTGCCTGCCAAACCGAATCGCACCAGCACCGCCGCTGCCTCTTCCACAGTCGGCAAAGCCACGTCAGGGGGCAAGCGTTCCGGTAGTATTTGCCATGCCTCGGACAGGTTGCCAGATGTTTCCCGTTTCATGATCCGCATTAGCGGCAGCACCCACGGCGGCGCTGTGTTAGCATCGCTGATGGCTGGCTTGGGTATCGGCGGCGGTGGCAGAACATCCACCAGTGGGGCAGTCTCGTTGATATCGGGTAACTCAAGGATCATCGACACAAGAGCATCGAATGCGCGGGCCGGAAGGCTTGTCACGTGAATGACCTGCATCCACGATCCGCGAACCCGCGTCTTGCGCCGCCGCCATCGTTCCTTGTTTGCCTTCCGGGTCACGCCTTCCGGCGTATCCGGCAAACCGGGAAGCCCCATTCCCGCAATCTCTGCCGGTGCAAACCACTCTCGCATCAGTTCGCTATCGCGAACGACCCGCATCAACACGGCTTCAAGATACACCACGCGGCGCTTGAGATAGGCAAATTCATCGGCTGGAACCGATACATGAAGGTCTAAGGAATTACGCATGCTACACACTCCCGGCGCACGGCAGACCGCGAGTCTAAATTTTAGACTGGTCTTTTAGACTCAACTTTCCAGATGAGTAACCGTCGCTGCAAACCTGATTGAAACGCTGTTTAAACGGACCTTAGTAGCCTCTCGGCATTCGGCGGCGCAGCATCCCGCGCCGCTCGAAATCAGAACGATATTACCGGCGCTTCAACCGTGGGCGCTGCGTTGGTCGCTGGAACTGTTAGAGATCGCCGAAGAGTCGGTGCTTGCCTTCAATTGTCGAATGACCTTTTCGACGGTCTCTCGTTTCAGATTCAGAGCGTTGGCAATTGCACCAGCATCCACGCCATCATTGACCTTCGAGGCGATGAAATCCTTGCGCAGTTCTCTTGGGTCCGCTTTCTTAGATTCCGCTATCGCCTGTTCTTTCATTGAATCAGGCATGTCATCTATAAATTCGACAATCGTGCTCTTGCTCAACTTCGTCAAAGCTTCGATTTGGGTCAAAGTTTTTCCCTCCGACATCAGCTTCGCTACAAGCGCCATTGTCTGCTCATAATACTCAGCGCCCGGTAGCTCCTGTACGGCTTCAAGACCTTGCCGTATGCGACGGAAGTCCTCTCTGAAAGCGTTTTCGATTGTCTGGAGTTCATCGCATTGGTCGCTGAGAAGATTGTAAACACCCATGGCAATAGCATCGAGACCATCACCCTGAGACATCGTGGCGCTAATCATGGAAGTTAGTGCATTCAAAGAGGCCCGCGTCATTTCGAACCGAAATAGTGCGTCAGATTTATGAATGTCGGTTGGCATAACTTTGTCTCCAGCGTGCTTTTCAAGGCACTTCGAAACCCTGCGGACGGCGCAGGGACCGGGAGTTGAAAACCGTGCTGGACGGCAACATGACCTTTAGGCTTACGCCCTGGACATACGCCATGTCCTCCCGGCCGCAATAGCAGCCGAACCCGTAAATCGGGTATAAAAAAAAGCGCCGTTCGGGCATGGCTTCCACTGAAACCGGCCTTGGTAGCGCAAACCACCAGCATAGAGTTTTCAAGCTCTGGAAACAGACATAGCGCGGGCAGGCCGATTTGCCAAGATACAATCGTTAATGCCGACTTCAGCGGATTAGGGGCAAGCTTGCCCCTAATTGCGAATCTTAATTGGTAGCAGATGTGCTATTAATTCCGACGCACGAATTGGGGTCAGATTTGACCCTAATTTATTCACACTGTAACGCCACATTTGGGGCAGCAGAATGTACCGCTAAGATGGCCCTATTTGTTCCAACAATGTTGCAACGAATTAATGCAAGAGTAGGTCACTGTTAGAGTTTACATTTCCTGATGTAAGTCACCCTTTCCGTTAACCATTTATGTCAATGAAAATAAAGATTTTTTAAATCATCTTGGCCGCATTTTGCTTAGCGTAAAGCGCCTTTACGCTAACTGTGTCCTCAGGACAGAGTTACTGGTCGACCCTTTTCGGAGTTTTCACACGTAAACCGTTCCCGGTTATATTTCTCTTGTAATTGATTCTATTGCATTTTCTTCTAGGAACAATGTTCCCAGATAAGTCCGAATGTGGCTCGGACTTCACCGGCTTCAAGGCTGTTTTACGGCGTCAATTTTCGATCAGCCTGCCATTTGATCTTGCGTCCGCCACCCTCTTACCTGCACTCAGAAATTCCCGATTTTTTTGATTTTCTTCCGCCAAATCACCAGCTTAAACCACAGGATCTCGGATAATCCAACGTAATCCCATAAATGCCATCTGATATTGCGGGTTACAGCTCTTAACCACCGCCTGCCCGGATAAAACCGGACGGACCACAGGCGGCGAAGCCCAAACCACCATTCCCCATGTGTGCCACACAGGCACGCCTGACGCGCCAGTTCGGAGATGAAACGGGAGGCTGACGTCCGAAGCCCTGCCATTTCCCCCGTGTCGTCAGAGGGAGACCATTTTCCGCGAACCCGGAGGTGAAGGTTTTGCGTCTTGCCCTTCACGCCCGCGCCGGTCCCGCATCGCCAGCACGCCTGCCGGTGTAACCGTTGCGGAACGGGAGCAGTGAAACATGAGTGCGAGGGGGTGGCGGAGTGAGGGGCGAAAAATATTGGAGAAGGCGACGATTTTTTCAAACGTCGGTGGGTCGGATCGGATCAAGGCATGTCGATGCGCGATGAAGATCCCCTCCTCAACCCTCCCCACAAGGGGGAGGGAGTCAACTTGCATCCTGGGCAAGCCCCCGTTTTCTTTTCGTAAATTACAATGGCTTCAGCCTACTCAACCTGCTCCCTCCCCCTTGTGGGGAGGGTTGGGGAGGGGATCTTTTAACTCCATCATGTGCTGTTTTGCCGACATACAAAAATGCCGGACTCTTCCGAACCCGGCATTTGGTCAATCAGACTGAAGCGTTAGCCGCTTACTTCCACTCGCGAATATCGACGAAGTGGCCCTTGATGGCAGCAGCTGCGGCCATGGCAGGCGAAACGAGGTGCGTGCGGCCCTTGTAGCCCTGACGGCCTTCGAAGTTGCGGTTCGAGGTGGAGGCGCAACGCTCGCCCGGCTTCAGGCGGTCGTCGTTCATGGCCAGGCACATGGAGCAACCCGGCTCGCGCCATTCGAAACCGGCTTCCTTGAAGATCTTGTCCAGACCTTCAGCTTCCGCCTGTTCCTTCACGATGCCGGAACCCGGAACAATCATGGCGGACACGGTGGACGCCACCTTGTGACCTTCGACAACCTTTGCAGCAGCGCGCAGATCTTCGATGCGGCCATTGGTGCAGGAACCGATGAAGACGCGATCGACCGCGATATCGGTGATCTTGGTGCCCGGCTTCAGGCCCATGTACTCCAGAGCGCGCCACTTGGAGGTACGCTTGGTTTCATCGGCAATCTCGTCCGGGTTCGGCACGACGCCCTGAACGGAAATAACGTCTTCCGGCGAAGAACCCCAGGACACGATCGGCGGCAGGTTGGCGGCATCGAGAACGACGACGCGATCGTAATGCGCGCCTTCGTCGGAATGCAGCGTCTTCCAGTAGTCGAGCGCCATGTCCCAGGCCTTGCCCTTCGGCGCGCGCGGCTTGTCCTTGATGTATTCGAACGTGGTTTCGTCCGGCGCGATGAGACCGGCGCGGGCACCGCCTTCAATCGTCATGTTGCAGACCGTCATGCGGCCTTCCATCGAGAGCGAACGGATGGCTTCGCCTGCGAATTCGATGACGTGGCCGGTGCCGCCTGCCGTGCCGATTTCGCCAATGATGGCGAGAATGATATCCTTGGCGGTAACACCTGCCGGCAGCTTGCCATCCACACGCACCAGCATGTTCTTGGCTTTCTTCTGCACCAGTGTCTGGGTAGCCAGAACATGCTCGACTTCCGACGTGCCGATACCATGCGCCAGAGCGCCGAACGCGCCATGCGTGGAGGTGTGGCTATCGCCGCAGACGATGGTCATGCCCGGAAGCGTGAAGCCCTGCTCTGGTCCCACAATGTGGACGATGCCCTGGCGCTTGTCCTTTTCCGAGTAATATTCGACGCCGAAATCATGGGCGTTCTGGGCCAGCGCTTCCACCTGGATGCGGCTTTCCTCGTTCTGGATACCGGTGTAGCGATCCATGGTCGTGGGAACGTTGTGGTCTACCACGGCCAGTGTCTTTTCCGGCGCGCGAACCTTGCGACCCGCCATGCGCAGACCTTCGAATGCCTGCGGGCTCGTCACTTCATGCACGAGGTGACGGTCGATGTAGAGAAGACAGGTGCCGGTTTCATCGGTCGAGACGACGTGATCATCCCAGATCTTGTCATAGAGAGTACGAGGTGCGCTCATGGCTGCCATCCATTTGATTTTGGAAATGAGGGGATATGAATTCGGCAGCATCGGCCACCGACGACGAAGTGTCAGACGCGACGAAGTCGGCTGTTCAGAGCACCGGAAATGCGCGCGAAGAAACGTGCCGGCAGACGCTTGTGGTCCTGCAGCACGATAAACTGGTTCGCGAGACATCCGAATTTCGATCCCATGGCATATTATCTAGCAGTTTTCGAAGCCGCGGGCAACATGAAGCGCGAGCGGCAGCTAATGCTGTGTGACCATTCGCCTCCCTGAAACTGACAATCAATCTTGTTTCACGAGAGTGATCCTCTATGTGCAACCGGAAGGCTTGGGAGCCTCTTTCCCTGTTTCGCATTCTCTGGAGGAACCCCGTGGTTTCTGAAAAATCGCTGATCGCGAAGATCACCTGGCGGCTTATGCCCTTTCTCGGCCTTCTGTATCTCATCGCCTATATCGACCGCCAGAACGTGTCGTATGCGAAGCTGCAGATGGTGGATGCGCTGGGTCTCAGCGAATATGCCTATGGCTTGGGTGCCTCGCTGTTCTTCGTTGGTTATTTCCTGTTCGAGGTGCCGAGTAACCTGTTCCTGAACCGCTTCGGCGCGCGTGTCTGGTTCACCCGCATCATGGTGACCTGGGGTCTCATCACCATTGCGCTCGCCTTCACCCAGAGCCCGACGATGTTCTACATCCTGCGCTTTCTGCTGGGTGTTGCGGAGGCAGGCTTTTTCCCCGGCGTTCTCTATCTGCTGACGCTGTGGTTCCCGAAGGACTACCGTGGCCGCATGGTTGGCCTGTTCATGATCTTCAGCGCCTTTGCCAACGCACTTGGCGCACCGCTGGGCGGAATGCTGCTGGATCTGGATGGTGTGCTGGGGCTGGCCGGATGGGAATGGGTGTTTCTTGCAACCGGTGTTCCTGCGGTCATCGCCGGCATCGCGACGTTCCTCTATCTGGACGATACGCCGCAGAGCGCGAAGTTTCTCACCGAGCCAGAAAAGCAATGGCTGGCTGACCGTCTGGCACAGGAAAATGCAGGCATGGACGAACATGCCGACAATGGCTTCAAGGCGCTGATCAATCCGCGCGTTCTTCTGATGTCGCTCTGCTATATCGGCTTTCCGCTGGCTGCTTACGGGCTCAGCTACTGGCTGCCCACCATCGTGCAGGGCTTCGGCGTCTCCAACAGCATGAACGGCGTCATCAACATCATCCCCTGGCTGATCGTGGCATTGGCGCTCTGGATCCTTCCTTCCGCCGCGGACAAGACGGAGAACAAGACGCCCTATATCGTCGGTCCAGCCTTCATCGGCGCGATCTGCCTTGCCCTCTCGGCAGTGATTTCAGCCCCGATCCTGCAATTTGCGCTTCTATGCATCGCCGCGGTCGGTATCTTTGCCGGACAACCAGTCTTCTGGAGCCTGCCCGGCCGTTTCCTGAAAGGGGCCGGAGCCGCAGCCGGGATCGCCGCCATCAATTCGGTCGGTAATCTCGGCGGCTTCATTGCCCAGAACGTCGTACCCTGGATCAAGGACTCGACGGGAAGCACCATCGCGCCGATGTTCTTCCTGTCCGTTTGCCTGGCACTGGCAGGCGTTCTGGTCATCATCGTCGGGCGCATGCTGTCTGCACGGGCAGCGTGAAGTTTGCTGCATTGCAAAACTGAATGATTTTGCATAGCTGCATTGCACAATAAATGTTTTCCAAAAGATCAAAAATTCAGCATAATGCCCACAGCTGATGCACATGGCGGTCTTCCTCCCAGTTCCGCCGCAGCAGCTGTTCCCCTCTGGAGGTTTTAACCTTCACAACTTTATGGGCCGCGGTTTTCCGCTGGCCCTTTTTTTTGCCCAGAATTCGAAGCGCTGCTTCGGGACCATGGTTTGCTGGCAGCATGTCGTCTGGACCGCGGGCAATAGAAAAAGGCGGCCCGAAGACCGCCTTTCGCACAGAATGCCGACCCAGATCAATTGTTACGGTTGCCGAGGAACTGCAGCAGGAACATGAACAGGTTGATGAAGTCGAGGTAGAGGGTGAGGGCGCCCATGATTGCCTTGCGGCCCGCCATGGAGGCATCATCGCCGACATAGTACATTTCCTTGATCTTCTGCGTGTCATAGGCCGTCAGACCGGCGAAGATCAGCACGCCAATGACGGACACGGCAAAGGCCAGGGCCGAAGAGGCAAGGAAGATGTTGACGACAGAGGCGATGATCAGGCCGAACAGACCCATCATCAGGAACGAGCCCATGGCCGACAGGTCACGCTTCGTCGTGTAGCCGAAGAGGGACAGGGCACCAAAGGAAGCTGCCGTGATGAAGAAGGTCTGCACGATCGACTGGCCCGTGTAGACCAGGAAGATCGACGACAGGGAAAGACCCATCAGGGCGGCGTAGATCCAGAATGTCGTCTGTGCCGCGCCAACGCTCATCTTGTCGATGCGGAAGCTCAGGAAAAAGACGAGGGCGAGCGGAGCCAGCATCACGACCCAGCGAAGCGGCGAGCCGTAGATTGCCGTTGCGAAAGCAGGGCTGGTGGTGGCAAGCGCGAAAGTGGCGTAAGCCGCGATACCGGTGATAGCCAAGCCCAAGGCCATGAGATTGTAGACCTTCAGCATGTAGGAGCGAAGGCCTTCATCGATCATTGCGCCGGACTGCACGCCGCCGCGTACTGCTCGGTTGTCGTAGTTGAAACGGTCAGACATCAGTTTGTCCTCTCAAGCTCCGGTGTTGCTACGGTGTCGGGAACATCCCGGTCGCCGCTGCGGAGCTCAGCAAGCATGATCCAAATATGCGAGCTTAGCCGGAATGGTTCAAGCCCTTTGCGCCCCATTCCGCGAAGTGACAAAAATTTAATCCGCCGATCTTGTCCGTCAAAGCTCTCTCAGAACCGGTGCCGCCTTCTGTCCGAGGATGCGCCAGGTGCCGGCGAGTCCGATGCCGACCGTGAGGACGAGTGCACCGATCACCGTCATGATTGCCACATCCGGCAGGAAGGTGGCCGGCATCTTCATGATGCGGCTGACCACGAACCAGGCGGAAATTCCACCCGCCACAAGCGCAAAGACCGCGGTGGCGAAGCCCAGGATCATGTATTCGTAACTGAACGCACGCATCAGCATGGAGCGGGTGCCGCCCAGTGTCTTGAGGATGACCGCATCATGGGTTCTGGCCCTATTGCCCGAGGCGAGCGCGCCCGCCAGAACGAGGACGGAGGCGACCAGTGCGACGGCTGCGGCCGCGCGAATGGCGGTGGCCAGCTGACCGAGCAACTGGCTTGCAATATCAAGCGCATCCTTCACGCGGACAGTGGTGACGGTGGGATAGGCGGTGGTGACCGCGCGCAGAATTTCGCCTTCCTTGGCCGGTGTGGCGGTGCTGTCCATCAGGGTCGCCAGCCAGGCATGGGGTGCACCTTTGAAGGTGTTGGGCGAGAAGACCATCACGAAGTTGATGGACAGCGAGCGCCATTCGACCTTGCGGAAATTGGCGATCTTGGCGGTTATGTTGCGGCCCAGAACATTGACGGTGACCGTATCGCCCAGCTTCAGGCCAAGCTCCCTGCCTTCTTCCTCCGAGAAGGAGACGAGCGGTTCGCCGCTGTAGTCCTTATCCCACCAGGTTCCCTCGACAAGGCTGGAGCCTTCCGGCAGGTTCTGGGTATAGGTCAGGCCGCGATCGCCGCGCAGCACCCATCGACCGGCAGGCGGCACATTCATCCGGGCAACATCCTGGCCGTTGAAGGCGAGAATCCGCCCGCGCAACATGGGAACCTGAACGATCTTTCCGTCCGGCGCCAATCGCTTGACGGTTTCGACCACGCCCTCCTTCTCATTGCTCTGGATGTCGACGAAGAAGAAGTTCGGCGCATTCTGGGTCATCGCACCGGTCAGCTGGCGGCGCAGATTGCCGTCGATCAGAGCCAGCGTCACGAGGAGCGCAAGACCGAGACCGAGCGACAGCACCACGGACGGCGTGAGAGCGCCGGGACGATGAATATTGCCGATGGCAAGTCGCAGGGCAGGTGAGTTGACGCGAGGGCTGCGGCGGGCAAGTGCGGAGATGGCTGCTGCAACAAGACGCAACAGGACGAAGGCGCCTGCAACGGCGGCAAGAAAGATCACGGCAATGCGGCGGTCGTCTGCGGCAAAGATCGCCAGGGCTGCCAGACCGCCGAGCGCGACGGCTGCTGCCAGCAGATAGGGCCAGGACGGCAATCTGGTCTGGTCGAAGCTCTGTTCGCGGAAAAGCGCTGTGGCAGGCACTTCACGGGCATGGCCAAGCGGCAGGACCGCAAAGGCAAAGGTCGTCAGCAGACCGAAGGCGGCGGCCAGAGCAAGCGCTCCGGGATAGAGGGTGGCGTCGGCGGAAATCGGCAGAAATTCCCGAAGGAAGCCGAACGCCGCAAAGGGAGCGACAGCGCCAAGCGCCAGACCGATGATGACGCCCAGCGAGCCGATCAGCATGATCTGGAACAGGTAGATGAGGGTTACGACGAAAGCAGGGGCGCCAAGGCACTTGAAGGTGGCGATGCTGGTCCGTTTTGAGTCCAGAAAGGCGCGCACGGCATTGGCAACGCCCACACCGCCAACGATGAGCGCTGTCAGGCCCACCAATGTCAGAAATTGCGAAAACCGGTCGACATTCTCCGTCAGCGACGGTGCGGCGCGATCGGCGGTGCGAATGGACCATCCCGCTGCCGGGAACTCGCGGTTGGCACGCGCCCCCAGCGTGTTGCGGATCGACGGATCATTCAGCTTGATCTTGTAGGCGTGCTCGACCAGGCTTCCGGTCTGGATAAGACCCGATGCCTGCAGCGCTTCCTGCGACAGAAGAAGGCGCGGCGCGAAGCCGAAACCTTCAGACAGGGCATCCGGCTCGGTGACCAGAATGCCTGAAATGCGCAGTCGAACACTGCCGAGCAGGAGTTCGTCGCCCACTTTCACGTTCAGCCGCTCCAGCAGAAGCGGTGCAGCAAGAGCCCCGAAGCTTCCATTAGCGCTGGCGAGGAGGTCTTTCAGCGGGGCCTTCGGTTCGGTTTCAACGGTGCCGTAGAGCGGGTAGGCGCCATCGACGGCCTTCGCCTCGACAAGAGCCTGCTGAGAACCGTCCGGCATCCGGGCCATGGATCGAAGTCCGGTGGAGACAGCAACCTGTCCGAGGCTTTCCAAGAAGGCGCGCTCCTGATCATTGGCGAGACGATTGTTGAGCTCAAACCGGATATCGCCCGCCAGTAAGGTCTGGCCCTGACTGGCAATGGCATCGGTGATGCCACGGGATACCGAATTCACCGCAGCAATCGCGCCTGTTCCGAGCGCAATGCAGGCGAGAAAAATGTAGAAGCCCGACAGGCCGCCGCGTAGTTCGCGCAAGGCAAGCTTCAACGCAATGGAAAAGCGAGGGAGTTTTGCCGCAGTCATGCGAATGCCGCCACAGGCTTGGAGGGTTCCCGGCTGTCGCCTGCAATCTCGCCCGAGCGAACGCGGATCTGACGAGAGCAACGGGCGGCGAGCGCATTGTCATGGGTCACCAGCAGCAGCGTCATCTTGCGTTCCGTCTGCTTGGAGAAAAGAAGGTCCGCAATCTGCTTGCCGGTTTCCGTATCCAGGTTGCCTGTCGGCTCATCGGCGATGAGAACGGCCGGAGAGGGCGCCAAGGCACGGGCGATCGCCACACGCTGCTGTTCGCCACCGGAAAGCTGCCCTGGATAATGGTTCAGCCGCTCACCGAGACCGACGGCCGTCAACTCTCGCTTGGCAATGTCGAAGGGATTGGAAACATTGGCCAGTTCCAGCGGCACGGCGACGTTTTCGAGTGCCGTCATATTGGCAATGAGATGGAACGACTGGAATACGATGCCGATGTTGCGGCCTCGGAAATCCGCCAGCGCATCCTCACCGAGATTGTGAAGCGGCGTGTTGCGAATGTGAATCTCGCCGGAATCGAGCCGCTCAAGACCCGCAAGGACCATCAGAAGAGTCGATTTTCCCGATCCAGAAGGGCCAACGATACCAACGGCTTCACCCTCATCAATCTTGAGGTCGATCCCTTTCAGAACGTGGACCGAGGCGGCAGCACTGCCCAGGGTCAAATCGGCCTTCTTCAATTCGATGATGGTGTTGCTCACGAAAATCGGTCCTATATCGAGGCGGGAACATCTTATTCAGCAAGGTTTGTCGCCTCGCGGCAACCTGACCAATCTAGGAAGTGGGTTCATGAAATTCAAAGCGGCTTTGCTTCACGTGATTGTCATCGTCTCGACCGTTCTCGGCGGGCTCGGTTCTGCGCGGGCAGAAAGCCTGCAGATTGTGGGCTTCGGCGACAGCCTCATGGCCGGTTATCAACTGCCCCAGAATGAGTCCTACACCGCACAGCTTGAGGCGGCATTGAAGGCCAAGGGGATCGACGTCATGATTACCAATGCCGGTGTGTCCGGCGATACCACATCGGCAGGTCTTGCGCGGCTCGATTGGTCTATCCCGGACGGCACAAAGGGTGTCATTCTCGAACTGGGTGCCAATGATGCCCTGCGCGGTATCTCGCCGGACCAGACCGAGAAGAATCTCGATGCCATGCTTGCGCGGCTGAAGGAGCGCAATATTCCGGTGGTTTTGGTGGGCATACTGGCGCCGCCAAACCTCGGCAAGGAGTATCAGGATCGCTTTAACAGTATTTATCCGCGGCTTTCACAAAAATACGGCGTGCCGCTCTATCCTTTCTTTCTGGATGGAGTCGTGACGCAGGCAAATCTTCAGCTGGAGGATGGCATGCATCCCAACGCAAAAGGCGTGGCCGTGATGGTTGAGCGCAGTCTTCCTACCATTGAAAGCTTTATAAAATCGCTTCCCGCCCACAGGTGATTTTTGCGGGACAAAAAAAGCGGCTTGCACGGAACGCAATTGCGTGTTCCGCTGTTGATACTGCATTAGATTCGAGGAGGTTCGCGTATGCCGAGACTTTTCACCGCCCTCGAAATCCCGCGCCATATTGCCCTCAGCCTCTCCCTGCTGAGGGGCGGATTGCCAGGAGCGCGCTGGATCGATGTCGATAACTACCACATCACCTTGCGTTTCATCGGCGACGTCGACGGACGAACTGCCGATGAGATCGTCGATCGTCTGGATCGTATCGATCGCGAGGAATTCCAACTGACGCTGACGGGAATTGGTTCTTTCGGATCGAAGAAGCCGCATTCGATCTGGGCTGGCGTCTCTCCATCTCCGGAACTTCAGGCCTTGCAAGGCGAGATCGACCGCATCTGCATGCGGGTGGGGCTTGCGCCGGATCCGCGCAAATTCACGCCGCATGTAACGCTGGCCCGCCTCAAAAACTCCCGTCTGGACGACGTAGTGCAATACCTGTCAGGGCGCGGAAACTTTCATACAATGTCATTCACGGTTCCGCGTTTCGTGCTGATGTCGTCCAAGGAATCGGTTGGCGGCGGGCCTTATCTGACGGAAGAGGTCTTCCCGCTTCAAGAAAGTCTGGCATCCTACGCGGCTGGTGAACTGGCCAGCGAAAGCAGCGTGTTCTGATCCTATGTCCAGATCGAGACTGAAATCATCGGAAATCGAAACGGCGCTTGCCTCCCTGTCCGGCTGGAAGCTGCGGGAGGACGGGCTTGCTATCTCCAAGACCTTCAAATTTCGCAATTTCGTCGAAGCTTTCGGCTTCATGGCGGAAAGTGCGCTGGTTGCCGAAAAGCTCGATCATCATCCTGAATGGTTCAACGTCTACTCGCGTGTGGATGTGACGCTCACCACCCATGATGCGCAGGGGGTGACGGAGCTGGATGTGAAATTGGCTCAGGCCATGGAGCAGGCCAGCATGCACCGGATTTGAATGCCGGGATGGGCGAACCCATATAGGAGGCACGTGCAAGGCTTCAGCGGAGATCACGATGGACGATGTCAAGATTGGCGAGATTCTGCTTCCCGGTGACGAAGCGACGCAAACCAAACGGGAAAAGTCCGTCCGCTCGAAGTTCTGGCCAACGATGAAGCGTGCCGCCCGCTATGTTCCGTTCAGCCGCGATGTGGTGGCTGCCTATTATTGTGCAACGGACCCGGCGACGCCCACGCGTGTTCGCGGCGTGCTGCTCGCAGCCCTCGGCTACTTCGTCCTCCCCATCGATGTCGTGCCGGATTTCCTGGCGGTGGTCGGCTTTACGGACGATGTGGCTGTTCTGGCGGCCGCTTTTCGAATGATACAGACGCATATCAAGGATCGTCATTACGAGGCGGCCGATGAGGCTCTCGCCCCCGATCCCGCCATGGCTGAGGCGACAACATCAGACGGCTCCAGACCCTGACCGGGGTTGCATTTTCGGCGTCGTGTGTGCTGCTGGTTCATGATGTCAAATTCCTGCCCTAATCATCGCATCTTTCGTTAGCGGGAGAGATTACGGGACATAATGGAGGCAAATGCCTCGGTTTGGTTCGTGATCAGCCTTTCGAGCCGGGATAGCTGTTTTTATTGAATGCGGCGTTGACGGTTTGGTAACCAGAATTAAGTCAAAGTCTAACTGATCGCGACCCCTGAGGCCCGGCCATGTCGTGCGGTCGGCCTTTCATCAGAACACTGGCAGGACAACATGTTTCTTAAGAAGATCGCCATCGCGTCGACTCTCTTGCTCGCTGGCGCAAGTGTCGCTGCAGCGCAGGCACCGTCTCCGACGCGTATCCAGCAATTCAAGGCCTGGGGCGCCTATTCCTACAAGTCCGGCAATTCCACCGTCTGCTATGTCTTGTCCGTTCCGACATCGAAGGAGCCGGCAAGCGTTGATCATGGCGATATATTCTTCATTATCTCCCAGCGTCCGGGTCAGAACATTTCCTACGAGCCACAGGCCATGATGGGATACCCCCTCAAGGCCGACTCCAAGGTGAATGTCACCGTCGACAAGAAGAACTTCGTAATGTTCGTGAAGGATAAGGCTGCCTGGGTGGAAAATGCCGCCGAAGAACCTGCACTCGTCGCTGCCATGAAAAGCGGATCCAACATGACCGTCAAGGCCACCTCGCTCCGCGGAACAGGCACCAGCTATTCCTATTCCTTGGCAGGCCTCTCGCAAGCGCTCAAGCAGATCGAAACCTGCAAGTAAGCCTCTATTCCCGCTTTTTTGCTTTAAGGCCGGTCGCTCCGGCCTTTTTGCGTTGGGGGTGACGAATGGTCAAAACAGTGCTAAAGCGCGGCCCTGCGAGCCAATCTGCGGGGGTTCTTGTGAATTCCCCTTGCGCGGAGCGGAACTCGTTCGCATTTCACTCACGACATCGGGTCACGCAATGCGTCTGGCTGCGCATCTGGCAGGCTGGCCGCAACCGGGTTATGATTTGGCCCGCTCGGATAGGATTTTTGGAATGACTGTTTCCAACGTGATGGCAGTTGCGGATCTCGTGAAGGCACCGCTGGTGGCGAACCCGGATCTTCTGTCCGGCAAACCTTCGCTGATTGGTCTGACACGTGAGCAGTTGGCAGACGCCTTGCGGCAAAAGGGTGTGCCGGACAAGCAGGTGCGCATGCGGGTGAGCCAGCTCTGGCACTGGCTCTATATTCGCGGTGTTTCCGATTTCGATGCCATGACCAATGTGGCCAAGGACATGCGCGAGATGCTGAAGCAGCATTTCACCATTGCCCGTCCGGAAGTCGTGGAAGAGCAGGTTTCCAATGATGGCACCCGCAAATGGCTGCTGCGTTTTCCACCGCGCGGTGCCGGGCGTCCGGTCGAGGTCGAGACCGTCTATATCCCTGAAGAAGGTCGCGGCACACTGTGCATTTCCAGCCAGGTTGGTTGTTCGCTGACCTGTTCCTTCTGTCACACGGGGACCCAGCGGCTGGTCCGCAACCTGACATCTGAAGAAATTCTTTCCCAGCTATTGCTGGCGCGCGATCGTCTGGGTGATTTTCCTGGTGCGGATACGCCGCCGGGCGCCTTCGTGCCAACGGGGGATCGCAAGGTCACCAACATCGTCATGATGGGTATGGGCGAACCGCTCTACAATTTCGAGCACGTGAAGAACGCGCTGCTGATCGCATCCGACGGAGACGGCCTCTCGCTTTCCAAGCGCCGCATTACGCTTTCGACCTCGGGCGTCGTTCCGGAAATCTATCGCACCGGTGACGAGATCGGCGTCATGCTCGCCATCTCTCTTCATGCCGTGCGTGACGAATTGCGCGACATGCTGGTGCCGATCAACAAGAAGTATCCGCTGAAGGAGTTGATCGAAGCCTGCCGCAACTATCCCGGCCTCTCCAATGCTCGCCGTATCACGTTCGAATATGTAATGCTGAAGGACGTCAACGACAGTCTCGAAGATGCCAAGGAACTGATCAAGCTGCTGAAGGGTGTTCCGGCGAAGATCAACCTCATTCCGTTCAACCCCTGGCCGGGTACCAATTACCAGTGCTCCGACTGGGCGACGATCGAGAAGTTTGCCGATTTCATCAATCAGGCCGGTTATGCTTCGCCGATCCGCACGCCGCGTGGTCGCGATATCCTTGCGGCCTGCGGACAGCTGAAGTCCGAATCGGAACGCATGCGCAAGACGGAGCGACTTGCCTTCGAGGCCATGATGATTGCCGGTCATGGCGAAGACGACGATTGATTGCAGTAAATTGCTGTAGCTCTTCCTGATGTGCTCCTTCTTGAGGCGCGCTGCGGCAAATTTGTGCAGATATCGCGCAAAGGTGAGGTGAAACCGCTTTCCTCCGGTTGTCTTGCGGCCTAAAAGACAGCCGCAATGACAACAACCGGAGGACACCCATGCGCCGCCTGATCCTGGCTCTTGCAGCCGCAACTGCTTTTATCCTTCCCGCCCATGCGGAAAATGTGACCGTTGCCGTGACTGCCATCGTCGAGCATCCGGCGCTTGATGCCGCTCGTGATGGCGTGAAGCAGGCCCTTGCCGAAGCCGGTTACAAGGAAGGCGAAAATCTCAAGTTTGTCTATCAGTCGGCACAGGGCAATCCTGGAACGGCTGCGCAGATCGCACGCCAGTTCGTCGGCGATGCTCCCAATGTCATCGTGCCGATTTCCACACCGTCCGCGCAGGCTGTCGTCGGGGCAACACGCGATATTCCGATCGTCTTCACAGCCGTGTCTGATCCGGTTGGCGCCCAACTGGTCAAGGACATGGAAAAGCCGGGTCGCAACGTGACCGGACTTTCCGACATGCTGCCGGTTGCCGATCATCTGGCGCTGATCAAGGAAATTACGCCAAACGCGAAGACCATTGGCTATATCTACAATTCCGCCGAAGCCAACTCCGTTTCGACACTTGCTGCGTTGAAGGCTGCTGCTGAAAAGTCCGGCCTGAAGGTTGTGGAATCGGTTGCGACCAAATCTGCCGAAGTGCAGGGCGCAACGCGTGCGCTCGTCGGCAAGGCGGATGTCATCTACGTGCCGACCGATAACACCATCGTCTCCGCGTTCGAAGCGGCCGCCGGCGTTGCCGCAGAAGCGAAGCTTCCGCTCTATGCCGCCGATACGGATTCTGTTGCGCGCGGTGCAATTGCTGCTCTTGGCTTCAACTACTTCGATGTCGGCAAGCAGACGGGCGCCATCGTCGTCAAGGTTCTGAAGGGCGAAAAGCCGGGTAACATTCCGGCCAAGGTTGCCGTTGGTACCGATCTCGTTCTCAACAAGAAGGCCGCCAGTGCAATCGGGGTCACCTTCCCGGAAAGTGCCACCAAGCGCGCCACCAAGATCATCGAATAACTGACTTTAAAGCGCGGCGCACCTTATTGGATACAACAGAGCCGCACTTTCGATCTTTTCTTGCCGCATGTACGTTATCGTTCAATCGAGGACGATTGAACGCAACATGCTGTAGAAGAGGCTTTGGGTCCTTACCCGAGGCCTCTTCCTCCTGCCCATCAAGGACTTGACTGTGAGCCAAATTGCATTCTGGGGCGCTGTCGAACTGGGCCTCGTCTTCGCCTTCGTCGCGATCGGGGTTTATCTCGCCTTCCGCATTCTCGATTTTCCGGACCTCACCGTGGACGGATCCTTTCCGCTCGGTGCCGCTGTTGCTGCGGTATTGATCATCAGCGGTCTCGACCCGTGGCTTTCGACTGCGGTTGCCATGGTGGCCGGTGCGGCTGCCGGTCTCGTGACAGCCACATTGAATGTGCGCTTCAAGATCCTGAACCTGCTCGCCTCGATCCTGACGATGATTGCGCTTTTCTCTGTGAATTTGCGTGTCATGGGCAAACCGAATGTCGCGCTGCTGAACCAGGATACGATGCTCTCGGCCTTTTTCGGGCAGGGCGTGCCGGAATATCTCGTGCGTCCCATCTTTGTCGGGCTGCTGGTTATCGTGGCGGTGGTTCTCGTCTGGCGGTTTCTGGAAAGCGATGCGGGCCTTGCCATGCGGGCGACAGGTGCCAATTCCCGCATGGCGCGGGCACAGGGTGTCAATACCGGCGGCCAGATCTATCTCGGCATGGCGCTCTCCAATGCCCTCGTCGCTCTCGGCGGCGCGCTGTTCGCGCAGACCAACGGATTTGCTGACGTTACGTCCGGTGTCGGAACAATCGTCGTCGGTCTGGCTGCCGTCATCATAGGTGAGACGCTGCTGGGTGCCCGTGGCATTCTTCTGGCGCTGATTGGCTGTGTCTTTGGTTCCATCGCCTATCGTCTGGCCATCCAGCTTGCATTGTCCAGCGATGCGCTGGGTCTGAAAGCCTCCGATCTCAACTTTGTCACGGCCGTGCTGGTTGCCATCGCCCTCATTCTGCCGCGCCTGCGGCGCTCGGGAGGTGCCGCATGATTTCGCTCAGCGATATCCAGGTGGTGTTTGGTCGCGGGACGCCGCTGCAAAAGCAGGCGTTGAAGAAGATTGAACTCACGATCGAAACAGGTTCCTTCGTAACCGTGATCGGATCGAACGGCGCCGGCAAGTCCACGCTGCTGGGCGTGCTGGCGGGCGATGTTCTGCCAACGGCAGGCCGCGTAACCATCGGCAATGTGGATGTGAGCCGCAAGCCGACGGCAGCGCGCGCCGGACAGGTGGCGCGCGTGTTTCAGGATCCCTTGGCCGGAAGCTGCGGCGCGCTGACCATTGAGGAAAATCTGGCGCTGGCGGCGGCGCGTGGCAAGGTGCGGGGGCTGATGCCTGCGCTCGGCTCAAAGCGGCGTGAATTCTTCAAGGAGCGCATTGCCTCGCTAAACCTGGGGCTCGAAAATCGGCTGAAGGACCGCATGGATCTTCTGTCCGGCGGGCAGCGTCAGGCGGTATCGCTCGTCATGGCAACGCTTGCCGGGTCAGACGTGTTGCTGCTGGACGAGCATACGGCGGCGCTCGACCCGGGCATGGCGGAATTCGTCATGCAGTTGACGGATCAGGTGGTCACAGAGCGCAAGCTGACGACGCTGATGGTAACGCATTCCATGCGTCAGGCGCTCGACTACGGCGACCGCACCGTGATGCTGCATGGCGGCGAGATTGTTCTCGATGTGTCCGGAGGCAGCCGGAAGGATCTTCAGGTGGAAGACCTGATCGAGATGTTCCGCAAGATTCGTGGCCAGAAGCTGGACGACGACGAGCTGCTGATTGGATGACACGGCGAGGCGGGTCTTCCGCCTTGCGACCCATCTCTTGTCACTTCGCCCTTTTCCTCACTTTGCCTGTGTCATGAAGATCTTGAGCGCGAAGACCGAGAACACACCGGCAAAGGTGTAATCGATGCCGCGCAGGATTTTCGGATTGGCCTGCAGCCATTTTGCCAGACGGTCGGCGGCAAAAATCACCAGGACGTTGATGGGGCTACCCACGAAGATGAAGAAGAAGCCGAGGAAAATCAGCTTCTGCGTTACCGCCGGATCCCCTGCCGTCACGAATTGCGGCAGGAAGGTCATGAAGAAGATGATGACCTTCGGGTTCAGCAGATTGACCCAGAGGCCTGTCGAGATATTGCTCCAGACGGATGTCTTCTCGCCTTCGACGGCCTCCACCTTCAGGTTCGAGCCATAGCGAACAGCCTGTATGGCGAGCCACAGCAGATAGGCTGCGCCGCCTGTCTTGAGCAGAAAGAAGGCTGTTGGCGAAGCGGTGATGAGCGCCGAAACGCCGAAGGCGACCAGCAGCGTATGGATCATGATGCCGATGGTCGTTCCAAGCACCACATAAAGTGCCCGCTTGCTGCCTTGGGAAAGCGCGCGACTGATGGACAGTGTCATGTCCGGACCGGGCGTGATGGCCAGCAGCAGGCACATTCCGGTGAATGTGATCAGGGTGGCGGCGCTGGGCAGAAAATCCATGGGACGGCCTCGGAACAGTGATTGTTCCGAAGCTTTATCCTGCCTTGCCTAATTTGCCAATCAGCGCTTGGCGATGAAGGCGCTTGCCGCTTCAGCGTGGTCCTTGTGCCAGCGCGACAAGGGCGGGCGGTTTTCGATGATATCGCCTGCGGCCCAGGCAATCCGACGCTCGTCTGTCTGACGGTCCACGTCGTTGTCCGGGCAGAGAATATAGAAGTCGCCGCGTTCGATGCTTCTCAGCATGAAGTCGACGGTCTGTTCCGGCGTCCAGGCACCGGATGGCTTTTCTGTTCGGCCGTTTGCTGTCAGACCGGTGTAGACGAAGCCCGGAATGAGCAGATGAGCCTCAACATGGCAGCCTTCGGTGTTGCGCAGCTCATGCTGAAGCGCCTCGGTAAACGCCTTCACGCCTGCCTTTGCCACGTTGTATGCCGGATCGCCGGGTGGTGTTGTAATGCCCTGTTTCGAGCCGGTGTTGATGATGACCGCCGGGTCGTTGTGCGCCATCATGTCGTTGGCGAAAATCCGGGTTCCATGAACGACGCCCATCAGGTTGACGGCGAAAACGCTATCCCAATTGGCCTGTGGCCCGAACAGGCTGCTGCCCGGCTGAATGCCTGCATTGTTCATGAGGACATGAACGCGTCCGAACCGCTGGATGACTGCCCGTTCCAGAGATTCGAGCTGATCCGGCTTCGACACGTCGGTCGCGATTGCCACGACATCGGCCTCGCCGCCTTCGGCCAGAGCCTGCACATCTCGGCAGGCTTCATCGAGTTTGTCGCCCTCCAGATCTGCCAGCACGACACACAAACCGTTGCGTGCAAATTCCTTGGCCGCAGCAAGGCCGATGCCGGAGGCGGCACCCGTGATGACGGCCACATGGCCCTTCGCAAATGCAGGATGTTGAATGCTCATGGTGATCCTCTTCGAACGATAGGGTCGGCAAAGGCATATGGGGCCTTTCCGTGGGGTTTCAACGGAAGGAGCGAAGTTCCGGCCATCTGGCTGCCTGCACTTGAACCGCGCCGCAAACTCGCTAAAAGTGCCGCCATTCAAAACCTGAAGGCGGATTTGCCAGTCAAACCGCCCCCTCCAGACGGAAGTTTTCGATATGGCACTCCCGAAAGACGTGAAGAAAGTCGTCCTTGCCTATTCCGGCGGTCTCGACACCTCGATCATCCTGAAATGGCTCCAGACGGAGCTTGGCGCTGAAGTCGTGACCTTTACGGCCGATCTCGGGCAGGGCGAAGAGCTTGAGCCTGCACGCAAGAAGGCCGAGATGCTGGGCATCAAGGAAATCTTCATCGAGGATGTGCGCGAAGAATTCGTCCGTGACTTCGTGTTCCCCATGTTCCGCGCCAATGCCGTCTATGAAGGTGTCTACCTGCTCGGCACGTCTATCGCACGCCCGCTGATCTCGAAGCATCTGATCGACATTGCAAAGAAGACTGGCGCAGACGCCATCGCGCATGGCGCCACCGGCAAGGGCAATGACCAGGTGCGTTTCGAGCTTTCGGCCTACGCGCTGAACCCGGATATCAAGATCATCGCTCCATGGCGCGACTGGACCTTCAAGAGCCGTACAGATCTCTTGAACTTCGCTGAACAGCACCAGATCCCGGTTGCCAAGGACAAACAAGGCGAAGCACCTTTCTCCGTCGACGCCAACCTCCTGCACTCGTCCTCCGAAGGCAAGGTTCTGGAAGACCCGGCACAGGAAGCGCCGGAATACGTGCATATGCGCACGATTTCGCCGGAAGCGGCACCCGATCAGGCAACCACGATCAAGATCGGCTTCCGCAAGGGCGATGCCTGCTCGATCAACGGTGTGGAGATGAGCCCGGCAACGCTTCTGAAGACGTTGAACGATTACGGCCGCGACAACGGCATCGGCCGTCTCGATCTGGTCGAGAACCGCTTCGTCGGCATGAAGAGCCGTGGCGTTTACGAGACCCCCGGCGGCACGATCCTGCTTTCGGCCCATCGCGCGATCGAATCGATCACGCTCGACCGGGGTGCAGCGCACCTGAAGGATGAGATCATGCCGCGTTACGCGGAGCTGATCTATTACGGCTTCTGGTTCTCGCCGGAGCGCGAAATGCTGCAGGCTCTGATCGACAAGAGCCAGGAGCATGTGGAAGGCGAAGTGACGCTGAAGCTCTACAAGGGCAATGTCATGGTCATCGGTCGCGAGTCTGCCAAGTCGCTCTACTCCGACAAGCTCGTGACCTTCGAAGACGATCAGGGCGCTTACGACCAGAAGGATGCGGCGGGCTTCATCAAGCTCAATGCTCTGCGTCTTCGCACGCTGGCCAAGCGCAATCTCGGCAAGTAACGCCTGCATCTCGCGAGAATCTTTAACCCGCCTTCAGTGTTGGAGGCGGGTTTTTCTATGCCTTCTGGTGCTTCAGAAGATAGGTCAGCCAGAGGAATGCGGCGCAGGCCATTATTTCCATGGCGGGGATGATGATCCCGAACGCCGTCAGAGGATCGCCCAAGGATGCGGCGAGAAAACCGCCTACGAAGCCGCCCGCCATCTGCAGAAAGCCGGTCAGGGCGGAGGCGGATCCGGCAATATGGGGGAAGGGCGCCATCCCGACGGTCACGACATAGGGCGATACGAGCGCCAGCCCGAAGGCGCAGATCGCGACCGGCCCCATGATCGACAGGAAGAACGGCTCAAGCCACGCGACCGAAAGCGCCATGACAATTGCGCCGATACCGCAAAGCGTGATCCCCACTCTCGCACAGACAAGATTGCCCAGTCTGGCAGACAGCATCTTCAGCGTGATCGAGCCAAGCAGGAAGAAACCGGATTGCATCAGCATGCCGATCCCGAACTGGGTCGGTGTCAGTCCGACGCGGTTGATCAGGATGAAGGCCAGCATGGTCGCTTGTGCGTAAAGCGCGCCGATGGTGCCGCTGAGAACGAGAGAGGTTGCAAGGAAGATCGGCTTTCGAACCACTTCCGCATAGTTCCCGATCAACTGTTTCGGTTCCAGCCGTGAGGGGTCCGGGACGACCGTTTCCTTCAGCAGGAAAAAGGTACAGGCTGTCGCTACCACGCCGAAGGCGATCATCAGGACGAAAACGGCATGCCAATCGAAGGCGGCGAGCGCAAGGCCTCCGAGTGTCGGGCCAAGGGCCGGACCTATGGCCAGGAAGATGCCGATCATGTTGAGAATACGTGCCGCATTGGCGCCCGTGTAGAGATCGCGGACTATAGCCCGACCGATCACCACGCCGACCGAGGCGCCAATTCCTTGCACGAGCCGTGCAAGGAGGATCGCCTCTACCGTTGGCGCGACGAAGGCGAGCGCAGAGCCGACCAGATAGATCGCCAGAAAGATCAGCGTTGCCGCTCGACGGCCAAGCGCATCCGACAGCGGGCCTGCCACCAGTTGTGCGACGGCAAAACCGCCAAAGAAGAGCGACAGGCTGAGTTTGATCGCGGCTTCCGTCGTGCCGAAAGCCTGCACGAGTTGCGGCATGGCGGGCGTATAGATGGCCATGGAAATCGGCCCGAGCGTGGTCAGAAGCGCGCCGACGAATGTCACGCGCCGTTCGCTCATCACGGCAGTGGGCCTTGTGATATCCTGCATGTCAGGCTGATTTCGCCTCTTACATCGAATTGGCAAGTTCGCCCTGCAAATTGGTGATCACCATTTGAAGCGCGCGCTTCAGGGCCGATGTTTCCTGAGCATCCAATCCCTGAGTTGCCTGGGTCAGCAGATGGTCGAGCTCTTCTTCCAGCGCTGCGATCAAGGGCTGCGAGCGCTCGGTCAGCGTGACGCGTTTGGCACGCCGGTCCGTCGGATCTGTCTGCCGTTCGATGAAGCCGAGGTTCTGCAAACGATCAAGAAACGAGCAGACGGTCATGGGTTCTACGCCCATGCGCTGTGCCAGATCCATCTGGCGACAGGCCTGCATGGCATGCAGGTTGAGGATCGTCCTTGCTTCGCCAGCCGTAATGCCCAAGCCAGCTTCCGCGATACGGCGTTCGAACGCGAGCCTCAACCAGCGTGCGCTGTCGATCAACAGGAAGCCCAAACCGTGAATGCCGATACTGTCTGTCATGCCCTGACCTGTGATAATAAGCATGACTTAATATCACCAACAGGGATTACATGACAGCCGCTGGCCGAAAGAAGTTCAGGAATTCAGAAATTTAAGGACGGAGGTCAGCGTCGCTGCCTTCTCATCATCGCCCAGCGAAATAGCCAGTTCGCGTTGATCCGTATAATAGGCCGCGAAATCGAACTCCGTGTCATCGGTCACAGACGAGAGGTCGAGAACGTTTCCAGCAGTATCAGAAATCTGCATGGGCAGTTCTTGCGCCAGCGCGATGTAGGTGTTCTGGTCGATGTCGCCCGCAACATAGTGCTGAAGGGCGACTTCCCGAAGCAGACGCGGTGCTATGGCGGAATAATCCAGTGCCTTCTCGTCAACGGCAGGCACCTCGAAAGCAGGTGTTGCTTCCGAGGGTACGGAGAACTGCGGTTTTTCTGCCCTGGCGTCACGAGTTTGATCGCGATGAAACAAACCGCTCGACCAGTGAAGGGAAGTGATTTCCACGTCGGCCATATCCATCATCATTTGGATAGTATGCCGCACACTAGCGCCAGTTACGAATCGGTCAACTGTCAATAATTAGTTAATATTTCTTCTATTCCTTGTTGTTTCGCTTCCCAGAATCGCCATTTTGGCGAGGATGATGGCATGCTTCACAAGAAGGAAATCGATCGATGACTATGGCTTCGCAAATCAACCCGGCTCTTGTCGAATGGAGCGGTCCGAACGGTCTGCCACGCTTCGAGAGTGTGCGGGACGAAGACTTCGGACAGGCCTTCGATGCTGCGTTGAAACTGCATGATGCTGAAATTGATTCGATCGCAAACAATACAGAGGCGGCGAGTTTCTCGAATACAATCACGGCGCTTGAGATTGCGGGTGACGAGCTGTCGCGCGTATCGGCGCTGTTCTGGAACCGCGCAGGCGCTCATACCAATGATGCGATCCAGGCCCTGGAGCGGGAGATCGCGCCGAAAATGTCCCGGCATTATTCGCGCATCGCCATGAACGAGGCCCTGTTTCGCCGTGTCGACAGCCTGTGGGAAAAGCGCCAGGAGCTTGGCCTGACCGTCGAGGAAGTACGGGTCCTGGAACGCCACTGGAAGGGTTTCGTACGCGCCGGTGCAAAGCTTTCGCGCGAACAGCAGGAGCGTCTGGCTTCCATCAACGAGACGTTGGCGGGCCTTGGCGCGCAGTTCGGCCAGAATGTTCTGGGTGACGAGAAGGACTGGTCGCTGGTTCTGACCGAGGAGCAGGATCTGGCCGGTCTTCCGGGCTTCCTGAAGGATGCGATGTCGGCTGCCGCCCGCGAGCGCAGCGCGCCTGAAGGTGCCTATGCGGTAACGCTGTCGCGTTCGATTATCGAGCCATTCCTGACGTTTTCCAGCCGCCGCGACCTTCGCGAGAAGGCGTTTCATGCCTGGGTGAAGCGTGGCGAGAATGGTGGCGAGCGGGATAATGTCGCTATCGTCCGGCAGGTGCTGGCGCTGCGGCTCGAAAAGGCCAAGCTGCTGGGCTACGAGAATTTCGCCGCCTACAAGCTGGATGATACAATGGCGAAGACACCCGCCAATGTGAACAATCTTCTCATGAAGGTGTGGGCCAAGGCGCGCTCCAAGGCTTCAGAAGAAGAGGCATCGCTGCAGGGTCTGATGGCGGAAGATGGCATCAACGGGAAGGTTCAGCCCTGGGACTGGCGCTATTATGCGGAGAAGCTGCGCGAGCGTATGTTCGATTTTTCCGAGTCGGAACTGAAGCCCTATCTGCAGCTCGAAAAGATCATCGAAGCCTGCTTTGACGTTGCGCATCGCCTGTTCGGTATCACCATCACCGAAACGAAGGGCATTGCCGCCTATCATCCAGACGTGCGAGTCTTCGAGGTTCGCGATGCGGAGGGAACACTGAAGGCGATGTTCCTGGGCGATTATTTCGCGCGTTCCTCCAAGCGCTCGGGTGCCTGGATGAGTTCGTTCCAGAGCCAGCACAAGCTGCCTCTGAAGAACGGTGCCGAGGGCGAACTGCCGATCATCTATAATGTCTGCAATTTTGCGAAACCCGCGCCCGGAAAGCCCGCGCTTCTTTCGCTGGATGATGCGCGCACATTGTTCCACGAATTCGGCCACGGTCTCCATGGCATGCTGTCGGACGTGACCTATCCTTCCGTTTCGGGCACGGGTGTCTCGCGCGATTTCGTCGAGCTTCCATCGCAGCTCTACGAACACTGGCTGACGGTACCGGAAATTCTCACCCGCTATGCCGTTCATTACGAGACCGGTGAACCCATGCCAAAGGCGCTGCTGGACAAGGTGCTGGCGGCTCGCACCTTCAATGCCGGGTTCAATACGGTAGAATTCACCTCGTCGGCCCTGGTGGACATGGCCTTCCATACGCGTGGGGCGGTAGACGATCCGATGAAGGTGCAGGCTCAGATTCTTTCGGACATCGGCATGCCGTCCTCGATCGTCATGCGCCATGCGACGCCGCACTTCCAGCATGTCTTTTCTGGCGACGGCTATTCGGCTGGCTACTATTCCTACATGTGGTCGGAAGTGCTGGATGCGGATGCCTTTGCGGCCTTCGAGGAGACAGGCAATGCGTTTGATCCCGTCATGGCGCGCAAGCTGAAGAACAACATCTATTCCGTTGGCGGCTCCATCGATCCGGAAGAGGCTTACAAGGCATTCCGCGGCAAGCTTCCGGATCCCGAGGCCATGCTGAAGAAGAAGGGCCTTGCCATGGTGGGAGAACTTTCCGGCAGCGACGCCTGACGGTTTGAGGCTGCGCTTCCGTGGCGGCATTTCTGGCCGTCACGGAAACATCAACAAACCTTCATTTAGGCATGATGAATCTGACACGTGCGCATGGTGGGTTCCGGTCAGCGAGTTTTCGCACCGACCGCTTTCACCGATCAAATTCCAGGAGAGTTTCATGCGCAACACACTCGGACAGGTGTCACGCCGTTCCTTCCTCGTTTCCACAGCTGCAACCGGGCTTGTCGCAGGCTCAGGTCTCGCTGTTCCGTTCTATGCCCGTAGCGCCGATCGCCCGACCTTCACCCATGGCGTACAATCGGGTGATGTCGATGTGTCATCCGGCATGATCTGGACGCGTGTCGATCGCCCGTCGCGCATCATGATGGAATATTCCACCACCGAGAGCTTCAAGAACTCGGTGCGACTTGCGCCAATGGACGCGCTGGCCGAAACGGATTTTGCAGTCAAACGTCTGCTTGCCGACCTGCCGTCCGATCAGGACATTTTCTATCGTTTCGTTGCAGCCGACCTTGCTCACATAAACAGCGTCTCCGAGCCGATCACCGGACGTTTCCGCACGGCGCCGTCTTCGCGCCGTTCCGTGCGCTTCGTCTGGTCGGGCGATACGGCCGGTCAGGGCTGGGGTATCGACGAAACGGGCATGAAGACCTATGCGACGATGGCGCGGCATCAGCCGGATTTCTTCATCCATTCGGGCGATACGATCTATGCCGATGGCCCGATGAAGGACGAGGTCGCCTTCAAGGACGGGACCACCTGGAAAAACACGGTGCTGATCGACGAAAAGCGCAAGGTGGCAGAGACGCTGGACGAATACCGTGCCCAGTGGAAATACAATATGATGGACCGGCATGTGCGGGAGCTTTCCGCCGTCTGTCCGACCTTCTACCAGTGGGACGATCATGAAGTCGTCAACAACTGGTCCTCCAGCAAGAACCTGATGGCGGATGACCGCTACAAGGAAAAATCGGTTTCCCTGCTGACGGCGCGCGCCGCCCGTGCTTTCCACGAAATGTCGCCGATCCGCTATACGCCCGCCGAACCGGGCAGGGTCTATCGCAAGATTGCCTATGGTCCGCTGGTTGATGTCTTCTTCCTCGATATGCGCAGCTATCGCGGTTCGAACCACGACGGCATGGAGACGGAGCAGACGCCGGAATCGCGCATTCTGGGCGAGCAACAGGTGGCCTGGCTGAAGCAGGAGCTTTCCGCTTCCAAAGCGACATGGAAAATCATTGCTGCGGACATGCCGCTCGGTGTCATCGTCTGGGATGATTTTGCCAACCGGAAGGGTACGGAAGCGGTTGCCCAGGGTGACAATGGCGCGCCGAAGGGCCGCGAACTGGAGATCGCCGATCTGCTCCGCTTCATCAAGACGGCGGGGATTTCCAACACCGTGTGGCTGACGGCGGATGTGCACTACACCGCCGCGCATTACTACAATCCCGACAAGGCGAAGTTCCAGGATTTCGAACCCTTCTGGGAATTCATTTCCGGTCCGTTGCATGCGGGAACATTCGGCCCGAACGACCTCGACATGACGTTCGGTCCTGAGCTGAAGTTCATCAAGGCACCGACCGCCGAACAGGGACAGAACCTGCCGCCATCCGCCGGTCTGCAGTTTTTTGGCCTTGTGGACGTGGACGGCCAGACCGAGCAATTGACCGTGCGGTTGATGGATCGTGACGACGTGGAACTCTACAAGGTGACGCTCGATCCGGTTCGCAGGGCATGATTTAGCGGGCGGACGGGCCGGAATTAACTGTTCCGGTCCCGCCCCCTTTCGCGTTTGCGAAAAACAGGCTATGAGCGCGCCAACGAAAATTGGCGCGTTCTCATTATTGATGGTTCAAGCGCCGCAGCTTCAGAGATTTTTGATATGGCACTACGCAACATCGCGATCATCGCGCACGTTGACCATGGGAAAACGACCCTCGTCGACGAACTCCTGAAACAGTCGGGCTCCTTCCGTGAAAACCAGCGCGTTGCCGAACGCGTGATGGACAGCAACGACCTGGAAAAAGAGCGCGGCATCACGATTCTTGCCAAGGCGACCTCCGTCGAGTGGAAGGGTGTTCGCATCAACATCGTCGACACCCCCGGCCACGCCGACTTTGGCGGTGAAGTCGAGCGTATTCTCTCGATGGTGGACGGCGCGATCGTGCTGGTCGACAGCTCCGAAGGCCCGATGCCGCAGACGAAGTTCGTCGTTTCCAAGGCTCTGAAGGTTGGTCTTCGTCCGATCGTGGCGATCAACAAGATCGACCGTCCGGATGGCCGCCATGAGGAAGTCATCAACGAAGTGTTCGACCTGTTCGCCAACCTGGACGCAACGGACGAGCAGCTCGACTTCCCGATTCTCTACGGTTCGGGCCGCGATGGCTGGATGAACTTCAATCCGGAAGGCCCGAAGGATGAGGGCCTCGCACCGCTTCTCGATCTCGTGCTGAAGCACGTGCCGGAGCCGACCGTCGAAGAAGGTCCGTTCCGCATGATCGGCACGATCCTGGAAGCCAACAACTTCCTCGGCCGTATCATCACCGGCCGTATCGCGTCCGGTTCCATCAAGCCGAACCAGGCGGTGAAGGTTCTGGGTCAGGACGGCAAGACGATCGAAACCGGTCGCATCTCCAAGATTCTGGCCTTCCGTGGTATCGAGCGCACGGCAATCGACGAAGCCCATGCGGGCGATATCGTCGCCATCGCCGGTCTTTCCAAGGGAACGGTTGCCGACACGTTCTGCGATCCGTCGGTCACGGAAGCCATGACGGCCCAGCCAATCGATCCGCCGACCGTCACCATGTCCTTCATCGTCAACGACAGCCCGCTGGCTGGCACGGAAGGCGACAAGGTGACGAGCCGCGTCATCCGCGACCGTCTGTTGAAGGAAGCCGAAGGCAACGTCGCCCTGAAGATCGAAGAAGCCGAAGGCAAGGATTCCTTCTTCGTGTCCGGCCGCGGCGAATTGCAGCTCGCCGTTCTCATCGAAACCATGCGTCGCGAAGGCTTCGAACTGGCCGTGTCGCGTCCGCGCGTCGTCATGCACAAGGACGAAGCGACCGGTGAAACGATGGAGCCGATCGAAGAAGTCGTTATCGACGTCGACGAAGAGCATTCCGGCGTGGTCGTGCAGAAGATGTCCGAGCGCAAGGCCGAAATGACCGAACTGCGCCCCTCCGGCGGCAACCGCATCCGCCTGAAATTCCTGGCACCGACCCGTGGTCTTATCGGCTACCAGTCGGAACTGCTGACGGATACCCGCGGTACCGCGATCATGAACCGCCTGTTCCACAGCTACCAGCCGTTCAAGGGCGCCATTGCTGGCCGCAACAACGGTGTTCTTCTGTCGAACGGTTCCGGTGAAGCGGTTGCCTACGCCATGTTCAACCTGGAAGATCGCGGCCCGATGATCATCGAGCCGGGTGAAAAAGTGTATCAGGGCATGATCATCGGCATTCACTCCCGCGACAACGATCTGGAAGTGAACGTGCTGAAGGGCAAGCAGCTGACCAACATCCGCGCTGCCGGCAAGGACGAAGCCGTCAAGCTCACGCCGCCGATCCGCATGACGCTGGACCGCGCGCTGTCCTGGATCCAGGACGACGAGCTGATGGAAGTGACGCCGAAGTCGATCCGTCTGCGCAAGATGTATCTCGACCCGAACGATCGCAAGCGTTTCGAGAAGCAGAAGATCGCCTGATCGATTTCGACAGGTTTGAATTGTGGAAGGGCTTCGGTATCAACCGGAGCCCTTTTTCGTGGGCAGTGGTCGCTCCCGTCTTGTGGGGACGGTTAAGAATGCGTTAACTTCATGGGGCACGGATGATGCGTGCGGCGCACCTGGAATGCGTCAGAATGAGTGAGCACGGTCATGAAGACACTAACCATTGACGTCCGACGCGCAGAACCCAACGATGCGACAGCGGTTTCCGAGGTTCACCGGGAAGCGTGGTCCCAGGCCTATGCAGGCCTCATTCCGCACAGGCAATTGACGGAGATGCTGGAGCGTCGCGGTGAAGCCTGGTGGCGTCGGGCGACACGGGGACCGGCAACGCTACTGGTGCTGGACGTTGCAGGTACGATTGCAGGCTATGCAACGGTTGGTCTCAATCGCGCACGGGCACTGCCGCAGGACGGTGAAATCTACGAGATCTATCTGCGTCCTGAGTTTCAGGGTATCGGCATGGGCCGCAAGCTGTTTGGCGAATCCTGCCGTCTTCTGCGCTCGCTGGGCTGCAAGGGTCTCGTGGTCTGGTGCCTTGAAGATAGCGAGCATGCCGTGCGTTTCTTCCGTCGGCACGGAGGCCAGGATATGGTCGAAGGCATGGAAGGTTTCGGCGAGGTGAACCTGCGAAAGCTGGGCTTCGTCTGGTCCTGACACTGCAGCGGTTCAAAGCCGCTTCTTCGCACATGGTCGTGTTGCAATGCGGCGGTTTTCCCAGTATCGAGGCGTCACTATTCAACGCACTCGGGGAGAACCATGCGTATCGATGCGATCAAGATCGGCAAGAACCCGCCGGACGACGTGAATGTCATCGTAGAAGTGCCAGTCGGCGGCCATCCTATCAAGTATGAGATGGACAAGGATGCAGGCGCTTTGATCGTTGACCGCTTCCTCTACACCCCGATGACCTATCCGGGGAACTACGGTTTCGTGCCGCATACGTTGTCTGAAGATGGCGATCCGGTCGACGTTCTCATCTGCAACACTCGCCCGCTGATCCCGGGCTGCGTGATCAATGTTCGCCCGATCGGCGTCATGATCATGGAAGACGATGGCGGCAAGGATGAGAAGATCATTGCCGTGCCGGTGCCGAAGCTGACCCGCCGTTATGACAAGATCGAGAACTACACCGATCTGCCGGAAATCACGCTGAAGCAGATCGAACACTTCTTCGAGCACTACAAGGATCTGGAGCCCGGCAAGTGGGTGAAGATCGGTGGCTGGCAGGATGTGACGGTTGCCAAGCGGCTGATCGTCGAAGCGATCGAGCGTTACAACGCACAGAAGTGATCAGTCAGCCAGAAGGCTCTTGATCTTGCTTTGCAAATCCTCCGGGTCGCCTTCGATCCGAAGGATTTTTTTGCGCGCTGTTTCGCCGGAAATGAATGAGATCGAGGTTTTTGGAACACGAAGCCATTTGGCAAGCAGCTGGACCAGCGCCTTGTTGGCCTTGCCATCTTCCGGGACCGAAGTCACGCGGGCGAGCAGCCAGCACTCGCCACCATCGCCGGTCTCTCGCCCCTCGACGGCATCGCGTGAGGCATTGGGCGTCAGCCTCACACTCAGACGAATGTGGTCAGCATAGGCGCTGACCGGATGGCCTGCCTCTCTCACCGAATGAACATCGGAGCGATGGATGTCCAGAGCAGCGAGCGGAGGAAGAAGATGATGAGCAGCAGGATCACCGGCGAGATGTCGATACCGCCGAGGTTCGGCATGAAGCGACGAATGGGACGCAGAGCCGGTTCGGTCAGGTTATACAGCATCGTTCCGATGGTATTGACGACCTGATTGCTCGAATTGATGACGTTGAACGCAAACAGCCACGAGAAGATGGCACTGAGGATCAGGACCCAGGTATAAAGGTTCAAAGCCAGATCGATGGTCTGAAACAGCGCGAGCATTCATATCTCCATTTCTCGGTTGACAGACATTTAGCTATTGACGACTTAAGCCACAAGGGCTGACCCTCGGCCCATTGCGAATCATAGTGAACGGCGTTCCGTTTCTGTCGGGAGCGTTGCGAAAGCCAAGCATCCATGTCCATTACCGCCTCAGCTGATCGCTTTGCCGCATTCCGGCATTCCGCCTATGCGCGCTTCTTCTTTTCGCGCTTCTTGGCAGCCTTTGCGATCCAGATCGTCAGCGTATCCGTCGGCTGGCAGATGTATGATGTGACCGGCAATGCTCTCTATCTCGGGCTCATCGGCCTGTTCCAGTTCTTGCCGTCGCTTTTGCTGATCCTCGTAACGGGCTCCGTGGCAGATCGCTACAACAGACGCGCCATCGTCGCGATCTGCCTCGGGATTGGTGGTTTGTGCACGGCGGCCTTGCTGGGCTTGACCCTGACGCACAGCTTCTCGCCCTGGCCTGTTTTCGGGATCCTGGTGGTGTTCGGTATAGAGCGCGCCTTCATGGGGCCTGCGGTGCAGTCGCTCGCGCCGAACCTTGTGCCGGAGGCGGACCTGCCCAATGCTGTTGCCTGGAACTCTTCCTCCTGGCAGACGGCCTCGATCCTTGGGCCTGTCGCCGGTGGCCTGCTGTACGGTGTCAGCCCGGTTGCCGCCTACAGCGTCGCTCTCTTCTTCATGGCAGCGGGAATGGTGTTGATCATCAGCATCCCGAAGCCGAACCAGCGCACGGCGTCGAAGGCGGTCAGCTGGAACACGATCCTTGCAGGTTTCCGCTTCATCTTCAGCGAAAAGGTGGTGCTGGGGGCGATATCGCTCGATCTGTTTGCGGTTCTCCTGGGCGGTGCTGTTGCTCTCATGCCAGTGTTCGCCCGGGATATTCTGGCGCTCGGACCCTGGGGTCTAGGCTTGCTGCGCGCAGCTCCCGGCATCGGGGCGCTTGTGGTCGCCGTGCTTCTGGCTGCCTACCCAATCCGCCACCATGCCGGCCTGCTGATGTTTGTCGGCGTCGGACTGTTCGGGGCAGGGACCATTGTATTCGGTCTGTCGCAAGTCGCCTGGCTCTCGATCGCTGCGCTGATGCTGATGGGTGCGTCGGACATGATCTCAGTCTATGTGCGTGAGAGCCTCATCATGCTGTGGACGCCGGATGAGGTGCGCGGCCGGGTGAACGCCGTGAACATGGTCTTTGTCGGTGCCTCAAACGAGCTTGGCGAATTCCGTGCGGGCACAATGGCGCATTTGATCGGCGCTGTCCCGGCGGTCGTGGTCGGCGGTTTCGGAACTCTCGCGGTCGCCGTTATCTGGGCGCTTGGTTTCCCGAAACTGCGCCGGATCGATAATCTCGATGCTCCGAGCGATCGGTAGCGCCTACACGTTTTCCAGTTTTGGTTTGATTGAGCGGGATGCCTCAAAAGCGGGCTT
The DNA here is from genome assembly GCF_022968395.1 of Affinirhizobium lemnae. GTDB lineage: Bacteria > Pseudomonadota > Alphaproteobacteria > Rhizobiales > Rhizobiaceae > Neorhizobium > Neorhizobium lemnae. The sequence goes on from NZ_JALJQZ010000002.1 coordinate 107,512, forward strand.
ATCGAAGACCAGATCGAGAAAATTCCAGAGCCATGCGCGTAAGGGTGCATCGAAGATCATCCGGCCTTCCAGATGCTCCCGGCCTTGCTGCGCATTGGGCATGGTGAATCGCGATGCGCCGCGCACCACCCAGCTGTGCATCATGGCCCGTGTCAGTTCTGCGTGGAACTGGACGCCCCAGGCGTTTTCGCCATAGCGGATGGCCTGATGCGGATAGGCATCGCCCTCTGCCAGAAGCTTGACCCCGCGTGGGACATCGAAACCTTCTCGATGAAAATGGTATACCATGGATGGCCAGTCCATCAGCAGACGGCCATGCGCTGTGGGGCGGATGGGATACCAGCCGATCTCGGTCATGCCTTCCCGGTCCGGACCAACATGTCCGCCCAGGTTTTTCACCATCATCTGCGCGCCGAGACAGATGCCGAGATAGGGCTTGTTTTCTTTCAGGGGAACAGAGATCCAGTCGATCTCAGTCTTTACAAAAGGTTCCGGATCGTTGGCGCTCATCGGGCCGCCGAAGATGACCGCGCCTGCGTGGGCGGCCAAGGTATGAGGCAGCGGATCGCCAAGAACTGGCCGGCGAATGTCGAGAGTGTAGCCCTTTTCCGTCAGCATCTGGCCGACGCGACCGGGAGAAGAGCGTTCCTGATGCAGAACGACGAGAATGGGTTGCTTTTCAGTTCGACGGTCAGGCACCATCAGCATGGAATACGAATCCTCAATCTCCTCCCGCGTCTCTCCCAACAGTTCTAGCGGCAACCTTCTGCCGCTCCGTTACTCTATCCCGCGCGGAGACCCCCAGAAGATCGGCAATACGCCAGATCACATGGTCCTCCATCTCGCTGCGCTCGCCATCGGCATAGACCAGATCCCAGAGGGCTCCGATCAGTGCGACGCATTCGTCGGGATTTAGATGTCGCTTAAGATCGGAGGTAAAACGATAATAGTCAACCGCTTCCGACCCTGCGGAGCGCCCTGCCTCCATCAGGCTATCGAGATGCGACTTGTCCAGCTGGTAGCGTTCGCGCAGCATATCTTCCAGGCGCAGTTTCTCCTTGTCTGAAATGGAGCCATCGGCCTCCATCACCTGGAAGCAGAGGGCTGCGAAGGCCACACGCGGATCGTCTGGAGAATAGGCATCCTCCGGACGCCCAACCCCGAGTTCCTGAAAAAATTCCTGAATTCGCTCGAACATCAGCATGGTCAAAACAGCCGCAGTCTGGTTGCGCTTGAAGTGGAAGCCGTCTCATCCTTGACGCCCGGGTCATCTGGCGGACGACCGTTGAACGGATCCGGCGCCTTTACCTCTTCCACGGGTTGGGTCGAGGGTTTTGAATGGGCGGGACTTGCGGCGGAAGGCTGGATGACCTCCAGTTTGACCGGCTTTTGTGGTGCTGGCTTGATGGCTGAAGATACCGTCGACGGTTCGGATTCGGGTGTCTGCTCCCCGTTGCTCGATTCAGCAATGACCGGCGGAAGGTTTGCGATGGCCGTTTCGGCTGTGACCGTGCCTTCCTCAACCGGGCCTTCGAGTTGTCCGAAGGGACGCTTCCATTCGAACGCATCAAGCCGTCCGGTTACGGGCGAGACCGGCAGCCAATGATCCGATACAAAACCATCTGCCACCCAGGCCTGGTCGCGCGGGGCGCGAACCGCCTGCGCCATCCAATGGCGAATGCGGCCCTGATCACCGGTTTCTGCATCCTCGATATCGGCCAGAAGCAGATAGATGCCTTCTCTCGGATCCATGCGAAGTGCTGCTTGCGCCTTCTCACGGGCAAGTTTGAAATCCTGTTTGTCCAGCGCGGCTTGCGCCATGATCAGAAGCGATTCCGGGTTGTTGGGTTTGAGCTTCTCCAGCCGCTCGGCGCGCAACATGCGATCCGCCGCACTGTCGCCGGGACGGGCGCGGAGATAGAGCATGCCCACATCCGGGTGGGGTTGGTGTTTCCAGAGACCCTCAAGGACATTTGCAGCCTTGCGCAGATTGTCTTCCCGCAGATAAGCCTTGGCGGCGATAATGCCCGCCGGAACAAGATCCTTCGCGAGCTTCAAAGCAGCATTTGCATCGTCTTTTGCCCCCTTGGGGTCGCCTTCAAGACGCTCTGTCGCCTGCGCCGTCAGGAGCACGGCCTTCAGACGGTCTGCCCGCTTGCGCTCGATGACATTGGCCACCTTCTGCTGGTCGAGCAGACGAATGGCCTCCTCCCATCGGGCAGACTGCGAGCGGTATTCGAGGGTCGCCTCAGCGGCCCAGGGCAGATAGGGGGCATTCTCGACGGCTGCTTCGGCGTATTGCCGCGCCGCCTCGTTGGCGCCCAACCGACGTGCTTCCATGTAAAGGCCGCGCAGGCCCAGTTCCCGCGTCTCGGGATCATCGGCCATTCGCTCGAACTTCTCACGGGCTTCCTCGTGACGACCCTCGATGAGCGCCGTCTGTGCTTCCAGCAGGTGAATGAGCGGCTCCTGATCCGCCCGCAGCAGGCCACGGGCGCGAGCGGTCATCTTGCGCGCCAGAAGGGCGTTGCCAGCACCGGCGGCAATGAGGCCGGTCGAGAGCGCCTGATAGCCACGATCCCGCTTACGGGCGCGGAAGAAGCGGCGCACCGAATGCGGAGAGGTCCAGATGGTCTGGATCAGCCACCAGACGAACATCACCGCGCCGATCAGCGCAACCAGCGCCGTGGCGGCAACCATGATGCTGGTTTCGATCAACTGGTCCTGCCAGGTGATGGCAATCAGGCCGGGGCGATCTGCCAGCCAGGAAAAGCCCCAACCGAGGGCAAGAGTAACGATCGCGAAGATAAACAGACGGATCATTCAGATGCTCCTCAACCGTTCGAACCACTGGCAGCCATGGCACGTGTCAGCGTGCCGGCAGCGAGTTCATCCACGTCTATGCGCGCATCGAGTGCCTGCTTGTAGGCTGAGGCTGCCTGCTTCGCTGCATCCGGCAGGCCGTTGAACTCCGCTGCTGCCGCCTTCAGGTCGCCATTCTTGATGCGCTCCTCCATGCGGGCCACGCGCGCTTCCGGCGTATCGCCGTCGACATCGCCAACCGGACGAACTTTCACCACGCGCATGGCGCTGGACATCAGGCGCGCTGGTATGCCTTCGTCAGCGGCGGGCTGGTGAATGGCATCGATCATGGCATTTGCAGCGGCAGGAAAGCGACGGACCAGATCGGCGCGGGTCGGTACACCCTTGTCCGCATAGGCTTGCAGTTTCGAGGCTGCCGGATCGTCGGTTGCCACGCTCGCAAAGGTATCGAGTTCAGCCTTGAACGAGCCGCCTCTGTCCGTTGCGGCCTTCAGTCCTGCCGCAGCCAGTGCGCGGGCAATGGCCTGCTCCCGGCCCGGCTGGGTGATCCGCTGTTCAAGCGCCTGCATGCGCTGGCCAAGCTTGGCGCTGTTATCGCCCATGGCGGCACTGGCGGATTTGGCTGCAGCCAGATCTCGCTGCAGGCTTTCCACCTGTTGGGCAAGCTGCGCATTCCCGCCACCGTTCTTTTCAAGTGCCGCAATGCGCGCGGTCAGATCTGCCGGAGGCTTGGCGGTCTGGAGAGCGGCGACCTGTTGACGCAATTGGTCGATAGCCGCTGCATCGCCACGCCCTTGCGGGCCGAGACCCGGAATAATGCCCGCATATTGCATGCTTCCGGCAAGCAGAAGCGCAACAAGACCGCCTGCAATGCCAGCGGCGATCATGGCAGATGTGGAGGGTGATTTTTTCGAGGTCTCGCCTGCGTGATTGGAAGCCAGAGGCGCAGTCGTCGGTGATGCAGGCGACACCGGCGCTTCAGGCTGTGTTTCCGCGGCCTGGCTGAAGGGCGACGGATTTTGCTCGGCGGAGGGGATGTCCGCAGACTTCAGCGTGTCATTCGACGTTGCTGGCGCGTCGGCGGAGGAGGCCGGATCGGCGTCTGATCCGAGTTTTGCCGGTTGTGCGTCAGGAGCCGTTGCTTCGCCTGCTGCCGGAGCGCTTTGTGCAGGCGCATCGTCTGCTGCCGACGTGGTTTGCGTGATGGTGTCGGCGGTCGCATGGTCGGCCACGGGGTCGACCGGTATGCTCGCAGTCGGCTCGTCCGTGTCGTTGGCGCGCACGGGTTCGGCGATGATGCCCTTGTCCTCGGCCGCCAGATCAAGTGTGACTGGGGTCTTTCCCGAACGGGAGCGGCGGGGCGGCTTATCCGAAACCATGGCAACCTCTTCTAGAACTGTTCCAGCTCAAAACTAGTCAGCCGGATGGATGATGGAAAGGGGCTCGAGGGATTTTGGTTCCGGTTGTTCAAGAAAGGAGAGCCAACAGCGCCTCTTCCGTTGGTTGGCTGGCAACCGAAACCTTCATTTTCGTCGCTTCGCCAAGGCTGCGGGCAACTTTACGGCTGAGGCATATTGCGCGGCAGTTTTGCCAGAAGTCAGGATTATCCCTAACCAATGGTTGCTCCATGAACAGCCGCGCTGCTTCGCTGGAATATAGAAGCACCGCATCGGGGGCTGTTTCCAGCACTTGCTCCTCAGAACGTGTCCAGACACGCGGTAGCATCTCATAGCAGACGGTGGTGGAGAAGCGGATGCCCGCAGTGGTGAGGCCCTGTTCAAGATCCGGTGAACGCGGATGCCCTGCCAGATAGAGAAGATCCTGACGGTTGAGGTCAATCAGCAGACGGGCAAGGCCTTCGCCGGTGCCATATGCCACCGTGACGGTGCGAAATCCGGCGTGACGCACCTCCTCTGCCGTTGCAGAGCCGACCGCAAACACCGGAACGCCGAGATATGCGGAAAGGTCGAGTTTGGAAATCGCCCGTACCGCTTCAGCGCTGGTGACGACCAGCGCAGAATAGGGGCGGGCGAGCGCTTTTCCTGCGTCTTCAGGCAGATGATGCGGGCGTGTGAGCGGCAGGATGAGAGGTTGATGACCAAGCTTGTGCAGTCTCTCTGCCGTGCGTTCAGCACTCTGCCGTGGTCGGGTCACCAATACCCGCATATCGGACTATACCCAGCCTTCGAAGAAACCGGTGCCAGCCGCTTCGCGTACCGTCGTTCCGGCCTTGACGCCGATGGTGCCCGCATCGATGCGCGGACCTTCCATCTGAACAGCGTGCTCTTTCGTGCCATCCGGTGTCAGGATCAGGCCGGAGAACTTCAGGTTATCGCCATCGCAAATCGCATAGCCGGCGATGGGTGTGCGGCAGGAGCCATCCAGTGCGGCAAGAAAGGCACGTTCGCAGGAAACGGCATCCCAGGTGGGGCGATGATTGATGGCATCGAGCAGTTCCAGCACACGCCGGTCGCCGATGCGGCTTTCGATGCAAATCGCGCCTTGCGCCGGTGCTGGCGGAAATTCGGCCGGGTTCATCAATTCGGTGGCAACATCCGGCATGGACAGACGATTCAATCCGGCGAGTGCCAGAAGCGTCGCATCCACCTGACCTTCCTCCAGCTTGCGCAGACGCGTTTCCACCAGGCCGCGGAAGACGATGACCGAGATATCCGGACGGCGGCGGCGAATTAGGGCCTGACGGCGCAGCGACGAGGAGCCGATGGTTGCACCTTCTGGCAGTTCCATCAGCGTCGGTGCCGTGCGACCGATGAAGGCATCGCGAAAATCCTCGCGCGGCAGATAGGCCGAGATCTCAAGCCCGGGAGGCAGGAGAGTTGGCATATCCTTGGAGGAATGCACGGCAAAATCCAGCTCTCCGGTCAGGAGTTGTGCCTCCAGTTCCTCGGTGAACAGACCTTTGCCGCCGACTTCCGCCAGCGACCGGTCGGTGATGCGGTCACCCTTGGTGGAGAGAACGACGATCTCAAACATCTCTTCCGGCAGGTTGTGCGCAGCCATCAGGCGGGCGCGCGTTTCGGAAGCCTGTGCAAGTGCCAGCGGGCTGCCGCGGGTGCCAATGCGGAAAGGTTTTGTTTGCATCTGTCGTCATCCATTGTTACGCGATAGCTTCGTAAACAGGTTTCGCCCGCATCGCAATTCATCCAAAGACGTCTGGCCTTTATGATACGCCCTCTTCGCATTCTCGGCATCGAAACAAGCTGCGATGAGACAGCTGCTTCCATTGTGGTGCGCCATGCGGATGGGCGCGGCGAGATTATCTCCGATGTCGTTTTGTCGCAGCTGGAAGAGCACAGCGCTTTCGGAGGCGTGGTGCCTGAAATCGCGGCGCGTGCCCACGTCGAGGCTCTTGATGGCCTGATCGAGGAAGCTCTCTCCCGCGCGGGTATCAAACTGTCAGATGTCGATGCGGTTGCAGCGACGGCCGGTCCTGGCCTTATCGGCGGACTTCTGGTGGGGCTGATGACCGGCAAAGCTATTGCCATGTCAGCCAACAAGCCACTCTATGCGGTCAACCATCTGGAAGGCCACGCGTTGACGGCACGTTTGACGGATGGTCTCGGTTTTCCCTATCTGATGCTGCTCGTCTCCGGCGGTCACACCCAGCTGGTGCTGGTGAAGGGCGTTGGCGATTACGAGCGCTGGGGTACGACGATCGATGACGCGCTCGGCGAGGCCTTCGACAAGACGGCCAAGCTTCTTGGGCTTCCCTATCCCGGCGGTCCGGCAGTGGAGAAAGCAGCACGCAACGGCGATGCCACGCGATTTGATTTTCCACGCCCGCTCGTCGGAGAAGCGCGGCTCGATTTCTCGTTTTCAGGTCTGAAGACGGCGGTGCGGCAGGCGGCGACCGCCATCCAGCCGCTGACGGAGCAGGATATCGCCGATATCTGTGCCTCTTTCCAACGCGCCATCTCACGAACCTTGAAGGACCGTATCGGACGTGGGCTTGCGCGCTTTCGCGAGCGTTTTCCCACGCTTTCCGAGCCTTCGCTTGTGGTGGCGGGCGGCGTGGCGGCCAATCAGGTTATCCGGTCCACGCTGCAGGATCTGTGCAACGAGCATCGCTTTGCCTTCATCGCGCCGCCATTGAACCTGTGTACAGACAATGCCGCCATGATTGCTTGGGCCGGGCTGGAGCGTATGGCGGCGGGTCTTCCCGCCGATCCGATTTCTGTTGCTCCGCGCTCTCGCTGGCCACTCGACAATGAAGCGGCCGCCCTTATCGGGTCCGGCAAGCGGGGAGCAAAGGCATGAGCGAACGGGAAAACATTGTCGTCGTCGGAGCAGGCAGCTTCGGAACGGCGCTGGCAACGGTTGTGGCGCTGGAAGGCCGCGTGCCGGTGACGTTGATCGGACGGGATCCATCCCTGATGGCGGATCTGCGCAATGATCGGGTCCACAATTCAGCGCTTCCCGGCGTGCCGCTGCCGGATAATCTTGTCTTTTCCGCTGAGCCCGATGCGCTGGAAGAGGCAAGCATCGTGCTGTTTGCCATGCCCTCCCAGGCGCATGCGGATGCGGCACGCCACTATGGGCCCTATATCCGGTCCGAGACCGTCATCGTTTCGTGCGCCAAGGGGATCGAGCGTTCTTCGGGGCGTTTGCTGACGGAGGTGCTGGGTCATGAATTGCCGCATCACTCGGCTGCCGTTCTCTCCGGTCCAGGCTTTGCGGCGGATATTGCCCGCGGTCTGCCGACTGCAATGGCCGTCGCTGCTGCCGATCCGGCGCTGGCGGAGCGATTGGCACGCGTGATTTCCGGTCGCACCTTCCGTCTTTATGCGTCAGCCGATCCGATTGGTGTGCAATTGGGTGGAGCGCTGAAGAACGTGCTGGCGATTGCCTGCGGCATTGCAGAGGGGGCGGGTCTGGGTGAATCGGCACGAGCCGCGCTCATCTCGCGTGGGCTTGCGGAAATGTCACGCCTTGCGGAAGCGCTTGGCGGTCGGGGAGAGACGATCCGCGGGCTTTCCGGTCTGGGCGATCTGGTGCTGACCGGCACCAGCCATCAATCGCGCAACCTGCGCTTCGGCATTTCGCTGGGGCAGGGGCATCCGGCGGATATGGCTGGCGGTGCGCTGGTGGAAGGTGCGTTTACCGCCGCGATTGCCTCGGATCTTGCCTCGCGCCATCACGTCGAGCTTCCAATCACCGATGCAGTTGCCGCCATCATCGAGGGCAGGCTGGATGTCACCACTGCGCTGGAGCGGCTGATGAGCCGCCCCATTACAACCGAATGATTTTTCGACAGGAGAGCATGAACCATGGCGCTTTTCGCCTTTCTCTGCACCGATAAACCCGGCCACCTGAATGTGCGCATGGAGACGCGTCCGGCGCATCTCGATCACCTCAATGCGCTGAATGACAAGGGCATCCTGAAGATCGCCGGTCCGTTTCTGGATGCTGAAGGCAAGCCGAATGGCAGCCTGATCATTGTCGAAACGGAGACGCTTGAAGAGGCGCAGGCGCTTGCTGATGCCGATCCTTATGCCAAGGCTGGGTTGTTTTCCTCTGTCGAGGTGAAGCCCTATAACTGGGTCTTCAACAAGCCGGGAGCGTAAGCGGCATGGCTTACTGGCTGTACAAGTCCGAACCCTTCAAGTGGTCCTGGGAGATGCAGAAGGCCAAGGGCGCAGAAGGCGAAGAATGGACCGGCGTTCGCAACTATCTGGCGCGCAACAATATGCGGGCCATGAAGATTGGTGACAAAGGCTTCTTCTATCACTCGAACGAAGGGCTGGAAGTCGTCGGCATAACCGAGGTCTGCGCGCTTTCTCATCCGGATTCGACTGCCGAGGGCGATCTGCGCTGGGACTGCGTGGATATACGCGCCGTCTGCGATATGCCGAAGCCCGTCTCGCTCAAGGATATCAAGGCGAACCCGAAGCTCGCCAAGATGTCTCTCGTCACGTCCATGCGGCTCTCCGTGCAGCCCGTGACGGAAGAGGAGTGGTTCGAGGTTTGCCGGATGGGCGGGCTCGATAATCCGCCGCTTTCTCCTTCTGAATAGGTGACGCCTGAAAACCGACCCGGTTGAGTTCATCCTTGCCAATACCAGCCTGACGGCGCCGCCGCATGTGCCGGAGATACGCCTGCATCTTGCCGATGAAGCGCATGATCTATGGCTGAAAACAGAGGATGAGCTGCAGCAGATAGGTCTGCAGCCGCCGTTCTGGGCCTTTGCCTGGGCGGGAGGGCAGGGGCTCGCGCGGCATGTGCTCAATCATCCGGACTGTGTGTCGGGCAAGTCTGTTCTCGATTTTGCGTCGGGTTCGGGGCTGGTGGGAATAGCGGCGGCCATGGCGGGAGCAAGATCCGTACTCGCTGTCGATATCGACCCTTGGGCGAAAAGTGCAATCGCGCTGAACGCTGAGGTCAATGGCGTCGAGCTTGATTTTTCCGCTGAAGATCTGGTGGGACACCCGATCGATCAGGATGTCGTGCTTGCCGGAGACGTTTTCTATGATCGCGAATTTGCGGCGCGCATAACCGTCTGGTTCGATGACCTTCTGGCGCAGGGAAAGGATATCATCGTCGGCGATCCCGGTCGCTACTACCTCCCCAAGCGGCGACTGGAGGCGCTCGGCACCTATGAGGTGCCGGTTACGCGGGCGCTGGAAGACAGCGAGATCAAGCGGACGACGGTATGGCGATTTCTGCCTTCCGAATGATTACGGCGAGCCGCGCACCACGCAGACCCCATGTTCCATGGCGCAGGCCGATTTCCCGTTTGTTTTGCCCGTCGGGGACACAGTGATGATCTTGGCGCCGGGGCCAACATTGGATGCGCTCCCATTCCCGATGCCATCTGCAAAGAAGTAGATGCCGTTTCCGCGGAAGCGAACGGCGCTCAGCCCGCCTGCGAATGTGCCGAGGCCGCGGACGTAGGAAGGCAGACCGTTGCCGCCCACGATGTCACGCCGCTGATGGCCGGATTGATAATGATAGGTATTCTGAGCGCTGAAGCGATATTCGTTTCGCGGTGAACGGTGGTTTGTCCAGCTTCCGTGACGATCAGACGAACCAGACTGTTTTGCGAGGGTGTTGGGTGAAGATCCCCAGACCGTATCTGCCCGCGCACTCGCCAGCGGCGCTGTCAGGCAGATTGCGACAATAAGCGCATGCTTTATCAGTCCAGCCATCATGGCTTTTCCTCTCGAATTTAAGAGTAAGTTAACCATAGTATTGGCAGAAAGTTGCATTGATCAACCCGTCATCTCGTTCGATCGTAGAAAGAGGTGATGGGAAGCATGATGCTTGCGACAGAATGCGCAGTCTCCACAATCGATTAAATTTAAAAACCTTCTGAATCCGGCTTGTGATATGCCACATCGATGGGTAAATCAGCCGATGATGCGATGCACATACTCTATGGTGAGCATGCTGCGCCGGGACCGTGCCCGTTTCAATCACGCACGAACGCCGCGAGGATTATGATGGCGAATGTAACAAACAAGCGGCCACTGTCGCCGCACCTTCAGGTCTATCGTTTTATTCCTACCATGGCCATGTCGATCGTCCACCGCATTACCGGTGGCGCCTTGTATTTCGGCACGGTTCTGGTGGCTGCCTGGCTCGTTGCCGCCGCCTCCGGCGAGCACGCCTTCAATCAGGTGAACTGGTTCTTCGGTTCCATCGTAGGACAGCTTATCCTGTTCGGTTACACCTGGGCCATGCTGCATCATCTTCTGGGTGGCCTGCGCCACATCATGTGGGATCTGGGCTATGGTTTCGAGAAGGAATTCTCGGCAAAGCTCGCCAAGGCCAATCTGGTTGCTTCGATCGCGCTCACGGTTCTTGTGTGGATCGTGGTTCTGATCGTACGGTAAGGAAACACCTTATGGATATGCGTACTCCACTCGGCAAGGTTCGCGGGCTTGGCTCCGCCAAGAGCGGCACGGAGCACTTCTGGAAAGTGCGGACAACGTCGATCGCACTGGTTCCGCTTCTGCTTTTTTATGTCGGCTTTCTGATCATGTATGCGGGCAAGCCCTACGCAGAGGTTGTTTCAGCCCTGTCCAACCCGTTCATCGCGACGATCAATGCGCTGACGATCATTGCCTCGATCGTCCACATGAAGCTCGGCATGGAAGAAATCATTCAGGATTACATTCACACCGAAGGCACAAAGTTTGCGCTTCTGATCCTCAATTCCTTCTTTTCGCTTCTGGCCGGTGGACTCTGTCTTTTCGCCGCCCTGAAGATCGCATTCGCAGGATAACATCCAATGGCTTCGATCACACCTATTGCGCAGAACGGTAAGGCCTATACCTACGTCGATCACTCCTATGACGTGATTGTCGTGGGCGCTGGCGGCGCCGGTCTTCGCGCCACACTCGGCATGGCCGAGCAGGGCTTCAAGACGGCCTGCATCACCAAGGTTTTCCCGACCCGCAGCCACACCGTTGCGGCGCAGGGCGGTATTGCGGCCTCGCTGCAGAACATGACGCCGGACAGCTGGCAGTGGCACCTTTACGACACCGTGAAGGGTTCCGACTGGCTGGGCGACGTGGATGCCATGCAGTACATGGTCATGGAAGCGCCAAAGGCGGTCTATGAACTTGAGCACTATGGCGTGCCGTTCTCACGTAACGAGGAAGGCAAGATCTACCAGCGTCCGTTCGGCGGCCACATGCAGAACTTCGGCGCCGGTCCGCCGGTGCAGCGTACCTGCGCGGCCGCTGACCGTACGGGCCACGCCATCCTGCACACGCTCTATGGCCAGTCGCTGAAAAACAATGCGGAATTCTTCATCGAATACTTCGCGCTCGATCTGATCATGTCCGATGACGGTCGCTGCACCGGCGTCGTGGCCTGGAATCTCGATGACGGCACGATTCACCGTTTTGCAGCCAAGATGGTCGTGCTGGCGACCGGCGGTTATGGCCGTGCCTACTTCTCCGCGACCTCTGCGCACACCTGCACGGGCGATGGCGGCGGCATGGTGGCCCGCGCCGGTTTCCCGCTTCAGGACATGGAATTCGTTCAGTTCCACCCGACCGGCATCTACGGTTCAGGCTGCCTGATCACCGAAGGTGCGCGCGGCGAAGGCGGGTACCTCGTCAACTCCGAAGGCGAGCGCTTCATGGAGCGTTATGCCCCATCCGCCAAGGATCTGGCATCGCGTGATGTGGTGTCCCGCTGCATGACGTTGGAAATTCGTGAAGGTCGTGGCGTTGGCAAGAACAAGGACCACATCTTCCTGCATCTGGACCACCTCGATCCGGCTGTACTGCATGAACGTCTGCCGGGCATTTCCGAGAGCGCCAAGATCTTCGCAGGTGTTGACGTGACGCGTGAGCCGATCCCGGTTCTGCCGACGGTCCACTACAACATGGGTGGCATTCCGACGAACTATTGGGGCGAAGTGCTGAACGCCGACTCCAATAATCCGGATCGTATTTTGCCCGGTCTGATGGCTGTTGGCGAAGCCGGCTGCGCATCGGTTCATGGTGCCAACCGCCTCGGCTCCAACTCGCTGATCGACCTTGTGGTGTTTGGTCGCGCCGCTGCGATCCGTGCAGCACAGGTCGTCAATCGCGACGAGCCGATCCCGGCTCTGAATGTTGCTGCCTGCGACAAGATCATGGATCGCTTCGACGCGCTGCGTCATGCCTCCGGTGCGACGCCGACGGCGGTGCTGCGCGACAAGATGCAGCGCGCCATGCAGGAAGACGCGGCCGTGTTCCGGACACAGGAATCGCTCGAAAGCGGTTGCCAGCGTCTCTCTGCGATCTGGGGCGAGATGAAGGATCTGAAGGTCACTGACCGTTCGATGATCTGGAACTCGGATCTGGTGGAAACGCTGGAACTGCAGAACCTGATGGCCAATGCCATCACAACGGTCTATGGCGCGGAAGCCCGCAAGGAAAGCCGCGGCGCGCATGCCCGTGAGGACTACAAGGATGGTCCGATGGGCGGTCGCGATGACGAAAACTGGCGCAAGCATACACTGGCCTGGGTTGCCGACAACGGTGATGTGAAGCTGGACTATCGTCCGGTTCACACAGACCTGATCGCCGACGGCATCGATGATGCAAAGATCGCGCCAAAGGCGCGTGTGTACTGATCGATGAGCATGGTGGTCTCCTTTCCCGGAACAGTGAATAGCGCTTCTGGTGGGAGGCCACTTGGCCTGTTCGCAATCAATCTCGATCGGTCGCCGGATCGCTGGCGGCAGATCGAGGCAGGGTTCGGCAGCCTGCCATGGCCCTTGCAGCGGATTGCGGGGATCGACGCCCGGCTTGACCCGGCAGCGGTTCTGGCCGTCAGACGTTTGCCGTTGCGGGTTCCGCCCCATGCTCTGGGATGGAACGCGCATCGCAACCGCTTGTTCATGCTGACGGAGGAGGCCTGCCTGGCCGGACACATTCTGGCATGGCGAACGTTTCTGGAATCCGATTTCGACCACGGCATCGTCCTTGAAGACGATGCCATGCCGCAGCAAGGGTTCGAGGCCGCTATCGAGGCTCTGCTCCGGCAGGGATTTGATGTGGATATCGTCAAGCTTGAGGGCATCTACCGGCCGGGTGCGCGAAAAGCGCTCAGACTCGGCAATGCCGGAGATCGGGTGCTCGTGCGTTCTCTGCGTCCGTGTTCGGGGGCAGCAGCCTATATGCTGACGCGCAAGGCAGCACAGCGGTTGCTGGATCGTATCGGTGATGTGCTTCTGCCAGCGGATGACTTCCTCTGGGCGCCGTCCTGGCACGGATTGAAGATCGCTGATCTCTCTCCGTGGGTCGTGATGCAATCCGGTGCGGCGAGCGTCATTGCGACCGATCGCGCTGCCAAGAAGGCGGATCGGGTGCCTCCGCCAGGACGCAATGTCTGGATGGCAGTGCGCCGTGGCCTGGAAAGACTTCTGCTTCTTTGGTCTGCCACCGATGGCAAGCCCTGGAAGATGGCAAATGCAGCATTGGCGCAATGGGCGCCGAATGATTATATCAAGATGAACAGTCAGGCGGTTACCGCCGAGGATCGAAGGTCCAAAAATGGTTGAACTCGCTCTTCCAAAGAACTCCCAGATGACCGAAGGCAAGGTCTGGCCGAAGCCGACCGGTGCTACCAATGTTCGCGAATTCCGCATTTATCGCTGGAATCCGGATGATGGCCAGAATCCGCGGATCGATACCTATTTCGTCGATATCGACGATTGCGGGCCGATGGTTCTGGATGCGCTTCTGTACATCAAGAACAAGGTTGACCCGACACTGACGCTGCGCCGTTCGTGCCGTGAAGGCATTTGCGGTTCCTGCGCCATGAACATTGATGGCTCCAACACGCTGGCCTGCACCAAGGGCATGGACGACATCAACGGGACGGTCAAGATCTACCCGCTGCCGCATATGCCGGTGGTGAAGGATCTGGTGCCGGATCTGACGAATTTCTATGCGCAGCATCGCTCGATCGAGCCGTGGCTGAAGACGGTATCGCCGACCCCTGCCAAGGAGTGGAAGCAAAGCCATGAAGACCGCCAGAAGCTCGACGGTCTCTATGAGTGCATTCTCTGCGCCTGCTGCTCGACCTCGTGTCCGTCCTACTGGTGGAACGGCGACCGTTACCTCGGTCCGGCTGTCCTTCTGCAGGCCTACCGCTGGCTGATCGACAGCCGCGACGAAGCCAAGGGTGAGCGTCTCGACAATCTCGAGGACCCCTTCCGCCTCTACCGTTGCCACACCATCATGAACTGCGCGCAAACCTGTCCGAAGGGTCTAAACCCCGCCAAGGCAATTGCCGAGATCAAGAAGATGATGGTCGAGCGCCGTATCTAGATTTGTCTTCATGGTTGACCTCGCCCTCAAATGCACCATTTGGGCGAGGCAAACGCATGAATGCATGGTTCATTCATGCGCAATGACTTGATTTGAGACAATCATCAGCGATAATCCTTGTGCGCCGCACAGGTGTCGGTTGAGCGAAGCGGAGATTTGGGAGCTTAATGATGCAGTTCAGATATGTGGTGACCGGCGTTTTGGTCGCAGTGTCCTTGGCCGGCTGCCAGAGAACCTCTTCAAGCCCCTACAGCAATCTGCCTGGCCCCGCTCCCTTGCAGGCGCAGCCGGTTCCATCGGTACAGGCCAACCAGTTGCCTCCTCCGGGTGCATCGGATCCGTCGCAGTTCCCGGCGGCCCCCAACACTGGCGCAGCAGGCACAGCTGTTGCATCCTTGCCGCCGGGCGGTGGGCAGGCACCTGCTACTGCGCTTGACGTGACCAAGGAGTCGATGGTCGGCAATTGGCGTGTCAACAGCGGCGGAACGAGCTGCGACATGTTCCTCACGCTCACCAACCTCGGCAGTGGTTCGCGCGGCGGCACACGTGGCTGTGCAGGCGAACTCACCACCATGGGCTCGTGGGAAGTCTCCGGCAAGAACGTGCTGTTCAAGAACCGCAATGGTGATGTCATCGGCCGCGTCTACAAAAGCGCCGATACACGTTTTGACGGCACAACGAATTCCGGCCAGGCGATCAGCCTGAGCCGATAAACAAATCTGACCAGATCGGACAAACGCCACCGCTTGCCGTCTCATTGAGCATCCGACTAGAGCATTTCGGCAAAACGGGATCGCCTGAAATGCTCTCTCTTTCTGCTTTACGTAGCCCGGACGCAAAACCGCTGACGCACTTTTGCTGGACCTGCTCTGGCTGTGTTTGTCCGATGATGTTTGAGATCGCTGGTTTGGTTGGCGCAATGAGCAACATGCATGGCCAAACTGCCTGATTACAACAACAGCGTAACTGATGAACTGGGAAGTCTCACGGCTGCCGGTTCGCTGCAACTTGACAGGGCGCAGTTGTCTGTTGCCGGTCATCTGGATCGGGTACTTTCGCAGTTGCGCAGTCGCGTGCCGGCGAAAAAGACGAGCGCACTTGGCTGGCTGTTCGCCAAGAAGAGCAAGCGCTCGGATCAGGCAATACGCGGTCTTTATGTTCACGGCTCGGTGGGTCGTGGCAAGACCATGCTGATGGACATGTTCTTTGCCAAGGCTCCGGTTGCCGCCAAGCGACGCTGCCACTTTCATGAATTCATGGCGGATGTGCATGGACGGATCCATGCCCACCGGCAGAAGCTGAAGAATGGGGAAACGAAGGAAACGGATCCGGTTCCGCCGGTTGCCGCCAGTATCTTTGCCGAGGCGGAACTGCTCTGCTTCGATGAATTCTCCGTCACGGACATTGCCGATGCAATGATCCTGGGGCGCCTCTTTACGGAACTGTTCCGACTGGGCTGCATTCTCGTGACAACGTCCAACGTCGCGCCGGATAATCTCTACAAGGATGGCCTGAATCGTTCGCTGTTTTTGCCCTTCGTCGAGCTCCTGAAGCAATATGTCGACGTGGTGACGCTCGATTCACCGACCGATTACCGGATGGAAAAAACAGCGAGCCTGCCGGTCTATCTTTCACCGCTTGATGGGCGCTCGGAAGCAGCGATGGAATCGGCCTGGCATCAGATAACCGATGGCAGGAAGCTCGAGGCGACGGAAATTCCGCGCAAGGGGCGAGTGATCCCCGTTCCCTGTGCGGTCGGGCGCGTTGCCCGTTTCAGCTTCTCCGATCTTTGCGAAAAGCCTCTGGGTGCTGCCGATTATCTGGAGATTGCAAAGCGCTTCGACATCGTCTTCATCGAGCGTGTGCCGAGGCTCGGTCTCAACAAGCGCAACGAAACCAAGCGCTTCATTAATCTCATCGATACATTCTACGATCGGACAGTTCGGGTGTTCATCACAGCGGAAGCGCCTGCGGAATCCTTACTTGTGGAACGCCATGGCACCGAAGGCTTCGAGTTCGACCGAACGGTTTCTCGTCTCTTCGAAATGCGTAGCCGTGATTATCTGGCACTTCATCAGGAAAAGCATAAGCAAATCTGACGGGATCATGACGAAATATCTTACGTTTACGTAAGAATTTAATGCTTTAACCGATTGAAAATACTGGCTCCGAAATAATCGTTTGCCAATTTCAAGCATTAGAGCTATGCGGATGCCCAGATCGGTCGACAGGTCTCATGCCGGCCGTGCCTTCGAATAGAGAGGAAGCATCTCAATGGCTCGCAAGAAGATTGCACTTATTGGTTCCGGCATGATTGGTGGCACGCTGGCGCATTTGGCCAGCCTGAAGGAACTGGGCGACATCGTCCTGTTCGACATCGCCGACGGCGTTCCGCAGGGCAAGGGTCTCGATATCGCCCAGTCCGGTCCGGTTGAAGGCTTCAATGCTAAGCTTTCCGGCGCCAGCGATTATGCGGCCATCGAAGGCGCAGACGTCTGCATCGTGACCGCTGGTGTGGCCCGCAAGCCCGGCATGAGCCGCGATGACCTGCTCGGCATCAACCTGAAGGTCATGGAGCAGGTCGGCGCCGGCATCAAGAAGTACGCACCGAACGCCTTCGTCATCTGCATCACCAACCCGCTCGACGCAATGGTCTGGGCTCTGCAGAAGTTCTCCGGTCTTCCGAAGAACATGGTCGTCGGCATGGCTGGCGTTCTCGACTCCGCTCGTTTCCGCCTGTTCCTCTCTGAAGAATTCAACGTTTCCGTTGAAGACGTGACGGCCTTTGTTCTGGGTGGTCACGGCGACACCATGGTGCCGCTCGCTCGCTATTCCACGATCGCCGGCATCCCGCTGACCGACCTCGTCAAGATGGGCTGGGTCACGGCTGAGCGTCTGGAGCAGATCATTCAGCGTACGCGTGACGGCGGTGCGGAAATCGTCGGCCTGCTGAAGACCGGCTCTGCCTATTACGCACCTGCTGCATCGGCTATCGAGATGGCTGAGTCCTTCCTCAAGGACAAGAAGCGCGTTCTGCCATGCGCCGCACATCTTTCCGGCCAGTACGGCGTCAACGACATGTATGTCGGCGTACCCACAATCATTGGCGCTGGCGGTGTTGAGCGCATCATCGAAATCGACCTGAACAAGGACGAGAAGGAAGCCTTCGAAAAGTCCGTCGGTGCTGTCGCCGGTCTCTGCGAAGCCTGCACCAACATCGCTCCTTCTCTGAAGTAATCCGTTCGCGGACCAGGATTTAAGGACCAGACGATGAATATTCATGAATATCAGGCCAAGGCTCTCCTGAAGGGCTTTGGTGCGCCGGTCGCCCAGGGTGTGGCGATTCACTCCGCAGACGAAGCCGCAGCGGCTGCAAAGCAGCTTCCGGGTCCGCTTTATGTCGTGAAGAGCCAGATCCACGCTGGCGGCCGCGGCAAGGGCAAGTTCAAGGAACTCGGCCCTGACGCCAAGGGTGGTGTTCGCCTTGCAAAGTCGATCGACGAAGTCGTCGCCCACGCCAAGGACATGCTCGGCAACACGCTGGTAACGGCGCAGACGGGCGAAGCCGGCAAGCAGGTCAACCGTCTCTACATCGAAGACGGTGCCGACATTGCCCGCGAACTTTACTGCTCGCTGCTGGTTGACCGCTCGGTCGGTCGCGTTGCCTTCGTCGTTTCGACGGAAGGCGGCATGGATATCGAAGCGGTTGCGCATGATACGCCCGAGAAGATCCACACGATCGCCATCGACCCGGAAACGGGTGTAACAGCTGACGATGTGGCGAAGATTTCTGCCGCTCTCGCCCTCGACGGCGCTGCTGCGGAAGATGCGAAGTCGCTTTTCCCGGCGCTTTACAAGGCCTTCGTCGAGAAGGACATGGCCCTTCTCGAAATCAACCCGCTGATCGTCATGACCAACGGCAATCTGCGCGTTCTCGACGCCAAGGTTTCCTTCGACGGCAATGCTTTGTTCCGCCACGAAGACGTTCGCGCACTGCGTGACGAAACGGAAGAAGACGCCAAGGAAATCGAAGCGTCCAAGTGGGATCTCGCTTACGTCGCTCTCGATGGCAACATCGGCTGCATGGTCAACGGCGCCGGTCTTGCCATGGCAACCATGGACATCATCAAGCTGTACGGCAAGGAGCCGGCAAACTTTTGTGACGTCGGCGGTGGCGCCGGCAAGGAGAAGGTTGCGGCTGCGTTCAAGATCATCACGGCTGACCCGAAGGTCGAGGGCATCCTCGTCAACATCTTCGGTGGCATCATGAAGTGCGACGTCATCGCGGAAGGCGTGATTGCCGCCGTGAAGGAAGTGGGCTTGAAGGTTCCGCTCGTCGTCCGCCTCGAAGGCACGAACGTCGAACTCGGCAAGAAGCTGCTGAACGAATCCGGCCTTGCCATCACCGCAGCTGACGACTTGGACGATGCGGCCAAGAAGATCGTCGCGGCGATCAACGGCTAATCTGAGGAACCTATTCGATGTCCATTCTTGTAAACAAGAACACAAAGGTCCTCGTACAGGGCCTGACCGGCAAGACCGGCACCTTCCACACCGAACAGGCGCTGGCCTATTACGGCACGCAGATGGTCGGCGGCATCCACCCGTCCAAGGGCGGCAGCAACTGGACCGGTTCCAAGGGTGAAACCCTGCCGATCTTCGCCTCCGTTGCCGAAGGCAAGGAAAAGACCGGCGCTGACGCGACCGTGATCTATGTTCCGCCAGCAGGCGCAGCCGACGCCATCATCGAAGCGATTGATGCCGAAATCCCGTTCATCACCTGCATCACCGAAGGCATTCCGGTTGCCGACATGGTGCGCGTCAAGGCGAAGCTCGACAAGTCGAAGTCGCGCCTGCTGGGACCAAACTGCCCGGGCATCCTGACACCGGAAGAGTGCAAGATCGGCATCATGCCGGGCTCCATCTTCCGCAAGGGTTCGGTCGGTATCGTTTCCCGTTCCGGCACGCTGACCTACGAAGCCGTGTTCCAGACTTCGAATGAAGGCCTTGGCCAGACGACGGCTGTCGGCATCGGCGGCGACCCGGTCAAGGGCACCGAGTTCATCGACGTGCTGGCAATGTTCCTCGCCGACGAAGCCACGACCTCGATCATCATGATCGGCGAAATCGGTGGTTCGGCCGAAGAAGATGCAGCTCAGTTCCTCATCGACGAGGCCAAGAAGGGCCGCAAAAAGCCGATGGCTGGCTTCATCGCAGGCCGCACCGCTCCGAAGGGCCGCACCATGGGTCATGCCGGTGCTGTCGTCTCCGGCGGCAAGGGTGATGCGGAATCCAAGATCTCTGCGATGGAAGCGGCTGGCATCAAGGTTTCGCCTTCTCCGGCACGTCTCGGCAAGACGCTGGTTGAAGTCCTCAAGGGCTAACGCCAGATAAGTTGCGAGTATCAAGCTTTAGGCAGGCGAATCAGTCGATGGTTCGCCTGCCTCAGCCGCAAAAAGGGCCTGTTCCGCAGTTACGCCCGCGGCACTACGAAGGAAAGCGATAACCGGCGCTTGAAGATCCGGTTTCAAGATTACGTCAGGAGGCGGGCGTTACGTCCGCGGTAGCACCATGGCACGGCAAGAAGCCAACGAGCAGTTCCTTATCACCTCGTTCCTCGACGGCGCGAATGCTGCCTATATCGAGCAGCTCTATGCGAAGTACGAGGACGATCCCAATTCGGTCGGTCCGGAATGGCAGTCCTTTTTCAAGGCGCTTGCCGATAATCCGGAAGACGTGAAAAAGGCCGCCAAGGGCGCCTCCTGGCAGCGCAAGAACTGGCCTATTCCGGCAAACGGGGAACTGGTTTCCGCGCTGGATGGAAACTGGCCGGTCGTCGAGAAGGCCATCGAGAAGAAGGTTCAGGCCAAGGCCGAGGCAACCGCAGCCGCCGCCGGAAAGCCAGTGGATGCGACGGAAGTCCTGCAGGCAACGCGTGATAGCGTTCGCGCCATCATGATGATCCGCGCCTACCGCATGCGCGGCCATCTGCATGCAAAGCTCGATCCTCTTGGCCTTGCCGCACCGGTCGAGGATTACAACGAGCTGTCCCCCACGGCCTATGGCTTCACGGAAGCCGATTACGACCGCAAGATCTTCATCGATAATGTGCTGGGTCTGGAATATGCCACGATCCGCGAGATGCTGGAGATCCTGCAGCGGACCTACTGCTCGACGCTCGGCGTTGAATTCATGCATATCTCCAACCCCGAGGAAAAGGCCTGGATTCAGGAGCGCATCGAAGGCCCCAACAAGGGCGTCGAATTCACGGCGAACGGCAAGAAGGCAATTCTGTCCAAGCTCATCGAGGCCGAAGGCTTCGAGCAGTTCATCGACGTCAAGTACAAGGGCACGAAGCGCTTCGGTCTCGACGGTGGTGAAGCGCTCATTCCGGCTCTTGAGCAGATCATCAAGCGCGGCGGCCAGGACGGTCTGGAAGAAGTCGTTCTCGGCATGGCGCATCGTGGCCGTCTGAACGTTCTGACGAACGTCATGCACAAGCCGCATCGCGCTGTGTTCCACGAGTTCAAGGGCGGTTCCTTCAAGCCGGATGAAGTCGAAGGTTCCGGCGACGTGAAGTACCACCTCGGCGCTTCCTCTGACCGTGAGTTCGACAATAACAAGGTTCACCTGTCGCTGACGGCCAACCCGTCGCACCTGGAAATCGTCAACCCGGTCGTCATGGGCAAGGCGCGTGCCAAGCAGGACATGCTGACCAAGAGCTGGGATGGCGACATCATTCCGCTCAAGGAGCGCGCCAAGGTTCTGCCGCTACTGATCCACGGTGATGCGGCGTTTGCTGGTCAGGGTGTCGTCGCTGAAATTCTCGGCCTGTCCGGCCTGCGCGGTCACCGCGTGGCCGGTACGATGCACTTCATCATCAACAACCAGATCGGCTTTACGACGAACCCGGCCTTCTCCCGTTCGTCGCCCTATCCGTCCGACGTTGCCAAGATGATCGAAGCCCCGATCTTCCACGTCAACGGCGACGATCCGGAAGCGGTGACCTACGCGGCCAAGATCGCAACCGAATACCGCATGAAGTTCCACAAGCCGGTTGTTGTGGACATGTTCTGCTACCGCCGCTTCGGCCACAACGAAGGCGATGAGCCCGCGTTCACGCAGCCGAAGATGTACAAGGTCATCCGCGCCCACAAGACGGTGACGGAACTCTATGCCGAGCGTCTGATTGCGGAGGGTCTGATCACCGACGGCGAATTCCAGAAGATGAAGGCCGACTGGCGCGCCCATCTGGAGCAGGAATTCGAGGCTGGCCAGAGCTACAAGCCGAACAAGGCCGACTGGCTGGATGGTCAGTGGTCCGGCCTGCGTTCGGCTGACAATGCCGATGAACAGCGTCGTGGCAAGACGGCCGTGCCGATGAAGAGCCTCAAGGAAATCGGTCGCAAGCTGTCGACCGTTCCGGACGGCTTCAACGCGCACCGCACGATCAAGCGCTTCATGGAAAACCGTTCGCAGATGGTCGAGACCGGCGAAGGAATCGATTGGGCAATGGCGGAAGCGCTGGCCTTCGGTTCGCTGGTCACGGAAGGCCACAAGATCCGTCTGTCCGGTCAGGATTGCGAGCGCGGCACCTTCTCGCAGCGTCATTCGGTTCTCTACGATCAGGACACGGAAGAGCGTTACATTCCGCTGGCAAACCTGGCTCCAAACCAGGCCCGCTACGAGGTCATCAACTCGATGCTTTCGGAAGAAGCGGTTCTCGGCTTCGAGTACGGCTATTCGCTGGCACGCCCGAACGCCCTGACGCTCTGGGAAGCCCAGTTCGGTGACTTCGCCAACGGTGCGCAGGTCGTATTCGACCAGTTCATCTCGTCGGGTGAGCGCAAGTGGCTTCGCATGTCCGGTCTCGTCTGCCTTCTGCCGCACGGCTATGAAGGTCAGGGTCCGGAACACTCTTCGGCACGTCTCGAGCGTTGGCTTCAGATGTGCGCGGAAGACAACATGCAGGTCGCGAACTGCACGACGCCTGCCAACTACTTCCACATCCTGCGCCGTCAGTTGAAGCGTGATTTCCGCAAGCCGTTGATCCTGATGACGCCGAAGTCGCTGCTGCGCCACAAGCGCGCAACGTCCTCACTGGCGGAAATGGCGGGCGAAAGCTCGTTCCACCGTCTGCTGTGGGATGATGCGGAAGTGATCAAGGACGGCCCGATCAAGCTCCAGAAGGACAACAAGATCCGCCGTGTCGTGATGTGCACCGGCAAGGTCTATTACGATCTGCTGGAAGAGCGTGAAAAGCGCGGCATTGATGACATCTACCTGCTGCGTCTGGAACAGCTCTATCCGTTCCCGGCCAAGGCGCTCATCAACGAGCTGTCCCGCTTCCGCCATGCCGAAATGGTCTGGTGCCAGGAAGAGCCGAAGAACATGGGTGCGTGGGCATTCATCGATCCGTATCTCGAATGGGTTCTGGCGCATATCGACGCCAAGTACCAGCGCGTTCGCTACACGGGTCGTCCGGCAGCCGCTTCTCCGGCAACGGGCCTGATGTCCAAGCACCTCGCACAGCTTGAAGCATTCCTCGAAGACGCGCTCGGCGGCTGATTTCAGCCGCCCCGCCTTCACTCGTAAAACACGATATCGGATTTAAAACGGAAACAGATCATGGCCACCGAAATTCGCGTCCCTACTCTTGGCGAATCCGTCAGCGAGGCAACCGTCGGCACCTGGTTCAAGAAGGTGGGCGACACGGTCAAGGCTGACGAGCCGATCGTCGAACTGGAAACCGACAAGGTTACTGTCGAGGTTCCGGCGCCGGCATCCGGCGTTCTGACGGAAATCGTCGCTCAGGCCGGCGAGACCGTCGGTCTCGGCGCGCTGCTCGGCCAGATTGCCGAAGGTGCTGCCGGTTCTGCTTCGGCTCAGCCTGCCGCTGCCGCGGCTCCGGCCCCGGCTGCCCAGCCTGCAGCCGCAGCTGCGCCTGCAACGTCCTCGATGCCTGCTGCTCCGGCTGCTGCAAAGCTTGCTGCCGACAACAACATCAACACGGCGGATGTCGATGGTTCCGGCAAGCGCGGCCAGGTGCTGAAGGGCGATGTGCTGGCGGCGATTGCCAAGGGTCCGGTGGCTTCCGCACCGGCTCCGGTTGCTGCTGCTCCGCGCGCACCGTCTTCCACGGACGATGCCGTTCGCGAAGAGCGCGTGAAGATGACCCGTCTGCGCCAGACGATCGCCAAGCGTCTGAAGGATGCGCAGAACACGGCTGCCATGCTGACCACCTACAACGAGGTGGACATGAAGGCGGTCATGGACCTGCGCAACCGTTACAAGGACGTGTTCGAAAAGAAGCACGGCGTAAAGCTTGGCTTCATGGGCTTCTTCACCAAGGCTGTCACGCACGCCCTGAAGGAACTGCCAGCCGTCAACGCCGAAATCGACGGCACGGACATCATCTACAAGAACTATTGCCACGTCGGCATGGCTGTCGGCACGGACAAGGGTCTTGTCGTTCCGGTCATCCGCGATGCGGACCAGCTGTCGATTGCCGGCGTCGAGAAGGAACTCGGTCGTCTCGCCAAGGCAGCACGCGACGGTTCGCTGGGCATGGCAGACATGCAGGGCGGCACCTTCACCATCACCAATGGTGGCGTCTACGGTTCGCTGATGTCTTCGCCGATCCTGAATGCGCCGCAGTCCGGTATCCTGGGCATGCACAAGATCCAGGATCGCCCGGTCGTGGTCGGTGGCCAGATCGTCATTCGTCCGATGATGTATCTCGCGCTGTCCTACGATCACCGTATCGTTGACGGCAAGGAAGCGGTGACCTTCCTCGTACGCGTCAAGGAAAGCCTGGAAGATCCGGAGCGTCTGGTTCTCGATCTCTAATCTTTGAATAAGACGCCCGCGAAGAGTGTTCGCGGGCGTCTCGTCATTCTCAATTCGATTGTCTGATATCGAAGAAGCTGCGCCTGCTGCGGGCTTCATGGTCGTTCGAACGCCGAAAACGAGGTAGACAGAATGGATCCGATTGCTGCGCATGCAACGCCCTACATGGCGCTTCTGGTTTGCAGCGTCGTGCTGCTGATCGTTCATGTCATGCTGCAAGGCTTCTTCGCGACCCGTGAACTGGGGCCGAAATGGAATGCCGGTCCGCGCGATGAAGGTCTGAAGCCCAAGGCTCCGATCGCCGGTCGCGCCGAGCGTGCCTCGTTGAATTACCGCGAAACCTATCCAGCCGTTGTGGCACTGATCCTGGCTCTGGCCTTTTACAGCGATGCCCGCGGTATCGGTCTGATCGGTGGATGGGTCTGGTTCCTGGCGCGCATCGCTTACATCCCGCTTTACCTTCAAGGTATTCCAAAAGTCCGCTCGTTGATCTGGATGGTCTCGCTGCTCGGTATCGCCATGATGGTCGTCGGACTGATGGTCTAGAACTCAGTCTGGAGGAGCGATGATGACGCACGAAAAAGTTCTGCTGGTCACGGGTGGAAGCCGGGGTATTGGTGCTGCGGTTGCGCTGAAGGCTGCCGAACAGGGCTGGTCCGTGCTCATCAACTATGTCTCGAATGCTCAGGCAGCAGATGCTGTTGCTGCGAAGATCCGTAGCCTGGGTGGGGCTGCCGAGATCGTACAGGGCGATACCGGTACTGAAGATGGAATAGCGGCGATCTTTCGTGCGGTTGACGAGAGATTTGGCAGGCTCGACGGCCTCGCCAACAATGCAGGCGTTGTCGATCAGACGGCCCGAGTCGACGAGATGTCACGCGAGCGGCTGGACCGCATGTTTGCGATTAATGTGGTGGGCAAGATCCGTTGTGCTTCGGAAGCGGTGAAGCGGATGTCAACGCGTCATGGCGGGCAGGGCGGCAGCATCGTCAATCTGTCCTCGATGGCGGCGGTTCTCGGCAGTCCGGGTCAATATGTGGATTACGCCGCTGCCAAAGGCGCGGTGGACACGTTTACCGTGGGCCTTGCGCGGGAAGTTGCTGCCGAGGGTGTGCGGGTCAATGCAATCCGTCCCGGTATTATCGATACTGATATCCATGCATCCGGTGGGCTACCGGATCGCGCAAAAGATCTGGCACCCAGCGTGCCAATGCAACGCGCCGGAACGGCAGATGAAGTGGCGGAGGCGGTTCTATACCTGCTCTCGCCTCAGGCATCCTATGTGACTGGCACAATCATGAACGTGAGCGGCGGCAGATAAGCCGTCTTAAGCAGAGGAATTTGATCAATGGCATATGATCTGGTCGTTATCGGTACGGGCCCTGGCGGCTATGTCTGCGCAATCAAGGCAGCACAACTCGGAATGAAGGTGGCCGTCGTCGAAAAGCGCGCGACCTTTGGCGGTACCTGCCTCAATGTCGGCTGCATCCCCTCCAAGGCCTTGCTGCATGCCTCCGAAGTCTTCGCGCATGCCAAGCACGGCATGGCGGATCTGGGTGTCGAAGTGTCTGGCACAACCCTCAACCTTGAAAAGATGATGGGTCACAAGGACGCGACCGTAAAGGCGAACGTCGATGGCGTGGCCTTCCTGTTCAAGAAGAACAAGATCGATAGCTTCATCGGCACCGGCAAGATCGTTTCCGCTGGCAAGGTGTCTGTCACCGGCGCCGACGGTCAGGTCCAGGAGATCGAGACGAAGAACATCGTCATCGCGACCGGTTCTGATGTGGCTGGCATTCCGGGCGTTGCCGTCGAAATCGACGAGAAAGTTATCGTGTCCTCCACGGGCGGTATCGCGCTCGAAAAGGTGCCGGGCCATATGGTTGTCGTCGGCGGTGGCGTGATCGGGCTCGAGCTTGGTTCCGTTTGGTCTCGCCTCGGCGCGAAGGTAACGGTCGTCGAGTATCTCGACACGATCCTCGGCGGCATGGACGGTGAAGTGTCCAAGCAGTTCCAGCGCATCCTCGGTAAGCAGGGCGTGACCTTCAATCTCGGTGCCAAGGTTACCGGCGTTGAAAAGACGGAAGCTGGCGCAAAGGTCACCTTCGAGCCTGTCAAGGGCGGTGAAGCGCAGACCATCGATGCCGATGTCGTGCTCGTTGCAACGGGCCGCAAGCCCTACACGGCTGGCCTTGGTCTGGAAGAGGCAGGCGTTGCTCTCGATAACCGCGGTCGCGTGGAGATCGATGCTCACTACCGCACAAATGTTGCCGGCATCTATGCCATTGGCGATGTCGTCAAGGGACCGATGCTGGCGCACAAGGCGGAAGACGAGGGCGTTGCACTGGCTGAAATTCTCGCTGGTCAGCATGGCCATGTGAATTACGACGTCATTCCGGGCGTCGTCTACACCCAGCCGGAAGTGGCTTCGGTCGGCAAGACGGAAGAAGAGCTGAAGGCCGCCGGTGCTTCCTACAAGGTTGGCAAGTTTCCGTTCACGGCCAATGGCCGTGCGCGCGCCATGCAGGCGACTGAAGGCTTCGTGAAAGTTCTGGCCGACAAGGAAACGGATCGCGTTCTGGGTGTTCACATCATCGGCTTCGGTGCGGGTGAAATGATCCACGAAGCAGCCGTGCTGATGGAGTTCGGCGGTTCGTCCGAAGATCTGGGTCGTACCTGCCACGCGCACCCGACCATGTCCGAAGCCGTGAAGGAAGCGGCCCTGGCCACGTTCTTCAAGCCGCTCCACATGTAATCGACCGGCCTCATCGAAGGTCATATGCCAGACACCCCGCCGGCTCACGCAGGCGGGGTGTTTTGCGTTCTGCGTTCAGCCAGATTGCAGGTTTTACGGCCATAACCCGATTGCTGAAGCCAACCAATCGTCTGCGCCTTCCGGCGCTGGGCGTCTGGTTCTGGCTCCGAGAGACATCGACTGTATTTGTAAAGGTGATGTATGGACCCGGTTTCTTATTCAATTCCCCAGCGGGCGCTTCATTGGGGCATGGCAGCGCTGATTTTCTTCAATCTGCTTTTCACGGAAGGCATGGAGCATTGGCACCACCTGGTGAAACGAGGCCAGACTGTAACGCCGGATGATCTGGCAAGCGCGAATATTCACGCTTACGTCGGGATCGCCATTCTGGTGCTGGCTGTCGTGCGCATTGGTCTGCGTCTGGTGCAGGGCGCGCCGCAGCCGCCTGCGCAAGAGCCACCGCTGCTCAAACTCGTGGCGCAGGCGACGCATGGCTTACTTTACGTGCTTCTTTTCGCCATGCCGCTGAGTGGTGCTGCTGCCTATTACTTCAACATCGGTTCAGCGGGTGACTTGCATGCCGACGTGCTGAAGGTGGTTCTGTGGCTTCTGCTCGGCGCGCACATTGCTGGCGCACTGGTCCATCAGTTCTATTGGAAGACCAATGTTCTGGCTCGAATGACGCGGGGTGTTTAGTCCGCGCGGGTGACGGTGAAGCTTTGCTTTCTCAACAGAGAAACGAGGCCTTCGTCACCCACCAGATGCAGGGCTCCAACGGCCATGAATGCACCGCCTGCGTTCAGCATGGGAAGGGCGCGGTCCACCATGGTGTGATTGCGCTGACGGACGATCCGTTCTTCGAATTCGGCATAGCCTTCGCCTTCGGCTCCGTCGGGGGCCAGGGATTTCAGCATCGGCATCGTCATGCCAATGTCGCCTGCCAGATACAGGTCGCGCATCGTGACGCTGACATCATCCATCTTGGAGCCAAGCCCGATCATCTCGATCAGCGACTTGATATGGAAGTCGGTCGGGATAGACGCCATCGCGGAGAGCTGCTCCTGCATGGTTTCAAGGCCTTTGACCGGGATATTGGCCCTCATCGCGTCGTCGGCGATCTTCTTGTCCAGGAAGGCGGCGCCCTTTGCTTTCCGGCTGAGCTCGCAGGCCGGCAGCGCCAGAAAGCTGGAAAGCATCCACGGCTGCATGCGCGATACGGCCGCCAGCGGTATGCCTCGCTCCTTGAGAGCCGCCTCCAGTTTCGCCTTGTCTTCCGGCGCGAGAAAATCCTGGATGGATTTTCCATTCATCATCATCGTCAGTTCCGGACGTGCCAGCATTCCCGCCATGGCTTTCTTTTCATCCAGGATTTCATCGGACTCGATGATGACGACCTTGGACTTGGAGAGCGCATAGGGCGCACCTGTCGGCAGCTTCAGGACGCTCGGATCCGTCACATGCATGGTGCCCAGCAGCCAGGACGGTGCGGTACCCGGCTTCTCTACCTTCCAGAAGACACCCTTGCCGTTCGCCACCTCGGCACCTTCGGCCTGAATGGACCGGTAACGTGCCGGATCAGTTCGCTCCATCTCGGTGAGCAGATTGCTACCCCGGCAAATGTCCTCTGCCGATCTTGCCTGGGCGGCGAAACCCAGCACGACGAAGAAGGAAATCAGAGCCAATACGTGGATCAGGGCGATCATGCCGAGGGCACCGCTGCTGATGACGGATTGATGCAGACCCCGGGTCAGGAGACGACGGAGGACGAAGAAATGGGGTGCGCGCGTGTTCATGATCGTCACCCTAGTGTCCCAAGATCGCTGCAGTCTTAACGGATATGGTTAATGCCGTGGCCACGCGATCATCCGCGCAGGAATCGAGAAAATTCATGCGCGAGGATGCGCACGATCATAGACTTCCAGCAAACGAGCGGCATCCACGCCGGTATACACCTGGGTGGTGGAAAGGCTGGCATGGCCCAGCAATTCCTGGATCGTTCGCAAATCGCCACCGCCGGCCAGAAGATGTGTTGCGAAGGAATGGCGAAGGGCGTGGGGCGTTGCGCTGTCCGGCAGTCCCAAGGCTCCGCGCAGCTTCTGCATTTCGCGTTGAATGATTGCGGGCTGCAGCGGTCCACCCCGTGCGCCACGAAACAGTGGTTTCTCTGCCTCCAGCTCAAAGGGGCAAAGCGTCTTGTACCGCGCGATGGCATCCAGAACGATCTCCAGCAGCGGAACGAGCCGGGTCTTGCCTCCCTTGCCGGTGATCCGGATCGATTTTGCGTCCGGTGGCAGGTCGATGGGCGTCAGCGAAAGGGCTTCGGAAATGCGCAGGCCACAGCCATAGAGAAGTGTCAGGAGCGCTGAATCTCTCGCGGCAATCCAACCCTCTTCCTGCAACTGCGCCTGTGTGCTGACCACTTCAAGGGCTTGCCGATCGGTGAGGGGCTTGGGAAGCGATTTGGGCTGGCGCGGCGCCCGGATGGCGCCAGCGGCCGCTGCATTGATAAGGCCCTTTCGCTCGAGATAGCGCAGGAACGACCGCAGACCGGCGAGGTGACGCCCAAGGGACCGGGCACCCGATCCATCCCTTCGCCGTTGTGCCAAAAAAGCGCGCAGATCCGCCGTGCGCAGCGTATGAATCTCGGCAAGGCCCGGTGGGTTGCCGAAATGGACGGTCAGGAACTGAAGGAATTGACGTGTATCGCGCTCATAGGCCGTCAGCGTGTTTTCAGAGAAGCGTTTCTCGTTGGCGAGGCTGTCCAGCCATTGCCGCCGATGGTCCAGAAGTTCGGGCGTCGCCAGAATGAGGATCTCGTTCATCGTCGCTCCGTATGTGTCCGACATTGGCTCGCAGAGTCACAATTGAGCATTACAATTTGATTAAGCATTTCAAATTTGCCGTTGCTGCCTGGGTCGATCCTCAGTCCCCGGTGGAAAAAGCGGCCTTGTCATGGTTCCCTTTTGTTCTTCTTCGGGGCATGGTCCAGCCCGATGACGCAAGATTCGCATAGCCTGTTCGGCGCCCTGTTTGACACACCAGCGTCCAAGCGCGTTGTACCCGTTCTGGTGCCTCTGCCGGTGCCGGAAGCCTACAGCTATGCCGTGCCGGAAGGCATGGCGGTCGAAGCCGGTTCTGTCGTGCAGGTGCCGATCGGCCCGCGCCAGCACATTGGTGTCGTCTGGGACGAGCCGGAGGCCCGAGGTGACGACAAGTCTTTCGATCCCAGGAAGCTGCGGGCGATCGAGCAGGTTTTCGATTGTCCACCCCTGACGAAAGACATGCGGGAATTCATCGAATGGGTATCGGCTTATACGCTGTCTCCGCCCGGACTGGTGGCCCGCATGGCGATCCGTGCTCCTGCGGCACTGGAACCAGAGCCGATGATCGAGGCGTTGCGGTTCACAGGCGGTGAACCTGATCGCGTAACCCCGGCACGTCAACGCGTGCTTCAGACCTTGGAAGAGGATATTCCCTGGACGAGGAGCGGCCTTGCGCATGCTGCCGGTGTTTCGCTGAGCGTCGTGGACGGTCTGGTGAAACAGGGACTGTTCGAGACTGTTTTTCTTCCGCCACCGCCGGTCGTTGCTGTTCCCGATCCGGACTATGTCGCGCCGCGGATCGATGGACCGCAGAAGCAGGCGGCCTCCGAACTGGTGGAAGCGGTTCAGACGGCTGGCTTCTCGGCCTCTTTGATCGATGGCGTGACCGGGTCGGGGAAAACGGAAGTCTATTTCGAAGCGATTGCCGAAGCCCTGCGTCTGGGAAAACAGGTTCTGATCCTGTTGCCGGAAATTGCGCTGACCTCCAGCTTTCTCGAACGCTTTCAGGATCGCTTCGGGGCAAAGCCTGCCGAGTGGCATTCAGATCTTGCGCCCCGCATGCGTGAGAAAGTGTGGCGCGGTGTCGTGACCGGCGAGGTGCGTGTCGTGGCCGGAGCGCGGTCCGCTCTCTTTCTTCCCTTCGAGGAGCTTGGTCTGATCGTTGTCGATGAAGAGCATGATCCCGCCTATAAGCAGGAAGACCGTATCTTCTATAATGCGCGCGACATGGCTGTCGTGCGGGCCCGCATTGGCCTGTTTCCAATCGTTCTTGTGTCGGCCACGCCGTCCGTTGAAAGCCAGGTCAACGGCCAGAGCGGTCGATATCATGTCGTTCACCTGCCGACGCGATTTGGCGATGCGGCCATGCCGGACCTGCATCTCGTTGACATGCGGCGGCATCCACCTGCCAAGGGCGGCTTTCTCTCGCCCGTCATGCTGCGGGCCATTGGAAAGACGATTGAGAAGAAGGAGCAGGCGCTTCTGTTTCTCAATCGGCGTGGATATGCGCCGCTGACGCTCTGCCGTGTGTGCGGGCATCGCTTCCAGTGTCCGCAATGTTCGAGCTGGCTGGTTGAGCATCGGTTCCGCAACCAGATCCAGTGCCATCAATGCGGCTATTCGGAGAAAACGCCGGAGGCCTGTCCCGAATGCGGCACCTTCGATCACCTGGTCGCCTGCGGTCCGGGCGTTGAGCGGATTGCCGAGGAGGTGGAGCGTCATTTTCCCGATGCCCGAACCATCGTCATGTCGTCCGATCTCCTCGGTGGCGTGAAGCGCATGCGACTGGAACTGGAAGCCATCGCCAAGGGGGAGGCGGATATCGTTATCGGTACGCAGCTCGTTGCCAAAGGTCACAACTTTCCTCTGATGACGCTTGTCGGGATTGTCGATGCGGATCTTGGCCTTGCCAATGGCGATCCGCGCGCCGCCGAGCGCACGTTTCAGCTGCTCAGTCAGGTCACCGGTCGCGCCGGGAGAACCGGACTGAAGAGCTACGGGCTCTTGCAAACCTATCAGCCGCAGCATCCTGTCATGCAGGCAATTGCATCCGGCGATGCCTCGGCGTTCTACGAGCGCGAGATTGGCGAGAGGGAAAAGGCACTGCTTCCTCCCTTCGGGCGCCTCGCCTCCATCATCGTTTCCGCCGACACGCGCCTCGATGCCGAAACACATGCGCGAGGACTTCGCAATGCTGCGCCGAAGATGTCTGGCGTCACCGTGCTTGGACCTGCCGAGGCGCCACTTGCCATCGTGCGTGGGCGCCACCGGTTCCGTCTGCTGGTGCATGGACGCCGCAACAGCGACATGCAGGGCTTCCTGAGAGCGATGCTGTCCAGCGGACCGAAGCCACGCGGCTCGGTGCAGGTTCAGCTGGATGTGGATCCGCAAAGCTTTCTTTGAAAATCCGGGCTTCCCCTGATATTTCGCAGGCTTGCGATTCTTTAAACATGGCAGGATGACATGGAACTTTACTTTCCAACCGAACTTCCTGAACGGCTGGCCTATCTGGGTGCGTGTCTTCTTGCGCTGCATGGCCTCCTTCAGTTCGCCCTGCCTTCAACGGCGCTCAAGCTTTTCGGATTTACCGTCGGAGAAGTGACACCTGAAGGTTATGCTGCAATCCGGTCCAATGGCGGTTTGCAGCTCGGCCTTGGCCTGACGGCGCTTTTTCTGGCTCAGGACTGGACCTATCTGGCCCTTGGCGTTTCTGCCGGAGTGGCGGCACTTGGGCGGCTCATCTCACTGATCTTTGATCGGGGCGTGACCGCTAGAAATATTGTGCAGTTTCTCGCCCAGATTGTGATTGCGGCTCTGCCATTGGGCTATGTCTTCGGTTATTTCTAAGCAAGGCATTTGAGAGGTATCGTCCGGTAAGGGAACCGGACGCTGTGAAAAGCGAGAAAATCGTTTTAACGCCTTGCCTCTCAGGCGATTTGCGCCCTTCGGCGTGTTGCGCCTGTTGAACTCCTATGCTAGACGAACCGCGAATTTCGGAGAACGGCGGAGGGGGGCCTCTGGCCGTGTTGAGAAAAAGAAGCAAATTCAGATGCTTGCCTGAATTCCGAAAACTGGCTGGTAATTTGAATAGAAATCAGGGAATTCGTGCCCGTGGCTGACACATCCCATCGGACTTCCGGCGTAGCGGAACGCTACGCTTCTTCGCTCTTCGAGCTTGCTCTGCAGTCGAATTCCATCGATTCAGTGCGCGCCGATCTTGACCGTTTTCAGGCAATGATCGACGAAAGCGATGATCTCAAGCGTTTGATCGCCAGCCCGGTCTTCTCTTCGGAAGATCAGGCGCGTGCCATCGCGGCCCTCTGCGACAAGGCTGGAATTTCCGGTCTCGTTGCAAACTTCGTCAAGGTCGTTGCGGGCAACCGCCGCCTGTTTGCCCTGCCGGGCATGATCCGCGCTTATCGCGACTTCGTCGCCCAGCATAAGGGCGAAGTGACTGCCGAGGTTGTCTCGGCCCATGCGCTTTCTTCGGCGCAGGAAGATGAACTGAAATCGACGCTGAAGGGCGTAACGGGCAAGGATGTCACTCTCGACGTATCCGTTGATCCGTCGATCCTGGGTGGGCTGATCGTCAAGGTCGGTTCGCGTCAGATCGATACGTCTCTCCGCACCAAACTTTCCACGCTTAAGCTTGCACTGAAAGAGGTTGGCTGATGGATATCCGCGCCGCGGAAATTTCCGCAATTCTCAAAGATCAAATCAAGAACTTCGGCCAGGAGGCTGAGGTTTCCGAAGTCGGCCAGGTTCTTTCCGTAGGTGACGGTATCGCCCGTGTTTATGGTCTGGACAATGTTCAGGCCGGCGAAATGGTCGAGTTCCCCGGCGGCATCCGCGGCATGGCGCTCAACCTCGAAGCTGATAACGTCGGTGTCGTTATTTTCGGTTCCGACCGCGACATCAAGGAAGGCGACACCGTCAAGCGGACTGGCGCTATCGTGGACGTTCCGGTTGGTCCGGAACTGCTCGGCCGCGTTGTCGACGCACTCGGCAATCCGATCGACGGCAAGGGCCCGATCAATGCTTCGCGCCGCTCGCGCGTTGACGTGAAGGCTCCGGGCATCATTCCGCGCAAGTCGGTTCATGAGCCGATGTCGACGGGCCTCAAGGCTATCGACGCCCTGATCCCGGTTGGACGTGGTCAGCGCGAGCTGGTCATCGGCGACCGTCAGACCGGCAAGACCGCGATCATTCTCGACGCCTTCCTCAACCAGAAGGCAATTCACGACAATGGTCCCGAGAACGACAAGCTGTTCTGCGTTTACGTGGCTATCGGCCAGAAGCGTTCGACTGTTGCGCAGTTCGTGAAGGTTCTGGAAGAGCGTGGCGCTCTGCAGTACTCGATCGTTGTTGCCGCGACTGCCTCTGACCCGGCTCCGATGCAGTATCTCGCCCCATTCGCAGGTTGCGCCATGGGCGAGTACTTCCGTGACAACGGCCAGCACGCTCTCATCGCTTACGACGACTTGTCCAAGCAGGCTGTTGCCTACCGTCAGATGTCGCTTCTGCTGCGTCGTCCTCCGGGCCGCGAAGCTTATCCGGGCGACGTTTTCTATCTGCACTCGCGTCTTCTCGAGCGCGCTGCCAAGCTCTCCGACGAGCGTGGCGCTGGTTCGCTGACGGCTCTGCCTGTTATCGAAACGCAGGGTAACGACGTTTCGGCGTTCATTCCCACGAACGTGATCTCGATCACCGACGGTCAGATCTTCCTTGAAACCGACCTGTTCTACCAGGGCATTCGTCCGGCCGTTAACGTCGGTCTGTCGGTTTCCCGCGTTGGTTCTGCTGCGCAGATCAAGGCCATGAAGCAGGTTGCCGGCTCCATCAAGGGTGAACTGGCCCAGTACCGCGAAATGGCGGCCTTCGCTCAGTTCGGTTCCGACCTCGACGCTTCCACCCAGCGCCTGCTGAACCGTGGTGCGCGCCTGACGGAACTCCTCAAGCAGCCGCAGTTCTCTCCGCTCAAGACGGAAGAGCAGGTTGCAGTGATCTTCGCTGGCGTCAACGGCTACCTCGACAAGCTGCCTGTCAACCAGGTCGGCAAGTTCGAACAGGGCCTGCTCGCTTACCTCCGCAACGACGGCAAGTCGATCCTCGACGCTATTCGTGCGGAAAAGCAGCTGTCTGACGACACCCGTGCAAAGCTGAAGTCGGCGCTGGATACCTTCGCCAAGACTTTCGCCTGAACGGACAAGCTCAAGGACCGATAACGGATGCCTTCACTTAAGGATCTGAAAAACCGGATCGCCTCCGTCAAGGCGACGCAGAAGATCACCAAGGCGATGAAAATGGTCGCCGCGGCGAAGCTGCGCCGTGCGCAAGAGGCGGCCGAAGCGGCCCGCCCCTATGCGGAACGGATGAACCGCGTTCTTGCCGGCCTCAGCGCCGCCTCTGCCAATAGCGCAGAGGCACCGCTGCTGCTGACCGGTACCGGCAAGAGCCAGACCCACCTGCTGATCGTTGCCACGGGTGAGCGTGGACTGGCTGGAGGTTTCAACTCCTCCATCATCCGTCTGGCTCGTGACCATGCGCTGAAGCTTCTTTCGGAAGGCAAGACCGTCAAGATCCTGACTGTCGGTCGCAAGGGTAACGATATCCTGCGCCGCAGCTTCCGTGAGAACATTGTCGACTACGTCACGTTCCGCGAAGTCAAGCAGCTTGGCTTCGTACAGGCGAATGAAGTGGCCCAGAAGGTTCTGGCCCTCTTCAACGCCGGCGAGTTCGACGTCGCAACGCTGTTCTATGCCCGCTTCGCTTCCGTGATCTCGCAGGTGGCGACGGCGCAGCAAATAATTCCGGCCAAGTTCGATCAGGCGGAAGTGCCAGCGACTGCTGCACTTTATGAGTACGAGCCGGGCGAACAGGAGATCCTGGAAGAACTGCTGCCGCGCAACATCGCGGTCCAGATTTTCCGTGCCCTGCTGGAAAACAACGCTTCCTTCTACGGTGCGCAGATGTCCGCCATGGACAACGCGACACGTAATGCTGGCGACATGATCAATAAGCTGACCTTGTCTTACAACCGTCAGCGTCAGGCGCAGATCACGAAGGAACTCATCGAAATCATTTCGGGCGCGGAAGCGCTCTAAGGAACAAAGAGGGTAAGAATCATGGCTATCGCAACGGGCTCGTCCCTCGGCAAGGTGACGCAGGTTATCGGCGCCGTCGTTGACGTCGCATTTGATGGCGACCTGCCGCCGATCCTGAATGCGCTTGAAACAGACAACAATGGCAGCCGCCTTGTTCTCGAAGTTGCGCAGCACCTCGGCGAAAACTCTGTCCGCACCATCGCTATGGACTCGACCGAAGGTCTGGTTCGTGGTCAGCCGGTCAAGGACACAGGCGCTCCGATCTCGGTTCCGGTTGGTGACCAGACGCTCGGCCGTATCATGAACGTCATTGGCGAGCCAGTTGACGAAGCTGGTCCGCTGGACACGTCCACGCTCCGCGCCATCCACCAGGAAGCTCCGGCTTACGTGGAGCAGTCGACGGAAGGCCAGATCCTGGTCACCGGCATCAAGGTCGTAGACCTTCTCGCTCCTTACGCCAAGGGCGGTAAGATCGGTCTCTTCGGCGGCGCCGGCGTTGGCAAGACGGTTCTCATCATGGAACTGATCAACAACGTCGCAAAGGCGCACGGTGGTTACTCGGTCTTCGCCGGCGTTGGTGAGCGTACCCGCGAAGGAAACGACCTTTATCACGAAATGATCGAGTCCGGCGTTAACAAGCACGGTGGTGGCGAAGGCTCCAAGGCTGCTCTCGTTTACGGTCAGATGAACGAACCGCCGGGCGCACGTGCACGTGTTGCTCTGACGGGTCTGACGATCGCTGAAGACTTCCGTGACAAGGGCCAGGACGTTCTCTTCTTTGTCGACAACATCTTCCGCTTCACGCAGGCTGGTTCCGAAGTGTCGGCTCTTCTGGGCCGTATTCCTTCGGCCGTTGGTTATCAGCCGACGCTGGCGACCGACATGGGCCAGATGCAGGAGCGCATCACGACCACGACGAAGGGCTCGATCACCTCGGTTCAGGCTATCTACGTTCCTGCCGACGACCTGACCGACCCGGCTCCGGCGACCTCGTTCGCCCACCTGGACGCAACGACCGTTCTGTCGCGCTCGATCGCTGAAAAGGGCATCTACCCGGCTGTGGATCCGCTGGACTCCACGTCCCGTATGCTTGACCCGATGGTTGTCGGCGAAGAGCACTACGAAGTTGCCCGTAAGGTGCAGACGACTCTGCAGCGCTACAAGTCGCTTCAGGACATCATCGCCATCCTCGGCATGGACGAACTGTCCGAAGAGGACAAGATGACGGTTGCCCGCGCCCGTAAGATCGAGCGCTTCCTGTCGCAGCCGTTCTTCGTTGCTGAAGTCTTCACCGGTTCTCCGGGCAAGCTGGTTGCCCTGGAAGACACGATCAAGGGCTTCAAGGGTCTCGTCAACGGCGAATACGACCACCTGCCGGAAGCTGCTTTCTACATGGTTGGCTCCATTGAGGAAGCCATCGAGAAGGCGAAGAAGCTGGCAGCTGCTGCCTAATGTCATCGACGGAAGGCGCGCCCTGATTGGGCGCGCTTCTCCATCCTGCATAACGCCCGGAGAAGTGGACCGTCATGGCCGACTCTTTTGATTTTGAATTGGTGTCTCCCGAGCGCCTGCTGGTTTCGGAAAAGGTGACGGAAGTCATCATTCCGGCAACTCTCGGTGAGATGACCGTGTTGGCGAAGCATGCGCCGACGATGACGACGATCAAGCCAGGCGTGCTGACCGTCAAGCTGGTTTCTGGCCAGGTCAAGAAGTACGTCGTGTTCGGCGGGTTCGCGGACATTTTGCCTTCGGGCTGCACCGTGTTGGCGGAGTCTGCTGTTGCCCAGGAAGACGCTAATCGCGATCTCTTCCAGCAGCGGATTGAAGCTCTGCGCGCCGATATCTCGGATGCGCCCACGGACGAGCATCGCACGAAGCTCGAGCACATGCTGGCCGAACTCACGCATCTCAACCATTCGATTCTGCCTGGTTGATGGGCGGAGCAAGTCTGATTGTTGTGAAGGCGGTCCATTGGGCCGCCTTTTTCATTTGGGCGGATTCGCTTTATTGAACTTTCGCCAGGCCAAGCGCGCCGGATTGTCTGTCGAGGATCGGGGCGGCGACTGCCAGTGAAAGCACTATCCATCCTTTGGTTGTCATCCGCCGCCGTTCGTGTACCTATCCCCATGGTCAGTATGAGAGGTAGGGCATGAAAGTCGGCATCGTGGGGGCAGGAATGGTCGGCAGTGCGGCAGGTTTTGCGCTCGCGCTCGCAGGGACCGCCAGCGAGATCGTTTTCGTCGATCAGAACCGCGCACTTGCGCTGGCGCAGGCAGAAGATATCTCCCACGCGACCCCGTTCCATTCGGCGACCAAGGTCACATCGGGCGGTTATGACGCGCTGGAAGGCGCCGACATCGTCATCCTCGCAGCCGGCGTCAGCCAGAAGCCGGGTGAGACGCGTCTGGCCCTCCTCGAACGGAATACGGAGGTATTTCGTGCTGTCGTCGGCGCTGTGCTGGCTGTGGTTTCTGAGCCTATTCTTTTGATCGCGTCGAACCCGGTCGATATCATGACCCATGTTGCAACTCGGCTTTCCGGCCTGCCGCGAAGCAAGGTCATCGGGTCTGGAACCATTCTGGATACGGCGCGCTTCCGGAGCCTCATCGGCCGTCACCTCGGCATCTCCCCTCAATCCGTGCACGCCTATGTGCTGGGGGAACATGGTGACAGCGAGGTGTTGACATGGTCGAATGCACGTGCCGGTTCCATCGGGCTCAGTGCTTTCGCCGAACAGGTCGGCCGTCCTCTGACACGGGAGCTGCGTCAATCAATCGATCACGATGTCCGTAACGCGGCCTATCGCATCATTGAGGGGAAGGGTTCTACCTATTATGGGATCGGCGGTGGCCTTGCCCGGATCGTGAAAGCCATAGCGCAGGATCAGCAGGCCATCCTCTCTGTCTCGACCACCACAGATGTTGTCGAGGGCATCGAGAATGTCACGCTATCCTTGCCCCGCGTGATCGGTCGGGCCGGAGTCCATCTCGATCTTCATCCCGACCTGGACGACGAGGAGAGGGAAGGGCTCAGGAGAAGTGCCGAGATGTTGAAGGATTTGTCTGGAAAGCTCGCATTGTAGCGCGAAAACGGCGACTTCTTCTGTTGTCGATCCTGGCACCGTGTGGAACTGTTGCGTCAGGAAGCGAATGGGGTCCAGACAGGCATGATCGATAAGCTCGAATTCTTCATTGCCCTGGCCGGTGCTGGTCACTTCGGTCGCGCCGCGGAGGAGTGTGGGATCTCCCAGCCAACGCTCTC
This sequence comes from Affinirhizobium lemnae, assembly GCF_022968395.1. Classification (GTDB taxonomy): domain Bacteria; phylum Pseudomonadota; class Alphaproteobacteria; order Rhizobiales; family Rhizobiaceae; genus Neorhizobium; species Neorhizobium lemnae. The sequence goes on from NZ_JALJQZ010000002.1 coordinate 146,921, forward strand.
GGCGGCCATTCGCCAGCTTGAAGACCAGTTGGGCGTCATTCTCGTCGTGCGCGGTTCCCGCTATCAGGGCCTTACACCCGAGGGACAGCGCGTGCTGGAATGGGCGCGACGGATCGTCAGCGATACGCGCACCATGCGCGAAGAGATGCGGGCCGCGCGGAAGGGTCTCGCCGGTCATATCCGGCTTGCCGTTATTCCCACAGCGCTGGCCATGGTGCCACGCCTCACGGAGCCGTTTCAGGCGCGCCATCCGGCCGTGACATTTTCGGTCACGTCGCGCACTTCGCTATTGGTTCTCAGCCAGCTGGAAAATCTCGAGATCGACGCCGGCATCACCTACCTTGACAACGAACCACTTGGCCGCGTGACGACGGTTCCGCTCTATTCGGAGCGGTATCACCTGATTGCCGCAACCGGAACACCACTGGCAGACCAGGAATCGGTGACCTGGAAAGAAGTTTCCACTCTTCGGCTTTGCCTATTGACGCCCGACATGCAAAACCGCCGCATCATCAATAAGCACATGGCGGAGGCTGGTGTCTGGGCCAAGCCAACGCTTGAATCGAATTCGATGATCGTGCTGTTTTCCCATATTAGAACCGGCCAATGGGCATCGATCATGCCGCGTAACGTCGCGGAATCATTCGGTTTTCCGGAGCAGATCCGCATGGTTCCGATCGTGGAACCAGATGCCGAACATCTGGTTGGGCTGGTTGCAACGCATCGCGAACCACATACTCCGCTGGTCTCTGCCCTGCTGCACGAGGCGCGATTGCGCGCTGCAGCATTGGATTTTGATAGAAATCTCCTATCGAGCGACGGAAAGCCGTTATTGACCTAGTATCGGCAAATTCGCCATTCTTCGCAAAAGACAAATATACGTCGTCGCAGATGAGCGAGCCGACTTAACAGGAAGCTCTCCGAGACGACCTGGGTCTTGTCGGTTTGGGAGGACTGACTGATGAACATTCGTGCCGTTGCCGTGGATGAGGCAGCACGGGTTTCCGAGATCGTTGAAAGCTGTCGCCATCTGGAAGGGCCGCTTCTTCCTGTTCTTCATAAGGTGCAGGCTGAATTCGGTTTCATTCCCGAGAGCGCAAAGCAGGTCATTGCCAAAGCCCTCAACCTCTCACGGGCCGAGGTCCACGGTGTCGTGACCTTCTACCATGATTTTCGCGATCATCCTGCCGGACGGCATACGCTGAAGCTCTGTCGCGCCGAGGCTTGCCAGTCGATGGGCTGCGAGTCTCTGGCGGAGCAGATCAAGGCAAAGCTGGGCGTGGATTGGCATGGGACGACTTCGGACGGTGCGATCACGCTTGAACCGGTCTTCTGCCTTGGCCTCTGTGCGCAGGCCCCTGCCGCGATGCTGGATGGCGATGTCTATGCCCGCCTGGACGAAGACTGTCTTGGCGAAATCCTGACGGAGGCACGCCGATGAGTGTCACCGTTTTCGTTCCTCGCGATGCTGCCGCCCTGGCTGTTGGTGCTGACAGGGTTGCTGCGGCAATTGAGAAGGAAGCTGCCGCGCGTGGCGTGGATATCCGTATCGTCCGCAACGGTTCGCGCGGCATGCTGTGGCTGGAAGTTCTGGTTGAGGTCCGCACCTCCCAGGGCCGCGTCGCCTATGGACCGGTAAAAGCGTCCGACGTGGCGTCACTGTTCGATGCCGATTTTCTGAGTGGCGGAGATCATCCGCTGTCTCATGGGCTGACCAAGGAGATCCCTTTCCTCAAAAGCCAGACGCGGCTGACCTTCGCCCGCTGTGGTGTGACGGATCCGTTGTCGCTGGAGGATTACCGGCATTACCAGGGCATGAAGGGTCTGGCCAACGCGCTTGCGATGGCGCCTGCAGATATCGTGAAACAGGTAACCGATAGTGGCCTGCGCGGTCGAGGTGGTGCAGGTTTTCCGACGGGTATCAAATGGAAGACGGTTGCGGATGCTGTCGGCAACCAGAAATATATCGTTTGCAATGCAGACGAGGGTGATAGCGGCACGTTCGCTGACCGGATGATCATGGAAGGAGACCCCTTCGTCCTGATCGAAGGCATGGTGATCGCGGGCATCGCCGTAGGAGCGACCAAGGGTTACATCTATACCCGGTCCGAATATCCGCATGCGATTGCAATCATGAGCGAGGCAATCGAAATCGCCCGCCAGGAAGGCATTCTTGGCACGTCTGTGTTAGGATCTGCTTACGCATTCGACGTGGAGGTGCGCGTTGGCGCGGGAGCCTATGTCTGCGGCGAGGAAACATCCCTGCTGAACAGCCTCGAAGGCAAGCGCGGTGTCGTACGTGCCAAGCCTCCATTGCCAGCGCTTCAGGGCCTGTTCGGTAAGCCCACTGTCGTCAACAATGTCATGTCCCTTGCATCGATCCCGGTCATCATGGACCGGGGCGCCGCTTTCTATCGTGACTTCGGCGTCGGTCGTTCCCATGGTACGATCCCGATCCAGCTCGCCGGCAATCTGAAGCATGGCGGGCTTTACGAGACCGCGTTTGGCCTGCCGCTCGGCCAACTGATCAACGAAATCGGTGGCGGGACGATCTCCGGGCGTCCGGTTAAGGCAGTGCAGGTCGGCGGGCCTTTGGGTGCCTATTTCCCGCCGTCGCTCTTCGAGACCATTTTCGATTATGAGGCTTTTGCGGTGGCAGGCGGCTTGATCGGTCATGCCGGTGTGGTCGTCTTCGATGATACGGCGGATATGCTCAAGCAGGCCCGCTTTGCGATGGAATTTTGTGCGGTTGAAAGCTGCGGCAAATGCACGCCGTGCCGGATTGGTTCGACCCGCGGCGTCGAGACCGTTGACAAGATCGCGCGCGGCATCGAGCCAGAGAAAAACAAGGTGCTGCTGGAAGATCTCTGCAACACCATGAAGTTCGGTTCGCTCTGTGCGCTGGGTGGTTTCACGCCCTATCCGGTCATGAGCGCGCTGACACATTTCCCGGACGATTTCGCACCTGCACCAGTGAGGGAGGCGGCAGAATGAGTGATGGTTCTCGACCCCTCCCGCTCGCTTTGCTCGCCGCCCTCCCCACAGGTGGGAGGGCTCAGCGCGCAGCACCCGCTCGCCTGTTTTTGAGTGCCGGCGGTGCGGCTGGTTTTCTCCCCCCTTGTGGGGGAGATGGCCGACAGGCCAGAGGGGGAATTTTCTCTCGTTCGTCTTGCGTCATTGCCTATTTTGCTCAGGAGGCCAACCATGCCCCTCGTTCCTGAAATAGATTACGGTACACCCGCATCCAGAGCCAGCGAGATGGTAACGCTGACCATCGATGGTCGCGAGGTCACGGTGCCAGCCGGAACCTCCATCATGCGGGCCTCCATGGAGGCCGGTATCCAGGTGCCTAAACTCTGTGCGACCGACATGGTCGATGCATTTGGATCCTGCCGCCTCTGTCTCATCGAGGTGGAGGGCCGCAACGGCACCCCCGCCTCCTGCACGACGCCCGTTGCTGCCGGACTTGTGGTTCACACACAGACGGAGCGGCTGAAGGCGATCCGCAAGGGCGTGATGGAGCTTTATATCTCCGACCATCCGCTGGACTGTTTGACCTGTGCCGCCAACGGCGATTGCGAGTTGCAGGATATGGCGGGCGCGGTCGGTCTTCGTGATGTTCGCTATGGCTATGAAGGCGAAAACCACGTCAAGGCACGATCTGCGGTGGGCGAGGTCAACGCCCAGTGGATGCCGAAGGATGAGAGCAATCCGTATTTCACTTATGACCCTTCCAAGTGCATCGTCTGCTCGCGCTGCGTTCGTGCCTGCGAGGAAGTCCAGGGTACGTTTGCACTGACGATTGAAGGTCGCGGCTTCGACAGCCGCGTCTCTCCCGGCGCACATGAGGCGTTCCTCTCGTCGGAATGCGTATCCTGCGGTGCCTGCGTGCAGGCATGCCCGACAGCCACGCTGACCGAGAAATCCGTTATCGAGATCGGCCAACCGGAACATTCCGTTGTGACCACCTGCGCCTATTGCGGTGTGGGCTGCTCCTTCAAAGCTGAAATGCGCGGTGAAGAGCTGGTGCGCATGGTGCCGTGGAAAGACGGCCAGGCCAATCGCGGTCACTCCTGCGTCAAGGGTCGGTTCGCCTATGGTTACGCAAGCCACAAGGACCGTATCCTCAACCCGATGATCCGCGAAAAGATCTCTGATCCGTGGCGCGAGGTGACATGGGAGGAAGCCTTTGCCCATGTTGCGTCCGAATTCCGGCGCATCCAGTATCAGTATGGCCGCGAATCCATTGGCGGCATCACATCGTCGCGCTGCACGAATGAGGAAACCTACCTCGTCCAGAAGCTGATCCGCGCCGGTTTCGGCAACAACAATGTCGATACTTGCGCCCGTGTCTGCCATTCGCCAACCGGTTATGGTCTGGGCCAAGCCTTCGGTACATCGGCGGGCACGCAGAATTTTGACAGCGTCGAGCATACGGATGTCGTGATCGTCATCGGCGCCAATCCAACAGACGGTCATCCGGTTTTCGGTTCGCGCCTCAAAAAGCGCCTGCGTCAGGGCGCGAAGCTGATTGTCATCGATCCGCGCCGTATCGATCTCGTTCGCTCTGCGCATATCGAAGCCTCCTATCACCTGCCGTTGAAGCCCGGTACCAATGTGGCAGTGCTGACGGCGCTTGCGCATGTCATCGTGACCGAGGGCCTGTTTGACGAACGGTTCATTCGCGAACGCTGCGATTGGTCCGAATTCGAGGATTGGGCAGCTTTCGTCTCCGAAGCACAGCATTCTCCGGAAGAGACGGAGAAGTTTACCGGCGTACCGGCCGACGACCTGCGTGGAGCCGCGAGGCTTTATGCCAAGGGTGGCAATGGCGCGATCTATTACGGTCTCGGCGTGACCGAGCACAGCCAGGGCTCAACCACCGTGATGGCAATTGCCAACCTTGCCATGGCGACAGGCAATATCGGTCGTCCGGGCGTGGGCGTTAACCCGCTGCGTGGCCAGAACAATGTGCAGGGCTCCTGCGATATGGGCTCTTTCCCGCACGAGCTTCCCGGTTATCGCCACATCTCGGATGATGCCACGCGCGAGATCTTCGAAAAGCTCTGGGGCGTTACGCTGAACAACGAGCCGGGCCTGCGTATTCCGAACATGCTGGATGCCGCCGTCGAAGGCACGTTCAAGGGCATCTATATCCAGGGCGAGGATATTCTTCAGTCCGACCCGGATACCAAGCATGTGTCTGCCGGTCTGGCGGCCATGGAATGTGTCGTCGTGCACGACCTGTTCCTGAACGAAACCGCCAACTATGCGCATGTCTTCCTGCCGGGTTCGACCTTCCTGGAAAAGGATGGCACATTCACCAATGCCGAACGTCGTATCAACCGCGTGCGCCGAGTAATGACGCCAAAGAACGGCTATGCGGATTGGGAAGTAACCCAGAAGATGGCGCAAGCCATGGGCTTGAAATGGGCCTACAGCCATCCATCCGAGATCATGGACGAGATTGCGGCCACCACGCCAAGCTTTGCCGGTGTTTCCTATGCCTATCTTGAGGAAAAGGGCTCGGTCCAGTGGCCCTGCAATGAGAAGTTTCCGAACGGTTCGCCCATCATGCATGTGGACGGATTTGTGCGTGGGAAAGGTAAGTTTATACGTACAGAATATGTGGCGACGGATGAGCGCACCGGCCCGCGTTTTCCGCTGCTTCTCACCACCGGCCGCATTCTCTCGCAGTATAATGTCGGTGCGCAGACGCGGCGCACGGCCAATGTCGTCTGGCATGAGGAGGACCTGCTCGAGATCCATCCGCATGATGCCGAACAGCGTGGCATCAAGGATGGTGACTGGGTCAAGCTCGCCAGCCGTTCAGGCGATACCACGTTGCGGGCGCTGATTACGGATCGTGTTGCGCCAGGGGTCGTCTACACAACCTTCCACCACCCGACGACACAGGCCAATGTCATCACCACGGACTTCTCGGACTGGGCGACGAACTGTCCGGAATACAAGGTCACGGCAGTGCAGATCTCGCCGTCCAATGGGCCGACGGAATGGCAGGAGGAATATGAGGAACTCAGCCGCAAGTCACGCCGGATTGCCGGCAAGCTTGAAGCGGCGGAGTAAGCTTTGATGGCGGGAGAGACGAGCCGCAGAATAGGCGTATTGAGCTTCCGGCAGGGGCGGCTTTCCGAAGCCTCTCGTCTGGTGCCTGAGGAAGTTCCGGTCGCCTTTTCCTATGGCGGATCCACCCATGCGGTCATGATGGCGACCCCGTCCGATCTGGTGGATTTCGCCTACGGTTTTTCGCTGGCGGAAGAGATCATTCGCTCAAGGGAGGATATCGTCGCCGTCGAGAGTGTCGAAGCTGGCGCTGGCATCGATGTCCAGATCACCCTGAAGGAGAGCACTGCCGATGCTCTGACCGCGCGCCGGCGCAAGATGGCGGGGCCGGTTGGATGTGGTCTGTGCGGCATCGAATCCATAGAGCAGGCTGCGCGGCAGGTCGTGACGGTTCCGGAGCCTTTGCCATGGCTGTCCGCCCATCATGTTGCCTCGGCAGTGCGGATGCTTGGCGACGCCCAGAAACTCAACCGCGCAACACGCGCAGTGCATGGCGCAGGTTTCTATCGCCCGGGTCGAGGATTGATAGCGTTGCGGGAGGATGTCGGTCGGCATAATGCGCTGGACAAGCTTGTTGGTTCTCTCGTCCGCGAAGGCGAGGCGGCGCGCGATGGCGCCGTAGTGGTGACCAGCCGTCTGTCGGTGGAGATGGTGCAAAAGACCGCCATACTTGGCTGTCCGGTTCTCATTGCGATTTCCGCACCCACAGCGCTTGCAATCGATACGGCAAATGAAGCGGGCATGACCCTGATTGGAATCGCCCGGGGAGATGAATTCGAAGTGTTTACAAGGCCCGATCGTTTCATGTCCGGGGAGGCTGCCCATGTCGCTTAATCACACCGATGAAAAGCTGGTTCGGATGGCGAACCAGATCGCGACTTTCTTCCTGTCGCAGCCGGAGGATATGCGGGTGGATGGCGTTGCCACCCACATCAACAAGTTCTGGGAACCTCGTATGCGCCGCCGGTTCTTCGAGATGGTCGACCAGGGTATCGGCGGATTTCTTCCGCTTGTCGTCCAGGCCTCCTCGAAGATCAAGCGGCCAAACGCTGTTACTACAAATGCTGTCGGCCTCGGCCAGGATGCGGCTCATGGCGCACCCCGAGGTCGTGGACCGATTGCCGGCGAATCCCTGTCGGAACCAAGTATTCCGGCGGGCTCTACCTGACTTTTCCCTGATGAGATCCGCAGTGGGGATTGCGGATCGGGGAGCAGGCTTCCGAAGCCATAGACGAGCAACGTAGTGCGTATCGTCACATCATCCGAACCGGCGCACTGGCGTGTGCCGGATCGATATTCTTTGTTCTGACATTGCAAGGGAGGTTTTCGCAATGGCGGTAGCAGGCGTAACTGGCGGAGGCGTGGCGCAGGCCGGTCTTCTTGATCGCGAGCGGATCATCGCTCAACCGGGTTTCAATCGATGGCTGGTTCCGCCAGCCGCTTTGGCCATTCATCTTTGCATCGGAATGGCCTACGGCTTCAGCGTCTTCTGGCTGCCGCTCAGCAAGGCGCTACCAACAACGGATCCAAGCTGCTCGACGTTGACCTTGGCCGGAGCCTTGTTCACCACCGCCTGCAACTGGCGCGTGGCCGATCTCGGCTGGATCTACACGCTGTTCTTCGTGCTTCTTGGCTGCTCGGCGGCCATCTGGGGTGGCTGGCTGGAAAGGGTCGGTCCGCGCAAGGCGGCCTTTGTATCGGCCTGCTGCTGGTGCGGCGGTATTCTCGTCGCAGCACTCGGCGTCATGTTCCACCAGCTATGGCTCATGTGGCTTGGTGCCGGTGTGATCGGTGGTATTGGCCTCGGTCTCGGCTACATTTCGCCGGTGTCCACTCTCATCAAGTGGTTCCCTGATCGGCGTGGCATGGCGACCGGTATGGCGATCATGGGTTTTGGCGGCGGCGCGATGATTGGCGCGCCCTTGGCGAACCTGCTGATGGCCTATTTCAAGACGGATGGTTCAGCGGGTGTCTGGCAGACCTTCGTCGTCATGGCGCTTATCTATTTCGTTTTCATGATGGGCGGCACGTTCGGATACCGCATTCCTCCGGCTGGCTGGCGTCCTGAAGGCTGGACCCCGCCTGTCGCGAAAAGCTCGATGATCACGACCCGCCACGTTCACTTGCGTGATGCACACAAGACCAAGCAGTTCTGGCTCATCTGGGCGGTGCTCTGCCTCAATGTGTCGGCAGGCATCGGCGTTATCGGCATGGCTTCGCCCATGCTTCAGGAAATCTTTGCGGGTTCGCTGATTGGTCAGCCAGGCGTTGCATTCGCCCAGCTCGACGCGGCGCAGAAGGCGCAGATTGCCGCAATCGCCGCAGGCTTCACCGGTCTTCTCTCGCTCTTCAACATCGGTGGTCGCTTCTTCTGGGCCTCGATGTCCGACAAGATCGGTAGAAAGAACACCTATTTCTGCTTTTTCATTCTCGGCATCGTGCTTTATGCTTTGGCACCAACACTTGCCATGATGGGTTCCAAGGCGCTGTTCGTTCTCGCCTTCGGTATCATTTTGTCAATGTATGGCGGCGGTTTCGCAACCATCCCCGCCTATCTCGCCGATATCTTTGGAACGCAGTTCGTTGGCGCGATCCATGGACGCCTGCTGACCGCCTGGGCGACGGCCGGCATCGTTGGTCCGGTGGTGGTGAACTACATCCGTGAAGCGCAGATCGCCGCTGGCGTGGCACCGGGCCCTGCGCTCTACACCAGCACCATGTACATCCTCGCGGGCATGCTGGCGCTGGGTCTCGTCGCCAATGCTTTCGTCAAGCCACTGTCTGACAAGTGGTTCATGTCGGATGAGGAAGTAGCCTCCCTCCAAGCCAAATCAGCCGCAGCGAATGCTGGTCCGACAGGTTCTTTTGGGATCGGCAAGGGCGGACTGGATGCCAAGGCCATACTTGCCTGGGCGGTGGTTGGGCTTCCGCTTCTGTGGGGTGTGTGGGTGACGCTCAGAAGCAGCTTCGCGCTGTTTGGATGAGGTTTTGAAAACACGTCGTGCCAGCGAGACCGAGCAGTCGCTTGCTGGCATGTCTGGATCGCAGCAAAAGGGCGTTCTCAACAAAGATGCCCTTTCTGCATAGCCGCAGGATGATGTCAGTTCAGCCAGAGCTTGATCAGAGCTGCTTCCGGTGTTTCATCGGCACCATTCTCAACGCCGATATCCCAAAGCGCAGCACCTGCTGCGAAATAGCCCGGAATGATGCCGCCATCCTCAGATTGGCTCACGGCGCGGACGCGTTTGCCGTCAGCAATGGCCTGTTTGATCGCTTCGAGCACGAGAGGATTGGCCATCACGGTGCCAGATCCGAAGACGCGCAGGACTGCACCGTCCAAAGTCGCGAGTGCGGCAGACAGAAATTCCCCCGGCATGCCGGGTGTCAGTGTCAGGATCGCCAGCCTCCGCTCTGTGAAGGTACGAAACCGGGGAGGTTCGAGCTTTTCATTCTGTTGGGTGTTGCGATGAACGGAATTCGCGCTCTGATGTTTCACCAGTCCATCGGCAGGCAGGAGCTTGCCACCAAAAGCAAGGAAGACGCCCTCGCCCTCCTGCATGGCCGCTTCAATCGCCAGTGTCAGGTTTGCCTCCGCATCTCCATCTTCGCCCAATGGTACGACTGATCCGCACAGGATCACGCGTCTGCCTTCGCCTACCAGTGTCTGGGAAAGGGCGGCAACGGTGAAAGACATCGTATCCGTCCCGTGGGTGATGATAACCGGCAATCCGGGATGGGTGCGGATCGCTTCCAACATGGCGTTCCAGTGGATTGGACCGACATTCGCACTGTCGAGCAGCGGGCTGAAAACATTGGCAACCAGCTTCATATCCGCGGGAAGCCGAGCGCTCAGTGCGCTTTCAACGAGTCCCCTCATCGGCGTCAGGCCTTTAGGACCTGGAGCCATTCCGATTGCGCCACCGGTATGAATGAGAAGCAGTTTGCTCAACGGATCATCCTCCTGAACCCAGGAGTTTCGTATCGAACACTCTAGGCAATATCAATACATTGTTTATCAAGCTTAAAATAACGTTAATAATAAAAGGCAGCCCACTAGCTGCCTTTTATACTTTCGATACTTCTAAATTAAGCGGCTAGATCGTCGATTTCACTACCCTTAAACATCTTTGAGAGGTTCAAGAAGCAGATCATACCGCTTTCCGATGCGATAATTCCTTCGGAGAACGATTTGTCGAACGAGGCAGAGACTTCCGGGACAGGCTGTATCTGGCTGGAGGAGATTGTCAGGATGTCGGACACGCGATCCACCAGCATGCCGATAACCATATTGTGAACCTCCGTGACAACGATCGCTGATCGTTCGTTCGCAACAGTGCTTTTCATGCCGAGCTTATAGGACAGATCGATGATCGGAATGACGGAGCCGCGCAGGTTCATGACGCCGATGACATCTGCCGGAGCATGCGGTATCGGTGTGGAGGGAGCCCAGCCGCGGATTTCGCGGATCGTTGTCGTCTTCACGCAAAATTCTTGATCGTGAAGGCGGAATGCAATGATCTCAAGTGTGTCGCAGCTAAAGCTGTTGGAAGTGATCGTCGCCATTCCGGATTTCCTTAAGCGTTGCCGTAAGCCTGCACTCACCCCTCGTGAGTGCAGCAAGCTGTTAAAATGATCGCCTTGAGCGGGACGAATCTCTGTCTCGCGACGGCCTTTCGTTAAAATTAAGGGAAGATTGTTTCTTAATGCTGAATCAATCGACCGAAATTCAAGTTCAATGATTGCTCGGACGTGCGGCATCAGTATTCTTTTTCGTAGAAGATGCCGGCCGAACCGCCTCCGCTCCCGGCGGAGCCCTTGAGCTTCACGCCACGGCCCACATCCAGGTTGATGCTGGCCTTGGCTCCGCTGCTGCCGCCCTGTTCTACCTGGAAGTAGGTCTTGTCATTCAGGCGCCGTCCCAGTGAGACACTGGTCTGGCCATTATCGTCTGTTTTAAGGTCCAGGTCGTCCACACCCAGCTTGCCGCGCAAGGTCTGGAACAGCGAACTATCCCCACCGCCGGCAAGCTGGCTGACGGCATCCGCCAATTGGGCGATCTGAAGGGCAGAAAGACGCGACATGGATTGGCCGAAGATCAGGCGCGCCAGAACTTCATCCTGCGGAAGGGAGGGGGAAGAGGTGAAGGCGATATCTGGATCGTTGGCGACACCGGTCACGGTAATGGTGATGGTCGTCTGGTTCGAACTGGTTTCGGCGGCCATATCCAGTACGGGGATCAGACTGCCGCCAAATGTAATCTTGCCGCTGGTAAAATCGAGGCGCTTGCTGAGGATGACGATACGCCCGCGGCGCATTTCAAAACCACCGGCGACGACAGGGTCTGACGCAGAGCCACGAATGGTGAGATTGCCGCCAAGTTCCGCATCGATCCCGCGTCCTCGCACGAAGATCCCGTTCGGAGCATTCAGAACCAGATCGAGGGAAAGATTGCTTTTTGTGCCTTCGCCCCCCTTCGGCGCCAGTGCAGCGAGAAGTGCTCGCACATCTGGCGGCGTGTTGCGATGCTTGACATTGATTTCTGCCAGAGAAGCCGGAAGCTTTGCAGGAACCGTGATGTTTGCACGCGTGAGGGTCACCGTTCCGCCGAGCGTCGGATTTTGCAGCAAAGGACCGGTCACAGTCAGATTGCCGTTGGCGGTGGCGTTGAACAAGGTTCCGTCTACATAGGTGGCGTTATTCAATGCAATGCGAAGGTCGGCGGAAAAGCCGTCCTTCAACCCAACGCTGCCCTGTGCTGAAATTGTGCCGCCCGTCGACAGCGATGCAGAGATTGTCGCGATTTCTGCACGATCGCGATTGAGATTCACCTGGGCATTGATGTTGTTGAGAGCCAGGTTCCGCCGAACATCGATGAGGCGGGCTCCGCTGGTGGAAGCGTTGCCGGTTATCTGTGGCGCCGATGCGGTTCCGGAGACCGACACGTTGATGGTGCCCGTGCCTTCCGGAACAAAGCCCTGTGCTGAAAGCTGGCTCGCCAGAAGGCCAAAGGGCAGTGTGCCCTGAAAGCGCAGATCCAGCGGCTTTGCACTGGCCAGTCCCACGCTTCCGCCGCCGGACAGGTTCAAACCGCCAGCGCCGCCAAGCGTCGTCTGGAAGCTGACGCGATTGTCGGTAAACGTACCGTCCGTGGTGATGCGGAACCCTTGCAGCCCGGCGCTTCTGGTTTGTGCAAGCGATGCATCATTCCAGGCAAGATTGAACCGGGCGCCCATGCCGCCACTGCCAAGCGCCGAAACCTTCCCCGAAATGGTGCCGGAAGCGCCGAGGTTCGGCACAAAGGCATTGGCGAGATTGGCAGGTAGCGCATTGATGTCGGCGTTAAGGTTGAGGGCAGGGGCTCCCTGACCGCCCTGCGGCAGCGATACATCACCGCCAGCGGTGACCGAAAGACCGCTGGGGCCAGTGAGACGCGTTGTGCCAAGTGTCAGGCGGTTGTTTGAGAAGGAGCCTTCTGCCCGCAGATTGAGGGGACCAACTGCGGCGTCACCCTGACGCCGAATTGCGCCGTCAGCCCACTGAACGTCATAGCGGACGGACGGTGAGGCAGCAGTTCCGGCAATGTTTGCCGAACCGGACACTAAACCGGATGCCTGCACGCCTGGAAGAAAGGCATTGGCGAGGCTTGCTGGAAGTGCGGCAAGCTCGGCGGTCAGATCCAGCGGACGCTCGCCTGCCAGGCCAATCGTACCCTTTGCGGACGCTGATAGTCCTTGCGGCCCTGTCAGTTGCACATCATTCAGGCTCAACATTCCTTCGGCCAGACGTCCATCTGCGTCGAGGTTAAGCCCGCCAAGGCCAGCTGTGCGTGTTTGTGCTGTTGCGACATCCGCCCAGCGCAGCTTGAAGTTGGCAATAGGCGCTTCAGGGGTGCCGGTCGAGGAAACAGTGCCGGAAATGATCCCACCGGCATCAAGACCGGGTGCAAATGCATTCGCCAAGGCTGCAGGCAGGGCAGCGATCGATGCGTTCACGTCGATGGCCGGTCCTTGCGTACCAGTGACGACGACGCGCCCCTTGGCATTGACGGAAAGGCCTGAAGGATCGGTCAGGGATGTATCGCCGAGGGTAAGAGTACCATTCTCGAAGCTGCCGGTAGCGCGCAACGTCATGTTGCGAACGCCGGTCTGGCGGCTCTGGGCAATTGCAAGGTCGGAACCTTGCAGCTGATATTGAACCGCGGGTGCATCGATGCGGCCGGATAGCGTGATGGAGCCGTTCAACAGGCCCCCGGCCTGTAGACCCGGACGCAGCACATCGGCGAGTGAAAGCGGCAAATTGGCGATATTTGCCGTCATATTGAGCGCCTTGTCGCCTGCCAGTACTGCTGTTCCGGAAGCTCTCAGGGAGAGCCCGTTGGCTCCGGTGAGGTTGGCGTTCGACAGGTTGAAAACCTGGTTTTCAAGGCGTCCGCTTGCGGTCAAGCCAAGCGGTGACATTCCAGCATCGCGGGTCTGCTTGAGCGTCAGGTCTTTCACAGCCATCTCGAAGATAGCGGCAGGCGTGCTCAATGAACCGCTTGCGTTGATTGTCCCGGTTAGCACGCCCTCTGCGCCGATGTCAGGGCGCAAGGCATTCAAAAGGCTGGCCGGAATTGCATTCAGCTTTGCCTGGAGCTCCAAGGCATTGCCGTTGCTCACGGCAATCGTGCCACTCCCTTCCGCCGAAAGGCCCTGCTCGCCGGTTACTGACAGCCGGTCGATCATGACGATATTGCCGGAGAAGCGACCCGAGAGATCGGAGTCGATACGGTTTATCTTGGCAGCACGCGTTTGAGCGACTGACGCATCGGCAAGCTTCGCCTGAAAGGCGGCTTCGGGAGCGCTTGCCGAACCTGAAATCGTGACGGTGCCCGTCAATTGACCGCGTGCGTCGAAATCCGCAACGAAAGCATTGGCAAGGCTTGCGGGTACCGAAACCAGATTGGCGCGGATATCGAGACTCTGCGGCGTCGTGGTTCCCAGCGTTCCACCGGCATTGATGGAAAGACCGTTACCGCCGGTCAATGTCGATTGTTCCAGCGTCAGCGTGCCGTTCTGGAAACGCCCCCGGCTGGAGATCGACAAGGCATCTATGCCGCGTCCCTTTGTTTCCGCGATTTGCGCGTTCTGCCAACCCAGACTGTATCGAATGACGGGGCTGGACGTGGCGCCGGAGACTGTGACTGCGCCACCGATCATGCCCTCCGCGCCGAGGCCCGGACGGAATTCGTCGGCGATGGCCGCTGGCAGGTCGCTCAGCCGGAGCGCCACATTCAATTGGGGACCTGCACTGCCTTCAATGACGAGACGGCCACCGCCTGCGTTCAGGACGATGCTGCCGAGATTTGCAACGCCGTCGGAAATCGTCACCTGCGCCGGGTTCGCCAGTGCAAGATTCAATCCGGAGGGCTTTGCCTCAAGACGATCCAGGGCGAACGTCATGCCGTCCGGATGAGAGCGATCAAAGGTGCCCGTCATGACGAGTGGCGCGTCGGAATAGCGGCCTGCAAGGTTAAAGCCGAGAATGCCAGACCTGTCGGCGAGCGTCAGCGCCGTATCGGCCAGTATTTGTCCGCCTGCGTTCAGCTTGGCCGCGCGAATGACACCATCGACCGACAGTCCAAGAAGATCCTTGCTCGTGATGTTGAGAGCAGGACCCTCGATCACCGTCGTGCCGTAAGAAACGGATTGACCCGTCGCGTTGATCGTCGCGGAGATCTTGCCGTTCGACTGGCCGAGGCTCAAGGAGCCGCGAAGGTCGCCGCCCGCTTGTTGGCCTGCCAGTGAAGCAAGCAGACCGATATCCGGCCAATCGAATGCAAGTTGCCCTTGCGGCAGAAAGTCGGGAGATAAAGCAATGTTTCCGCTCAGCCGGTTCGCACCGGCATCCAGCGCCAGTCTCGGCAGACGAATGGTGCCATTTTCGCGGCGCACCTCAGCATCGAGTTTCAGCGGCTTGCCGTCCACGCGGCCCGATACGAGCGCCATGCCACCAATGGAAGACGTGCCGACCGTACCGTCAAAGCGGGCACTGACGGCCTCCAGCGTCCGGCCGCTGTAGCGGGCCTCTGCGGAATTCACGACCGCCTTGACGCCGATCGCGTTCAGCGGACCGTCGAGCACAACGTCATAGCCTGCTGCGCCCTTGGCATTAGGCTGGAAACGTCCAATCTCGGGCACGCGCCCGGCTAGATGCGCATTGAGTTTCGTGCCGTCCCACAGCACATTGCCGTGGCCTTCGATCGTGCTGGATTTGACGACAAGGTTTTCGAGACTGATCCGGCCGCCGATGACGCCATCGACATAGCCTTCGACACCGATCCCGTCATCGAAGTAACGCGCTGCGGCAATCGGCAGACCGGTTGGGTTCAGCGATATGCGGATATTGCCTGTCACCGACTGCTTCGCCGTATTGAAAGCGCCGCTGATAGTGCCGGATGCCTTGCTGCTTTCAAAAGTCGATGCATCAAGGCCGATGGCTGGCGGCGCCAGTCTTATCGGCGCGTCAAGCCGGATCGGTCCCTCAATCAGACGGTCCAGATCTGGATTTTCAAAATCGGCCTGGGCGATGCTGAGCCGTGTGCGAACGCTGCCGGATTGCTCGACAAGGTTCAGGTCTTCGCTTTCCGCCTGAAGCCGCACCTGAGCCAGTGAAGCTCCTGCTGCATTGATAGACTTTAGCGCCGCCGTCGCATTGAAACGCGATCCTTCAGCCGGTCCGGTCAATGTAAAGTTCAGGTTGTCGATCGCAAAGCGCGCGGCTTGCGGCTGCATAGGCCATTCGAGATTGATCGAGCCATTGGTCGCCGTCGCGCTGCCGGTCAGGCTGTTGTCGCCAGAAGGGTCCAGCGCTCCCGATGCCTGCACCTTCATGGAACCGGTTGCCAGTTCGCCCTTCTTGATTTCGATCCGCCCACTCTGGCTGATCAGGGCGCCCAGATTGACATCCGTGCGACCGATGAAAAGCGGACGAAATGCCGGGGGCAGAAGCTCGGAAAGCTGGCCGCCGCCATGGATCTGAAGCTGGTGCACACCCTGAGCAGACAATTCATGCCGACCATCGATGCTGATCACCGGCTTGTTGTCCACCGTGCCACGCAATTGCCCGGACCAGTTCGATAACGGTCCCTGTCCATCCAGCGCCAGCGCGAGCGAAGGTGCACCCGGCAAATGCAGGAGCCGCGCCAGCAGTCCGCCCTGCGGTTCCGAAACAAGGGCCTGAAGCTTCAGTTCGTTCTGCTGCGGCGCGAAGACGAGGTCTGTCTTTGCAAGTGCGTTTGGTACATCCTTGCGCCGCGCGGCAAGCTGCAGCGCCACGCTCTCGCCGGTCGCGTTTGCAGAGCCCTCTGCGGAAAGCTCGAAGCGACGCCCGGTAATCGCAGGCTCAAGCTCGATATCCGGCAGGGCGAAGCGATCGATTTCGATGGCCACAGGTAATGAGAAGCCGCCATTGCTGGAGCCTGTTGCGGGCTGCTGCTGCGCCGGAACCGGAGGACGAATTGCCTTAAGCTCGGCGATCTCGATCCGGTCCGCGTGAAAGGTACGCCGCAACAGCGAAAGCGGAGACCAGTCCACCTGTATATTGCTTGCCTCGGCATACACGCCGTTTCGGTCCGACAGTGCGATACGGTCGATTTTCAGTTGGCCCGTCAGCAACCCTTTCGGGCCGGATACGGAAATGGATTGGTCGGGCGACGAAATCGCGGAGGAGATAAGGTTTCCGGCCATACGGTTGCCCGCTGGGACGAAGCCCAGGAACACTACGAATCCCAGGATACTGACGAGCAGGATCGTTACCACGGCAAGCGCGGTGCGCAATATCCAGCTTTTGGCACGCGATGACGATGTCATTGGTGCGGGTTCATCCTTGGCACGGTCCAGGATTCCTTATCCTGATCCTCGTTGTTTGGCGACATCAGAATGATTGTCCAATGCCAGCGTAGATACCGTATTGGCTCCCGCCCGGATAGCGGTTCAACGGCAATGCGATGTCTAACCGCAGAGGGCCGAACGGAGTTGCGTAGCGAACCCCGATTCCGGCGCCCATGCGGATATCGGAGAAATCGGGCGCGATTTCGGTGGAAACGGTTCCAACGTCAAAAAATGGCACAATTCCGATCTTGTCGTTAATTTTGACGCGTGCTTCCAGGTTCGCAACCGTATAGGAGCGGCCACCGAGCGCACGGTTTTGTGCATCATAGGGCGCAATTTCCCGGAAGGTGTAGCCACGCACCGATCCGCCGCCACCCATATAGAAGCGCCTGATGGTCGGAATATCCTGCAGATTGTCGGTGCCGACGATCGTGCCCGCCGACAGCCTGCCTGCCAGAACAACCCGGTTCTCTTCGCCCAGTCCCAGATATCCGGAAATCGATCCTTCGAAGGAGGAGAATATCGAGCCGCGATAGGTCTCGTAGCTTGGTTTTGCCGATGCGGTAAGGCGATAGCCTTCGGTCGGCTCCAACTTGTTATCGCGGGCGTCACGTTCGAACTCGATGGGCAGCGAAAAGGTCAGGTAACGGTTGCGGCCAAACACGTCTTCGCTCTCGCTCCAGGCAATTTCGCCGCCACCCTTCACCTTGTCCTGCTCGCTCAGTTCGTAGGTCAGGGTCGCAAGTGCGGTAATGGTGTTGGCCGTATAGACGTCCGGCGTCTCGCGCTTTGCCCGCAGGCTGGCATCAAAGGTCATCTCCGGTATCTTGAAGCCCGGTTCCGAATAGATGATGCCTGCCGAGTAATCGAAGGTGTTGAGGTCGGTCGTCGCACCAATGCCGGAAACCTGTCCCTCTATCCGCAGCGATTCCGCCTGGCCGAACAGATTGCGGTGTCCCCAGTAACCGGAAACGCCTGCGCCATCGATGGAAGAGAAATCGGCACCGAAACCGAAGTAGCGGAACTTTCCGTCAGCAACCTCGATGCTGAGCGGCAGTGAACCGTCTGGCGCCAGTGCATCGGCCTCGCGGATGGTCACGCTCGAGAAAACGCCGAGTTCCCGCAATCGGTCACCAGCTTTTTTAAGCTGTTCCGGGGAATAGGTCTCGCGTCTGTCGAGGCGGGAATAGCGGCGGATGAAGTCCTGATCGACACCCTCAGAGCCTCGTACAGTCACAGTACCAAAGGGTGCGACAGGCCCGCTTGTGGCGCTGATTTTTACCGCAACGGTGTTCGTCGCATGATCGGCGATGACGTCGCGCTTGCCAATCCTCGAAAGCGGCCTTCCCTGCTTTTTGAGGTCGCGAACGATCCGCTCGCCTGCCTGAATGATAGATACGGAGCCCGCCTTGTTGCCCGGTTCCAGGCCTACGGATTTCGGATCGATCCCGGCTGCATCACCCTCCAGCGTTACCTTGCCAAGTGCAAATTCGGGTCCAGGCTCGACCGTCACGACAACAGGGACGGGCCGGCTGTGGTCGAACACGGGAACCGGCGGAAGCCTGTCGATCTCCTGGCCCGCAATCGTTATGCGCACGACGGCGCCATAACGTGCCTCTTCATAAAGAACGGCCACAAGCCGGTCGCGATCTTCGCGCGCTTTGATGACGAGGCCGAGATCACCTGAGACCGGTTGCTTCTCGTCCGACTTGAGAGCGCTCGTCGTCTCCAGCCGATCCTTCAGGTCGCCGGTTGCCGTCGTTAGGTTCAAGGTGGTGCTGTAACGGACAGGGTCTATGACGCCGCCGACTTCTTCCTCATCGCTTCCGAACAGATGTATTCCGAATAGCTTGAAAGCATGGGCCGGTTCGGCGAATCCCAAAGTCATGGCTACGCCCGCCGCCAGAAGAACTGCGAGACTTCTTTTCCGCTGCACCATCATGCGGACCGGTACGCACATCGTCTTGCTCGTAATCAGTTCGGCTCTTCCCACCCGTTCAGACGCGAGCGTCCAGACTCTAATTCTCTAACGTAACTGTATTCGGTATCCTAGGGTACCGCTTATATGTCACACTGTCAGAAAAAAGCCCCGGATCGAATCCGGGGCCAATCCATTTGATCAACGAGCTGCCGCTGAAGAACTCAGTAGCCGCGCGGGCAGGCATCCACATAGCGGCGGCCATAACGGTCGCGGTAATAGCACTGGCCAGGCTGCTCGGAAACGGATCCGATGACAGCGCCCGAAAGGCCACCGATGGCAGCGCCGACGGCGGCGCCGCGAACATTACCGGTCGCCAGACCGCCGATGACGGCACCTGCGCCCGCGCCAATGCCGGCGCCGCGTTCTGTGGCGGTGCAGCCTGCAAGGGTCGCGCCCACCATGAGAAGCATAATTGCCTTCTTCATTACTTTCTCCAACTTTGAACGATCGTTTCCAGCTCTTAGGCCGGTCCCGTCCAGGCTAACAACAGCCAAGATTAACCCAGCTTGAACGGGAGGATATGACTCAAATCCAGGAAGTCTAGAGGTTCTCTTAAGAAGTTTGTTCGATCCGCATTGATTTGATGTCGCAGGAAAAAACTATCTGTTGCTCACTGCTCAAAAAAGACCAATGATGCACCCCACGTGTTTGAGGAGACATGTACCCCGTTCGGGGATTTTGGGAGGAAATCATGGCGAAAGTGACGTTGACGGTGAATGGCCGGACGATGTCGAGCGAGTGTGACGATCGCACTCTGCTCGTACACTTCATCCGGGATAAACTGGGCCTGACCGGCACCCATGTGGGATGTGATACGACTCAATGCGGTGCCTGCGTGGTGCATATGGATGGAAAGTCGGTCAAGAGCTGTTCCATTCTGGCGGTGCAGGCCGCAGGTTCCACCGTCACCACCATTGAAGGCATTGCATCTCAGGGCGAGTTGCATCCTGTACAAGCGGCGTTCAACCAGCACCACGGGCTTCAGTGCGGCTTCTGCACGCCTGGCATGGTAATGACGGCGGTCGATATGATTAATCGTCACGGTGGACAACTGGACGAGCAGACGGTTCGGCACGAACTGGAGGGCAATATCTGTCGCTGCACCGGCTACCACAATATCGTCAAGGCCGTGCTCTCCGCCAATGAAGAGATGCATGGCGCATCGCGCCAGGCTGCCGAGTAGATTTCGAACCGGCATCCGGCGGATCTTTCCTGCCTCGATGGCAGCTTTCGCCGTGGCCTTTCAATGCTGTTCTATCGCTTTCATCTGGAGGAGATGACATGGGTATGGAAGGGATTGGTGCGCGCGTCGCCCGCAAGGAGGACAAGAGGTTCCTCACGGGCAAGGGTCGCTACACTGACGATATGGTCGTTCCGGGCATGAAATATGCCTATTTCGTGCGTAGTCCGCACGCGCATGCGAAGATTACCGGCATCAATGTTTCAGCAGCCAAGGCCATGCCGGGTGTCATTGATGTTCTGGATGGCAAGCAGTTGCAGGCAGACGGGATCGGCAATCTCATCTGTGGCTGGATGATCCATTCCAAGGATGGGTCTCCGATGAAAATGGGCGCATGGCGTCCGCTGGCTGTGGATACGGTGCGCTATGTGGGCGATGCCATCGCCATCGTGGTGGCCGATTCCGTTGCGGAAGCGCGCGACGCGGCGGAAGTCGTAACGGTCGATTATGAGGAACTTCCCGCTGTCATCACGTCCGTAGCGGCACTCGAAGCAGGAGCGCCGCAAATTCATCCGGAAGCACCAGGTAATCTGATCTTCGACTGGCAGATCGGCGACGGAGCGGCGACCGACAAGGCCATTGCCGAAGCGGCCCATGTCACCGAAATTGAGATCCTGAACAATCGTCTATCGCCCAACCCGATGGAGCCGCGCGCGGCGCTCGGCGTCTATGACGAGGCGGAGGACCATTACACCTGCTACACCACCAGCCAGAACCCGCATGTGGCGCGTCTGGTCATGAGCGCCTTCTATAATGTCGCGCCCGAAAACAAGCTGCGCGTCATTGCGCCGGATGTCGGCGGCGGTTTCGGCTCCAAGATCTATATCTATCCGGAAGAAATCGTCTGTCTCTGGGCCTCGAAAAAGACCGGCGTTCCGGTGAAATGGACGTCGGACCGTACCGAAGCCTTCCTGACAGATGCCCATGGCCGCGATCATGTTTCGAAGGTCAAGATGGCCTTCGACAAGAATCACCGGATCATCGGTCTGAAGGTGGATACGATCGCCAATCTCGGCGCCTATATGTCGCTCTTCTCGTCGGCGGTGCCGACCTATCTCTATGCGACGTTGTTGTCGGGCCAGTACGCCATTCCCGCCATCCATGCCAATGTCCGCACGGTCTACACCAATACGGTTCCGGTCGATGCCTATCGTGGGGCAGGGCGTCCAGAAGCGACGTACTTGCTGGAGCGCACCATGGAAGTGGCGGCGCGAGAACTTGGCGTTTCACCCGCTGAGCTTCGCCGCAAGAACTTCATTCGCAGCTTCCCGTACCAGACCCCTGTCATCATGAACTACGACGCGGGCGATTATGATGCATCCCTGACAGCGGCGATGGACGCGGCGGATTGGAACGGCTTCCCCGCGCGTCGTGCCGAGGCAGAGGGGCGAGGCAAGAAGCGCGGCATCGGTATGAGCTGCTATATCGAGGCCTGCGGCATCGCACCCTCGCAAGCAGTCGGTTCTCTTGGTGCCGGTGTCGGCCTTTGGGAATCGGCGGAAGTGCGGGTGAATGCCGTTGGCACCATCGAGGTTCTCACCGGTTCGCACAGCCATGGGCAGGGCCACGAAACCACCTTCGCCCAGCTGGTTGCGGATCGGCTCGGCGTACCGCTCGCCAGCGTCAACATCGTGCATGGCGATACCGACAAGGTACAGATGGGCATGGGCACCTACGGCTCGCGTTCCGGTGCCGTCGGCATGTCGGCCATCGTCAAGGCGCTCGACAAGGTCGAGATGAAGGCGAAGAAGATTGCCGCGCATCTGATGGAAGCTGACGAGAGCGACATCGTCATCGAAAATGGCGAGCTGAAGGTAGCGGGCACCGACAAGACGCTGCCCTGGTTCCAGGTAGCACTTGCCGCTTACACTGCCCACAACCTGCCTTCGGGCATGGAGCCGGGCCTGAAGGAAACCGCCTTCTACGATCCGTCCAACTTCACCTTCCCGGCGGGTTGCTACATAGCAGAGGTGGAAATCGATCCGGATACCGGCAAGACGGAAATCATCCAGTTCGTGGCCGCCGACGACTTCGGCAACATCATCAATCCGATGATCGTCGAGGGGCAGGTGCATGGGGGCTTGGCGCAGGGCATTGGTCAGGCGCTTCTGGAAGAGGTGCGCTATGACGAGGTGAGCGGCCAGCTTCTGACGGCAAGCTACATGGATTACGCCATGCCGCGGGCCGACGATCTGCCTTCGTTCAAGCTCTCGCATCAGAACACGCCGTGCCCCAGCAATCCGCTTGGCATCAAGGGCTGTGGCGAGGCGGGTGCCATCGGTTCGCCTCCTGCGCTGATCAATGCCATTACCGATGCCATCGGTGTGGAGATCACCATGCCAGCAACGCCGCTCAAGGTGTGGCAGGCGCTTCAATCTGCTGAGCCGCGCATGGCTGCCGAATAAGGGGAGGGATCAGGCATGTATGATACCAATTACCACCGCGCCTCCTCGGTCGAAGAGGCTGTGAAGCTGCGGTCCTCGCAGGACGAGGCCCGCTATCTTTCCGGCGGCATGACGCTGATCGCCACCATGAAGCAGCGGCTTGCCGCGCCTTCCGACCTGGTGGATCTGCGGCATGTGGCCAGCATGAAGGGGATCTCGGTCGAAGGGCGCAAGGTGCGTATCGGAGCCGCCACAACCCATGCGGAAGTCGCTTCGTCGTCGGCGCTTCGGGCCGTCTGCCCCGCTATCTGCCATCTGGCTGGCATGATCGGTGATCCGCATGTGCGCCACATGGGAACGATCGGCGGGTCCGTGGCCAACAACGATCCGGCGGCGGATTATCCTTCCGCCGTGCTCGCGCTCAATGCCACGGTCGTGACGGATCGCCGGGAGATTTCGGCCGACGATTACTTCCAGGGCATGTTCGATACGGCACTGGAAGAGGGCGAGTTGATCACCGCCATCACCTTCGAAGCGCCGGAAAAAGCTGGTTATGCAAAGTTCCCCAATCCGGCCTCGCGCTATGCCCTGACCGGCGTGTTTGTCGCTAAGAGTGGCTCCGGCGTTCGCGTTGCCGTCACCGGGGCGGGCTCTAACGGTGTGTTCCGCGTAAAGGATCTGGAGGCTGCACTTTTGGCAAACTGGTCTGCCGAATCAGTGTCGTCTGTCACTGTCGATGCGAGCCAGATGATGGAAGATATGCACGCCACGCCGGACTACCGCGCCAATCTCGTCAAGGTCATGGCGAAGCGGGCGGTGCAGGCCGCGGGGTAATTTCTTCGCTTAAAACCACTTGGGGCGGTGAAAACCGCCCCTTTTTTATCTTTGCTTGATGTGAATCAATTTTTTCTTATGACACCTTTCATAAATTCATATTGGAATGATTCAAAAAAATGCGCCAAATGCCGCAGGTGGCATGGAATCGCTGGTTGCAGGCTTGACGGGACAAACCTCAACACCCAAAACGGGCTGCAGGTTCTGGAGTGTAAGAATGGATTTCGAGGCATTTTTTAAGGGCGAGCTGGACAGCCTTCATCAGGAAGGCCGCTATCGTGTGTTCGCCGATCTCGAGCGTCACCGTGGAAACTTTCCGCGGGCAACGCGCCACACTCCGGAAGGCAAACGCGATGTCACCGTCTGGTGTTCCAACGATTATCTCGGCATGGGCCAGCATCCGGCGGTGATTGCAGCCATGCATGAGGCGATCGATCACTGTGGCGCGGGTGCTGGCGGCACCCGGAATATTTCTGGAACCACCCACTATCACGTTCTGCTTGAGCAGGAACTTGCCGATCTGCACGGCAAGGAAGCCGCTCTGATCTTCACCTCGGGCTATGTCTCGAACTGGGCAACGCTCGGCACCTTGGGCGCCAAGATTCCGGGCCTCATCATCTTCTCGGATGCTCTGAACCACGCTTCGATGATCGAAGGCATTCGCTTCGGCAAATGCGAACGCGTCATCTGGAAGCATAATGATCTGGATGATCTGCGCGCCAAGCTGGCCGCTTCGGATCCGAAGGCTCCGAAGCTCATCGCATTCGAGAGCGTCTATTCCATGGATGGCGATATCGCGCCGATCAAGGAAATCTGCGATCTTGCCGATGAATTCGGTGCCATGACCTATCTGGACGAGGTGCATGCCGTTGGCATGTATGGTCCTCGTGGTGGCGGCATTGCCGAGCGCGAAGGTCTGATGGATCGTATTACGATCATCGAAGGTACGCTGGGCAAAGCCTTTGGCGTCATGGGTGGTTACATCACCGGCTCAAACGCTGTGTGCGATTTCATCCGCTCCTTTGCATCTGGCTTCATCTTTACGACGGCTATTCCGCCAGCGCTGGCTGCCGGTGCGGTCGCTTCCATTCGTCACCTGAAGAACAGCCCGTTCGAGCGCGCTCGCCATCAGGATCGCGTCCGCAAGCTGCGCGCTTCGCTGGATGCCCGTGGCATTCCGCACATGATGAACCCGAGCCATATCGTGCCGGTCATGGTGGGTGATGCGGCCAAGTGCAAGTGGATCTCGGATCTGCTGCTCGATCACTCGGACATTTATGTTCAGCCGATCAACTACCCGACGGTGCCGCGCAAGACCGAGCGTCTGCGCATCACGCCGACGCCACTGCATTCAGATGCTGATATCGAGCACCTGGTCGGCGCATTGCATCAGCTCTGGTCGCGTTGCGCACTGGCGCGTGCGGTGGCCTGAGCATTCGAAGATCTGAAATTCAGAAGCGGATCGTGGCAGCGCGGTCCGCTTTTCGTTTCACACAATCCGATAAGGCACGATCGACCGGTTGTCGTGGTCCACGGCGAGCCTGCTTTTGAGCGGTGGCATGGCCCTTTGCGGGCAGTTATGACGCTCGCAAATGCGGCAGGAAATACCGATGGGCTCAAAGGCGGCGCGGCTGTCGAGATCCAGATCGTCGGCATAGACGAAGCTGTCCGCATAGGAAATCTCGCAGCCGAGCGCCAAGGCATAGCGTGGCTGCACGGCGCGAAAGCCACCGCTGCCCTTGGTGATTTGCGTAGCGAGACAGAGGTATCGCACGCCGTCCGGCGTTTCTGCCAATTGCCGAATAATGCGTCCCGGCATCTCGAAAGCCTGATGCACATTCCATAAGGGGCAGGCGGCACCGAAGCGCGCGAATTGAAGCTTGGCGGCGCTATGGCGCTTGGTAATGTTTCCCGCCCGATCCACCCGCGCGAAGAAAATCGGAATGCCCTTCTGCCCCGGTCTTTGCAGCGTGCTCAGCCGGTGGCAGATCTGTTCAAGGCTGGCGCCGAAATGGGCCGAGAGCAGGTCGAGATCATGGCGCAGATCGCGGGCGCGTTTCAGGAAGCTTTCGTAAGGAAGAAGCAGTGCGCCAGCGAAATAGTTTGCCAAGCCGATGCGACAGATTTCCACCGCTTCGGCTGTTCGGAAACCGGCCTCGCGGGCAGTGCGATCAATCGGTTCTGCCGCGAAGAGCTGGGCAATTTGAAGCGCCATCTGGAAATCACGGGTGGCGGGTGTCGCATAGGCGTTGAGGGAAAGCCGTCTTGTCGCAGGATCGAAGCTGCGGATCAGTTCATCCTTCAGGGCCGTTCGTTCCACGCGAACCCCGAAGCGATGCAGCAGAAAGTGCTGAAGCGCCGCATGATTTTCGCCGCCGCCGAGACCGATTTCCTCCGCCAGGCGCTCGGCCAGGACGTCCAGTTCGTGAATGTAGTTGTCGACGAAATGAAAGTAGTCGCGCACCTCGTCATAGGGCGTAGTCTCGCTCAGTGCCGCGCGACCCAACCGGTCATCCATGCTGGCCAGTTGCTCGCTGGAGCGGCGATAGGCCTGATGCGCGGCAATCAGTGCATGGGCAATGGCCGGTGCGTTCTGCGTCACCAGCTTCAGATCCTGAAGGCTGCCGGTATAACCTTCGAACAACGGATCGGACAGTGCTTCAGACAGGGCCGATAGAAGCCGGTCCCCTTCGCCGGAAGAGAGATCAGCAATGCTGACACCGAATTTTTCCGCCAGCGCCAGCAGAACGGCAGCGGATACGGGACGCTGATTGTTCTCAATCTGGTTCAGGTAGCTGGTCGAAATCCCAAGCCGTTCCGCGAATTGTGATTGCGTTGCCCGCGCGCCCTCCCGCACATCCCGAACTTTTCGACCGATATAGAGCTTGCCAATCGCCATGAATTTGCAACTTCGCAAAATGCAGTTTGCATATTTATAGATTACACATTGCCACCTCTTCAACCAAAATCCATGTTTCGCCTGCAGGGTCAACGCGATACAAGAGCAAGACAAATTCAAGGGAGGCGGCATTGCGCGCAGTTTTGAGCGAAGTGGAAGCACGGCGGGCAGAGGCACGCCTTGGTGGCGGCCAGAAGCGAATCGATGCGCAGCACGCCAAGGGTAAGCTTACGGCGCGTGAACGCATCGAGGTGTTGCTCGATGAAGGCTCCTTCGAAGAATATGATATGTATGTCACGCATCGCTGCGTCGATTTCGGCATGGAAAGCCAGAAGGTCGCGGGCGATGGCGTCGTCACCGGCTGGGGCACGATCAACGGGCGGCAGGTCTACGTGTTCTCCCAGGATTTTACCGTTCTCGGCGGATCGCTGTCTGAAACCCATGCGCAAAAGATCTGCAAGATCATGGATATGGCGGTACGTGTCGGCGCGCCGGTCATCGGCCTGAACGATTCGGGCGGTGCTCGCATTCAGGAAGGCGTGGCGTCGCTGGCCGGTTATGCGGAAGTCTTCCGCCGCAATGCGGAAGCCTCCGGCGTCATTCCGCAGATCTCCGTCATCATGGGACCTTGCGCGGGTGGCGCTGTCTACTCGCCTGCCATGACCGACTTCATCTTCATGGTGCGCGATTCATCTTACATGTTCGTCACTGGCCCGGACGTGGTGAAGACGGTCACGAACGAAATCGTGACGGCGGAAGAACTGGGCGGTGCATCCACCCATACGAAGAAGTCTTCCGTGGCCGACGCAGCCTATGAGAACGATATCGAAACGCTGGAAGCGGTACGCCAGCTCTTCGATTTCCTGCCGCTCAACAATCGCGACAAGCCACCGGTGCGGCCCTTCTTCGATGATCCGGCCCGGGTGGAAATGCGGCTCGATAGCCTGATCCCGGATTCGGCCACCAAGCCTTACGACATGAAGGAACTCATCTACGCGATTGCGGATGAGGGTGATTTCTTCGAAATTCAGGAAGCCTTTGCAAAGAACATCGTCACCGGCTTCATCCGTCTGGAAGGACAGACGGTGGGCGTCGTCGCCAACCAGCCGATGGTGCTGGCGGGCTGCCTTGATATCGATGCCTCGCGTAAGGCGGCACGTTTCGTGCGCTTCTGCGATGCCTTCTCGATCCCGATCCTGACGCTGGTGGATGTACCTGGCTTCCTGCCGGGTGTGGCGCAGGAATATGGCGGCGTCATCAAGCACGGCGCGAAGCTTTTGTTCGCCTATTCGGAAGCGACTGTGCCGATGGTGACACTGATCACCCGCAAGGCCTATGGCGGCGCCTATGACGTTATGGCCTCGAAGCATATTGGCGCCGACGTCAACTATGCCTGGCCGAGCGCGGAAATTGCCGTGATGGGAGCCAAAGGGGCAACCGAAATTCTCTATCGCTCTGAGTTGGGCGATGCGGACAAGATTGCGGCGCGCACCAATGAATATGAGGAGCGGTTTGCCAATCCCTTCGTGGCGGCGGAGCGCGGCTTCATCGACGAGGTCATCATGCCGCATTCGTCGCGCCGCCGCATTGCGCGGGCTTTCGCCTCTCTGCGCAACAAGCAGATTAACACCCATTGGAAAAAGCACGACACGATCCCGCTTTGAGGCTCGCGTATCCAGTGTGAACACTTATATCTTGCGGGTTACGCCCTTCCTCCACGGCGTCAGCCTCTTGAAACAAGGATTTCAATTCCATGAGTGATTCCAAATTTCCGCCGGAAAAGAACCTGCCAGCCGGCTATGAACCGCCCAAGGTCTGGACCTGGGAGCCTGGAAATGGCGGCGCCTTTGCCAGCACCAATCGACCCATCGCCGGGTCCACGCACGAGCAAGAATTGAAGGTCGGCAAGCATCCGCTGCAGCTTTACTCGCTGGGCACACCAAATGGCCAGAAGGTCACGATCCTGCTGGAAGAACTGCTGGAAGCGGGTCACGCGGGGGCCGAATATGATGCCTGGCTGATCAATATCGGCAAAGGCGACCAGTTCGGCTCCGGTTTTGTCGGCGTCAATCCGAATTCCAAGATCCCGGCTTTGATGGACCATCAGCCGAAGGGCGGCGGCGAGCCTGTGCGCCTGTTCGAATCCGGTTCCATTCTCGTCTATCTGGCGGAAAAGTTTGGCGCGTTTCTGCCCAGCGATCTGCGGGCCCGTGTCGAGGCCATGAACTGGCTGTTCTGGCAGATGGGTTCAGCACCCTTCGTCGGTGGCGGTTTCGGCCACTTCTTTGCCTACGCTCCGATGAAGATCCAGTATGCCATCGATCGCTACGCCATGGAAACCAAACGCCAGCTGGATGTGCTGAACCGGCAGTTGGCCGAGAATGAGTTTGTCGGTGGCAGCGAATACACCATTGCCGATATGGCCATCTGGCCCTGGTATGGTCGCCTTGCGCTGGATTCGTCCTATCCGAATGCAGGCGAATTCCTGTCAACCGCTGAATACGAACACGTGGTGCGCTGGGCCAAGCAGTTGGCGGCACGTCCGGGCGTCAAACGCGGCGGCATCGTCAACAAGGCCTCGGGCGATCCGGGCTCCTTCCTGCCTGAGCGTCACGATGCATCCGACTTCAACGGTCTAAACGTCTGATCATACACATCGGCCTGCCTCTTCCTCGGAACGGGCAGGCCATCGACACATAAGAATAAACTGGAGACTGCCCGTGGCCAACCTGCCCGAAATGACGAAACACCGAGGCTTTCCGGGCGGAATGCCGGGCACCGGCGTGCAGTTCACCATTCGACGCGCGAACCCGAAGGGCGTGACACCGCTGAAGGCTATCCCGCGCAAGGCCCGCCCCGGCACCAAGGAACACCGCATTGATGCGGCGTTCCTGCATGCGCTGTGGCATCATTTCGGCGATCAGCCATTTGAGCGCGGCAATCTGGATGCCGCCCGCCTCAGCCTGCTGTTCGGGCGCGAAGTTGTGCCTGTCGACAAGGCTTTCGATCCGCAATCCTATGAGGCGCTGCTGCAGATCAATGAACGCGTGGCGCGTCAGAATTTCCCCGAATCCTTCGAAGACGTGTTTGAGGTCTAGAGCCATGGCCAAGACCCCTGAAATGCCGAAGCATCGCGGTTTCCCGCTGGGCCTTCCCGGAACACAGTGGCAGTACACGCTGCGCCGCGCCAATTCCAAGGTGACCAAGCTCACGGCCATGCCGCGCCATCGCACCATGGACCAGACGGTGGCGCTGGCGGATGCCGGTTTCCTGCAAGCGCTGTGGCAGTTTTTCGGAGCGGAACCCTTCGAGCGCGGCAATCTGGATGGCGAGCGGCTCGGCCGTCTGTTCGGACGGGAAGTCATTGCCGCCGAGCGTGGCTTCGATCCCTCATCCTATACGGCGCTGCTGAAGATCAACGAGGCCGCCGCACGGAAAAATTTCCCGAGTGCATTTGAAGATTTAGGTCAGGGGTGACACGATGCCGATCCAGAAGATCCTGATTGCGAACCGTGGCGAAATCGCCTGCCGCGTTATCCGCACGGCGAAGAAAATGGGCATCAAGACGGTTGCCGTCCATTCCGATGCGGATGCCAACGCGCTGCATGTGCGCGAAGCGGATGAGGCGGTGCATATTGGCCCCGCACCCTCTTCGCAATCCTATATCGTGATCGACAAGATCATGGAGGCGATCCGCCAGACCGGTGCGGATGCCGTGCATCCCGGCTACGGCTTTCTCTCTGAAAATCCGCTATTCGCCGAAGCGCTGGAAAAGGCAGGCGTGACTTTCATCGGTCCCCCGGTTGGTGCCATTCAGGCCATGGGCGACAAGATCACCTCGAAGAAGATAGCGGCGGAAGCTGGTGTTTCCACCGTTCCCGGCCATATGGGCCTGATCGAGGATGCGGATGAGGCCGTGAAGATATCCGCCTCCATCGGTTATCCGGTCATGATCAAGGCCTCTGCCGGCGGCGGCGGTAAGGGCATGCGCATTGCCTGGAACGATGCGGAAGCCCGCGAAGGTTTCCAGTCTTCGAAGAACGAGGCGAAAAGCTCGTTTGGCGACGACCGCATCTTCATCGAGAAATTCGTCACCGAACCACGCCATATCGAAATCCAGGTGCTGGGCGACAAGCACGGCAACTGCCTCTATCTTGGCGAGCGCGAATGCTCCATCCAGCGCCGTAACCAGAAGGTTATCGAAGAGGCTCCGTCGCCGTTCCTCACACCTGAGACCCGTCGCGCCATGGGCGAACAGGCCGTGGCTTTGGCGAAAGCTGTCGGTTACCACTCGGCGGGCACGGTGGAATTCATCGTCGATGGGAAGGCCAACAAGTTCTACTTCCTCGAGATGAACACCCGTTTGCAGGTGGAGCATCCGGTCACGGAACTCGTCACCGGCATCGACCTCGTGGAACAGATGATCCGTGTCGCTTCCGGTGAGAAGCTGGCGCTCGCTCAGGACGACGTGAAGCTGAACGGCTGGGCTATCGAGAGCCGTCTTTATGCGGAAGATCCGTTCCGCAACTTTCTGCCCTCCATTGGTCGTCTCAGCCGCTATCGCCCGCCTGTCGAGGGTAAGCAGGCTGATGGCACCGTGGTGCGCAACGATACCGGCGTCTATGAGGGCGGCGAGATCTCGATGTATTACGATCCGATGATCGCCAAGCTCTGCACCTGGGGTGAAACGCGTGAGGTGGCGATTGATGCCATGCAGGCGGCGCTGAATGATTTCGAGGTGGAAGGCATTGGCCATAACCTGCCGTTCCTCTCCGCCGTCATGGGGCAGGAGCGCTTTCGTTCCGGCAAGCTGACGACAGCCTATATCGCGGAGGAATTTCCCGAGGGCTTTTCCGGTGTCACGCCGGATGCTGCCTCCTCGCAGAAACTGGCCGCCATCGCCGCCGTCATCAATGCCCATGTGCAGAGCCGTGCGGCGCAGATTTCCGGCACCATCGGCAACCATGCCCGCAAGGTCGGCAAGGATTGGGTGGTGAAGCTGGGCGATGTCAGCCATGCCGTTTCGCTCTCCGGCGGTGCGGATGCGCAGGTCGTCACGTTCACCGAAGGCGGCGAAAGCGTCACGGTCGTCGGTTCCTGGAATCCGGGCCAGACGCACGGGCATTTTCTGCTGAACGGGCAAAAGCTGGGCGTGAAGGTGGATCTTGTCGGATCCGCCATTCGCCTGCGTGCCAACGGCATAGATGTCTCGGCTCGCGTCCGCAGCCCACGTGTGGCGGAACTGGCAAAGCTGATGCCGGTCAAGCTGCCGCCGGATACCTCCAGGATGCTGCTCTGCCCCATGCCGGGCGTCATTACTGTTGTGGCGGTCAAGGTTGGCGATACGGTGGAAGCCGGACAGACGCTCGCCACCGTCGAAGCCATGAAGATGGAAAACGTTCTGAAAGCCGAGCGCAAAGGCGTGGTGAAGCGTGTTGCCGCCAGTGCCGGTCAGAGTTTGGCGGTGGACGAACTGATCATGGAGTTCGAGTAATGTGGAGTGCAGGAGCGTCCAGGCAATCAGGCGTTTGTCGTCGGCTTGCTCAGCCGTTCCAGCATATGACGTCGGTGATCCTGTCCGCCGAAGAAAACGGCCAGAACATTGACGACGTGATTTTCTTCATCGATCCAGAAATAGAAGATCGCTCGGTCCTTCGTGACGTGCCGCAGACCCGGTTGAAGGTCATTGTGGAGCGTTCCTTGATGGGGCTGCCGCGCAAGTTTTGCCAGGTCGTCAGTAATGGCGTTCACGCGTCCCGCCGCTCGGTTATAGGCTTCTTCAACCGAATCGCCAATTCCCAGATAGGCGGCCAAGAAATGATCAAAGATGTGGTCGAAGTCGGTACTAACCGCCGCTGCCGGATTGATTTTATAGACCAAGAGCGGCCTTCTTTCTTGCAAGCATCTCCTGAATCTGAACGCGGCTCTCTTCCATTGTCAGGAAGGGGCCTTTGCGGCGCTCATCAAGAAGAGCCTTCAAAGCCGCCAATTCCGCTTCCTTCATCTCCGTCTGCTCGCGCAACAATTCCAGCCCCTGCTGCACCACGGCGCTCACGCTGGAATAGCGGCCTTCTTCAACCAGTCGGCGGGCAAAGGCGTCTTGCTGGTCGGAAATGGAAACGGATGCTTTTACGGTCATGGCTCAAGGCTCCCGTGAAGAATGCGTTCAATATGCTACTGAGTAGCAATCTCGTCAATCTCAACGCCGCGCTGACTGTGATGTCGGCCTCTGGAGGATCAGCCCGATGAGCAAGAAAACCGTTGCAGACTGGCAGGTGCTGGCCGAGAAGGAACTAAAAGCATCATCGGACAGACTGGTCTGGAACACGCCGGAGGGCATTCCGGTGAAGCCGCTCTATACGGCCGAAGATCTTGACGGTGTCGAGCATCTGGAGAGCCTGCCGGGCTTCAAGCCGTTTGTACGCGGTCCGCGCGCCACGATGTATGCGGGCCGTCCCTGGACGATCCGCCAATATGCGGGGTTTTCGACGGCGGAAGAAAGCAATGCGTTTTATCGCAAGGCGCTGGCCGCCGGTCAGCAGGGCGTGTCCGTCGCCTTCGATCTCGCCACCCACCGCGGTTACGATTCCGACCATCCGCGTGTGGTGGGCGATGTCGGCAAGGCTGGCGTGGCGATCGATAGTGTCGAGGACATGAAGATCCTGTTCAACGGCATTCCCTTGCAGGATATTTCCGTTTCCATGACCATGAACGGCGCGGTCATTCCGATCCTCGCGAACTTCATCGTGACGGGGGAGGAGCAGGGCGTTTCGCGGGATCTGCTCTCGGGCACCATTCAGAACGATATTCTGAAGGAGTTCATGGTCCGCAACACCTACATCTATCCGCCGGAGCCTTCCATGCGGATCATTGCGGATATCATCGCCTATACGGCCAAGGAAATGCCGCGCTTCAACTCCATCTCGATTTCCGGCTATCACATGCAGGAAGCGGGCGCGACGCTGGTGCAGGAACTGGCCTTCACGCTGGCGGATGGTCGGGAATATGTGCGGGCCGCTCTGGCGCGTGGGTTGAACGTTGATGAGTTCGCCGGGCGTCTTTCCTTCTTCTTCGCCATCGGCATGAATTTCTTCATGGAAGCGGCGAAGCTTCGTGCCGCGCGCCTGCTCTGGTCGCGCATCATGGAAGAGTTCGAACCCAAGAAGCCGGGTTCGCTGATGCTGCGCACCCACTGTCAGACCTCGGGCGTCTCGCTTCAGGAGCAGGACCCTTATAACAACGTCATCCGTACGGCCTATGAGGCGCTGTCGGCGGTGCTCGGCGGCACGCAGTCTCTCCACACCAATGCGCTAGATGAGGCGATTGCCCTGCCAACCGAGTTTTCTGCGCGTATTGCCCGCAACACACAGCTTATTCTTCAGCATGAAACGGGCGTCACCAAGGTGGTCGATCCGCTGGCTGGCTCCTACTATGTCGAGAGCCTCACGAAGGAACTGGCGGACAAGGCCTGGGCGCTGATCGAAGAGGTCGAGGCCCTCGGCGGCATGACCAAGGCCGTGGCTGACGGTCTGCCGAAGCGCTTGATCGAGGAGGCGGCAACGCGACGTCAGGCGCGTGTGGATCGCGGCGAGGAGATCATCGTCGGCGTCAACAAGTACCGGCTGGAGAATGAAGAGCCAATCGATATTCTCGACATCGACAACACCGCTGTCCGCAATTCGCAGCTCAAGAGGCTTGAGCAAATCCGTCGCCAACGCGATCCGAAACGCGTTGAGGAAGCACTGGCAGCGCTGACCAGAGTTGCGGAAACCGGAGAGGGCAATCTTCTGGAGAAGGCGGTCGAGGCTGCCCGCGCCCGCGCCAGTGTCGGTGAAATTTCCGATGCCATGCGCGCCGTCTTCGGAGATCATACGGCGGTACCGGAAGTGGTCACCGATATCTATGGTCCGGCATATGCGGATGATCCCGAATATCAGACGCTGACCGGGCGTCTCTCGGAATTTGCCAAGGCAACGGGCATCAAGCCGAAGATGCTGGTCGCGAAGCTCGGGCAGGATGGGCATGATCGCGGCGCGAAGGTCATTGCCTCTGCCTTCGGCGATATTGGTTTTCAGGTGATTGCCGGTCCGCTGTTCCAGACACCTGAAGAGGCGGCATCTCTTGCCGTATCGGAAAAGGTGCAAGTGGTCGGCATGTCGTCGCTGGCGGCCGGTCACAAGACGCTGGCGCCGCAGCTTGTCGAGGCCTTGAAGGCCAAGGGTGCACAAGATGTGATCGTTGTGGTTGGCGGCGTCATTCCCCGGCAGGATTACCAGTTCCTGCTGGATTCCGGCGTTGCTGCCGTCTTTGGACCGGGCACCAATGTGCTGGATGCGGCGCGTGCCATTCTGGACCTGATGGAAGGGCGGCGGCGCAACGCCTGATCTTTACGGTAACTTCGCCTTCGCCCGGTGGCGCGCTTCCAGATCGGCAGCAAACACATCGTCCATGGTTGTGGCTGGCGGCAGCTGCACCAGCTCTTCCATCACGGCTTCGGCAATCTCCGCCATGGCGAGGAAAGGAAGCTCGCCTGCAATGAAGGCCTCCAGTGCCACTTCCTTGGCACCGTTCAGCACAGCGCCCTGCACGCCGCCGCGCGTCATGGCAAGCCGCGCCAGACGGAGCGCCGGAAAACGGGTCTCATCGGGTGCTTCGAAATCCAGCCGCGAGAGCTTGGCGAAATCCAGCCGCTCCACCGGCAGCTTCCCACGGCGGGGATAATGCAGGGCATAGCCTATGGCGTGGCGCATATCCGGGCAGCCAAGTTGCGCAAGGACCGAGCCATCCGCATAACCCACCATGGAATGGATGATGGACTGCGGGTGAATGATCACTTCCACCTGTTCCGGCGAGAGGCCGAAGAGGTGTTTCGCTTCGATCATCTCCAGCGCCTTGTTGAACATGGAGGCACTGTCGATCGAAATCTTCAGGCCCATGGACCAGTTGGGGTGCGCGCGTGCCGTCTCCACCGTCACGCCCGCCATCTGTTCGCGCGTAAAGGTGCGGAACGGCCCGCCGGATGCGGTGAGGATGACGCGCTCGATGGCGTGGCGCTGGTTCTCCTCCAACACCTGAAAAATGGCATTATGTTCGCTGTCGACGGGCAGTAGACGACCGCCACCAGCCTTGACGGCTGAGATGAACAGGTCACCGGCAGAAACGAGGCATTCCTTGTTGGCGAGCGCGATATCGGCACCCCGTTTGGCCGCTGCCAGCGTGGGGCCAAGCCCTGCCGTGCCGACGATAGCGGCCATCACCATTTGGGCCTCAGCACTGGCGGCCTCCAGAAGCCCGGTCTGCCCGGCGGCCACTTCAATGCTGGTGCCGGAAAGCAGATCGCGCAGCGCCACATACTGGCTTTCATCGGCCGTGACGGCGAGCTTTGCCCGATGCGCCTTTGCCTGTTCGGCCAGAAGCTCGATGTTTCCTGCGCCAGTTAGGGCGACAACCTCGAAACCGTCCGCCTCATCGAGGTGCGTCAGCACATCCAGCGTATTGGTGCCGATGGAGCCCGTCGAACCCAAGATGGAAATGCTGCGTCTGGCAGAAGTCATTCTTTCCCGTCCTCATTCACCTGCCCGTTTACAGGCGGCGCATGCCCCTCACAAGAGCTTATCAAGTCGCATTGAATTTCCCCTGTTTCATTGCCAGATGGCAGAGTTGGGCCGCAAGCGAATCGGGAGATCGTGCATGGTGGAAAAAGTTCTGAACACATCCTGTGCCATCGCAGGTGGCGGCCCTGCCGGTCTCATGCTGGGGCTTCTTCTGGCGCGCGCCGGCGTCGATGTGACCGTTCTCGAAAAGCACAATGATTTCCTGCGCGATTTTCGCGGCGATACGATCCACCCGTCTACGCTGGAGGTGATCTACGAACTGGGTCTTGAAGAGGAATTTCTCAAGCTTCCACACACACGCGCGCCAAAGCTTTCCGCTGAGATGGGTGGCCAGACCATTACCATGGCGGATTTCTCGCGCCTTCCCGTGCGCAACCGCTTCATTGCCTTCATGCCGCAATGGGATTTTCTGAATTTCCTGGCTGCCCACGCCGCGCGCTATCCCAATTTCCGGCTGTTGATGAGCGCCAAAGTCACTGACGTGCTGGAACAGGACGGTCGGGTGCGTGGCCTGCGTCTGGAAACCGATGAGGGAGTTCTGACACTACAAAGCGATCTGGTCGTTGCCGCCGATGGCCGCAATTCCGTGGTTCGGGAGAAGGCAGGGCTTGAGGTAGAAAGCTTCGGCAGCCCCAGCGAAGTTGTCTGGATGAAGCTTTCCAAGCAGGCGGGTGATCCGGCGCAAACCATGGGCCATGCAGGTCCGCGCCAGGGTTTCGTGCTGATTGATCGCGGCGATTACTGGCAATGCGGCTATATCGTCCGCGGCGAGACATTCGCAGAAATCAGGCATCGGGATCTGGAAGAATTCCGCGACAAGGTGCGCGCCGTCTCTCCCTTGCCAGCCGAGCGGATGAATGAACTTCAGGATTGGTCCGATGTCAGTCTGCTGCAGGTGCGTATCGACCGGCTGAAGCAGTGGTGGAAACCCGGATTGATCGCGATCGGTGATGCGGCGCACGCCATGTCTCCTATTGGCGGCGTGGGCGTCAATCTTGCGATTCAGGACGCCGTTGCCGCCGCCAACATTCTCGCGGAACCGCTGGCAGGGCATCGTTTGCAGGATGCGCATCTCGCAGCTGTGGAGAAGCGGCGCCTCTTCCCTACGAAAGCAACCCAGAAATTACAACTGATGATGCGCTCCAATCGTCGCAAGGAGTTGGTGCAGGAGGAGCGTAAGAAAGGCCCACCTGCCTTCATCCGCAATATTGCCCGCTTTCCATTGTTGGCTCATCTTGCGGGTCGCTTGATGGGCCTTGGCTTTCGAATGGAGCACGTACGAACGAAGTCTTTACTTTGAAATGTACAATCCTGAGGCGCTTTGATTTAAAACAAAACGGGCAGTGGTGACGAGTATGTTCTATTTTGACACGATAATCACTTAATATAGACCTTGAGGTAGTATGTTATTGACATACACCCACTTTGTAATACTAATATTTTTCTGAATTATTTACCATTGTGTAAAATGGTGCCTCTCAATCGTCTTGCCGTCCTTCTTTGGAAGGCGGGCGAGAACCGGTAACTGAAGCAATGAAAGGCTTCAAACGTGGATGTGTTTTTGATTTGCGTAGTCCATGCTGAGGGATTTCAATGAGCGTAGATCATTTTGATGGCGCGCTGGTTCGCCAACTGGTTGCCTCCTGTGACCTTCAGGATGCAACCCATGTTCCCAAGGCCCTGTTTTCCTATATCAGCTCCGTGCTGAGCAGCCGTGAACCAAATGTTTACCTCATCGATCTCCTCCCTTCGTTGAGCGCGGCAGCACAGGCTTTCCTTATGGGGATCGGTGCTTTCAACCGCAGCCCGCTGCCGGAGCTGGAGGTTGCCCGTCGACGTGGGCGTCTTCTTGAGTGCCTGGATGCATTTATGGATGAAGCGCGCTTGAGTGAGCAGAGCAGGGCATTCATGGAAGCATTGCGCGCCGCCGACCGACCTTGATGTCGATTATGATAGCGCTGTCATTTTGATTCATCGGCGTGTGGGATACCGTTTCCTCTGGCGGATCGTCTTGAGCGACACTACATCGCTCGTATGAAGATACACTTGCCCTCCCATACCCGTTCGCATGCGTTAGATCTGACGCAAATCGATTCTCCGGTGAAATTCACGGATTTTGACTTTGTTTGACCGACACAAGCCGATATCCGTCGTCCTGGCAGATCTAATTGCGGCTTTTGACGGTCGAAACGTAACGCTGGGCGATCTGTTAGACCGGCTGGGTCACCAAGCTACGGCTGTAGTTCTCGTTATATTTGCCATTCCAGCGATTATCCCGACGCCGGGTATTCCGGCGGGAATGATTTTTGGAAGCGCACTTGCAGTGTTCTCTCTCCAACTCGTTGCTGGCGGGCGCGAGTTTTTGCTGCCGAAAATACTGGCAAGCACGACCCTGCCGCAGGGCCTGCTGCAGCGTATGCTAGCGTGGCTGGTGCCAAAGCTTGCCTGGTTGGAGAATTGGATGCGGCCCCGTATGCCGTTGTTGTGTCACGATGGTGTCTTGCGTTTGCACGGATTGTTCGTGTTTGTCATGGCGGTTCTGATTGCGCTTCCCATTCCGTTCGGCAACGTGCTTCCGGGAGTTGCCATCTTTCTCATCGGCATAGGTTTGGCGCAGAGGGACGGGGCAACAGTGCTCATTGGTTGGGGCTTCGGCCTGGGCGCTTTGGTTTTTACCGCATTCCTGTTCCTGGGTGGCTGGTGGCTGATCAGCGATTGGTTCGGCTGGGGCGCCGCATCCCCACCGCCAGCCTAATTCACCGTGAACTGCTTCGATAGTTTCTACAGTTGGAGAAGTGGCGTCCACGAGAGGATTCGAACCTCCGACCCCAGGATTAGGAATCCTGTGCTCTATCCTGCTGAGCTACGTGGACACGCTCTTTCGTCATACCGCAGCCTATTCCCGGGAACAAGCCCGGATTGAGGCTTACATCGGCGCTTATGCCGCAAGGCGTTGTTCGGTCAGCTTCACCCAATAGGAAATTCCGTAGGCGATTGCGTCGTCGTTGAAGTCGTAGGCGGGGTTGTGGAGTGCTGCCGTATCGCCATTGCCGATCATGATATAGGCGCCGGGGCGGGCCTGCAGCATGAAAGCGAAGTCCTCGCCCGCCATGCTGGGGTCGACCTCGGTGTTTACATTCGCCTCGCCGACGATATCAATTGCTGCCCGCGCGGCATGGACGGTCTCTTCCGGATGGTTGACCGTCACAGGGCATGCGCGCTCGTAGTCAACTTCGGCAATCGCATCATTGGCGCTCGCGATACCTTCCGCAATCTGGCGGATCCGCTTTTCGGCAAGATCACGTACCTGCTCGTCCAGGCTGCGGACGGTTCCGGTGAGATAGGCTTCCTCGGGGATGATGTTGTGCGTGGTTCCGGCATGGAACTGCGTGATGGAAACCACGACAGAGCGCAGGGGATTGGCATTGCGTGCCGCGATCATCTGCAAGCCGTTGACGATCTGCGATCCGATCACAATCGGATCCGCAGTTCGATGGGGCTCTGCCGCGTGACCGCCGCAGCCGGTGATCTTGATCGAAAACTTGTCCGGAGCCGCCATGATGCCACCCTTGCGGATTGCGAAGGTGCCAAGCGGCATGCCCGGCATGTTGTGCATGCCATAGACTTCCCGGATGCCGAAGCGCTCCATCATGCCGTCTTCCACCATGGCCAGCGCGCCACGACCGCCTTCCTCGGCAGGCTGGAAGATGAGGGCGACAGAGCCTGCGAAGTTGCGGGTCTCCGCCAGATACTTGGCCGCTCCCAGAAGCATGGCCGTATGTCCGTCGTGACCGCAGGCGTGCATCTTCCCGGGCAGTTTCGATGCATAGGGTTTTCCGGTAATTTCCTCCAGCGGCAGCGCATCCATGTCGGCCCGGAGCCCGATCACGCCCTGCCCGGGATGACGCCCGCGGATGATCCCCACGACGCCCGTACGTCCGAGCCCTGTCACAATCTCGTCAACGCCGAATGCTCGAAGCTGGGCTTCCACGAAAGCCGCTGTTTCCTCGACCTCATAAAGAATACCAGGATTTTCATGAATATGGCGGCGCCATTCGGTAACTTCGTGCTGCAGTTCGGCTGCTCTATTGAGAACGGGCATTACGCTTCCTGTAGGACTGTGACGATAGTATCGAAGCGCGCATATTGCGCCGCGGAATTGACGGAATCAATCATCTTTGCCATTGCTAGGCCTCATTCACGCGTTCCAAGCGAAGACGTCGCACGCGTAGTCCCAGACGAGGTCTGATCCCTTGCCGAACCGGTCCACTCGCCTTCTTCGTTTCCCGAAGCCAATTTCCCTGATGCTGTCGCTGGCTCTTTCCACCTGCATTGCCAGCACGCAGGCGCTCGCCAACCCCAAGATCGTGGTGGATGTGCGCAGTGGCCGCGTGATCTCGCATCAGGATGCTTTCCGAAAATGGTATCCCGCTTCGCTGACCAAGCTGATGACGATCTATGTCACCTTCAAGGCCATCAAGTCGGGCAAGGTGTCCATGGATACGCCGGTCGTCTTCAGCAAGAAGGCGGCGGACCAGCCGCCAAGCAAGCTGTTTCTGAAGCCGGGGTCATCCATGACGCTGGATGCAGCCCTGAAGATCCTGATGGTGAAGTCGGCCAATGATGTTGCGGTCGCGGTCGCGGAAACAGTCGGCGGTTCCAACGATCAGTTCGTCGCCATGATGAACGCGCAGGCACAGCAACTGGGCATGCGTTCCAGCCGCTTCGTCAATCCGCACGGGCTTCCAGGTCAGGGCCAGTACACGACGGCGCGCGACCTCGCTGTGTTGACATTGCAGTTGAAGCGCGATTTTCCGGAATATCAGAGCTATTTCTCTCTGGAAGGTGTCACGACCGGCGCCAAGGAATATCCGAACTTCAACATGCTGATTGGCCGTTTTGACGGTGCCGACGGCATGAAGACAGGCTTCATCTGTGCGTCGGGCTTCAATCAGGTCTCGTCCGCCACGCGCAATGGCCGCAGCGTGATCTCGGTCGTGCTGGGTTCGGACAGTCTAGGAGGACGGGCTGACGATTCTGCTG
Organism: Affinirhizobium lemnae; assembly: GCF_022968395.1. Classification (GTDB taxonomy): domain Bacteria; phylum Pseudomonadota; class Alphaproteobacteria; order Rhizobiales; family Rhizobiaceae; genus Neorhizobium; species Neorhizobium lemnae. The sequence goes on from NZ_JALJQZ010000002.1 coordinate 187,871, forward strand.
AACTTTTGCAGGCGGGGCTGACGGCGCCTGCCAACGAGGGCGTGCCGCTGGCATCGCTTGCTCCCTATGGGCCGGATCAGGATCAGGTTGTGGACATCAGTGCGCAAATCTGCAATCCGAAGGCAGCAAAGGTGCGCAGTGAAGGGCGCGATGATGCCGGTCGCATGGTTCTGCATTCGCCCTATGTGCACGAGATGACACGTCCGCCGCAGTTCACTTTTGCAGGCGTTGTGCCAGTCGTGGAGCCCGAGAAGCCTGCAAAAGGCGCGAAGGGTCAGCCTGCCAGCGTACCTGTTCCCATTCCCCGTCCAGCCGCGCTGTGACGGTGTTCCAGAAAGACTTGCCGATGTCCTCCCCGCGCCAACCTATTCCGGTCTCCATTCTCACAGGGTTTCTGGGCGCGGGAAAATCCACGTTGCTGAACCGGATCCTGAAGGATCCGGCTGCGTCCGATACGGCCGTGATCATCAACGAGTTTGGCGAAGTCGGTATCGACAACTTCCTGGTGGAGTCTTCGGGAGATACGCTGCTTGAACTGTCGAACGGATGCCTTTGCTGCACGGTGCGCGGTGAACTGGTAGAGACGCTCGCCTCGCTGGTGGATCAGATCCAGACCGGTCGCCTGAAGCCTATCCGCCGCGTCGTGATCGAAACGACAGGTCTTGCCGATCCCGCCCCCGTCATGCAGGCGGTCATGGGCAATCCCGTCATCGCGCAAAGCTTCAGCCTGGATGGCGTCGTGACCGTTGTGGATGCGGTGCATGGCGTTTCCACGATCCAGCGCCATCCCGAGGCGGTGAAGCAGGTGGCCGTCGCCGACCGACTCGTTCTGACCAAGAAGACGCTCGCGGATGCCGCGACCATTTCCGCTGTTCTTCGCCGCCTGAACGACCTGAACCCGCGAGCGCAGATTCTCGACGGCGATCTGCATGCCGCAAGCACCATCGATCTTCTCGTCAACGGTCTCTACGATCCCGAAAGCAAGGTGCCAGATGTTGCCCGCTGGCTGCAGGAGGAGCGGGAGCACGGCGACGAGCATCATGACCACCACGACCACGACCACGACCACGACCACGACCACGATCATGGTGATCACGCTCATGAGCACGGGCACGGCCATGAACATGGCCACGCGCATCATCACCATCATGATGTGAACAGGCATGGTGACGATATCCGCTCTTTCTCGATCCTCCATGATGAGCCTATCGACCCTCTGGCAGTGGAGATGTTCGTCGATCTCCTGCGCTCCGCGCATGGGGACAAACTCCTGCGCATGAAAGCCATCGTCCAGCTTTCCGACAATCCGGAGCGTCCGCTGGTCTTGCACGGCGTGCAGAGCATCTTCCATCCGCCGCAGCGGCTTGCCCGCTGGCCGGAAGGGGCAGAACGGCGCACGCGGATGGTTCTGATCACGCAAGGATTGGCGGAAGAATTCGTTCAGGATCTTTTCGCGGCCTTTACGGGTCAGCCGAAGATTGACCGGCCGGATCGCGCAGCGCTTGAGGATAATCCGCTCGCTGTGCCCGGAATGCGCTTCTGATAGTCCAGGTCGGCAGACAGGATGGTCGGCTATCGATCAGGCCTTGCGGATGATGAAGCGATGGCCGCCCTCGGTCCGCTCGGTCGAGAGCAGGATGTGACCGTCTTCGCGGCAGAAATGCGGGATATCAATCCCGGCCAATGGATCTGTCGTGTCAATGATGAGTTCGCTGCCGCTTGGCATGCGTAAGAGCTTCTTGCGGGCCTTGAGTACCGGGAGCGGGCATTTCAGCCCGCGCAGATCGTAGATCTCTCCCGGCATCGAGGTGCTTACCAGAACTTCCAGAACGGCTTCTTGGCGTCTTCCTGCGTGGCTGTCTGCTGAACCGAGGCATAGGCCATCGGGTTCTGCGCTGGAACCGGCACCTGGCCTGCGGACCTGGCGGCGGCGTTACCGGACGATTGTCCGGCACCCGGCTGCTTCTGCATGGAGGCAAGCTGTGCGTTCGAGGGTCCGCTGACCGCAATAGGGCTCGCCGCTTGAGGTGCAGTTCCCGTGCCCATGGCGCTCGCTACGCTCATGGTGGAGCGCTGGCCGGGAACCGAACCCGTCATCGTCACGCGGCCCTGCTTTGCTGCAGCCCCGCCCGGCTGGGCAGAAGCAAGCATGGTGCCCGGTGCAGGCTTTGCCGCCTTGTTCAGGCGAGCGGCCATCAGCACGTCAAACTCTTCCTGCTTGACCAGCTTTCCGGCTGCAAGCGATGTGCCGGTCGGCGCATAGGCGATATCTTTGCCCTTGCGCTTGTCTGCAACCACGGCCTTGCGTTCTGCTTCCGTCGGCTCGTACCACACCATGCCGTCAAGCTTTTCGACAGCTTTGGCATAGGCCACCTCATACTGCTTGTCGTAGGCGGACAGTGCCGCAGACAGGGCAGGCGGGGTCGACATTGGCGGGCAGGCGGCACTGGCGGACGGCGTTCCCTGCATTTCCTGGTTAAAGACGTATTTCTTGCCGCAGACGTCCACGTCCGGCGGACGCTTGGTGACCTCGAAATTGTCGTAGCCGACCTTCAGCATCTTCCAGAAATCATAATTCTCGCTGGTGCGATGCCGCGCCATGTTTTCCGCAGTCATGCGGAAGGGGAAGGCCTGCAACTGCACGCTGGACTGGCCGCCCTTGAAGGCGTCACGGGCGAAGGCGTAGATCTCAAGGATCTGCTCATCGGTCATCGAATAGCAGCCCGAAGACGAGCAGGCGCCGTGGATCATGAGGTTCGAACCGGTGCGGCCATTGGCTGCATCATAACGGTTCGGGAACCCGGTATTGATCGCGAGATAATATTTGGAATTCGGGTTCAGGTGCGCAGGCGTCAGGTTGTAGAAACCTTCAGGCGCCTGCCGGTCGCCTTCCTTCACCTTGGGGCCCAGCTTGCCGGACCAGGCGCAGATGTCGTAATCGGTGATCTTCTCGAAGCGGTTGTCCGCGCGCGCCTTCCAGATCTCCATCTTGCCTTCTTCCTTGAAGACACGAATCATGATGGGGGAATTGCGCGGCATGTTGCGCTTCTGCATTTCCGCAACGAGGCGGTCGGGCAGAGGCTGCTCCGTCTTGTTCTTGACCTTCGACAGGTCAATGGTGGCCGTATCGATCGTATCGTTACAACCAGCCAGCGCGGTGGCCATCAGGAGAATGTAGGCGATATGTTTCAAGCGCATCGGAACTGATCACGTCAATCGGGCTACAGGTACAGGTTCATCCTAATACCCAGTATTTTCACGATAATAAAGCGGTAAGCTTTACATTCTCTTAACCGCTTCAGCACGGTTAAGTGTGCTGACATGCTTGCAAGCTTTCGCCCGGGCAGGGTGAAAGACCCGGGTTTCCCGGATCTTTCCGATATTTCATCAAAGATTGCGGCCAATAGCCAGAAATTTCTCGCGACGTGCTTTCCGGACGGCTTCGGGCGAAAGCTTGCCAAGATCCGCGAGAGCAGCCTTGATCACGTCGTCCGTCGCATCGATGGCGGCTTCCGGATCACGATGTGCGCCGCCCAGCGGCTCCGGGATGATGTCATCGATCACGCCGAGCGCCTTCAGATCCTGCGCGGTGATCTTCATGGCCGTTGCCGCTTCGCGTGCGCGGGTCGCATCGCGCCACAGGATCGAGGCTGCACCTTCCGGCGAGATGACGGAATAGATCGCGTGTTCCAGCATGTAGACCTTGTTGGCCGCGGCAATGGCGATTGCGCCGCCGGAGCCGCCTTCGCCGATCACGACCGATACCATAGGCACCTTGATGCCAAGGCACATCTCGGTCGAGCGAGCGATGGCTTCCGCCTGTCCGCGCTCTTCAGCGCCGACGCCCGGATAGGCGCCAGCCGTATCGACCAGTGAAATCACCGGCAGGCCGAAGCGGTCTGCCATTTCCATCACGCGGATTGCCTTGCGGTATCCTTCCGGACGGGGGCTGCCGAAATTATGTTTGATGCGCGATTTTGTGTCGTTGCCTTTTTCCTGGCCGATCACCGCAACGGGCTGGCCATGGAAACGGGCAAGGCCTGCCTGGATGGCTGCGTCTTCGCCGAAAGAGCGATCGCCGGCTAGGGGCGTAAATTCCGTGAACAGCCGGCTCGCATAATCCAGAAAATGCGGACGGCGGGCCGTGCGGGCCACCATCGTCTTCTGCGCAGGCGTCAACTTGGAGTACACGTCGCGTGTCGCTTCCTGGATGCGTTGTTCCAGGCGCTGAACTTCTTCGGACGTATCGATGCTCTCATCTTCCGCCGCGAGCTTCTTCAGCTCGTGGATTTTCGCCTCCAGGTCAGAGATGGGCTTTTCGAAGTCGAGATCGTTATGCATGAGCTCCGTTTTCCGATCGTTTGGCGGCCGTGCCGCGCTCTAATCAGGGTTTTTCGCGCCTTTTGCAAGAGGGTGATGCGTTTCAACCACTTCTCTGAGCCTTTCTTCCAGTACATGCGTATAGATTTGAGTGGTTGAAATATCTGAATGTCCAAGGAGTTCCTGCACAACGCGCAGGTCTGCACCGTTTTGCAAAAGATGGCTGGCAAAGGCATGGCGCAGTACGTGTGGCGAGATAGATGCGGCCCGGATGCCCGCCCGTCCGGCCAGACTCTTCAGGTCGCGGGCAAAAATCTGGCGGGGAAGGAAGCCTTGTTCGCTTTTGGCTGAGAACAACCAAGGACTGTCGATATCACCGGCCGCAATCGCCGCGCGCCGTGCGTCTGCATAGTCAGCCAGCGCCTTCATCGCGGATCGCGATAACGGAACCAGCCGCTCCTTGTTGCCCTTGCCGCGGATAATGAGGAAACGGCCCTCCTGATCTAGCACCTTTGCGGGGAGAGACACGAGTTCGCTCACGCGCATGCCCGTGGCATAGAGAAGTTCCAGAAGCGCCAGCATGCGAAGTCGAAGCAGCCTGCCCGGTCCCTCTTCGGATGCTTCTGCCTGCGCCCGCTCCAGAAGGCGGCTCACATCGGCCTCGCTCAGGACTTTCGGAATGGACTGCGGTTTTTTCGGCGCATCGAGAATGGAGCTCGGGTCGTCGCCGCGAATATTTTCCGCAAACAGAAACTTGTAGAACTGCCGTATGGCCGAGAGCCGTCGCGCCTGTGAGGATGCAGCAAAGCCCTGTTTGGCGAGGTGAGCGATGTAGGCGCCAAGATCGTTGCTGTCTGCTTTCAGAAGAGAGGTCTTCTTCTCGGAAAGAAACGAGGAGAGATCATCCAGATCGCGCTCATAGGAAGACAGCGTGTTTTCAGCCGAGCCTCGCTCGGCGCTCATCATTTCCAGAAAGGCTTCCAGATGCGCGTGGGAGCGATCGCTCATGGTGAACCTGTGGCGGGCGTTGCCGGTGCCGCGGGTGGCGTCTGGGCAGGGTTCAGCCGCTCCGAGGGAATTCGCACCGTCACGTCACGTTCGCGCGGTTCCACGAAGATGGCTAAGGCAAAAAGTCCCGCATAGACGAGGCCGACAATGACGCCAATGGTGAACAGGAAGCGGAAGAGTGTTGGCATGGAGCGCTCCGGATTGTCGCCGCGCATTTATCGGCATTGATGCCCAAAGGTGCAAGGCCACATGCAAGATATGAGAGTTTTGGCGTGATTATGGTCTGAAGCCCTGTGCCGGTGCTTGACGCTGAACAATCATTTGTCGATAGGGTTCTGATCTTGTGGACTATTGAGAGGCCCATGCCCAATTCGATGCCCGATATCACGAAGCCTGCCCTCGGCATCAATCCGCTGGTCGAGCAGGCGCGCGCGGCTCTCGGTCGTCGCAATCTCATTTTCATCGGCTTGATGGGGGCTGGTAAGTCCGTCATCGGCCGCATGGTCGCCCAGCAGTTGTCGCTGCCCTTCATCGATACGGACGTGGAAATCGAGCGCGTTTCGCGCATGACGATTTCCGAACTGTTTGCGAGCTATGGCGAGCCGGAGTTTCGCGCGCTGGAAACCCGTGTGATCGAGCGACTGCTGAAAGGCGGACCGCGCGTGATCTCGACGGGCGGCGGCGCCTTTATCAATGAGCGGACGCGTGGTGTTATCAAGCGCGGTGGCGTTTCCGTCTGGCTGCGGGCTGATCTCGACATTCTCTGGGAGCGTGTCAACAAGCGCGATCATCGTCCGCTGCTGAAAACCGAAAATCCGAAGCAGACGCTGGAAAACCTGATGAACCAGCGTTACCCGATCTATTCCGAATCCGATCTGACGGTGGAATCGCGCGATGTGCGCAAGGAAATCGTTGCGAATGAAGTGCTGGCGGCGGTTGCGTCGCTGGGCGAGGGGCGTTGAGAAGTGACTGTGACATTATCGCGTGAAAACGAGCGTGTGGTTCATGTGCCATTGGGAGATCGGGCCTACGATATCCTGATCGGCCCGGATCTCATCAGTCATGCCGGTGGTGAAATCACGTCGCGCCTGAAGGTTCGCAAGGCAGCCATCGTGACGGATGAGAATGTCGCAAGCCAGTATCTGGACCGGCTGGTGGACAGCCTCCAGACCGATGGCGTCGAGACTGTCTCGCTGACATTGCCGCCGGGCGAAAAGACCAAGAGCCTTGAGCCGCTGGCCGCCGTCTGCGACATGGCGCTTTCGGCCCGCATCGAGCGCAACGATGCCATCATCGCGCTGGGTGGCGGCGTGATCGGTGATCTTGCGGGCTTTGCGGCGGGCATCGTGCGGCGCGGTGTTCGCTTCGTGCAGATCCCGACGTCGCTTCTGTCGCAGGTGGATTCCTCCGTCGGCGGCAAGACCGGCATCAATTCGCGCCACGGCAAGAACCTGCTGGGTGTCTTCCATCAGCCGGATCTCGTGCTGTCGGATACGAGTGCACTCGATAGCCTCAGCGAGCGTGAATTTCGCGCCGGTTACGCTGAAGTTGCCAAATATGGTCTCATCGATCGGCCAGACTTCTTTGAGTGGCTGGAAAAGAACTGGCGCGACGTCTTCGCGGGTGGACCTGCGCGGGCGGAGGCCATTGCCATCAGTTGCCAGTCCAAGGCGGATGTCGTCGTGGAGGACGAGCGCGAAACCGGCCGCCGCGCGCTGCTGAACCTTGGGCATACCTTCGGCCATGCTCTGGAAGCGGCCACGCAGTATGACAGCAGCCGTCTCGTGCATGGCGAGGGTGTTGCCATCGGCATGGTTCTGGCACATCGTTTTTCGGCGCGCCTCAATCTTGCCAGCACCGATGACGCCAAACGCGTGGAAGCACATCTGAAGGCCGTTGGACTGCCTACAGAGATTTCAGATATTCCGGGCGAATTGCCACCGAGGGAAGTGCTGATGGATGCGATCGCACAGGACAAGAAGGTCAAGAGCGGCAAGCTTACCTTCATCCTGACCCATGGGATCGGCCAGAGTTTCGTGGCCAATGATGTTGCGGCATCGGAGGTCGAGCTCTTCCTGAAGGAGACCTTGGCGCGGTAATGTTTGACCAGCTGTATGGCTTCCTCGCGCAATACTGGCTGACGCTGATCTCGATCCTGTTGCTGATCGGGCTCTCGGCGTTCTTTTCCGGCTCCGAAACGGCACTGATAGCGGCGTCCCGTTCCCGCATGCATACGCTGGAAGCCAATGGCGACGAACGCGCAGGGCTCGTGAGCCGACTGATCGAGCGCCGTGACCGGCTGATCGGTGCGCTGCTGATCGGCAACAATCTCGTCAAAATCCTGGCCTCGTCTCTCACCACCAGCTTCTTCCTCGGTCTGCTCGGTCAGTCGGGCGTGGTGATAGCAATTATCGTGATGACCGTCCTGCTTGTAATTTTTTCCGAGGTTCTGCCGAAAAGCTGGGCGATTTCAGCACCGGACCGTTTTGCTATCACCGTTGCGCCCGCTGTCCGTCTTTTCGTTGCAGTCGCGGGGCCGCTTTCCAGCGCTGTCAATGCTATCGTCCGTTTCATCCTGTCGCTCTTGGGCATCAATCTGTCGCGTGGCGTTTCGATGCTGACGGCGCATGAGGAACTGCGCGGCGCTCTCGACCTCCTGCATCGCGAAGGCTCAGTCATCAAAGCGGATCGCGACCGTTTGGGCGGATTGCTGGATCTGGAAGAGCTAGAAGTTTCCGACGTCATGAAGCACCGCACGGTGATGCGGGCGATCAATGCGGATGATCCACCGGAAGTCATCGTGCGCACGGTGCTGGAGAGTCCGTTCACGCGCATGCCGCTGTGGCGCGGCTCCACGGAAAACATCATCGGCATCGTGCATGCCAAGGATCTGCTGCGCGCGCTCGCCGAACCGAACATGGAGCCGCGTGACCTCGACATCGGCAAAATCGCGCAGAAGCCGTGGTTCGTGCCGGATACGACGAGCCTCAAGGACCAGTTGAACGCCTTCCTTCGGCGCAAGATCCATTTCGCCGTTGTCGTGGATGAATATGGCGAGGTTCAGGGCATCGTGACGCTGGAGGATATTCTGGAGGAAATTGTCGGCGACATTGCCGATGAACACGATCTGGAAATCCAGGGCGTTCGTCAGGAAGCGGACGGATCGATTGTCGTCGATGGTTCGGTGCCGATTCGCGACCTCAACCGGGCGCTCGACTGGCGGCTGCCGGATGAGGAGGCGACGACAATCGCCGGTCTCGTCATCCACGAATCAAAGCTGATCCCGCAGGAGCGGCAGACCTTCACCTTCCACGGCAAGCGTTTCATCATCATGAAGCGCGAGAAGAACCGCATTACCAAGCTGCGCATCCGGCCGGCGGAAGATCTGCCCCCCGGCCAGTAATCACCGTCGCATTGCTACCAGCGGGTCGCTTCACCCGGTGCGGCAGGCTCAACCGCCAGCGCATGCAGGCCCGCATCCAGCTCCGGTTTCAGAAGCTCGTTCACCAGCCGGTGCCTTGCAAGGCGGGTCATGCCCGTGAAACGATCTGAGATCACCCGCACTCGCATATGCGTCTCTCCTGTGCCGGTGATGTCCGGCTGGTGACCTGCGTGATGATGGCTTTCGTCGATCACTTCCAGCCGCTGGGGAGTGAGGTTTTGTGTGAGAACGGCTTCAATGCGGACGCGAACGGACATGATCCAAAACCTCGTGTGAACGTACAAAAAGGGCGGTCCAAAAAGCAGCAACAAAGGGGTTTGTCAATTCTTGTTCTGACCCGTCGCGCACCCCATAATGTGGCCATATGAAACTCGATTCCAAATATTTCGACCGCATCCGGACGCGCCGGAAACGTGAGCAGGATGCGGCACCGCAAACGCCGACCTGCCAGTGGGACGGGTGCGACAAGCCGGGGGCTCACCGTGCGCCTGTGGGACGCAACGCCGAGAACCAGTTCTTTCTGTTCTGCTTTGAGCATGTGAAGGAATACAACAAGGGCTACAACTATTTCTCCGGCCTGTCGGACAGCGAGATTGCGCGCTATCAGAAGGAAGCGATCACTGGCCATCGCCCGACCTGGACCATCGGCGTCAACAAGGCGGCGAAGGATGCGCCGCGTCATGCGTCCACGCGATCCGGTTCAGCGGCCAGCTTCAACCGGGTGAAGGATCCGTTCGGTTTCGTCCGTGACGGCGGTGCGTCTGCGGGTGCGCAGACTGCGGTTCGCAAGGTAAAGACGCTGGAAGCGAAAGCTTTTGACACAATGGGCTTGACGGCAGCCGCAACAGCGGCAGAAATCAAGAGCCGCTACAAGGAACTGGTCAAGAAGCACCACCCGGACGCAAATGGCGGCGATCGCGGTTCGGAAGAACGATTTAGGGCTGTGATACAGGCCTACCAATTGTTAAAGCAGTCCGGTTTCTGCTAAGCCGTTCTGGTGCAAGGCAACATGACAGAGAGGATTGCGACCGGACCTTAGCCGGTTCGGCGTGGAGTGGTGATGAGCAAAATCGATCTTGATATAACCAATCTTCCGGATACCACCGTTTCTGTCCGGGATGTCTTCGGCATCGACACGGACCTTCAGGTTCCCGCCTATTCGAATGGCGACCCCTACGTGCCGGAACTCGATCCCGACTATCTCTTCGACCGGGATACGACGCTTGCAATCCTGGCCGGTTTTGCTCATAACCGACGCGTCATGGTGTCCGGCTATCACGGCACCGGCAAGTCCACCCATATCGAACAGGTCGCCGCGCGCCTCAACTGGCCGTGCGTGCGTATCAACCTCGATAGCCATGTCAGCCGTATCGATCTCGTCGGCAAGGACGCAATCGTCCTGAAGGATGGCAAGCAGGTCACCGAGTTCAAGGATGGCATCCTGCCCTGGGCCTATCAGCACAATGTGGCACTGGTGTTCGATGAATATGATGCGGGCCGTCCCGATGTCATGTTCGTCATCCAGCGCGTGCTGGAAAGCTCGGGTCGCCTGACGCTTCTCGACCAGAGCCGCGTCATCCGTCCTCACCCCGCCTTCCGCATTTTCGCAACCGCCAATACGGTCGGCCTCGGCGATACCACGGGCCTCTATCACGGCACGCAGCAGATCAACCAGGCGCAGATGGACCGCTGGTCGATCGTCACCACGTTGAACTATCTGCCGCATGACAAGGAAGTCGATATTGTCGCTGCCAAGGTCAAGGCATTCGGTGGTTCGGCGCAGGGTCGCGAAACCGTATCCAAGATGGTGCGCGTGGCGGACATGACGCGCTCGGCCTTCATGAACGGCGATCTTTCCACGGTCATGAGCCCGCGTACGGTCATCACCTGGGCGGAAAATGCGGCCATCTTCGGCGACGTCGCTTTCGCGTTCCGCATCACCTTCCTCAACAAGTGTGATGAGCTGGAGCGGACGCTGGTGGCAGAACAATATCAGCGTGCCTTCGGCGTCGAACTGAAGGAAAGCGCCGCGAACATCGTTCTCGGGGCTTGAGTGCCGAGAGGCAGGTAGCGCAGGCAGCAAGGTAGATGAGCATGGCAGGCCGCGGCGACAACACCAAGGCGAAGACGGGCGGACCGGTGGATACCGAGCCGTTGCGTCGCGCGATCACCGGTTGCGTGCGCTCCATCGCGGGCAATGGCGAGGTGGAGGTTTCCTTCGCCAATGAACGTCCGGGCATGGCGGGAGATCGTATCCGCCTTCCCGAACTTTCGAAGCGGCCTACCGCGCATGAACTGGCCGTGACCCGTGGCCTGGGCGATTCCATGGCGCTCAGGCTTGCCTGCCACGATACGAGCGTGCATGCGGCCATGTCGCCGCAGGGCACGGATGCGCGCGCCGTGTTCGATGTCGTCGAGCAAGCCCGCGTTGAATCCATCGGCTCGCTGCGGATGGAAGGCGTTGCCAGCAACATCAACAGCATGAATGCCGAGAAATATTCGAAGGCGAATTTCTCAGGCGTGCAGCGGCAGGAAGATGCGCCGATCGGCGAAGCCATGGCCATGCTGGTGCGCGAAAAGCTGACGGGCACCGCTCCGCCCGCCTCCGCTGGCAAGGTGCTGGATCTCTGGCGTCCGTATTTCGAGCAGACGATTGCGGGCGATCTTGATAATCTCAAAACGGTCATCGACGACCAGCAGGCCTTCGGCAAGCTGGTGCGCCACATGTTGTCCTCCATGCAGATGGCGGAAGACTATGGCGACGAGGAAAACGATCCGGAACAGATGGAAAATCCGGATGATGAAGAGCAGCCGCGCAGCAACGAGACCGAGAACGAAGAGGTAGAAGAAGACGCTGGTTCCGATGCCGCCCCTGCTGAGGAAAGCCAGGCCGCGGAGGAGCAGCTCGACGAAGGCGAAATGGACGGCGCGGAAATTTCCGACGACGACATGACCGACGAAGATGCGGACCAGTCGGAAACGCCCGGAGAAACCAAGCGTCCGAACCTGCCATTCGACGATTTCAACGAGAAGGTGGATTACAACATCTTCACGCAGGAATTCGACGAGGAAATCACAGCGGAAGAACTTTGCGACGAGGCGGAACTCGACCGTCTGCGTGCCTTCCTCGACAAGCAGCTTGCCCATTTGCAAGGTGCTGTGGGCCGCCTGGCAAACCGGCTGCAGCGCCGCCTGATGGCACAGCAGAATCGCTCCTGGGAATTCGACCTGGAAGAGGGCTATCTCGATCCGGCGCGCCTTGTGCGCCTCGTGATCGATCCCATGCAGCCGCTTTCCTTCAAGCGCGAGCGCGATACGAAGTTCCGCGATACGGTTGTTTCGCTGGTCATCGATAATTCCGGCTCGATGCGCGGACGCCCCATCACCGTTGCGGCAACTTGCGCTGATATTCTGGCGCGCACGCTGGAGCGTTCGGGCGTCAAGGTGGAAATTCTCGGCTTTACCACGAAGGCGTGGAAGGGTGGCCAGAGCCGTGAGCAGTGGCTGGCCAGCGGCAAGCCGCCGACACCGGGCCGTCTCAACGATCTGCGCCATATTGTCTACAAGTCGGCAGATGCGCCATGGCGTCGTTCGCGCCGCAATCTCGGCCTGATGATGCGCGAAGGTTTGCTGAAGGAAAACATCGATGGCGAAGCGCTGATGTGGGCGCATAATCGCCTGATCGGTCGTCCCGAGCAGCGCAAGATCATGATGATGATTTCGGATGGCGCGCCGGTGGATGATTCCACGCTGTCGGTCAATCCGGGCAATTATCTGGAGCGCCACCTGCGGGCCGTCATCGAGCAGATCGAGACGAAGTCGCCGGTCGAGCTTCTGGCCATCGGCATCGGCCACGATGTCACACGCTATTACCAGCGCGCGGTCACCATCGTGGATGCGGACGAGCTGGCCGGTGCCATGACCGAGCAGCTGGCGGCATTGTTCGATGAGAATTCCGGACGTGGACGTGGTCGCGGCGTGCGCCGTGCAGGCTAAGAAGAAGCGCGGGTTGCAACCGCTCGCTCTTCTGGCCGGTTTACTGGGTTTGGTTCTCCCGCTGGCAGGGCAGGCGGCGGAAGCGGTGGATGCGCCGGTGCAGGTGCGCCAGATCGCGACGTTCAAGCCGGGATCGACCGAGACACGCTTCGGAGGCCTTGAATTCGTCGGCGGTCTGGAGTTCACCTCGAAGGAATCCCTGCTGGGCTCCATATCCAGCATCCGTTTTCGCCCGGATGGCAAGAGCTTCGTCTCCGTTCTCGATACGGGCCATTGGTTGACGGGTGAGCTGGATCGTGACGGCAATGGTCGGCCTTCCGGACTGTCCAATTTCAAAATCACGGCGATGCGGGACGCGAGCGGTGACGAGCCCTCCGGCAAAGGCGATATCGATGCCGAAGGCGTAACGCTTCGGGATGGCCAGGTTATCGTCAGTTTCGAGCGAAGGCACCGCGTCGATATCTATCCTGATCCCGGTTTTGAAGCGGCGAAACCGTCTCGCACGCTCGACATTCTCATTCCCAAGGGTGAATTGCGCGGCAATGGCTCTCTGGAAACGGTTGTCGTGGCACCGGAGCCAAGTCCGCTCAAGGGCGCCGTTCTGACGATTGCCGAGCGCAGCGTGGACAAGCAGGGCCGTCTTTACGCCGCCATCCTTGAAGGCCCGTTGAAGGGGCAGTTCAAGGTGAAGCGCGATGAGCCGTGGGATGTCACGGATGGCGCGTTTCTGCCCGGCGGCGATCTGCTGCTTCTGGAGCGGCGGTTCAGTTTCATCGGTGGTGTCGGCATGCGCATTCGCCGCATTGCCGGGGATAGCATCAGGCCCGGTGCCGTTATCGATGGGCCGGTGCTTCTGGAGGCCGATCAGAACGACCAGATCGACAATATGGAGGGGCTCGATGTGGTCACCGGCCCGGATGGCCGCCCGCATCTGATCCTGATTTCGGACGACAATCACTCCATCCTTCAGCGCAATCTGCTTCTGGAATTTCGTCTGGCCGAACAGGGCTGAGAGGGAAACGGTCCCGGTCAATTGCGGGCAGCAGAATTTCCCCGTCCAGACCCTCTGCCTTTGGCGTAGTGACAACCGGCCTTTTTCTGGTTCGCGCGGAAAGCAGAAGTTTCAAAAGAGCCAGACAGAAGGCAGGCGGTATAATGACCAGCAGCGCCTTTATGATATCCGGCGAGGCTCGGAAAGTGGCCAGCAGGTCGGCAGCGAGATTGTAATTGTCCATGGCTTTGACGCCTCCCGGTCTCTGCGTCTTCAAGGCGTGGAGCGCGGGCAGCCGGTGAACGATCAAAAGCCCGCCCACCGACACGCCGCATCGCATCGTTTGAAACGGGGGGATGGCGCGCCAAAGGCCAAGGTTGCCCAAGGTGCCGCGCGAGATCCATTCGCGCAAAGGACACCGTGAACGACAGACAGGCTACGTCAGCCCTCAATCGTTTCCGACTGAGGGCTGACGTAGCCGTGGCCTCTGGCGGCCGGGGAGTTCGAAAATCGCGTACGTACGACTGCCCTGACCTTTAGGTGCAAGCACCTTGAACATACGTCAGGGCCTCCCCAGCCATAGAAGGTGGATAGCTTATAAGCCAAGCTCAATCACTCAGCCACCAACCAGTGACTGAGAGGACATCTCGTTTAGCGGATGCCAGTCCAACGTACGAGAGGTTTCGACACCCCGGAACCGGCCCGTTACTTCCGGTCCCGCGGTCAGTCTATGCCGCCAAGGTTGCAGCTGCAATTGCAAGATGTGGGGGATTTATTCCGTGCATGCGCATGCAATCAGTTGGTTGAGAGATGGAGGCAGGTTCAGCCCCATGGTACACGGCCCGAATGGCTTGGCTTTTAGATAAGGCCCCTCCCCAACCCTCCCCACAAGGGGGAGGGAGTCCACTCGCATCCTGGGCAAACACGTGTTTTCTTTTCGTAATTTACCATGGCTGCGGCGTACTCAACCTGCTCCCTCCCTCTTGTGAGAGGGAGTTCACCTGCATCCTTGGCAAACCCCTGTCTTCTTTTCATAAATTACCATGGCTGCGGCGTACTCAACCTGCGCCCTCCCCCTTGTGGGAGGGAGTTCACCTGCATCCTTGGTAAGCCCCTATCTTCTTTTCGTAAATTACGATGGCTGCGGCGTACTCAACCTGCGCCCTCCCCCTTGTGGGAGGGAGTCCACTCGCATCCTGGGCAAGCCCCCGTTTTCTTTTCGTAAATTACCATGGCTGCGGCGTACTCAACCTGCTCCCTCCCCCTTGTGGGGAGGGTTGGGGAGGGGATCTTCATCGCGCATCGACATGCCTTGATCCGATCCGACCCACCGACGTTTGAAAAAATCGTCGCCCTTCGCCAATATTTTTTCGCCCCTCACTCCGCCACCCCCTCGCACTCATGTTTCACTGCTCCCGTTCCGCAACGGTTACACCAGCAGGCGTGCTGGCGATGCGGGACCGGCGCGGGCGTGAAGGGGTAGACGCAAAACCTTCACCTCCGGGTTCGCGGAAAATGGTCTCCCTCTGACGACACGGGGGAAATGGCAGGGCTTCGGACGTCAGCCTCCCGTTTCATCTCCGAACTGGCGCGTCAGGCGTGCCTGTGTGGCACACATGGGGAATGGTGGTTTGGGCTTCGCCGCCTGTGGTCCGTCCGGTTTTATCCGGGCAGGCGGTGGTTAAGAGCTTAAATCATCATTCTAGGCAGAGAGACCGAAGTCGCGGGCATAAACCGCTGAACGGGGCGCTGAGAGGTGTCACCTATACTACTTCTACGAGGCAGCTTTCAGCGCCCCGACCGCATAACCCGTATCACTCACACGGATACGGGCCCGAACTGACCCTCACACCACGGGCAGGTTCTGCCGCGTGAATACGAGAACGTGCCCGGAATGGACGCGGGTTCTTAGACAACAGATCCAGAAGCTATTCCCGAAGTCAGGGATCGCCAGTTCTGTTCAGACAGTCTTTGCCGGAGGCATGGGCTTCAGGACGCTCATCAGGGCGCCATAGGGCAGGAGCATCAGGAGCCCGACGATCAGCTTCACAGCAAAGTCACCAATGGCCCAGGAGATCCAGCGCGGTGCTTCCGTGGCGAAGACGCCCAGAATCGGCGCGGAGCCGATAGCGAAGTCATCATTCGCGCCCAGAAAGCCGAAGACCGGCGCAAAGGAGAGCGAGAAGAACAGCAGCGTATCCAGCGCCGAACCCAACATGGAACCGGCCAGCGGCGCCTGCCACCAGCTCTGACGGCGCAGCTGGTTGAACACGGAGATATCCAGCAATTGCCCGACCAGATAGGCCGTGCCGGATGCCATCGCGATACGGGGCATGGATGTGTAGAAGGAGAGCGCAACACCGACCACAAAACCGGCGAACACCACGCGGCGGGCAATCTTTGGCCCGAACTGGCGGTTCGTCAGGTCTGTGACGAGGAAGGCTGCGGGGTAGGTGAAAGCGCCCCAGGTCAGAAGGTCACTCAGATTGATGCCGAGGACTGTGCCCGGCATCGGAAACTGGACGAGGTAATTCGACGAGACGACGACAAGCGTCATCAGGGCAATGTAGATGGAGGTCGCGCGCAGATACTGCATTTTTTTACCCTGGGTGATGCCACCAGCTGGAGGACGACAATAGACAACAGAAAAGGCCTGCACGGACGAACCGCCAAGCCTTCACTGAAATTCGGATGCTATCGCGAACGTGAATTAAGCGGCTTCAGCCGTCTTCTTCACGATCTGGCGGCGCAGCAGGCGAGCGCGCATGGACAGCTCTGTCTCGTCAGCCTTCAGAAGGAAAGCATCGAGGCCGCCACGATGCTCAACAGAGCGCAGGGCATGGGCAGAAACGCGCAGACGGTAACGCTGGCCGAGAGCATCGGAAATCAGCGTAACGTGGCACAGGTTCGGCAAGAACCGACGCTTCGTCTTGTTGTTGGCGTGGCTGACATTGTTGCCCGACTGGACGCCCTTACCGGTCAATTCGCAAACACGGGACATGGGTACACCTTTGTTCTTCTTTGCAATTGAATGGGGTTTCGGACAAAATCCGGCCTGCCGATCCAACTGGTCCTGATTGGAAAGTTGCGGTTCTATAGTCAGTGGGTGCGGTGCCGTCAAGTCATTCCTGGGCACAAACATCCTTAAATGACTCAGAAATCCGGCACTTGGCCGCTTCGCTTCGCTATTTTGTTGCCACAGTGCAAAGGTTATAGAATTGTTAACATCATCCGTTTTTGAAGAGTAGACCATGCTCAAGCAAGGCCGAAGCATTCTCATCCTGACTGTCGCTGCCTTGGGTCTGGCTGCGCAACCGGCGGTGCCCGCCTCCATCCGCCATGTCAGCGAATACGACATCTCGCTTGGCCTGCTGCCGATTGCGACTGCATCTTTTGCCAGCGAATTCAACGCGAAAGACTACAAGATCGCCGGATCCTTCAAGTCTGCGGGGCTCGTTAACCTGTTCAGCCGCATCTCCGCCGATACCGATGTGACGGGGGTTGTGCAGGGCAAGAAGCTGCAGACCGGCAGCTACAAACTCACCTATACGCGTGGGAAGAAAACCCGCATCTACAATGTGGGTTATCGGAATGGCGATGTGGTCTCCACCTCCATTTCGCCTGAACCGGGCACGCGCCCGGCCAGTTGGGTGCCGGTCACCGAAGCGGACCTTCGTTCGGTCATGGACCCGATTTCGGGTCTGATTTTCCCGGATGGTGCATCGGTCTGCCCATCGCGCATGCAGGTTTATGACGGTGAGTCGCGCATGGATCTCGTGCTTTCGCCAAAGGGTTCGAAGCCGTTCTCGACCAAGGGCTTCAAGGGCGATGCGCTGGTTTGCGAGGTGCGCTATGAACCGAAAGCGGGCTATCGCAAGGGGCGCAGCGATATCGAGTTCCTGAAGAAGCAGCGCATGGAAGTTTGGTTTGCAAAGGCAGAGGGCGCTAATGTATATGCTCCCGTCTATGCACGCATTCCGACCAAGGTCGGCGATGTCTATGTCACGGCAACGAAATACGGCGGTTAAGGGTGCCTGTGCCCGTTCCGCCTGATGGGGCAGATCGAAGGGGCGGGGATGAAGGTTCGGGGAACGCTGATTGGCTTTACGGCCATTATCATGTGGTCGCTGCTGGCGCTGATGACTGCCGCCTCCGGCACCATGTCACCGTTTCAACTGGCTGCAATCACCTTTGCCATCGGCAGCCTGCCGGGCGTCTTGCTGCTGGCGGTCAAGCCGGAGCGGATCAAGCTTTTGAGGCAGCCGCCAAAGGTCTGGCTCATCGGCATTGGCGGACTGTTCGGCTATCACGCGCTGTATTTCACGGCGCTTCGAAACGCTCCGGCGGTCGAAGCGGGTTTGATCGCCTATCTCTGGCCGCTGCTGATCGTGGTGGGTTCGGCGCTTCTGCCGGGTGAACGCCTGCGCTGGTTCCATGTGGCCGGTGCGATTGCCGGTCTTGCCGGAACCTTCGCCATCATTTCCCGCTCGGGCCTCAATTTCGATCAGGCCTATCTCGTGGGCTATGGTGCGGCCTTTCTCTGCGCCTTCACCTGGTCCGGCTATTCGCTGTTGACCCGGCGTTTCGAGGCGGTTTCCACCGATGTCGTGACCGGCTTCTGCCTCGCCACATCAGCGCTTTCCTTCCTCTGCCATCTGGCTCTGGAAACGACCGTCTGGCCTGCCAATGGCAGCGAATGGGCCGCCGTCATCGGCCTTGGTCTTCTGCCGGTCGGCGCTGCGTTCTACGCCTGGGATTACGGCGTGAAAAACGGCGATATCCAGATTCTGGGTGCAGCCAGCTATGCAGCACCACTGCTCTCGACCCTCATCCTCACGCTCTTCGGCTTTGCGGAACCAAGTCTCAGGATTGGTCTCGCCTGCCTGCTGATTACCGGTGGTGCCATGCTGGCGGCAAAGGAGATGATCCGGCGGAAGCCTAAGCTAAGCGAAGCCCCCGCTGAATAAACGTTATGTGCCCGGCTCCCAGCCGGGTGCGGCCATCTCGAATTTCGAAAATTCGAAGCCGGGTGAAACGGTGCAGCCGACGAGGGTGAAGGCACCCATGGGTTCGGCCGACTGCCATTCATTGGCCTCGACGATGACCTGAGGTCTCTGGCCCTGTTGCAGATCCAGACCGAGAATGGCTTCACGCGGGTTCTCGCCATGCTTTGCCAGCCGAAGCTTCAACGGATGGCCCGCATAGAAATGCCAGACTTCGACTGCGTCCGTGACCCGATGCCAGTGCGAACGCTCACCCTGTTCCAGCAGATAGTAGATGGCAGTCGAGTGTCCTCGCTGCCCGCCATTCGTGTCTCGGAAGGTTTCGACATACCAGCCACCTTCCGGGTGACGCTGCATGCCGAGTGTCTCAATGATCTCGGCTGCTGTCACTTGAAGTTGTCCTTGCGCTTGCGCAGTTCGGCAAAGACATCCTCATTGGTGGCGCCTTCCATCACCAGATGGCGGCGGATATCGGGATCTGCCACGCGCAGGAAGGGATTGGTTTCCTTTTCCAGCCCCATCATGGTGGGTATCGTGAACTTCCCCTCGGCGCGCAATTCATCGATCTGGCGGGCGCGTCGCTGAAGCACCTCGTTGCCAGCATCCACGCTGAGCGCAAAGCGGGCATTGGATTGCGTATACTCATGGCCAAAGTAGATGGCCGTCTCATCCGGCAGCACGGCCAGCTTCTGGAAGGAATGCCACATATCGGCGGCGGTTCTCTCGAACAGGCGCCCGCAGCCCAGCGCGAAAAGCGTATCGGCGGCAAACAGAATCTTGTCTTCAGGGAAATGGAAACAGATGTGGCCCGCGGTGTGCCCCGGCGTTTCGAACACCCGCACCGGATGTTCGCCGAACTGAAACTCATCGCCATCCCCTATCGTGCGATCAAGGCCCGGAATGGCAACCGCTTCGTTGATCGGGCCGATGATCTCGCAGCCATAGCGCTCCTTCAGCGCCAGATTGGCCTCGACGTGATCGGTGTGGTGATGGGTGGTGAAAATGTGGGTAATCTTCCAGCCGCGTTTTTCTGCTGCGTTGACGATCGGCCCTTCCTCGGGAGCATCAATGCAGGCCGTCAATCCGCTTTCGGGATCGTGAACCAGAACGCCATAATTATCGCTTCGGCATGTAAAGACTTCGATTTCCAGAGGTTTCATTCGCCAGACCCGTTGCGCTGCACTGTTTGCGACACAATGTAGAGACAGACGACTTGAAGTCCAACCTCCCATCGGTCAGGTTTGGGAAATGCACGCCGATATTGTCGATCTCAGAGAATTCTATCATTCGCCCCTGGGTGCCTTTGCCGAGCATTCCATCGGTATGGCCCTGAGTTCGCTCTGGGCGCGGCTTCCGGAAGAGCGGCTGGTGGGCCTTGGCTACGCGGTGCCTTATATCGAGCGCTTCAAGGCCGATACGGAGCGGACATTTGCCTTCATGCCGGCAGGGCAGGGGGCGGTAAACTGGCCGGTCGGCGATCTTTCCTCGACGGCGCTGGTTTTCGAGGAGGAGCTGCCGTTGCCGGATTCCTCCATCGATCGGATCCTGATGGTGCATTCGCTGGAATTTGCCGAAAATCCGCGCGAGACCCTGAAGGAGATGTGGCGGGTGCTGGCGCCGGGTGGGCGGCTGGTCATCGTCGTGCCGAACCGTCGCGGGGTCTGGGCGCGCATGGAGCATACGCCCTTCGGTTCCGGACGGCCCTATTCCCGCCGGCAACTGACGAACCTGCTGCGGGAGACGAATTTCACCCCCGCCGCCAGTGCAGAAGCGCTATTCTTTCCGCCGTCGAAAGTGCGAGCCGTCCTCAAGCTTCGTCACGGTCTGGAACGCATTGGCCGGAGGCTCTGGCCTGCTTTTTCCGGCGTTCTCATTCTGGAAGCGCAGAAGCGCCTCTATCAGGGGCTTCCTGTCGCGGCACGCGCATCCCGTCGCGTCTTCGTGCCCGTGCTTGGCGCACAGGGCGTTCCGACGACCAGAAGCCGCAGTTGAGGTCATGCCTGAGTTGAAGTCGGCCCCGGCCTCGTCTGGCCTCGACAAAAGCGGCTGACGGGATTAAGGGCGAAGGGTCTAATTTATGGAAGGTTCCTGTCCCATGGATACAGCCGTGCTGAAGCCCGTTCCCCGCCCCGGAATCATGGATATCGCCGCCTATGTGCCGGGTAAGGAACATGCGCCGGGCGTGGCCCGCGTGTTCAAGCTTTCCTCCAACGAGACGCCGCTGGGTGCCAGCCCAAGCGCCATCGATGCGTTTCGTCAGACAGCGGGCCATCTGGAAATCTATCCGGACGGTCAGGCGAACCAGTTGCGCGGCGCGATTGCCGAAACGCACGGCCTGAACCCGGCGAACCTGATGTGCGGCAACGGCTCGGACGAGCTTCTGGGCTTGCTGTGCCACGTCTATCTCGGCCTGGGCGATGAGGCGATCATCACCGAGCACGGCTTTCTCGTCTACAAGATCCAGATTATGGGTGCCGGTGCCACGCCGGTCACGGTGAAGGAGAAAGAGGCCCGCGTTGACGTGGACGCCATTCTTGCAGCCGTCACGCCGAAGACGAAGATGGTGTTCATCGCCAATCCCGGCAATCCGACCGGTACCTATGTTCCTGCTGCGGAAGTGCGCCGTCTGCATGCGGGCCTTCCGAAGAATGTGATTCTGGTTCTTGATGCCGCCTATGCTGAATATGTACACGAGCATGATTACGAAGCGGGTATCGAGCTCGTTTCGTCCAGCCAGAATGTTGTGATGACCCGCACCTTCTCCAAGGCTTACGGTCTGGCCGCACTGCGCGTGGGCTGGATGTACGGCCCTGCCGATATCCTCGATGCCCTGAACCGTATTCGCGGGCCGTTCAACATGAATGCGCCTGCCATTGCCGCAGGGTCCGCTGCCATGCGCGATCAGGCCTTCATCGCAAAGGCTGTTGCTCACAACGATGAATGGCTGTCCAAGCTCACCAAGGCTTTCGAGGAAATGGGGCTGACTGTTACGCCGTCGGTGACCAATTTCGTTCTCCTCCATTTCCCGGATGTCGATGGCAAGCGTGCGCCGGACGCCGATGAGTTCCTCACCAGCCGCGGCTACATTCTGCGTGCCGTAAAGGGCTATGGTTTCCCGAATGCGCTGCGCATGACGGTGGGTTCGGAAGAAGCCAATCTCGGTGTGATTGCCGCAATGCGCGAATTTCTGGGCAAGGCATGAGCGACCTTCTGTTTGACCGGATCGCGCTGATCGGCATCGGTCTGATTGGCTCATCGATTGCGCGCGACATCAAGGCGCTGGGTCTGGCGGGCGAAGTGGTGATCTCCACCCGCAGCCCCGAAACGCTGAAGCGCGCCGAAGAGCTTGCACTCGGCGATCGCTACACGACCTCAGCGGCAGAGGCGGTTCGCGATGCGGATCTCATTGTCGTCTCCGTTCCGGTCGGTTCTTCCGGCCTTGTGGCGGAGCAGATCGCGCCGAACCTGAAGCCCGGTGCGATCCTTACCGATGTCGGCTCGACAAAGGCCTCCGTGATCGCGCAGATGGCACCGCATGTGCCGGAAGGCGTTCATTTCATTCCGGGTCACCCGCTGGCGGGTACGGAGAAATCCGGTCCGGACGCCGGTTTCGAAGGCCTGTTTCGCGGACGCTGGTGCATTTTTACACCTCTGCCAGAGACGGATGAGGCGGCCCTGGGACGTCTGCGGAATTTCTGGATCGCGCTCGGTTCCAAGATCGACGAGATGGATCCGCAGCATCACGACAAGGTGCTGGCGATTGTCTCTCACCTGCCGCACATCATCGCCTACAATATCGTGGGCACGGCGGACGATCTGGAGACCGTAACGGAATCGGAAGTCATCAAATATTCCGCGTCCGGTTTCCGTGACTTCACCCGTCTGGCGGCGTCAGACCCCACGATGTGGCGGGATGTGTGCCTGCATAACAAGGATGCCATCCTCGAAATGCTGGCGCGGTTCTCCGAGGATCTGGCCTATCTGCAGCGGGCAATCCGCTGGGGCGAGGGCGACAAGCTGTTCGAACTGTTCTCGCGCACCCGTACCATTCGCCGTTCCATCGTTCAGGCGGGCCAGGACGTGGACGCGCCCGACTTTGGCCGCCACGCGCTGGACCCGAAGGCCTGACGAGATACGAAGCCGTTATAGCGGCGGGATCTCGCCAATCGCGATGAACCCGCCGAGGATGACCTTGCCATTGTTCAGTGTAAGATCGATGGCAGCTCTGTCGCCGCCGCCGGTCATGGCGGAGAGCATCTTGGTGGCCGTGTCGACCGTCTTGGCCAATTGCGGGGCGCTAGCCTTGATCTGGTCACGCCAGGCGCTCAGCTTGTCGACTTCCACCCGCAGTTTTCCGGAAATGCGGCCATCGTCACCCACGGAGAATGGCCCGCTGATCGACAGCGCCTGACCATTGCCAAGGTCGATGCCAAGGCGGCGCATTTCGCCCTTGGTGCCATAGATACCTCGACCCGGATCCTGACCGGCGAGCAGGGCTGCTTTTCCGGCAAGCGTCACATCACCCACTGCCGTAAAGCGCGGCACGATCTGCGGGACGCCCTTTGCGGAGACATCCGTATCCTGCAGCGTAATGGCCGCATCAAGGTCGTTTCCGTTCTGGCGCAGGTGGGCTTCAGTATGGCCGACCTTGACGTCGAAGGCCTGGCTTGTCTGGGTCGAAACGATACCGGTCATCAGACCCTTGATGACTGTGGAGCTACGATCTACACCGCCCAGCGTGGTGACGAGGCTGGACTGCAGGCTTTCCCATTGCGAGGATGCCGCAATGCCGGTGCCGGTGCGTGTTTCCGCCGGACCATCCAGTTCCCAAACGATGTGGCTTGGCTGATAAATCTGTGCTGCGGAGCGCAATGCACCAAAGGTGGCCGCAACACCGTTAGTTTTGTCATCGATGGATACCTTTGAGCAGAACAGGCCGATCCGGAACGGATAGCCGCGATATTCCGCATCCTGGCAGACAGCAGTAACGCCATGGCGCTGCTGATCGCCAAGTAGCGCAAGCGTCTTTTCCTTCAGCATTGATGCCGCATAGAACCACCCGGCCGTGTAGAGCCCGATCACCAGGAGAATGCCGGCTGCGAGCGCCCAAATCTTTGCACTCACGTTGCTTCGGCTTGACGCTGCCATGATGATCTCCAATGGTGCTTTGCAAAATAATTATGCGATGTGGCGTGCGATATGGACGAATTTTGGGTCTTTGGCTACGGCTCCCTGATGTGGAACCCCGGCTTTGCCTTTCAAGAGCGGATCAATGCATTGACCTTCGGCTATCGCCGCTCGCTCTGCGTTCGCTCCTATGTTCACCGGGGAACGCCCGAGCAGCCGGGGCTGGTGCTGGGGCTTGATCGGGGTGGTTCCTGCAAGGGCGTGGCTTTCCGGGTGGCTGAGGGCGACTGGCCGGAGGTGCTGGCCTATCTTCGCGAGCGAGAGCTGGTGACCAACGTCTATCTCGAAAAATCACTGCCGCTCGTGTTGCTCGATGGACGAAAGGTTCGCGCGACGGGCTACGTGATCGACAGAACTCACCCCCAATATGCCGGTTCGCTCGAAATCGATGAGGCGGCCCGGATCATTGCAGGGGCAACAGGCAAGTCGGGTCCGAACCACGCCTACGTGACGAATACAGTGGAGCACATGCGTGACATGGGGATTCGCGATGCCTGGCTGGAAGGGGTGGCGCATTGTGTGACCCGGACCATGAAAGGTGATCTTTTATCATTTTAATCATGGCGCCAACAATACGACTTGTTGTTCATGCGGCGTTGCAACAGGGCTGGTAAATTGCTGGTTCGGGCATTATCACTTGTACAGGGGCCAAAAGCTTATCTGCGCACGCAAGTTGTACGGCTGCGCATCACATGCGGGTCTCTTCAAAACCGCTTTCAATGAGAATGGGGCATCATGATCACGAATGTAGGAATTGTCGGCGCGGGACAGATGGGGTGTGGCATTGCGCATGTCTGCGCGCTGGCAGGCTACAAAGTCACGCTTTATGACCTTTCCGCCGAGCGGATCGAGGCAGGTCTTGCCACCATCAACGGAAACCTGGCGCGGCAGGTCAGCAATGGCAAGCTTTCCGACGAGGATCGCCGCGCGACCCTGTCCCGTATTCGTGGGACTGGCGATGTGCACGACTTCGCTTCCGCCGATCTGGTGATCGAGGCGGCTACAGAGGACGAGAGCGTCAAGCGCAAGATTTTCGCGCAAGTCTGCCCCGTTCTGAAGCCCGAAGCCCTGTTGGCAACTAATACATCGTCGCTGTCCATTACGAGGCTTGCTTCCGCAACCGATCGCCCCGAACGCTTCATGGGTATTCACTTCATGAATCCGGTGCCGGTTATGAAGCTGGTGGAACTGGTGCGTGGTATTGCAACCGGCGAGGCAACGTTCACCAAGGCCAAGGAATTCGTAGCTTCTCTCGACAAGACAGTTACGGTTGCGGAAGATTTCCCGGCATTCATCGTCAACCGCATACTTTTGCCGATGATCAACGAGGCGATCTATACGCTTTATGAGGGTGTCGGCTCGGTCGAGGCGATCGACACGGCCATGAAACTGGGCGCGAACCATCCGATGGGACCGCTGCAACTGGCGGATTTCATCGGTCTCGATACCTGTCTCTCCATCATGCAGGTTCTCTATGACGGCCTTGCCGACAGCAAGTATCGTCCGTGTCCGCTGCTGGTCAAATATGTCGAGGCTGGCTGGCTTGGCCGCAAGTCCGGTCGCGGCTTCTACGATTACCGTGGCGAAGTGCCGGTTCCAACGCGCTGACTTTTCAGCTGAAAGTGTCGGCGCTTCAGAGCGCCGACACTTTTGCGATCATGTCCTTGGCCCGATCGCTATCCCAGTGGGCGGGGCCATTCATGGCGCCGATGAGGCAGCCCTTCCTGTTGACGATGAGTGTGACAGGCAGGCCGAAAGCAAGGCCTTCCTTTTTCAGCGCATTGAAGACACCCATGGAACTATCCCGGTAATAGGCCAGATCGTGCACGCCTGTTTCCTGAAGAAAGGCCTTTGGTTTTTCATCACTGCCGGTATCGATGTTGATGGCAACGACTTCAAACCGATCGCTACCCTTGGCCTTCTGCAGATTGTTGAGTGCCGGCATTTCTTCCCGGCAGGGCACGCACCAGGTTGCCCAGAGGTTGACGAGAACCGTCTTGCCTTCGAAATTCGGCAGTTTCAGATCCTGCCCCGCTGGCCCTTTGAAGGCGAGTGACTGCAACGGCCTTGGACTATCGACGCCCTTCATGGCCGCGATTTCGCCCGTCGCCAGCTCAGAGACAAGCTTTGCCTGTTCGATTGCTCCTTCGCACTGGCCACCTGCTATTTCTGTGGCATTGCCAGAGGGGTCATGCTTCACGTATACCGCAACCGCACCCGCCAGGATCCCGGCGATGGCTGCGACGATAACCAAGCGGGCGGATGGTAGACCCAAGGGTCTTTTGTTCGACATTTACGACTCCAGGACGGATAATCATGGCTGACGGCACGAAGGATGCGGGTTCCTCCAACCAGATGTGGGGCGGGCGCTTTGCCTCCGGTCCAGATGCCATCATGGAGGAGATAAACGCCTCCATCGGCTTCGACAAGAAGCTCTACGCTCAGGATATCCGCGGCTCAATCGCGCATGCCACCATGCTGGCGAAACAAGGCATTATTTCCGGCGAAGATAAAGACAAGATCGTCGAAGGTCTGAACACGATCCTGTCAGAGATCGAGGCGGGCCGTTTCGAATTCTCGCGCAAGCTCGAAGACATTCACATGAACATCGAGGCACGCCTTGCAACGCTGATCGGCCCGGCGGCCGGACGCCTGCACACTGCGCGTTCCCGTAACGATCAGGTGGCGCTGGATTTCCGCCTCTGGGTGAAGGAAGAGCTGGTCAAGACGGATGCTGCGCTGACGGACCTCATTACAGCGCTCCTCGACAAGGCGGAAGAACACGCCGATACCGTGATGCCAGGCTTCACGCATTTGCAGACGGCGCAGCCGGTTACCTTCGGTCATCACTGCATGGCCTATGTGGAAATGTTCGGCCGCGACCGTTCGCGTGTACGCCACGCCATCGACCACATGGACGAATGCCCGATCGGTGCCGCCGCCTTGGCCGGCACCGGCTTCAAGATCGACCGCCACATGACGGCAGAAGCGCTCGGCTTCCGTTCGCCGACCCGCAATTCGATCGATACGGTGTCCGACCGCGATTTCGCGCTGGAGTTCCTCTCGGTCGCCTCCATCTGCGCGGTTCATCTGTCGCGCTTTGCCGAGGAAATCGTCATCTGGTCGACGCCGCAGTTCGGCTTTATCCGCCTGTCGGATGCATTTTCGACCGGCTCCTCGATCATGCCGCAGAAGAAGAACCCGGATGCCGCCGAACTGGTGCGCGCCAAGACCGGCCGCATCAATGGTTCGCTGGTGGCCTTGCTCACCATCATGAAGGGACTTCCGCTCGCCTATTCCAAGGATATGCAGGAAGACAAGGAGCAGGTGTTCGACGCCGCCGAGAACCTGGAACTTGCCGTTGCGGCCATGGCTGGCATGGTGCGTGACATGACGGTGCGTGTGGACCGCATGCGGGCTGCCGCCGGTTCGGGCTTTTCGACCGCGACCGACCTTGCCGACTGGCTGGTGCGGGAGGCGGGTCTGCCGTTCCGCGACGCACACCACGTGACCGGTCGCGCCGTGGCGCTTGCGGAACAGAAGGGATGCGATCTCGCCGATCTCAGCCTCGAAGACCTGAAGTCGATCCATGAGGCTATTACCGAGAAGGTTTTCGACGTTCTGACGGTCGATGCCTCCGTGGCAAGCCGCATCAGCTTCGGCGGAACCGCTCCGTCGGAAGTGCGCAAGCAGATTGCCTGGTGGCGCGGACGCAACTGAAGACGTGAAGAAGTGACTGCACAAGCGGCAAGAACTTCGCTATGAACAGGCTGAAACTGCTGTTTTGAAGGATTTGGAATGTCCACCTTGCGCGTAATCGTTCGCATCACCGCTGTGATGTGCATTGCTGGTATCGTCGTGACCGCTTGTGGCCGAAAGGGCAATCTGGACAAACCCAGCACGCCGATCGAGCAGCAGAACCTGCGCAAAAACAGCAGCCAGCCGCAGCAGAATACGGCTCCGGATCGTCCCTTCCTGCTTGATCCGCTTCTCTAAATCCGAGTTATTGCCGTGAACCATTTTCAGTATATCGACGGCGTGTTGCACGCCGAAGGCGTTGCCATTCCGGACATCGCCAAGGCCGTTGGCACACCCTTTTATTGCTATTCCACGGCGACGCTGGAGCGGCATTACAAGGTATTTTCGAAAGCCTTTGCCGATGTGGATGCCATGGTGTGCTATGCCATGAAGGCCAATTCCAACCAGGCGGTCTTGAAGACGCTCGGTCGGCTGGGGGCAGGCGTCGATGTTGTTTCCGGCGGTGAATTGCGTCGCGCTTTGGCGGCTGGAATTCCGGCGAGCCGCATCATGTTCTCCGGCGTCGGAAAGACGCCTGCGGAAATGGATCTGGCGCTTGAGGCAGGCATCTATTGCTTCAACGTGGAATCGGAGCCGGAACTCGAAATCCTGAACGTCCGGGCGCAGAAAATGGGCCGCAAGGCGCATGTCTCCTTCCGCATCAACCCGGATGTCGATGCGCGCACCCATGCGAAGATCTCGACCGGCAAGAAGGAAAACAAGTTCGGTATTTCCTATGAGCGGGCGCGTGCAGTCTATGCCCATGCGGCAACGCTTCCCGGCATTCATGTCAGCGGCATCGACATGCATATCGGTAGCCAGATCACCGAGCTTCAGCCGTTTGAAGATGCGTTCCGTCTCCTGCGCGAACTCGTCGAGACGCTGCGAACTGACGGTCACGCGATCGAGCACGTGGATATTGGCGGTGGGCTCGGCATTCCATACCGCGAAGACAATTCGCCACCGCCGCTGCCGGATGCCTACGCCGATATTGTCAAGGCGCAACTGCGAAGCCTCAATTGCAGGATCGTGACTGAGCCCGGTCGTCTGATCGTCGGCAATGCAGGTATCCTGGTCACCGAAGTTATCTTCGTGAAGGATGCGGGCGAGAAGACCTTTGTCATCGTGGATGGCGCGATGAACGATCTTATTCGCCCAACCCTTTATGAAGCTTATCACGGCATTCGCCCGGTCGTGCTTCCCGCCGCCGATGTGGAACATATCAAGGCCGATGTGGTCGGTCCTGTCTGCGAAACGGGGGATTATCTGGCGCTTGATCGCGATATTGCGAAGCCCAATCCGGGCGATCTGTTCGCGGTTGGCTCTGCCGGTGCCTATGGCGCAGTCCAGGCGGGAACTTATAATTCACGCCTGCTGGTGCCAGAGGTTCTGGTCAAGGGTGATCAGTTCCACGTCATTCGACCGCGCGGAACCTATGAGGAGTTGATCGGCCTGGACAGTGTTCCGGCCTGGCTGGCCTGAGCGGTTTTTTCTGTCCGACCGTTCACATTTCAGAGAAATGGCGGGAAAGCGGCATCAAGTTTGGCGCTTCCCCTCGTCTTCGCCACAAAGGCTGGTATCTTCTGGCCAAGCGGCGGCGCTCTGGTTGCGTCGCTAATCGCCGGTTGACGCCGCCAGCTTCAGGAGACGGACCGCATGAGCCTTTCCCGCAAGGGCGCCTTTGAAACGCATCCGGCCTTGGCGCGCCGAGTCGCAACCAAGCGCTTCTTTGCGCGGCTCGTTCTCTTCCTCGAACGGCTGGCGCCAAAGCTTCTCGCGCCGCTTTCCATTCTGGCTCTGGCGCTGTCTGTTGCGTGGTTTGGCCTGTTCCGGCTTATGCCAGACATTGCACGCTGGGCCGTCTTCTTCATCTTCATTTTTGCCTTCCTGACATCTCTTCTGCCGCTCTCGCGCCTTCGCTGGCCTGCCGCTGCGGATGCTGACCGGCTGCTGGAAAAGCGCAATCATCTGCCGCACCAGCCCGTGGGCGTGCAGGAAGATGAACCGGCCTTTGATTCTCCCTTTGCCCGGGCGCTCTGGAAAGAACACCAGATCCGCATGGCGCAAAGGATTGCGGATCTGGATGCCGGACTGCCGCAGCCGGATATCGCAAGCCATGACCGCTATGCGCTGCGCGCCATTCCGGCGCTTCTGGTTTTCGTGGCCTTTGCCTATTCCTATTCGAATGGCGGCGGTTCTGTTGCAGACATCGTCAGTCCGTCTGCTCCGCCCGCCAAGACGGATCCGGATCTGCGCATCGATGCGTGGCTGACGCCGCCGTCCTATACCGGTCGCGCCCCGATCTTCCTGACGGGCAACCAATCGCCGACGCTGGACAAGATCATGGTGCCGCAATTTTCGCAGCTGACCGTTCGAGTAACCGGTGGCGAAGGTGCCGAGTCGGTCAATTTCCTGCCCGTGGAAGGTGGCGCGCAGCGTCCGGTTCCCTTGCAGGATGAGCAGGCAAGGCCGGGCCAGACTGCACCCGGTTCGCAACCGCAGTCGACAGCACAGGCGACCCCCGCGCCCGCCAGCCCTGTGAATGCGCCACGCACATATGCCATGAAGATCAATGAAAGCGGCGATCTCTCTGTCAACGGTCAGCAGTGGCTGTTTGACGTCATTCCGGACAAGGTGCCGGAAATCGCCTTCGACAAGCCGCCGAGGCGCGCCGTCAACGGTGCGCTGGAGGTGATGGCCGTGGCGAAAGATGATTACGGGATCGTCAAGGCCGAGGCCAAGATTGAACCGGTCGAACGGCCCGCAGAAGGCGCGAAGCCATTGTTTCCTGTACCAGAATTCCGGCTGACGCTGCCCCGGCGCGGCAAGGAGCCGGAGATCCGCAGCACCACGAGCCGGGACCTGACGGAACATCCGCTCGCAGGCAAGCGGGTTCGCATCACGCTCGTTGCAACGGACGGCGCAGGGCAGGAAGGGCGCAGTGCGTCCGTGGAAATGATCATGCCCGGCAAGCGCTTTGTGGAGCCTCTCGCCGCAGCGGTGGCAGAGCAAAGGCAAGTCTTCGCGCTCGATACGCGACAGATGCCGCGCGCATTGGCGCTCAACCAGGCGCTTTCGCTGCGTCCGGACGAAACGATACCGAACCTAAGCCACTATCTGCTCATTCGTTCAGCCCGCGAGCGCATGAAGCTTGCCCGAACGGAAGAGCAGTTGAAGGATACCGCAGCCTATCTGTGGGAAATCGCGCTTGGTATCGAGGATGGCGATCTCTCGCAGGCGGAACGCAGGTTGCGCGATGCGCAGCAGGCGCTTCAGGACGCATTGCAGAACAATGCTTCGGAACAGGAAATCGCAAAGCTGATGCAGGAACTGCGTCAGGCCATGCAGAATTTCATGAACGAGCTTGCCCAGCGCATGCAGAACATGCCGCAGTCGCAGCAGAACATGCAGGCGCAGAACACGATCCGCCAGCGCGATTTGCAACGGATGATGGACCAGATCGAAAATCTCGCCCGTTCCGGCAACCGCGACGCCGCGCAGCAGATGCTTTCCGAATTGCAGCGGATGATGAACAATCTGCAGGCTGGGCGGATGCAGCGCCCGCAGCAGGGTCAACAGCAGCAAAGCAATCCGATGCGTGAGCAGATCGACCGTCTCGGCGAGATCATGCAGGAGCAGCAGCGGCTGATGGACCAGACGCACCGCCTGAATGAGGCCCTGCGGGATCGCATGCAGCGCGGCAACCCGGACCAGCCCTATAATCAAGGGCAGAATCAGCAGGGTCAAAACCAGCAGGGCCAGAACCAGCAAGGTCAACAACAAGGCCAGCAGCAGGGCCAACAGGGCCAGAATGGGCAGCAGCAACCGGAGCAAATGACCGAGCAGCAGTTGCGCGAGGCGTTGAAGCAGTTGCGGGCGCAGCAGGAGGGGCTCGGCCAGAAGCTGGATCAGTTGCAAAAGGGCCTGAAGGAACTCGGCATGGATCCCGGCCAGAACTTTGGTCAGGCCCAGAAAGAAATGGGCAATGCCGGCAAGGCGCTTGGCAATGCCGAGGGTGATCAGGCCGTAGAAGGCCAGGGCAATGCGCTGAACGCCTTGCGGCAGGGCGCCCAGAACATGATGAACCAGATGATGCAGGCCATGCGCGGACAGCAGCCCGGCGAGGGCCAGGGGCAGGGCCAAGGTCCGGGACAGGCTGGCCAGGGCAACCAGCAGGGTCGTGATCCACTCGGTCGCGAGACGGGCGGTACGGATGGCTTGCCGGATACGCGTCTGCGGGTGCCGGATGAAATCGATGCGCAGCAGGCGCGGCGCATTCTCGATGCCATTCGCGAAAAGCTGAACGATACGCTTCAGGGCACGATCGGCAATCCGATGTTCAACGATATGGAACGCCGCTATCTAGAGCGTTTGCTGGAGACGCGGTGATTAAAGCGGGTCGCGATCTTTCAGATTCGCTCCTGACGCTTTTATCTCTTTGGTTTGTCGCATGTTGTCATCGCAAAACCGCTGCACACTTTTGCGCGACATGCTAAAAGAGCCGCGGACGGGCAGCGGCTTCCTGCCATTCAAGCTAATCCGTCTTTATCAAGCGGCGCGGGATGCTGTTGCCAAGGCCTGCGCTACGGCGCGGCGGATATCGGGAAGCGCAAAGGGCTTGTCAACGACATCGATGATCTTTGCCATCAGGTCGTCGGCGCGTTCACGTTGTTCGGCATAACCGGTCATCAGCAGGATTTTCAGTTGCGGAAACTGATCTGCGGCACGGTGTGCCAGTTCGATGCCATCCATGACCGGCATGCGAATATCCGACAGGAGCAGATCGAAACTGTCCTCATTCAGACGTTCCAGCCCCTCTGCACCATCGGCAGCTTCATAGGTCTCATGGCCGTCGAGACGGAGCGCGCGAGCAACGAAGGAGCGCAGCGAATCTTCGTCTTCGGTGATCAGGATCTTGGCCATGGCTTGGGTTACTCCGTGCATCAATTCGGGACCCAGATGACCTGTTTTTCCTTTTCGAGGAGTAAAGATTTGCCGGCACGGGGTGTTGATGGTTAACGCCCCGTGTCTTTCCGAGCCTCTGTTCTATTCTGTATCGCCCTTGACGACGCCGACGAATGGCAGTTCGCGGAAGGCGTAGGCGACATCCATGCCGTAGCCGACAACGAAGTAATCCGGGCATTCGAAGCCCACATAATCCGCTTCCAGCTTTTCCTTGCGCTTCACACTCTTGTCGAGAAGCACGGCGATTGTGACGTGACGCGCGCCGCGTTCATAGAGCAGTTCCTTCGCAAACTTCAGGGTGCGACCGGACTCCAGAATATCGTCGATCAGCAGAACGTCGCGGTCCTTCACGTCGGAATCGATATCCTTGACGATCCGAACGCCTTGCGACACGGTGCCCGCGCCATAGCTGGAGAGGGTGATGAACTCGACTTCCGGCGCAAGACCGGTATCATGCAGCGCGCGCAGCAGATCGGCCGCAAAGATGAACGAGCCCTTCAGAACGGCAATCACCAGCAGGTCTTTTGTTGGGCCTTCGGCAATCTGCTTTGCCATGCTGCGGTTGCGCTCGGCAATCATTTCGGCGGTGAACAGCGGCTCGATAGTCTTGCCACGAACGACAGGCATCAGCGTCTCCTTGGACTTCCGGTGCGGTTCTTGAGGATCTGCTCGCTGTGAAGGGGCGTGCATCTCCAAAACGAAAATCGGAGCAGGTGGGGCGGCGCCATCTTGCGCCTTTCCTGCTCCGTTCAAGGCACCGGATAGCACAATCAGGAGTCTATGGCACCCGGTTCTATGAATGAAAGCTTCAATTGCGGGTTTTTTCCACCAGGATGGGGGATCCGGGCCGTGAAGCCGCGGCTTTGGTGCTGGCCAATTTCTGGGGCCGGAGGCTGGATGACCGTGGTAAAGACCACCTTGTCTCCCACCATCAGGTCGGCCCGCATGGGCTGTACCTTCCGGCTCACCATTCCGCGATTTTCAATGATGCCGTAAATCTGCAGGATCTGCATGCCGCCGCTATCGTGATTGGCGAGCGAGACATTCGTGATGTCCAGGCCTTGTGCTGCCTTGGGAGTGTCTGCCGAAATCAGCGAGAAGCCGCCGGAAAAGCCGAAGACCATGACGAAAATGAAGGCGACAACGGCGGAAAAAAAGTCCGCTGACATTCGCATCAGTTTCTGCTCGATCCGCTCGATCAGGCTTGCCTTTGGGGAAAGCGCTGACTGGTTTCGAGCAGCAATATCAGGGCGTCTGGCGGGCTTTGGACGGGCGGTCTTCGGTCTGGTTGCGTTGTCATTGTGAAAGCCGGTGGGGGTGCGACGGGTTTCCTGCTCCCGCGATGTTTGTGTGGCGCTGTCGCGTACAGTTACAAACTCGGCATCTTCCACGATTCCGCGGCTCAAGGCACGACGGACTGACTTTGATCCGAGCGAATCGGGAGGCAGGATATCGTAGCTGTTTTCGGACTTCGCACGCCGTGAGCGGAATGCATCCATAGCTTTCTCCGTGCTCTCGATCCACGGCTTCGTGAACCGTAGGCATTGAAACCTCTTCCTGACAGTCGTAAAATCATATGGTTAATGCTTTGCAAACGGATCAGGCGACGGCAGGCTTTGCCATCGGCGAGAAAGGATCCGTCAACCCTTGCCGTTTACGAACGGTCGAGTCATCGTCACCCGAACACGAACGCCCTCACACTGGATGTCGCATTGATTCATTTCGAAAATGTCGGCCTGCGCTATGGCATGGGACCCGAAATCCTGCGGGATCTGACCTTCGATATCCCGCGGCGATCGTTTCAGTTTCTCACGGGACCATCCGGGGCAGGCAAGACGACGCTGCTCCGGCTTCTGTTCATGTCGCTACAGCCGACACGCGGACTGATTCGCATGTTCGACCGGGATCTCTCGCAGATACCACGCGCTGAATTGCCCATGTTGCGCCGGCGGGTTGGTATTGTCTTCCAGGATTTCCGCCTTCTGGATCACCTGACGACCTATGAAAACGTTGCTCTGCCTCTTCGTGTCCGGGGCAAGGATGAGGCAAGCTATCGGACAGATGTCATAGAGCTTCTGAAATGGGTGGGGCTGGGTGAGCGCATAAACGTGTTACCTCCGGTTCTCTCAGGCGGAGAGAAGCAGCGCGCGGCCATTGCCAGGGCGTTGATGGATCGACCGGAGATCCTTCTTGCCGACGAGCCAACCGGCAACGTGGATCCACCCATGGCACGGCGTCTGCTGAATCTGTTTCTGGAACTGAACCGGCTGGGCACGGCCGTGGTCATCGCCACCCATGATCTGGGGCTGATGGATCAGGTGGATGCGCGACGCATGATTCTGACCGAAGGGCGGCTTGACATCTATGAATGACCTGAACCGCCTGAAAAACGCGCTGAAGAAATCCGGTTCAAAACCGGAAAAGAAAACGGCCACGCCTCATAGTTCGAGCTCCGGCGGGCGCAGAACGGAGATGCGTGTTCGTCCAACCGGCCCGATATTACCGCCGTCGAATATTCAGGGCAATGCGCTGATGGTCGTCATTGCCATCATGTCATTTCTCGCCTGCCTCACGTTCGGCGGGGTCAGCATGGTTCGAGCCACCGCTTCGAGCTGGGAGAGCCAGATTTCGCGTGAAATCACCATCCAGATCAAGCCGCAGGACGGGCTGGATATGGATGCGGCGCTCAAGAAGGCGCGGGATCTTGCACTGACCTTTGTCGGCACCAAGCAGGGCACCATCATGGATGATGCGGCGACCGCGCGTCTGCTGGAGCCGTGGTTGGGCGCAGGGCTTGACCTGAAGGAACTGCCGGTCCCACGCCTCGTCATCATCACCATCGACGAGGCAAACCCGCCGGACTTCGCTGGAATGCGTGATCTGCTCAAGGCGGAGGTGCCGCAGGCCTTTCTCGACGATCACCGCACCTGGGTGGACCGGCTCGTTTCCATGGCGCATACGACGGTCCTGATCGGAATGAGCATTCTGATTCTGGTTTTCACGGCCATGATCCTGACTGTCATCTTTGCCACGCGCGGAGCCCTTTCCGGCAACCGCCATATCGTGGAGGTTCTGCATTTCGTGGGCGCCGAGAGCGGCTTCGTGGCCAGCGAATTCCAGAAGCATTTCCTGAAAATCAGCCTGAAGGGATCGGCTGCCGGTGGGGCGCTTGCTGCGCTTCTGTTTGCGTCAGCCAGCCTTTGGCAGAGCAATTCGCTGGCTACGCCGCAGAGCGATCAGGCAACAGCCCTGTTTGGAACCTTTACGATCGATTTTTTCGGATATCTGGGAATTGTCGCAACCATGATCGTGATTGCGCTTTTGACCACGCTGACGGCGCGCTTTACGGTGATGCGGACGATCGACGAAATTGACCTGATCCGGTCCGACCCGGGTCGTTCCGATGGCATACCGTCATCGTGAGAGATGATTACCTCTGTTTTCCTCAATCAACTCGGGCTATCTACGGAAAATGAGAGGTGACGAAGCAAAGCAGAGTACCGGGATTCCACAGATGTTAACGCAACCGGGGCAGCGCGGATGGTTTCGTCGACATGGGCCCTTGCGGCGTATGCTGCGCTATATCGGCATTTTTCTGCTTCTGGTGATTGCGCTGCTCTTCGGTGGATTCCTGTGGTTTGCTGATACGGTCACCTCGCTGAAGGCGCCGGATGGCGTGAAAGCAGATGCCATCGTGGTGCTGACCGGAGGATATCAGCGGGTTGACCAGGCGGTCGGTCTGCTCCGGGACAAGGCGGGGCAAAGATTGTTGATCTCGGGTGCGCATCCTGCAGCTTCTCCCGGATCAATCCGTCGCGCGACACAGGCCTCGCCCGATCTGTTCAGGTGCTGCGTGGATATCGGCTACGAAGCACTCGATACCATCGGTAATGCCAACGAGATCACCCGCTGGATCAGCGACCATGATTATCGGTCCGTCCTGGTCGTAACGAACAACTATCACATGCCCCGAACCTTGCTGGAACTGCGACGGCGCGACCATCGAACGGAATTCATTCCCTATCCGGTCATCAATGCCGATCTCTCGCGAAAGGCCTGGTTTACGGAACCGGACGCCCTGCGCCTGATGCTGGCCGAATATGGCAAGATGGCAGCGGCCAGCATGCGGGCCGTGATTGGCTACAGCCAGAGCGACGGGTTGCGGTCCGAGCAGCAAATCGAGACCGAGAGCACGCAGCCGCGGCGTTGAGTATTCTGATTATCCCTTGCGGTTGATGGGATCTGCTTTCGCTTCGGCGGCTCATGGTGTAGGGACGGGCCATTCTGCCATTCGGAAGCGCCTGATGCTTGCTCTGCGTTCGCAACTCTTCAATGTCTTGTTCTATGCAAACCTGATTGTCCGCATGATTGTGCTGACGCCGGTGTATTTTATGCTGCCGCGCAAAAAGGCCTATGCGATCCCAAAAGCCTGGGCACGTTCCAATAACTGGCTGATGGAAAAGATCGTCGGGACGACCTTCGAGATCGAGGGGCTTGAAAACATCCCAGAGACAGGCTGCATTTTCGCGCCAAAGCATCAAAGCTTCTGGGATACCTATGCCCTGCTGCCGTGGATGAGCGACCCGGTCTACATCCTGAAAAGAGAACTGACCTGGATTCCGCTGTTCGGCTGGTATCTCAAGAAGCAGCGGATGATTGCGGTCAATCGCGGTGCGCGCGGCAAGGTCATGGTCGATGTGATGCGACGTACCAAGCTTGAAATGAACAAAGGCCGCCAGTTGATCATCTATCCCGAAGGAACGCGCCGTCCACCGGGTGCCGAGCCCGCCTATCGCTATGGCATCGCGCGGATTTACCGCGATGTACAGGTGCCGGTCGTGCCGATTGCCATGCAGCCGGGCCTTTTCTGGCCTCGCCGCAGCACCATGCGCTATCCCGGCCATTTCAAAGTTCGTATTCTTCCTGCCATTCAGCCCGGCATGGACCCGGATGCCTTTTTCGAACATCTGATCGAAGTGCTTGAAAAGGCCAGCGATGAGGTGCTGCTACATGCCGTGGAGCGCAACCCCAATTTGCCGCTGCCGCCGACTGCCGCCAAGCGCGTTGCGGAACTGCGTCAGCAGACTGGCGAGCCATAACCTTTCAAAGCTGCAGGACTGCATAAAAAATGCCGCGTCATTGACGCGGCATTTTTGTCTCAATTGATTTTGGATCAGAGTGACTTTTGCAGTTCCGGCAGAAGTTCGAACAGATCGCCCACGAGGCCGTAGTCAGCTACCTGGAAGATCGGGGCTTCCTCGTCCTTGTTGATGGCGACGATGACCTTCGAATCCTTCATGCCTGCAAGGTGCTGGATGGCACCGGAAATGCCGCAGGCGATGTAGAGGTCGGGTGCAACTACCTTGCCGGTCTGGCCAACCTGCCAGTCGTTCGGGGCATAGCCAGCGTCGACCGCGGCGCGCGATGCGCCAACGGCTGCACCCAGCTTGTCTGCGAGCGGCAGGATGACTTCCTGGAACTTCTCGGACGAACCAAGCGCGCGGCCACCGGACACGATGATCTTGGCGGAGGTCAGTTCAGGGCGATCGGACGACGACAGAGCATCTTCCACGAAGGAGGAGACGCCCGGATTGCCCGCTGCCGAAATGGCTTCCACTGAAGCTGAGCCGCCTTCGGCCGTTGCAGCGAAGGCTGCCGTGCGAACGGTGATCACCTTTTTGGCGTCGGTGGACTGTACGGTCTGGACAGCGTTACCGGCATAGATCGGACGCTTGTAGGTGTCGGCAGAGACGACCTCGATGATTTCCGAAATCTGCATCACGTCCAGCAGGGCGGCCACGCGCGGCATGACGTTCTTGGCCGATGCGGTCGCTGCAGCGATGATGACATCGTAGGAGCCGGAGAGCGATACGACGAGATCGGCGAGCGGTTCCGCCAGGTTGTTTGCATAGGCGGCATCGTCGGCGAGCAGCACCTTCGATACGCCGGAAAGTTTCGCAGCA
This sequence comes from Affinirhizobium lemnae, assembly GCF_022968395.1. Classification (GTDB taxonomy): domain Bacteria; phylum Pseudomonadota; class Alphaproteobacteria; order Rhizobiales; family Rhizobiaceae; genus Neorhizobium; species Neorhizobium lemnae. The sequence continues at coordinate 226,544 of NZ_JALJQZ010000002.1, forward strand.
GCATCCGCCGCGCCCTTGGCGCCCGCGCCTGCCACCAGCACATGGACATCGCCGCCGATCTTGGCAGCGGCAGTCAGTGCCTTTGCGGTCTGATCGGAGACGCTTGCGCCATCATGTTCCGCGAGAAGAAGAATAGCCATTTTACATTTCTCCCTTTCGTATCCTTAGAGGACGCCAGCTTCGGTTTTGAGCTTTTCGACGAGTTCGGCCACGCTCTTGACCTTGATCCCCGCCTTGCGGCCACCCGGCTCTTCGGTTTTCAGAACCTTGAGACGCGGCGCGAGGTCAACGCCGAAATCGGCGGGAGACTTCTTGTCGAGCGGCTTCTTCTTGGCCTTCATGATGTTTGGCAGAGAAGCATAACGCGGCTCGTTGAGGCGCAGGTCCGTCGTGACGATGGCGGGTAGCTTCACGTCGATCGTCTGGAGGCCACCATCGACTTCGCGCGTAACTTTCGCAGACCCTTCACCGATCTCGACCTTCGACGCAAAGGTTGCCTGACCCCATTTCAGCAGGGCTGCCAGCATCTGGCCGGTCTGGTTGCTATCGTCATCGATGGCCTGTTTTCCAAGAATGACGAGACCAGGATTTTCTGCTTCGACCACGCCCTTTAGAAGCTTGGCAACGGCCAGCGGTTCCACGGCTTCATCCGTCTCGATCAGGATGCCGCGATCGGCACCCATGGCGAGTGCCGTGCGGATTGTTTCTTCCGCCTTGGCTGGACCGATGGAAACGATAACGATCTCTTCTGCCTTGCCGGCTTCCTTGAGCCGCAGGGCTTCCTCCACCGAGATCTCATCGAACGGGTTCATCGACATCTTGACGTTTGCAAGCTCGACGCCCGTACCATCCGCCTTCACACGGATCTTTACGTTGTAATCAACTACCCGCTTTACAGGCACCAGGATCTTCATGACTTCCTTCCTCAATTCGACTGATGGGGAAAATGCGGCCTCTCCCGAACCGCTGATTGTCAATGGGCGACATGGATACGCATTTTTGCACCGAACACAAAGAGTTTTCAGCTCTTCGTAGATGTGGAATTGTCATGCTCCCATTCCAAGAGCGACATTAGAGCCTGGCTGTGCAGTGTTTCCGGGGCTCAGCGATTTTTGCCGGGCACCCAAAGAATGACGGCCTTTCCGTTGTCGTTGACGTACCGTGCCGCGACAAAGAGGAAGTCGGAAAGCCGGTTCATATATTTGAGTGCAGCCGGGCTAACAATTTCACCGTCGGCCTTCGAGAGCTCCACCATCAACCGTTCCGCACGGCGCGACACGGTGCGCGCCACATGCAGGTGGGCAGCAGCAGCGGAGCCGCCGGGCAGGACGAAGGAAGTAAGCGGATCAAGCGCTGCATTCAACTGGTCGATCTCTGCCTCGATGCGATCCACCTGCGACTGCACGATACGTAGCGGTTCCCACTCGACTTTCTCTCCGGTGTCCGGTGTCGCGAGATCTGCGCCCAGATCGAAAAGATCGTTCTGAATGCGAAAGAGCATGGCGTCGAGATCGGCATAGGCGCCCGTATGCAGTCTGGCGACGCCGATCACCGAATTGGTTTCATCGACCGTGCCATAGGCATCAACGCGAAGGTCATGCTTCAATCGCCGAGGGCCCGTAACCAGTCCTGTCGTTCCATCGTCGCCGGTGCGGGTGTAGATCTTGTTCAACTTTACCATGATCAGCGCCCCCCACCGGTCAGCCATAGGGTCAGCATGATGAGGATGATGGCAAGAGCCTGCAGCATGACGCGCATCTGCATGAGCTTGTTCGAACGGTTTACGTCCTGACCCTTGACCATATTCATCAGGCCCTTGATCAGAACAAGGACCACGAGGCCCATGACGATCAGAGCCAGAACGGTGGTGAAACTCGACATGGTTTTAAAGCCTTCCCCCTGAAAGGTGTCGCTGACGAAGGGTGCCCTTCAGTTTAGGGGCGCGTCTTCGATCCGTATTTCTCATTCGTTTTCGGTCAATTGCTGATGCAAAACCGGTTTTGCCGTGTTGCATTGGATTGCTTTGGTCAGTCCATCTTACGAAGAAGCCGGTACAGCAGATCTGCAGGCAGCAGGCGCTTGGCCAGAACGCCCTTCTTCGCAGGCTTCGTTACGATGTAATGTGGCTTTGGACGAGGGGCGGTCAAGGCATGCCGCAGCACCTCATGCACGGCATCCGGGCCCAGCTTGTGTTTGTTCACCGGGCCTGACCCATCCAGCCGCGCGAGCTGTCGCTTGTATTCCTCCGCATGGGCCGAATTCTTCACATCGATATGTGCCTGAACGGCGGCAAGCGCATTGGCGGTGAAGCGTGATTCGATTGGTCCCGGCTCGATGAGGCTGACGAAGATGCCGCTGCCATCCAGTTCCATGCGCAATGTGACGCTCAAACCCTCTATAGCGTGCTTCGAGGCGTTGTAAGCTCCACGATAACGGAAGGGAACGAGGCCGAGAATCGATGAGCACTGGACAATGCGACCAGACCCTTGTGCTCGCATGTAGGGAATGACCCTTCGGGTAAGTTCATGCCAGCCAAAGACATTGGTTTCGAACTGCAGGCGCAGCACATCGGTCGTGAGGTCTTCCACGGCGCCCGGCTGGCCGTAGGCGCCGTTGTTGAAAAGCGCATCAATGGTGCCGCCGGTGCGGCGAACGACCTCTTCAACCATCGCAGAAATGGAAGCGTGATCGGTGTAATCCATAATCACCGCCTCGATACCATCCGCTTCGAGGGCGGCCAAGTGCGCAGGATTCCTGACGGTGGCGAAAACCCGCCAACCTTCCTGCTTCAAGGCGCGGGCGCAAAAGGCGCCAATGCCGGAAGAACATCCGGTAATGATGATGCTTTTGTGCTCCGGCATGGTTTCTCCCTTACATTTTCCTTCGCGTTTCCCATATTTTGCCTGGAGTGACAACGGAGTTCCACTTGGCAGAAGAAACGGTTAAGATCCGGTGGCATCGCCTTGCCTTCAAGGTGTTCTATGATGCCTATTGCCATTTCAACGACGATGACGGCTGGGCCATGGCAAGCCATGTCGCTCTCTCGGGCCTGCTTGCACTGTTTCCATTCCTGATCTTTGGCACGGCGCTTGCCGGATTTCTGGGCGCTAATACATTTTCGGTCACCGCTGTCCATCTGCTGTTCGATACCTGGCCTTCCGATATTGCCGAGCCGCTTGCTGCTGAAATCAAACGCGTGCTCGACATTCCGCGTGGCGGGTTGCTGACGATCTCTGTTCTTGCCGCGGCTTATTTTGCCTCTAACGGCGTCGAGGCACTGCGAATTTCGCTGAACCGTGCTTACCGGGTCGCGGAAAGCCGACCCTGGTATCTGACGCGTCTGACCAGCCTAGGCTATGTGATCGTGGCCGTCGTCATCTTTGCCGCGATCAGCATAGTTCTCGTCGCAATTCCAATCGCCATTCACGTTGCAGGAACCCGCTTTCCGTGGCTTCAGGACGAGCTTGCCGCCATCTCGAATTTTGGCGTTCTCGGCACGGTCATCGTGCTATTCCTTGGTCTCATCGTATGCCACAAATTCCTGCCGGCCGGCAGTCGCCGTGTGATTGACATTCTGCCCGGGATCCTGCTGACGCTAATGTGCTGGACCGGGTTCGCCTTCGTCTTCGCCTCTTATCTTTCGACATTCGCTAATTATGCGGCGACCTATGCCGGTCTCGCCTCCGTGATGATCGTGCTCGTTTTCCTCTATATGGTTGGCGTCATCTTCATGCTGGGTGCTGAAGTGAATGCAGCCCTGATGAAGTACCGCGTCTACTCGACGCTGAAACACGCCCGGGACTATCAGAAGGTCATCGCTTCAGACTTGAACGAGCCCCGGTTCGACGAGGCCCACAAGACGGCGGATATCCGCCGGTGAAAAACCCGCCTGGCGCAGGCTAGCAAGGCCGGTCGCCTGCTCGCTTTTAGAAAGCTTTCGGCCATCCTCCCCAAGTACAAGCCTGTGGTGATGATAGACCGGCTGCGGCAGACCCAGCAATTCCTGCAACAGCCGGTGCACGGATGTGGCGTAGTACAGGTCCAGGCCTCGAACAACATGGGTCGCGCCCTGCACCGCATCATCTACCACCACGGAAAGGTGGTAGCTGGAGGGCGCATCCGAACGCGAAAGGATAACATCCCCCCACTGCGATGGATTGGCCGGGATGGTTCCCGTCTGGCCATCGCCTGTTTCCTGCCAGACAAGCGGCGCCGAGATCTCGTTCAGCGCCCGCGCCATATCCAGCCGATAGGCAAAGCGGGGATGGCGCTTCATCAGATCGGCGCGTTCGGACGTGCTTCGGGCTCTGTCGTCCGCCGGGTAGTGCGGTGCGCCATCCGGGTCTCGCGGCCAGACTTGGCCTCGCGCTTCTGCCGCCGCAACGCGAGCCTTGACCTCCCCGCGCGTCATGAAGGCAGGATAGATAAGGCCGCGATCCGCCAGCTTTCGCAGAGCGGCTTCGTAGGAGGCTATGTGTTCGGTCTGGCGCCGTACCGGCTCTTCCCATTCGAAGCCGATCCATCGAAGATCATCGTAAATGGCTTGCTCAAGCTCAGGCCGGCAGCGGGTCTGGTCGATATCCTCGATACGCAGCAAAACGCGTCCGCCGCAGGATTGCGCCATCTGACGGTTCAGCAATGCCGAGAGGGCATGGCCCAGATGCAGCAGGCCATTCGGGCTGGGTGCGAAGCGAAAAACGGAATGTCGATCAGGCGCAGACATGCTTCCTTGTGACAGAAAACGATGAGACTGACGATGAATTTGATAAGAAATGAAGCCGACATAGACGAGGGTCTTGCCCGTCTCGTGGAGATTGACCCCTTTCTGGCGCCCGTCATTGCCGCGGCAGGCCCGGTGCCGCTTCGGCTGCATGCACCCGGCTTCGAGGGGTTGGCCTACATCGTCGTTTCGCAGATGATTTCAAAAACCGCCGCCAATGCGATCTGGGCGCGTATGGAGGACAAGGGCGCGCATTCTGCCAGCGGCTATCTTGCCTGCTCGCCTGAACTTGTGGCGAGCTTCGGCCTGTCGCGCGCGAAGGCCGCAACGCTTGAAGGTGCAGCGCGGGCAATCATGAATGGAGATCTCGACCTCGATGGCCTGAGCGGGCTTTCCGCGGCCGAGGCGATCGGTATGCTGACGGCGCTGAAGGGCATCGGGCGGTGGACGGCGGAGGTCTATCTGATGTTCTGTCTGGGCGAGCGCGATGTGTTTCCGGCGGGTGACGTGGCGCTGCGTGCAGCCGTCGGTCATGCACTTGGCCATGTTCTGGGCCATGCTCTGGGCCACGAGGTGCGACCATCTATCGCAGAGGTGGAAAGCATTGCCACGCGGTGGAAACCCTATCGCGCCGTCGCGGCACGGCTGTTCTGGGCCTATTACGCAACGTGCATGGGCCGAAACGCTATCCCCATCAACTGATTCGCGAATCTGACCCTGCGACATCAAAAGGGCTTCACATTCCTGTAACAACGGACCTAATATAGAATAGACATAAGCCGAATCGGTGAGGAGCGTCCGTTGACGATAGCAGTCTCCCCGCAGGCCCTGCCGGCGCTCGTATTGAACGCTGACTACCGGCCGCTGAGTTATTACCCCTTGTCGCTGTGGTCCTGGCAGGACGCGATCAAGGCAGTCTTCCTTGACCGTGTGAATATTATAGCCGAATACGACCACTCGGTTTCTTCTCCCACCTTCTCGATGCGATTACCGAGTGTCGTCAGTCTCAAGACCTATATTCAGCCAACACGAAATCCGGCCTTCACCCGCTTCAACGTCTTCCTTCGCGACAAATTCGAATGCCAATACTGTGGCTCGCGCGAAGACCTGACCTTCGATCATGTGATACCCCGAGCCCATGGCGGGGAAACAACCTGGGAAAATGTGGTGGCCGCGTGCTCACCCTGCAACTTGCGCAAGGGAAGCAAACTTCCCAAGCAGGCAGGTATGTTCCCGGCGCAGAAGCCCTATCCTCCCACCGTGCAGGATCTTCATAACAACGGGCGACTTTTCCCGCCGAACTACCTGCACGAAAGCTGGATGGATTACCTCTACTGGGATTCCGAGCTTCAGCCGTAAGGTCGGCTGACCGAGATTAGGCCTTTTTCACGACGGCGCGGATGCCGATCGCTGCAAGCGCGATGCTGGCTATGACATTCCAGCCTGCAAAGGAAAGACCCAAAACGCGCAGGGCAGCTTCCGTGCAGGAGGGGCCATGAACCGAGTTCAGGTCACTCAACAGATTTCCGGCATTGGTGGTTAGCCCGTTGGCGGTGGTGGAGCAGGTTGCCGGTCCCGCCCAGAAGCCCCATTCGACGCCTGAGTGATAGATACCCATGCCTGCGCCAACCAGCATCATGATCACGACGATACCCAGGAGGCCTCGCGTTACGTTCGCAGGAAGGCGAAATACAGCCGTGGCAAGCGCTCCGAGCGCGACTGGAATGGCCCAATAGTAGGGTTCGCGCTGCAGCAGGCAGAGCGCGCAAGGAATGTATCCGCCAAGGTGCTGGAAGCCAAGCGCGGTGCCAACCGTGGCCGCCATGCCGATAGCCAGGGCAAGCGAGTGGCCCATCAGGCTGTGGCGAAGATCTGGAGATTGGGTGGCGGACATGGAAAAGCTCCGGATGGAAAGGCTGACGCTCTGATAGGCAAGTCGAAAGCCGCTGTAAATGTTTCTGATGCCGCAGGGACATTTGAAGTACGGCAAAAGATCGTGAGTGACTTTCTCACAAATCAGCACGGAAACATTCCGGCAACGGCTTGCGCCGTGCCTTTTGGCTATGCTAGACGCAAATCACCTGTTTCGATGCCCCGTTGGCGGAATTGGTAGACGCGCCTGACTCAAAATCAGGTTCCGAGAGGAGTGCTGGTTCGATTCCGGCACGGGGCACCATCGAACCTGTTGCAGGTCTTTGTTTTCGTTTTTTCAATGATTTTTGAGAGTCTGGCTCGCCGAGTGGCGGGTGGATCATGTATCGCTGGCTGGTGCGGCCCCTAACGAATTTCCCTGGAGCCGGTCTTAGGGGGCGGATGCCCCGTAACAACTTTCCCCGGCCGGATTCTTGGCTTGAAACTGCAAATTCTCTAAATCCGAAAGCCAACTGGTTCAGCCCCCCAATCAGGCTCAGAGAGGTCTGGAACCGGCCCGATGTTTCGCCCGACAAACTGCACGGAAGGAAAGCCACTTTCCAATAGATAGTGCTCGGAGTTCTCATCGCCGTTCAACGCCTTCAGCAATTGCCTTTCCGGAACCCCGTCGAAGTAACCAGGCTCCACGTCGCGTCCGTCTCGGCCTAAGTAAATCATTGATCTGATGAGGAGATCATAGGCGGTGCGATAAACCTTCAATGGTGCAGTCAGAACCTGACTTTCTTCCGCCAAGCCGTTTTGTGCCAGGCTGGCGAAACCCTGTCGCACGGTCTTGGTGTGCTTGATCTCGAACCGAACGAAGTCCGAGTTTCGCTTAAGCGTGTGGCCGATTGGCCGGTCGAAGGCGAGCGTTCCGAATTCTGGATCGCTGAATACAAGCGCAATTCGGAATGTGCTGACGTCATCCTCACCGATCTTATTGTCAACGTGCGTAACGTAAGCCCCTTCAAAATAGAGATCGTGGCCCTGGTCGACGACGAGCGCTTCTTCGCGACCAAAATGAATGTAGATGGTTTCATCGCCAGGGAGCACCAGATCGCGCAGGCTGAAGTCGGAGATGTCGTTCTTGGGTAGCTTCGGGAGCAAAGCCGATACGTCGAAGATTGAGCACTCGTCGCTGTACAGGACGGGCACTGCTATCATTTCCAAGGCTCTGATCCGCCCTCGCATGTCCGCGATTTGTTCATCGGTTGCGCCCGACATCTCAGCGTTCTGCACCCAGCCAGCCATAGTGCTGCGTTGACGGGCCAGCTTCGGATCGGACAGTTGGATGTTCCTCTCAATGGTAGCTTTTGTTTGAGCGGAGCGTTCGTATACCGCTGCTGAGATGAAAATGGTGCGTACTGGGTGTGGTAGGTAGTCCACTGGGTGTCCTCTGGTTTTTCCAAAGGTTTCGCCGATTATTGCAAGCGACAAACTCGCTTAACATCCTGCGTATCAAGTGCTCGACCGGGGCAAGCAGTGAGTGACGAGAAAGTTCCGCGTCGACGCTGCAGCGTGCATGAGTGATGCTGCTTATTAGGTCGGGTCGCGTTGATGCGAAACTGGACCATATCGAGCCCAACAAACCTGTAGCCGTGGTCACCTTGGTCTGGTGGCGGTCAAGGGTTCAATTCCCGCCTGTAGCATCGGTAAAGGCTTCTTTACTAGTCGATGCCGCTGGTGCGGCCGTCAGGTTTGTCCCTACGACGCACATCTGTGGTCAAGAGTGCCGTTATCGCTGTCCGTGAGCGACCTGGCTGCCAATAATTCGCCAGCCCGGCGTCTTGATTTAGGTGGCCGACCTCTCGAAAACTCATCATTCTTGAAATTGATTTGTGGGCGTCGCATTGTGCGCATCGCTTGCCTAGGACGTTGCCATGCACGAAAAGTTCCGCGCCTACACGGAAGCTCTTCACCCAAAATTCGAAGCTTTGATAGGAATGAGCCCTGTCACCACGGGTACCCTACCTCCTGAGATGAAGGGCGCGGGCGTCTACATGTTCTCGGAGAACGGACGTCACCTCTATGTCGGGCGGACCCGCAACGTCCGTAGTCGGTACGGCCAGCATATTCGGACAGGCACTGGTCACAACAACGCTCCGTTCGCCTTCAAACTGGCGCGAGAGGCGACCGGGATACTGAAGAGCACCTATAAGAGCGACGAAACGTCACGAGCCAACCTGATGCTCAACTCAGACTTTCTAAAAGCGTTCAACAACGCGCTCGCACGGATGCGGGCGATGGAATTTCGGTTCGTTGAGGAAACAGACCCAACGCGGCAATGCCTTCTGGAAATTTACGTGAGCGTTGTTTGCGGCAGCCCATACAACGACTTCGACACGCACTGATGGTATCTATACTACGCACAGCGTGACAGCGGTCTTGAATTGGAAAGTTGGCGAATGGTTGTGCACCTGATTTGATGCCAGCACCACGGTCGAAACCAATTCGGGCACCCTGCTGCTTGTGAGGCTGGGAAGCGCGACCCCGAATTCGAACCTTGGTCAGGTCACACCATCGAAAGTACAACGGTCAGCCATGTCGATGTCTAGCGCTACACGGATGACGCCATCCAATTAAACAAGTTCAATTTTTCCGATTGTGCAGTCCCGAGCGGAGTTCTAGGTTGCCCTCGGGGGTTCAATGAATGGAACATAACTTTCGCCGGACTTGGGACGGAATCGCCTGGCAGCGTCACGCGCACATCTTGGTGCAGATGCGCCATGGCGCGTCCAACGTGCAACGGGTCCCAGACAAGGTCAATGGTGATGCGGGCCTTGAGTTTTTTACGCTTGATGGATGCCTGTATCAGTGCTTCGCTCCCGAAGACCCCGGCAACACGCCGAAAACATCGAGCGCGATGAAACAGAAGGCTACGCGCGACCTTCCCAAGCTCAAAGAGTACGAAGATACCCTGGCAAAGCTTCTTTGCGGGTTGAAATGCAGCCGATGGATTTTGTTTTGTCCCGTTCTGGATGACAAGGCTGTCATAGCTCACGTGCGAGCGAAAGGCGCTGAAGTTGCGGCCCTCGGGCTTTCCTTTTTGTCGGCGGATTTTGAGGCTCTAGTACAATCGCAAGATGATTTTACTGCTGAAGCAGCCAAACTCAGGGAGTTGCCAATTGGCCCTAACCTCCTCATAGCTCAGCCCAGCGAAGAGGAGGTCACTACCCAAGAGTCTACGGATTTGGTCGTTACGCTTGATGGGAAGTTGAGCCGAGCGTATCCCTTGGTTACGGAATCCAAGCGAGCAAAAATACGCAGAACTTACGTCAAAAATCATATCAAGGGTGGCAACACGTTAGCCGCACTCAAGTCGGAGCATCCCATGCTGTGGGAACGTGCCTGGCAGACGATAAGTGCTGAGGAATCAAGACTTGAAATGCTAGGCGCTGCCGGAGAAGCTGCGCCCGCTGAACGACTGCAAGAAAGTCTCTCCAGGATTGAGGAAGGCCTGAGTAAGGACCTTCCGCATGTCGCTCACTCCACGCTCACTGCCATCTCGGCCGGTACGTTGTCTGACTGGCTGATGCGTTGCCCGTTAGATTTCGACGGAGACAAGTGATGTCGATGCTCCCTTCCCATTCTCCGTTCACTTTTCGAGAGCGCCCGGCTCCAGTTCCAGGCGACCTACGAATATCATGGCGGTTCGCTTTGAATTTGCTGATTGTTCAAAGGAGTCGGAGCAAACGCTCCTCATTGGCACGTCTTTATATTCTGAACGACGGAACGCGGTCATTCGATGATGCTGACCTCTTAAGCGACATCCTGATTGGCGCAGCGCCGCTCGCAGATTTCCGTGTGAAAGTCGAACCTGCCCTTGGCCGAGCACTGGACCTGATGGTGGGTGAAGGCTTGCTAGTATGGGAAACTGTGAGCGACCGGCTTGGGGTCGAACTTACGTCCTCTGGCCTGGCACTCGCTTCCGAAATTCAAAAAGACAAAAATATCATGGCTTTGGAAAAAGAGCGAATTGAGTTCATCTCTCCTCTCTTAACCGAAGGCCGGGTCACAGAGTTCCTGAAGGTGCGACCAAACAATGCTATTCTCGATCTCTAAAATCATTCTGGAAGTGACTACAGCGTCGGCCGAGTTCGGAACGGCACTGGACCTGCGCCCAGGGTTAAATGTTGTGAAGGCCCCGAACAGCTTCGGGAAATCGACTTGCCTCCAAGCGGTCCTTTACGGTTTGGGCCTTGAGCGGATGCTTGGACCGCGTGTCGAAACGCCCTTTGGTCATGCACTGAAAGAATACATCCGAGAAACGCCAAATGGCACCCCGTTCCCTGTTCAGGCGTCCTTCGTAGAACTGGAGTTGCTAAACGCTAAACATGAGCGTTTAGCCATTCATCGAGACGTCAAAGGAGATTCTGACAGGCGATTGGTTCGCGCGCAGATCACCCATTCTAATGGTAAGACTGAGCGGCGTGATTTCTTCCTTCACGATCCCGGCTCTGCTCAACGAGAAGACGGCTTCCACCATTTCCTTGCGTCATTCATCGGTTGGGAATTGCCTGAAGTTAGTACATTCGACGGCCGCGAAATCCCACTGTATCTAGCAGCAATATTCCCAATGCTCTTTGTTGAGCAAAAACGTGGTTGGTCAGCGATCCAAGGCCCTTTTCCGACGTTTTTGAAAATTCAAGATATAGCACGCCGGTCGATGGAGTTTCTCCTTAAACTTGACGTCGGTGAACGACGAAGGCGTCGGCTAGAAATCCAAAAGAACGTTGCAGCGCTGGAGAGTGACTGGGCTGCGGCGCGGCAGCATCTGATAGGCAGACTTGGGAATCTTGCTAGATTAAGGAATATTCCAGCTTCACCGCCGAAGGAATTCTCTTCTGCTCCCGCTGTAGAGATCGAAGTACACCTGGAAGGCGAATGGATTACAATTCAAGACGCCGTAATTTATACCAGCATCCTTATTGACGAATTGGAAACGACTGGACTTCAGCAAACGGAAGAGGTCGCTCCTCTGCTGGAGGAGGAATTGGCTGCGGCTCAAGTCGAGGTTTCTCAACTCGAAGCGTCGATTGACGACCTTCGAACAGAGATGGCTGTGTCACGCGAGGAAATCAATGAGAATCGCAAGCGCATCAGCTCGCTCAAAAGCGACCTGGCTCGGAACCTTGATGCGCAAAAGCTGGAAAAATTCGGGTCTCGTCTCGGTCGCTCTGTATCCGACCATACGTGCCCCACCTGCCACCAGGAACTTGATGCGGAACTCCTACCGGTTGCGCAGGTAAAAGGCATGGCGATTGACGAAAATATTCGCTTTATCCGGTCCCAAATCGAACTATACGAAGCGAGCGCCGCCGCTACTGGAGAGCACGCCAAGAGCCTCCAGCTCGTATATGATTCCGTGTCTGGAGATTTGAGAGACAAGCTGGCTCGTATTCGTCAACTAGGTGATGCGTTACGCCGCCCTTCAAGCTCATTTGAGCGTTCTTCCCTTGAAAAACTCGTCCGTCTCCAAGCCCGCCTTAAGCGGTTTGGTTCTATGCAGAGCGAGGCAGATGGACTGGCTGATCGCTTTGCCCACATCGCTCAGGTGGTCTCTGATCTTCGGGCACAGCTAGCGAAGTTGAAAGGCGATGACTTTACGGCTTCTGACAAGAACAAGATCGAATATTTTCAAGAGCGGCTGCAAGCTAGGTTGAGCGATTTCAGTTTCATCACGTTCCCGACCTCCCAGATTCGGGTGTCGTTTGAAGATTTCAGGCCAGTTGCGGTGATTTCCGATGAAGATGGTGAAGTTGCTGTCAGGGAGTTAGGGTTCGAGATGTCCGGTAGTGATGCCATCCGAATGAAGTGGAGTTATTATCTCGCGTTGTTGGATGTAGCTGTAGCGTTCGATACTCATCATCCTTGCTTCATCGCATTTGACGAGCCGGATCAGCAGGCCATCGAAAGTAAAGATGTTCGAACATTTCTCCTCGAAACCGCCAAGTTTGGGGAACGTGCACAGGTTCTAGTCGCGGCAACAGCAGAAAAAAATCGCTGGCTTCGATTCCGATTTGGTTGCGGCGGGAGCCAACGTTATGAACTTTGGCGGCTACACGATAGGGCGCAGATACTCTGATTTACTCGGAAGATGAGGTGAACAGAGCTAGCCGCGAAGAAGTTCGCAAAGGAATTAGGCGATCAGCTCATGGTGGTGGATGCACTTGTCATGTGACGGCCGAATACCCACAAAGGAGTGGGTCAAGGGCTTCGACCCCTGATTAGCAAACGCCCAAAAGGGACCAGGCAGTCTTTTCCGTCTTGTTCGGTGAATAAGTGCTGCCGGGGCAATGATCGCTTGAGTCCCGGTGAGTAGCCATTTAGAGACTTTATTCCGATATCGGTCCCCCACGAGCCAAAAAATCCCTCGCTTCATTTGTCATCTGTGATCTTGAAATCTTAATCATAAACTCGTGGCCGCCATCTTTTACCTTGAGCGTCCCAGTGGTTCGCAGCTGCTCAAAGAAACGCCGTAGCTCTCCCTCTTTCGGAATGGTGACGATGTTGGCAGACACCGCGTCTTGCTCTCTGGGATTTCTATCTTCTTTACCCATTACAATCTCCCATAAGCGGCGGCTCGAAACGCAATTCCGAGGGAATAAGGTCCGTTAATCGCCTGTTAACCATTATTTCGGACGTTGCTCGCATTCGAATTGAGCGGGCATTTCTATGACGACCGGATACTTACTCGATACGTGCGTTTTGAGCGAAACCAGCAGGCTTAAGCCCAATCCGCAGGTACTTCGGTTCATAGAAGGTGCGCCGAACCTCACCATCCCAGCTGCTGCTATCGTCGAGTTTCAACAGGGGATCATGCAGCTTTGTTCTCGTGACCCCGTCAAAGCCGTTAGGCTGACCACCTGGTACCAAGGGCTTATCGCCACCGGCATGCCCATCCTTGAGACAGGAAAGGATGTTGCCGAGGTGTGGGGGAATTTGGCTGCCGATCCCCGACTCCGCAATCTTATCGTATCCCATCCGGGGGCAAAAAGAATTCGCTTCGGACAGGACCTCCATATCGCGGCAGCAGCGCTGGTGAGTCAATTGCCGATTGCAACCTTTAATGTCAAAGACTTCCTGTTGATTAATAGCTGCTACCCCCTTCCAGGCATTTACAATCCTCAAGACGACACGTGGCATGCTCGGTCAGTCATGTCTCATCCTCTAGCAGAGCGAGCTAGCGCTTCTCCATAAGATAGCTCACCTTAGAACTTTCTCCACATGTACGTTAGTTGCGTCACCAGCATCGCTCGCGAGGTGTTTCGGTTTCTCCTGCTTAGCGACCAACACGACACCTAAGCCGCCGAACGGGTAGCGACTCCACATATTGAATCTCCCGGTCGGCGGTGTACGGCAGTTCGATCTCCCACGTCCGCATTCGTGTGACGGCTTCTTTCGCAGAAATGCCAAGCCTGATGGTGACGATCCGCAAGCTAAGGGCTCCAGCCGACCACCCTTCCAGGATCGTCCGCTCGTATTCCGGATGTTCCGGCTTGAAGTGGCTGTTGTCCCCGTTTCGGAAAAGATCGATGGCCTTCAGAATGCAACGAACGGCCTCTTCGTCGGACATGTGACCGGCTTCGAAACCTGTCACCGAGGGCCAAGATTCCTCGTGCCACCACCTGGGTGACCGTGTGTGTTGTTCGTTGCCGCCCAGTTCGAACCGCCAGTAACTCCCACGCGCACGGAAATAGAAATGATGTCCGTCTAACCTTCCCTCTGCCTGCACCGGCGTCCAGCCCGACATGTGGTACAGTTCAAAATCCCTGAGCCATTCCAGCTCCCCTCGGGTATCAGCTGAGAGATGCAACCGTTGAAGGTCGAAGGGAGCGTCTTCCGGATCGTCAAACTCCAGGCCGAAACCGGCGTTGGTCATGGTGCGGAAAAACTCCGACACTCTGCCTGCCACCTTGGGCGGGGCCCAAATGTCGTCATCGCGAACGTAGCCCGCCGCGTCGGCGAGTTGCTCGACCTCTCGCCTGTCTTCCGCCGACATCTTTTTGAAAGTGATCGCGTAGGTGCAGGAACCGTTGCTCCAAAGTGGCTTTAGAACCAGCTTGCTGGACATTTCGATTTACTCCTTTGGGTACAGTCACATCCGTTCGGTTTCAAAGCTCGATCACGAAGCCATGGCGATACCCGTTTTTGCCACGTTCATGCCGATAGCCGAGTGGGTTGCAGATCACCCGAGTGTGCCCCTCGACGTAGTCTTGGAACTGATGGATGTGGCCGTGAATCCAGATATCAGGTCGCCCGTTCTGGATGACTTCAGTGAGATCGCTGGCGAAAGCAGCGTTGGTGGCTTCACCCTGGTACTGTTTCAGCAATGATCGTGGAGACGGCGCGTGATGCGTCAGGACCACGGTCTTGCCAGTCCAGGACTTTGCCATTTCACCAGAGATAAATGCCTTGCTCTCCATATGCCTGGCGATGATCTCGCGGCTCGTAATGAGCCGTGGCATTCCCTCACGAAACGGAGGCGAGCCATAGATTTCGCGGAAATCGAGCATGCTTCTTCGGCAGAAGGACACGGCGGCTTCAGCGCGATCAGGAAGCGGCAACTCATCGTCGATGCCCCACGGGACCTGGTAGTCAGTCCAGAGCGTCGCGCCGATGATCCTGACGTGACCGATTTCAAGCGTTTCATTTTCCAGAAGATGGATGTTGCTTTCGCCGGTGGCCTTTAGGCCTTCCGACAGAGCACCGTTGATGGTGTTCCCGTAATAGTCGTGATTACCAAGTACAATGACGACCGGCATCGTTGGGACGATCCGCCGTCTCAAAAATTCGAGGCCGAATGCCAGGAAACCAGAAATGTCGCCTGCGCAGACACAGATGTCGGCTGGAGGGATGTCGATTTCGGCAGTCATGTCGGCGTGCGTGACGTGCATGTCACTGATGATCCATGCTTTCATGGCTGTAACCTTCAAAGATGTGAGGGAAATGGGCGAACGGGATGCAGACGCATCACTCGCCGCAAAAGAATGCGAACCTTCAGGCCGAGGTGGCTATGCGTGGCTGTGCGTCGAGCTTAGCGGCCATCTTTGCGACCTGATCAGCAGAGACTTTCCCCTTCGCCTCCAGCTCGTTGGCGATAGCCTCAACGAGTTTCAGGTGACTGCGGACAATCTGCTTCGCCCGCTCGAATTCGGTCCGGAGTACATCGTCCACCCAGACGGCGACACCAGGGTCTTGAAGTCGAAGTGTTTCAAGCTCACGGTCGCTTTTCGCCAGGCTATGTCGGAGGCGATTACCCATTCCCATGCCACTCTGTAGCATCGTAGCGATACGGGTGGCTTGGGCGAGATCGGAGTTCGGGCCCGCGCCAGCTCCATCACTCACCGCCCCTAGGAGCACCTCCTCGGCAGCAATCCCCGCAAGCAACACTGCAATTCGATCTCTGTAGGTTTGGACGGTGCGGTATGCGACGTTGGGTACCTCGAAGTATGCCCCACCACCCGGCACCGTCTCACTGTCATTACGCGTATGATCGATGATCATGGCCCCGTAGAACTTGCCATGATCGAGCGCGATGACTGCAACGCTATGGCCTGCCTCATGAACCGCGAGCGCCCGCCGCAATTCGCCTGTGATCGCCACCATTTCTGGCAACGATTTCGCAATGTCAGCCATGGTGACATCCCGTTTGGCCCGTCGAGCAATACGCTTCGCATCTCGGGCCACCTTGGCGAGATCAGCTCCGGAAAACCCGTTGGTGGCTGCCATCAACTTTGGAAGCTGTTTCCTCGGCAGAGGTTGACCGAGTTGTTGCTGAAGGATGGCGATCCTGTCTGACGCAGTCGGGAGAGGAATAGCCACATGTCTGTTCAATCGCCCGGGCCGCAAAATGGCTGGATCGACACGACCGAGAGCATTGGTTGCGCCGATCACGACGACGCCTTCACGTCCGTCGAGCCCATCCAGAAGTTCAAGAAAGCCATTCACCACCTGGGTGCTGTAGTCTTTGTTATCGGCCGAGAAGGAGTTGCGGTCGCCGAAGCTGTCCAACTCGTCACAGAATAGAATGCAAGGCGCACTTTCCTTCGCTTTTTCGAAGTCAGCTCGCATAGCCTTCAGCAGGTCACCGAGGTGCCCTCTTGCCTGCCATCGCGCCAGAGACGTCGCAATGATGGGCACATTGCACTGCCGGGCCAGGGCGGCGGCAAACTGCGTCTTTCCAACCCCTGGCGGTCCCGATAGAATGATCCCGGTATCGACTTCCGACCAATCGATCTTGCCTCGCTGCCAGTCGACCAAGTCCTGGGCCAGCTCAAGTCCCCAGTCCTTGGCTTGACCATAGCCGAACATATCCTGTAACGGCGGCAGGCTTTCGCTCTTGGTGCTCGACGGTTTGGCATCAAGGGCAGATGCCTCGGCCAGACGCGCCAACGCGTTCCCGATTGGACGACCTCGCCGCAATGCCGCCCAAACATGCAGTAGCGGATAAGACATCGCCGCTTCCGCTTCGGTGGGACTGACGTCGATCTGATAGGCAATCCGGCATCCGATCCGAAAGTCCATTGTCGAGATCGGCTGGATGTCGACTTCGACGTCAACTTTCAAGGAGACTTGAAAAGGAAGTTCGGCACCCTGTTCCCTGAAAATGAGAAGGCGGCGCTTTCGGCTGAAGTCCCCGTCCATCCTCTTGAGAATGGTCCTTGGCTTATCGGTAGCCGCGATCATCATGTAGGCAATGTCATCCCGATCCGCAGAAAATCGAAGCAAGAGATTTTCGGCGCATGGATCGTAGTCCTCACCAGATCGGTCCGACGGAACATTCAGCAGGACTACGCAGTCAGTGCCTCTGATAAAATCAGGGGCCTTCCTCAGTGCACGCCTGAGCGTGCAGTACAACGCGGCATCCTGTGGCGTCTTCAGTGAATATTTTGTTTTAGGCACAGTTACCCTCCTCGCGGCCTGAGCCACGACTTCGAACATGGAATGTTGTGGTGATGGGTCTAGCCGCGATAGCGGCGAACAATGGTCTCTGGCCCGATCAGTGCGGTGTCGAGATCGATCTCGATCAAACGCCCGACGGCCATATTTGCCAAGCCACGTATCGGCTTGGTTTCCTGGAATACGGTGAGGCTCTCAGCCAGGGTCAGGGAAGATTGTTCATCCAGAACGGACAGCAATCTCACCCGGTCCCCCAAGCTCACTTCACCGCCCGAGCATTGAAGCAGGTCTTTGCAATTCTTCAGACGGATCGGATCGATGTCTCCACGCGACATGGTCCGGTATGTGAACCCTTCACGGATGATTGCCTCGGCCACCCATGGGGGTGGGCGTCGCTGCCCAACGGCATCGATCACCAGGATGTCGAACTGACGTTCGGCGACGAAATCGGGAGAATAGGTATCAAACCCCTGGCGCAGCTGTAGAGACCGGCAGTTCCAGCTCGAAATCTCGTCTTCGAATTCCAACAAGCACGCCACATCACGCGCCAGTTGGTCCCTGGCGATGAAACGGCCTACGCAACGGTTGAATTTGGGCTGGGAGAGAATGGTTTGCGACGTACGGGACGTCTTGCCAGAAGGCAGCGACTGGATACTCATCTACACAACTCGAATGTGCACGCAGTTGACGACAGCCCCTCGCGAGGCGGTGGGTCAGCGGGATATTCGTATGATGTGTAGGGTCGCGTTTTTCATGGTAAGAACGAATAGGGAACAATATCGAGCGTGTCAATGGTCTTTTTTGGAAGAGGCAACACTGGCTATTTCTCCACGGAGTTCGCCAGAGCCTTCTTCAACTCGACCATGGTTAGACTTTTCACATGCTCTGCGCTGTAGAGGAGCACGTCACGATCCACCTTCAACGCGGTCCTGATGTCTACACTCGGCTGCAGCTGCAACCGTCCCAGTAACGCACCAGTCGTCGTGTCCGAAATGCATATGCTGACGATTGCGCCTTGTATCGCTTTTAAAACCGGGTCGGCCATTTGATTGTATGTCCTACTCACGGGCGTGTGGAAAAGCCAAACATGCTTAACGTTTCAGATGAGCAAGGCTGGACAACGCTCGACGGCGAACCCAGAGTTGCCGTAGACTGGACCTCGGTCGATTTGGCCCCATCGCAAATGTAGCCAAGATTGCCGGGGAGCGCACAAACGGCATCGCTCACCCGGAGCATGCGCAGAGAACCGGTAATGTAATTCAGGCAACCTGGAAACTCCCGTGCTAATACTTTTGGAGCTTCGTCGACGGTCGGATTGATGGCGTTATCGGAGCAGATAAACAAGCGGTCGGCTCCCCGCTCTAGCCAGAGTGACTGATCCGAGAATTTCCGCTTAAGGTCTGCAAGATTGCCGCTGGGGCATCCCAACGTTGTCTGAAAATCGATCTTGATATGTGGCGAACTGCCGAATTCGCGTCCGAACCACTCATTAAAACGTTCGACGCCTAGCCCGATGTATTCCGAGCAAATCGCTCCAAGTATGAACCCGCCCACAGCCCAGGCCGTTGTCTTGATGGTCATGGGACCGGGGCAACCATGTACGCGATCCGGGCTCCGTCTACCGGAATTTCCAGCCTTAACCATCCGCTAGACTCGCTTACCCGGCACACAACTCCGCCATCACCATCCTGAACAAACCCGCGTTTCCCCCCGACGAATGCAGTGACGCAATCGGCAACCAGAACGTCATTCTCCTTCAATCGGCTCGCGACAATCTCGGTTGCCTGGTTCAGATTGACGATACTGCCCTCCACCTCCGACACTTTGATGAAATTGTCGAACCTACTGCGGAGGATATTTACCAGTCCAGACGGACTGTCAGCGTTACCTAGAAGTTCAGCCGAGGAAGACTGAGGGCCTTGAAGACCCTCCACAACCACATCGCACCAGTTCTGCTCGCGGATTTCGGTCGACCAACATGCCGATGCGTTCTTCACCCACGCGCCATCCTCAGGCGGATCGTCCGGATTGAGATTGCAGGTACACTTCTCGCGTGTTGGATTTTCCGCACTTGCTTCGCCTACCGGTCCCGCTACGAACGAAAGTGCTATCAGCAAGTACAGTATCCGCATATCGATTGCCCCCAAAACATTGGCAATCCTACAAGGAACACTCGCAAACGCAACGCGCTAAACTACCAGCACAAAGGTTCAACTTGAGCTTGGCGTTGGTGACGTCCTGCTTAACGGATCGTCCCGTGCCATTTTTATAAATGGTATTCAGAGTTCCCGCAGCGTCTAATCCGAGATGCGAGAGAGGCAACGATATACGCCGAGTGATCGTCGAGAGGCTTCGTGACGAAACCTTGTGGATTTGCTCTTTTTAGTTGATTTCAGCCCTTGAACCCGCAGCGGATAGATCCGATATTTCAGATATCTGGTCACGAGGGGAAACCTGGGGGATCGGAGACTTACTTGAAGCTGTCAAGCCCGAAGGCGGCCAGCAGTAATGCAATGATGATGTCCATCCGGACCTCCGCATGAAGCTGGACGATGAAGGTACATGACGAGCAATCGTTCATGCAGCTAATATAGTCCATAATCTCGACTACTTGTGCCGCAGGGTATCCCATACCCGTTGTAAACAGTCGGGGGCGAAAGGATAACCGGACGCACAACGGTCCTTTTGCCCCCTCTCGCATCAGGGGGTGTCTTGAAAGCTTGGACTGCTTCCGTTCGGCGTTATCCTCATTTCGATCCAGTCATATCTGAAGCTGACGCTGAGGCTGTAGCGACCGATCCGAAGCGCGTAGCGGCTCATACATTCTATCCATTTCTTAAATACGACGAAGGCTGGACCGCGTATGCGAAGAAAGGAAAGAAGGGTAAGCGAAAAGATCGACCCATTCGGTTCGCGGCCAGGCTGGATAGCTGCATATTCTCCTATTACCGCTACTTGCTTTCGAAACCCTACGAAGCCCGCTTGTCGTCGGAAGCGCTCTCAAACTCTGTAATTGCCTACCGTCGTATTCCAAAGCTTGCTGGAGGTGGCGGCCAGAGCAACATCGATTTCGCGCGTAGCGCAGTCGAAGCTATCCAGTCACAGGGGAATTGCTGTGCCATCGCACTCGACATAAGCAGCTTCTTCGAGACGCTGGACCATTTACAGCTGCGGGATGTTTGGGCTAATTTGCTGGGGGTCGCACGCCTCCCCGACGATCATTTTAAGGTGTTTAAAGCGATCACCCGGTACGCCTTTGTCGACGTGAAAAAGGCCTATATCCGACTCGGATACTATGGTGACAAAACCGATAAGCACGGCAGGACAAGGCCTGGCTATCTGGTCAGCCGAGATAAAATTCCTGTTCAGCTGTGTGACGGCAAAACCTTCCGCGAAAAGATCGGGCGATCTTCGACGCAGCCATCGATCATAGAAGTGAACCCTCACGCTATGGGCGTACCGCAGGGAGCGCCGTTGTCTGACCTATTGGCAAACGCATATCTTTTAGAATTTGACAAGCATCTTCGAGACATCTGCACGAAGCTTGGCGGTTGCTTTTTCCGCTATTCAGACGACATCTTGGTAATCGCGCCTATCTCTGCCAACGACGCGATTGCGTTGGAGAAAGACATCCGAGACGCCATTACGCTCTACGGTAAAGGCCTAGTCATCAAAGAAGAAAAATCCGCTATTCACCAGTTCGAGAGCAAGGGATCGAAACAGAACATTTCCACGATCAAGGCGTCTGACAAGGACGGCAAGCCGATGCCGAACAAACCGTTCGAATACCTGGGCTTCAGATATGACGGTCGGCACGTTTACATCCGTGACAAGACCATGAGCAACCTTCACCGTAAGATCGCTTCTGTGTGCCGCGCAGTCGCAATTCGCCAGCGGAAGCGGTATCAAGGGAAAGCCTACCAAGACATTCTTGCATTGACGAACTGTGAGAAGGTCATCCAAGTCTTCGGCTCCGTTGAAGACTTTCATTCAAAAGCGGCTGACTACCGAGCCTGGACATTCACAACCTATGCCAAGCGCGCATCGAAGACTATGGGTGAATTAGGAAAGCCTATTCCTAGACAGCTAAAAAACTTGCGGGCAGCAGTATACCGTCGGTTGGATTACGAGCTTTCGCGGGTATAAGACTCCGAAACAAGCGGTTGGGCTAGGCAGGCTGAAGGGCGGCTCCATGTTCCCCATGCCAATGCAAATTCTGCGTGGCACCCACTCTGATTGGATCAACTTGCATCATGAAGAATTAGTACCCTAAAAAGGGAAGCCATTGCTTCGGTGGGTATAAATTTCAACTCCTATCAACAACCGACCCGGCTAGGGTGGATTGTGGCACAATCAATCAGAACGGGAAATAAATGGCTTCTGTTGATTGCATTTTCAGTGCTGAAATTTTATCAGGGCAGAAACGCTTTCCATAGAATTCTGAAGAGCTTTTCTTTCCATGGACACAGAATTTCCCGATCTATCGACCTTGAAGGAATGCTTCAGAGCTATCCCGGACATGGACCCCACACGTCGTTTGAAGCTGGCTGCATACTACCTTTGGCATGCTTTCTCGCGAGCCCCATCCCCCTTCTTGCAGTCGTATGCGGATGTCTCCGAAACTGTATACCTGAAGGAAGCGAAGCCTTTGATCTCGGAGCCCGATTCAATAATTGCAAAATTTGATCTGGAGAACGACACAGCGCTCGCCAAAACACTTGGGGTCTATCTGCGTGCTATAGATGAGGTAATTGCTGCTGAAAACTATGGCAGCTTTCCGGTCGATCCAAATGTAGACTGGGTTATTGATGGTGCACCGCGCGCTGCATTCTTTATCCCAGAAAGCCCACGCGCTTGGAGGTCGGACAAAAATCCTGATGATGATCATCGAGTTTTCAATCAGCGGGGGCTATTAAAAAATCGCATCCTGCCGGGTGTAATCGATGGGGCCGATGTGAAATTCTATTTCCTTCAAAGTTCACAGGCCCCTACCACGAAGATTAAGTTCGGAGCTGTACTATACCCAAAAATAAAATTCGAATATGATCCACCGGAAACCGATGATTTTATTATTACCAAGGCGGCCTGCAGGAAAAAGGATACAATTGCAGCTGACGCGATCCGTCGGTCGCATCAAGAGCAATGTTCTATTACCGTCTTCCCAGAAATGACTGTCGACGGTGATGCTTTAGCAGAAATAAAAAATAATCTTAAGCTTAAGCCTTGGCTTGAAGAAGGCCCCCTCGGCGTTGTTCCGGATATTGTCATAGCTGGTTCATGGCATCAGCAGCGCGATGGAGCCATGTACAACGTCGCAACGGTTTTGGATGGCAATGGCGACTTGAAGTTTGAGTATCGCAAGCGACTAAAATATCGAGATGCAAAGTCGGGCAGGGCTGAGAGGATAGAATACGGCACAGAGCTTCCCGTGATAATTCTTGAGCATGGTCTGTTTGGAGTTGGCATATGCCTAGATTACTGTGACGGCTCTTATCCGACCCCTTATGGGAAGCTAGATGTTGACTGCGTTCTCGTGCCTTCTTGTGGCAATGATCAAACTATGCGGAGTCATATCGACAAGGCATGGAACCTAAATCTTGATCGGAAGTCGCGCGCGTTCGTGGTTCAGCAGGGTGATTCCGGTCAACCACGAAGGCCGTTCCTCGGTTATGTCCTTCCGCCGATGGCGGTGAAGTCGTCCACTCAAGTTGCATCGCTAACGGTGCGCGAAACCTGGTCGACTTACGATGTTTGATCGTCGGCTTCTTGACATAGCTTTAATAAGAGCCAATGTAAAATGAAATGAAGTGAAACGTTCGGTAGTGACAACCTGGTGCAATCGATGGACATTCTTTCTCGGCTCGATTTGGTGGCTCGTGGCGAATTTTCCCCGGCGGAAGCACTGAAACTGGCGCGCGCCGCCGTTCTAGGCGACGACAAGCGAGTCCAGAACCGCGCGTACACCGCTGTTCGGGAGCGAACTTGGCAATACGTGAAGCAAAGTTCCCCCCTCGAAGACGCACGCTTGTGGCTGAATTCAATTCAGCACATTTCTTCTTTGCTGGCGGATAAGGGCGATGAGGTGCTTGCCGAACGGCTACGCGGAATGAGCGAACTGCTGCTGCAATCGCTTCGATTTGCAGACCTCCAACCTGTGGCAGACGCGCTTGAGAGAAAGCATGTCCGCAAACTTCTAGAAACACTCCTTGCAAAAGGTGGGAGCGCAAAGCGTGCTATCGTCTCAAAGGCCTTAGGCGTTGAAGATTCCAATCTTTCGCGCATTCTCACCATTGTATGCCCCCTTGATCTCGTTGAACGTCAGAGCCACGGGAAAGAGGCTATCTTGAAGCTGACCGCGAAAGGCCGTGAAGCAATCGAAGGCTCAAAACACGACGCTTTCAGGGCGGCTCATGACCTCAACGCTCACGCTATCGCAAGATGGGATACATCTGCTGGCCAAGTGGTGATGAACAAGCTCTTTAGCGAAATTTGCCAGCGAACATTGATTAACGAGCAAGAGTGCAATCATTTTCACAGTTGGTACGACGCTATACAGGACCGTTCTGTTGCGAAAGAAGCCGCTGACTCGGAGGGAACCCTTGTCCTGAAGCATACAGACGGACGGTGGATAAGAGTGTCAACTCGTCAATCGGCCGATGAGATTGTTGCAACCGTTGAAGACATCACAGCGGATCGAGAACGTGAGCACGCGCTTCGGATGCACATCCGTCAATTGGCGGGTGAAATCTCCGAGAGAAATCGAAAGGATGAGAAATTTTCGAACGCCGTTCGGGAATTTCGCGATAGGTTGCTACAGTTTGCCGACGGTGTCGATGTTCAGATAAGCACCGCACTAGATGCGACCGAACATGCAGGTAAGCAGAAACGCCTCAAGACTATGCTTGAGATGGCTAGATCGTGGCTTGTCGGCTTGCGCGTGACCGCAAGAGACTATTTTCCATTGCCCTTGGCAGAAACGCTGGATGATGGCTCCAGAGCTTGGGCTGCGCATAAGACGGCCATAAATCCGAAAGATTGGGCGCGTGACATTCAGCGAACTGCGGAACTCTTCGGTAAAGAGAGAGTCACGGTCAAGGTCTCTGGAATGGAGACGGTTGTTGGTTCTGCCGACCTATTGAATGCCACAGTAGGCCAACTTTTACTCACCAATTACAAGGGCCTCAATCCTTCAGTGTTTGAGAGCAAGATCGCTGAGGATCAATTGGTTCTCTCAGTGGGACTTAAAAGCAGTAAGCACTACGCGGGCACTACGCCACACACCCTACATCAGCAGCTACAGATGCGCGGTGTTGAGAACCTCGGGTTGGAATACTGTCGAGATTTGGTTCAAAGCTACGGCGGGACATTTCTGATAATTTCAGCGGGGAAGCAAAACCCAAAGGTCCAAGTCGTTTTTCCCCTCCGCAGAGAAGAGCGAAGTGGCTTTCACAATAAGCAGGTTGAAACGCAGTTAGCGCTAGCCCCATTCGTTACGCTGACAGGGCGATAAGGCTGGTTGGGTGACGGTAGCCATTGGCGCTGTTCGATATTCCTTATCCGCTTTGAAACCGGTCGAAAACATCCTCAATTCTGTCTTCAAACTGGAGTTTTGGCCCAAGACTCTCGAACTGCAATAACGTTAGTTCCTGGTCATACCGATCTGAGCGCAAGCACATCTCGATGACTGGTTCGTCGAACCATACGCCCGAGCGTTGATGAACTCCGGCTCGGGTTTCATCTGTATATTCGCCGCGTGCTGCTAAGGCCTGCGCTGGAAGCTCGTAGACATCGTTTTTCGTTCGGAGGAAGCGACCGCTCTTCAGTGCAGCATCACTGGATTTTGCCCACAGCGCGAAACCTTCATTTGACACAACAAGCATCGCCCTTGTCTCAGAATATTCGAGCCAGCGCAGCACCGCCGCAGTTAGCGAGACCCCATAACGCTTCGCGATATTGCCCAGCTTTTCGAAATCAACGCGGTCCTTCGCGGATATCTGCCGCCGGAAATCATGAAGTGGCATGAGCAATGTTGCTGCGAATTGGTCGGCCTCGGTCTCAATGTCGCCCCCGTCGCCACGAACGACGCTATCCTCACTGCAGAAAATGCCGCCCTTGTACTGCTCCTCGGATTCAATACGGTGGCGATGGAGAATGTAGTGCCCAAACTCATGGGCGATGGTGAAACGACGTCGAGTTTCTGATTGGTCCTCGTCGTAAATGATCCCCCATTGTCTCGGCGTCGTGTTGCTGAATACAAGTGCTCCGACACAGCCCGGAATCTTACCGCCCACTACCTGGTGGATTGGACTTTGCGGACAAGTGCTGGACGAGTATTCGACCGCTAATCTCTCCACATCAACGGGGCCCAGGTCAAACCGGCCGCCGCCCAACACCATATCCATCATCGTCGTCAGTTTGTTGGCTTCGGCCTTGGGTTTTGGCGACTGTGCAGGCTTCATTTCCTTCCCATCTTGGCCAAGGATTCCGCCATATCACGTAACACCTTGCGTGTGTCATCAGGAAGCCCGCTGTATTGCCTGAAGAACGCGATATCTTCCGCCTCAGTCCGGGTCTGATCATCACTTCCAATGAGATAGTCAGCGGTAACGCCGAGAGCCTTACCTATGTCAGCGAGCTTCTCGGCTGATGGCCGGGGAGGATTCTTGTTTTCGAGTTCCCAGATGTAGCTCTTCGACGAACCGGAAGCCGCAGCCAGTTGATCGAGAGTCAGCATTTTTTCCGTCCGTAACGCCTTTATGCGAACCCCAAGCTTGTTCTGCGTCATCCGATTTCCTTCCTTCTTTTCATTTTTCCACAGGTTCGGAGTAGCGATATTCTATGACCCTTGACTTCGAAATTCAAGGTCACCATATTGAGTTCGGAGTAGCGAACTTTTTAATCAAGGTTTAGCGAACTCTGAGACACAGACACAAAAGGGAGCGCCACAATGAACCGCAATTCGGTAGGCAAAACAACGAATATGGAGAAAACGAATGACAAGAACTACGCTCGATGGAATTGATCCGTTTCTGAACCGCATTGATGCGATCCTTGCTGAGATCGCCTTCAGCATCCAGCTCCCGCCCTCGCTACATGGCAAAGCCGTGGATCGCTACGACGCGGTGAGGAAGCACCTGGAAGCAACGACCTCGATCTTCTGTAATGAGATTGAGCACTTCTATCCTCAGGGGTCTATGGCAATCGATGCCACGATCTCCAACCGTGGTACGGATGACGAGTACGATCTAGACATCATCGCTCAGCTCGGTGAGCGCTTCCGGTCCATGCAGCCCCTCGAAATCCTGACCGAACTGGAAAAGGGACTGATCGGCTATCGCGGCTTGACGGTGGTTCGCCAAACCCGCTGCGTTACAATCTACTACGCTGACAAGATGCATCTCGATATCACGCCGTCGTTGCGAGACGACGGTACGCTCGAACGCCAGAGCGTTATCATGCACGCGAAAGGCCCCAAGGCGTCGAATGACGACCAGAAGGTGCCCATGAACGCTTATGGCTTCTGCCAGTGGTACGGCGAACGGACCCCGATGGAGCTGAAGGTTTTCCAAGCCTTTAAGCGCCGCTGGGAGGATGCCGAGCACCGCGCGATCACAGCTGATGCTGATGTAGATGAAGTTCCGATCCAGACGGAATTCGTCGTCAAGAGCAACACCACGTTGGCACTGCAGTTGCTGAAACGCTACCGCAACGTGCGATATGCCAACCGTCCCGGCCGCATGCCGCCGTCCGTGATGCTGTCATACTTCGCGGGTCTTGCGGCCAAGCCGGGCAGTTCTCTAGCGGAAGCACTTCTCCGGATCGCCAAATGGATTATTGGTGAAATCGACCAGGCGACGATACGCAACGCGACCCTTCACGTCGAGAACCCGGTTTATGCGGATGATGTGTTTACCGACCGTTGGCCGGAGAATGTCGAGCAGCAAGAGCGGTTCGCTCGCGACTTGCGCGAGCTTGTGAAGGGTGTCGAAAAGGCGCTGAATGGCGAGATGCTGCCGACCGTCTTGCAGGATTGGCTTCGCGAGGTCTTCGGGGATCGCGTCGTCACGAAAGCCGTCGACAACATGGTCAAAGAAACGCGTCGGGCTGCCGATCAAGGAACACAAGGCTACACCAAGCGTGGGAGCATCCTCGTTCCTGCCGCTCCGGCGGTTGTGACCTCGATCTATGCTTCGCCCGTCAAAGCCTCTCCTCACACCTACTTTGGGGATCGCTTCAAATGAGCGGGCAATACAAGACCATTGATGAGCAGATTGCCGCAATGCGGTCCGACTGGCCGCTCTTCCGCGCACGCAAAGTTGACCGCCATTCGGCGGTCTGGACTGGAGATGTGAAACCCCAGTTCGCCTCTTATCGCTTCGAAATTCGTTATGAGATCGGCGATTTTCCGGAGGTTCGGATATTGTCGCCAGGTAATCCCCCCGTCAATCAACGGGCTTCAAAAGTAGAATTTTCTCGGGCTTTATGATCGAGGAGATTTTTATGAAGACGAGCAGATTTAGAGAACCGCAGATAATGGCCATCCTGCGCCAGGCAGAAGGTGGTGTTCCAGTTCCCGAGCTATGCCGGGAGCACGGGATGAGTACGGCCTCATTTTACAAATGGCGGGCCAAATATGGGGGCATGGATGCCTCTATGATGAGCCAGATGAAGGCTCTGGAAGACGAGAACCGTCGACTGAAGAAGATGTATGCCGAGATGAGCATGCAGGCCGAACTGCTCAAAGAAGCTCTGGGAAAAAAGTGACGCGGCCATCTCAGCGCCGGGAGATGGCCGGGAAAGCCGTGGCGTTGCGCGGGGTGAGCATTGCGCTCGCCTGCCGCACCTTCGAGGTCAGCGAGACCTGCTATCGTTACAGCGCCAAGCCGAACGAGGAGAACGAACAGATCGCCGATCTCCTCATCGGGCTGACGCGAGCAAAGAAGAGCTGGGGCTTCGGCCTGT
>NZ_JALJQZ010000030.1 GCF_022968395.1 Affinirhizobium lemnae
CTAACTTATAGCAAAACCGCTTCTAGCGGTTCAAGCGCAGCGTTTCAAACCTCCACCTCTGGTGGAGGTTATGACTTTCGGCACATGGCAGTTCATCAAAAGCCAGGATGGTTCCGGTTTCCCTTCGACTGCTCCGGGCGATGCGCTGATCAACCTTATCTACGCGGTGAAGCCTCAATATCGGGTCGGTCCTAATGTCGGCTGGCAGATGAATTCCGCCACGGCGGGTGCAATCCGCAAGATGAAGGATGGTCAGGGCAACTACCTTTGGCAGGAGGCCATGATGCAAGGGGAGCCGGCGCTTCTTTGCGGTTATCCCGTGTGGCTAAATGAGGATATGCCGGATATCGGCTCCAATGCCCTACCGATTGCGTTCGGAAATTGGCGCGCGGCGTATCTGATCGTTGACCGCATCGGAACGCGCATCGTGCGCGATCCCTATACAAAGCCCGGTTGGCTTCGCCTTTACATCAGCAAGCGCGTCGGCGGCGCGCCTGCCGATAGCCGCGCGGTGAAGTTCCTCAAGATCACCACCTGATCTTCTATCGGTGACGGATCGCGCCCGTCCCCGGACAAGGCGAAGAGTGTCCGCAATAACCTTCGTCAGCCGCCGGTCCATGATCCTCGGATGCGGCGGCACCTTTTCCTAAAAGCCTCGATAGGAGGTCGCGAATGCAATGCGATCTAGCTGTAATATCGCTGGCAGAGTTCTTCAACGCGCAGCCTCAGTAAGCCATTCGGAGGGCAAACACGAGTTTTAAGGCGTGATGCGTTCGAGAACCTTGCCGTTCTCTCCAATTACGACAAGCTTGCCGTCTGCTTGCTGACGCACCTGGTATTCGAAGACCGCAGAGCCCTTCAAGGTCTTATTCTTGCGCGGGTCTGATACCACCCAATCATAAACGCCCGTCACACGGCAACTGCTACCGTTGCAGTTGGTGGTTATCGTCTCAGGTCTGGCGAACGAAGAGCGCACCGGCTATTTTTCGGCATACTTCGCCTTATCCTCGATGATTTCTCGTCGCGTGAGCTGCTTGCCGTAGAACTCCACCGGATCGCTGTAGACGCGCCCTGACAGGTCGATAAGTCCAGCTTTGGAGAGAGACCCCGCAGCGATCAGGCTCAACACAAACTTTTTTGCGGCTTGTTCCTGTTCAACACTGACGGCGGACGCTTGCTGGAGGGGCTGAGGGGTGGGTACAGCTTGAACCGCAGCGGGAGCGCTTACTGTGTCTGCCCGTTGGCGGTCGCGATTGATGCCAAGCTCAACGACTTCCTGCTGGGAAAACACGTACATCGATTCCGGTGGCGTCCGCAGCATGCGCGTGATTACGCCTTGATGAACGCCATACTTCGCCAGCGTTTCCAAAACATCGCTGAGATTGAGCTGCGCGTTCTTCAGGTCTGCACTGCCGGACATTTGATGCACGCCCAGGCTCCCGCCTGCTAATCGTGCGTCACCGGCAAAAAACACAAAGCTGCATGCCGACATGCACTCTGTTCCTGGCAAAACAATCGTCGCCAGCTTTTTCTCATGAACTTCCTCAGCGATCAGCAGAGCGCCTTGAACGGAGCCTCCAGCGCTATTGAGCAGTATTCCTTTTGTTTCGGGGTAGGCAGCCAGTATACGCCGGAATGCCAAAGGCGCGCGAAAATCAATCGGCCCATCAAGCGCGATCACGTGGTCTGCACCGTTCATGACCCTGAACGGTGCAAAGTCCGCCGCTGTCTCAGCATTTGCATCAACTGCCGACAGGCTTCCGGCAATGAATACGGCAACAAAAGCTGAAAAGGCTCGAAATCGCAGCATGTGCACTCTCCCACGCTGCAAAATGAACTTCGCTACAACATAGAGTCAATCCAGACTGTGCGGATACCTGCGGTGCTCCAGAAGATTTGAGATATTCCTCTGCCTGGATCTGGCTCGAAAGCTTTCGGTCATATCGCCGGCGGCTCGGCCGTGCTGACTATCGTGGATCGCGACGGCATAAATATGAAGTCGCTTAAGTCATGGAATGATGAACCCGGGTGCAAGATACATCCGTTAAAACTGTATAAGCCTAACAGCGTGTCTAATCGTGAATCTGATCATCATCAGGCGAAAGCCGTCAAAACTGGTTCTGTCTTTAATCTAAATCGAAATGACAAGAGCCACTAACTACCATTATATCCTGTCGATGCGGCTCATCAGCCGTTGCTACAACGCACATAAACGTGAGGATACGTACGCCAGAGTGCGCTGACAAAATAGCAACAGCGACATTCGAAGTGACGGAAACGTTATCCATAATGGCATGTGCGTCAATCTTGTTAATTGACGGTTCATATCCATATAGGTATCACCATGATACATAATGCGCGCTGTTAAGGGCAGCGCCAAAGGAGAACCTTTGACACATACAAGTCCTTGGACAACGCAGGAAGCAACTGACAACATTCGTCGTATTGCACGGAGTCCATTGCTTACAATCAGTTACAAGCTGCATGCAAAAGACAGACTGGCTGAGCGGAACCTGCTGATGTCTGATGTCTTGTATGCGCTGAAGAATGGTTTCGTCTACGAGAAGGCAGTGCCTGCAACGCGTTCAGGATATTATCGTTATCGCGTGGAATGTCGTACGCCAAACAGCGGAAGTAGAGCGATAGGAGTTGTCGTTATCCCCGAAAACTCCGGTTACTATCTCAAGATAGTGACTGTGATGTGGATAGATGAATTCGAGCGCATTGCGGGCTCGATAATTGGAGAAGAAACATGAGTAAGGTCGACCATCATTACACAGAGTGCGGTTTGATGAACGTGTTCATCAGCGGTATCGAGGTGCAGGTTGACGATGATGGTGATGAGATCATCACCATCCCGGCAGTCAACGAACTGCATCGCGTTATTGCTGAAGGCATCGTGAGCCATCCGAAAGGCATGTCCGGCGATGAGCTTCGCTTCCTGCGAACTGAGATGGGGCTTACTCAGGCCGAACTCGCTCAATACGTTCACCGTGATAAGCAGGCCATAGGGCGTTGGGAGCGTGGTGAGTTTGAGCTGGATAGTTCGGCTGAGGCTCTAATTCGACGAATGGCGATCGAGAAGCTGAAGCTAACTGACGAGCTTGGGATTGATGAGCTTTCAAAGCGCAGTGTCCCATCGGCTCAGCCACAGACGATTAAGATCAGCAAAGTTAACAACGACAACCATACCTATGAGCTAGATGCTGCCTGATAGCATATAGTAGGGCTGGGCGATAAAAGGGGCGCATTCTGAATGAGTGCGCCCTAATGCGTTTTGGTACTTGCAGCACTTAGCCTCGCTTTGCGAAATATCGAAATTTTGCAAACAGTGCCGTTGAGTCGGTCGAAATCACGGAAGCCAGGACATTAACTTACGATCGGTATAACCGAACTAGGAAATGTCTCGAAACTTTCATGCCTCGCTCAATTTGCCTGCATCCGACTCACGAGTTAGATTTCAGATGGGCGAAGGTCAGCACCTTGTCCTTGGCTGAACCAATTGAGGAAAGCTTTGCGCGCCTCGCTCAAGGCGTATGGGTCACTCGAAAATGCTCTTGGAGCTTTTCCAGATTCTTCCAGCCATTGCCGAAAATTCGCAAATTCCTGTTCAAGTTCATTAGGTTTTACTTCATGGCCTGAATGTAGCCATTCTGCTACTAGATTAAATATGTGCATATGGAAGGCGGCACTAAATGGCCTTTGTAACTCTAGTTCTTTGTATAAAGCATTTTGATATTCTTGAGCCTTTTCTGAGAACAATGAAATCTCCTCTGAAAGACGTTTAATCTTCTCAAATGGATCTGTGATGCTCTCAATTTTTATCAAGAATGACTGCTCTAACCTATGAACTATCTCGCTATTGATCGATCTTTGGTTTCTTTCGGCGGCAGAACGGAGGCGCTCTCGCATCCCGTCGGGAAGACGCAGCATGAATTTATCTTGATAAGAGCGATTTTGATCCTCGGTCATGGTGTCCTAATGACATAATTTTCCTCTTGACGCCAATGATGTCATTAGGACATATTCCTGTAGTGTCCTAATGACATTATTAGAATGAGGGTGATATTTTGATTATGCAGTCGAGAAATTCGGACAAGTATCCACTGCGTCTTCCGGAAGGATTGCGTGCGGCGATCAAGCGATCCGCGCAAGAGAGCGGGCGTTCAATGAACTCCGAAATTGTATTCCATCTACTAAGGGCAATTCCTCAGAAGTCCGAAACGCAAAAAGCCGACGCTCAGGCCTGAAGAACCAGCGTCGGCTTTTTCCTAACCCCACGAAGGAGCTAAACAATGCAGGGGATAAATACACCAGAAGCGGGCGCAGGCGCAAGCCCCGCTGTTTCGCTCGGCTTTCTCATTGCCGCCTATCGAGCTTCTCTGGCGGACTTCAACTCGCGGTCATTTGAGACTGATGAAGCGTCGGAAGCCTTCGCTGAAGCTAGCTTTGAACCTCTGCAGCAAATGCTGGCCAATTGGTCCAAGCCAGCCGCAACCGTGGAAGAAGCTCGCGCGGCATTGCAGCTCACTATTGATGAGCTTCGCGGGTCAGCCGGGCCATTCCTCACGCTTCCAATGGTCACTGCAGTTCTCGGTTTTCTCAGTGAGACAGATTGCACCACAGCTGAACCGGAGCCGCTGGAGACAATCTCTGTCGGCGGCTTATTCCAAATCTGCGACACGGCTGAAAATGCTCGGACCGAGTTGCTTGAAGAGATCGACCGGAGGGCGCTTGCGCCTGGGGCAGAAGCGGCGAAAATTCCGTACATCGCGGAAACTGAGCGTCTGCGCTCGCGATCCGATGATTTGATGAAGCTTTCGATGGCTGCTTTCGATGCGGCTCTTTCCCAAGACTGTCAGACGCTGGACGATGCGGCGCTGAAGATGAAGCGAGCCTCGGAATGGCTTAGCCTGCGTCTCGAGAGTGATGTCGATTATGCTGAAGATAATCAGCGGATACTTGCCAGTTTTCTCCCACTTTTTCGCAAATCCGGCCGCGTCGAAAGCGCGGCAATGACGATCAAGGCTCGCGCCAATGGATAGTATCGAAAAAGTGGCGCCCGATCAGCCAATCCGGTTGGCAGTTGCTGCAAAGCTTGCGTTTCCTGACGGATCGATGACTGCAAGTGGTCTCCGGTGCGAGTTCAAGAAGGGAAATCTGGCAGTCGAACTCATCGCCAACAAGCAATACACGACGCTGAACAGCATTAACGAGATGAGGGCGAAATGCCGCGAAAATCAAAAGGCGCGCGCCTCCACTGGCGAAAGCCGCGCTCAGGCAGGGCTGGACAATGGGTTATCCTCGACGGAACGACTGAGCGCAGCACAGGCTGCGGCCTCGATGATCGCGCAAAAGCTGAAATCGCACTCCAAGGATATCTAGCTGAGAAGCATAGACCGGATTGGCGACGCGGTGATCCTTCGGAAGTGACCATTGCTGACGTGCTCGCATTTTATGGGGAGCATCGCGCACCTGAATTGGCTCACCCTGAGCTTGTCGGTTTCCACATCGCCAATTTGCTGGAGTTTTTCGGCGGAAAGATGTGCGTCTTCGTGGATGGCACCTCGTGCCGTGCCTATGTTGCGGCTCGCGGTAAGGGGAAAATCGGAAAACGTCCGGTTACTGTCGGGACGGCGCGTCGCGAGCTGGAGACGCTTCAATCTGCTCTCAACTTCGCGCACAAGGAAAAGAAGCTCCTTTTCCCGGTTCCGGTAACCTTGCCTGCGAAATCGCCCGCGCGAGAACGCTGGCTCACTCGCTCAGAAGCCGCCATGCTGCTTGCTGGTGCGCTCGGGATCGTCGCCACAGCTTATGACGTCAAAAGTCGCCAGCCGGTCAAATGGGGGCGAATGTATAGGCCTAGCTATCATGTGGCTCGGTTCATCCTAATCGGCCTCTACACCGGAACACGGCATGAGGCGATTTTGGCAATGCGTTGGGGCGTGAATTCCTCGGGCGGCTGGTTCGATCTCACGCGCGGCGTCATGTATCGAAGAGGGCAGGGGCAGGCCGAAACCAAAAAACGCCGTCCGCCTGTTCCGATCCCTGAGAACCTTGCGCCGCATGTCGAACGCTGGCGACGGATCACAGTCAACGGGCCTGTCGAATATCATGGCCGGTTGATCCTCAAGGAAAGAAAAGGCTGGGACCGTGCCCGCGACCTTGCCGGACTTGGCGAAGAGGTGACGCCTCACATCATGAAGCACACCTGCATGCTTCAGAGAGAGGTTCCAATGTGGGAAGTCGCTGGCTTCACCGGCACCTCTGAAAAGACCATTCGAGATACTTATGGACACCACTCCCCAAGCCACATGAGCACCGCCAAGAGGCGGTTTCATGGGCGAAACTTGGGAAGATAGAAAGAGAAAGGAATGCGGGTTATGTCGTCAACCTCGCAAACGCCTGCAAATGCAGGGGATAGGAATGGTGGGCGTGACAAGGATCGAACTTGTGACCCCTACGATGTCAACGTAGTGCTCTCCCGCTGAGCTACACGCCCTCCCGTGGCGGCGGATAGACCATAAAAGCGGCCGACCCGTCAACCGCTTTTTTGTATCCTCATGACGTTTTTTTGAAACGTCAGGAATAAGTCGTCAAAACCGGGATCAAGCGGCCAAAAGCTTGTTCACTTCATCCACAAGGTCACGCAAGTGGAATGGCTTGGAAAGCACCTTGGCGTCTTTTGGTGCCTTCGAATCGGAGTTGAGCGCCACGGCGGCGAAGCCGGTGATGAACATGACCTTGAGATCCGGGTCGAGTTCGGTAGCGCGACGCGCCAGCTCGATACCATCCATCTCAGGCATCACGATATCGGTCAGAAGGAGGGAGAAAGGCTCCTCGCGCAGGCGATCATAGGCGCTTGCTCCATTGTCAAAGGAGGTCACCTTGTAACCGGCCTTTTCCAGCGCCTTGACCAGGAATCGGCGCATATCATTGTCATCTTCGGCGAGAAGGATCTTTTGCATCATCAGGACCGTTAATGGGTTTCTCTTGAATTAGGGCTTTGACGGTAGCTTTTGCCCAGTAAAAAACCGGTGAACGATAACCGTCAGATGCCTTATTTATGGATTTACATAGTATGGACTTCAGGGCAGGCAACTGGCAACATGTCACCTTGAGTTGTTCACTACATGGTAAAGAACGAATGCAATGGGCTGATGGTCGGCTGGAACCCTTTCAAGTGCGGGAGCCTGAGCAACAAACCATTCCCTTTGTCTTCAATTCTCCCCATAGCGGCCGGTTTTATCCACCGGAATTTTTGGCAGCCTCCCGGCTCGATGCATTGAATATACGCAGATCTGAAGACCACTACGTCGATGAGTTATTCTCGGATGCGCCCCACCTTGGTGCGCCACTGCTAATTGCTCACTTTCCACGTGCCTATCTCGATGTCAATCGCGAGCCTTACGAGCTTGATCCGCGCATGTTCGAGGATGCTCTGCCATCCTTCGCCAATATCGGCTCCATGCGCGTTGCGGGAGGTCTGGGCACGGTTCCCCGGATCGTTGCCGAAAACATGGAAATCTATGCGCGACGTATGCCTGTGGCTGATGCGTTGTCGCGGATCGAGGTTCTCTACAAGCCCTATCATGCCTGCCTGAGACGCCTTATCGCTCGCACTCATGCCCGTTTTGGCTTTTCCGTCCTCATCGATTGCCATTCCATGCCAGGCAATATCCGAATTGCAGGCTCGGATACGAGGCCCGATTTCATCATTGGTGATCGGTACGGCACCAGTGCCTCCGCCGAACTGTCGCGTGCGGCCTTGCATATTCTGGAAGATCTCGGATTCAATGCCGTCCGCAACAAGCCCTATGCGGGCGGTTTCATTACCGAGCACTACGGCCGGCCGGTCCGTGGGCTCCATGCCCTGCAAATCGAAATCAACCGTTCTTTGTATGTCGATGAGGCGACGCTGGAAAAGCGCGCGGATTTCGAGGTGGTTGCTACGGCACTGTCGCTCTTCATGCGGCAGATGATCGATTTTGCGGACGAATTTTCGATCGAATCGACGCTCGCGGCGGAGTAGTTTTCGTTTCCCTGTTTTGTCACTTCTGCCCAGACGCTTGCGCGCGGGCAAAAAAAACCGCGCCTCACGGACGCGGCTAAGTCTAGGGAGGAAACACCCAAGGAGGGTATTTACAATCTTTCGACTGCAAAAATCACATTAATGACACATTGCCCAAATGTCAAGCATTCCTTTTCGGTGATCAAACTTAAGGCAGACGCATGTTGTGCCGTTAATTCGATGCAGTTGCGCTTGCTCCTCTCGGCCTTTCGACTAGAAAGGAGAACAAATTTTCGACCGGGGGAAACATGCTGCCAGATCGCGCCTTCTTCGATAGCCTAGCCGATGCCGCGCGCAGCCAGACGCTGCCTCGTTTCAGGGTCGGGACTGCTGTCACCAACAAGCTGCACGGGGGGTTCGATCCGGTGACCGAGGCCGACCAGGCGGCGGAACTCGCCATCCGGGAACTCATCATCAATTCTTTTCCCGACCATGGCATTCTGGGCGAAGAACACGAATCGATTGGGCTTGATCGTGAGCATGTCTGGGTCATCGATCCGATCGATGGAACCCGCGCTTTCATTTCAGGCGTTCCCGTCTGGGGTACGCTAATAGGTTTGCGTTCCGGCGGACGAGCCGTGATGGGACTGGTTGATCAGCCTTTTACCGGCGAACGCTATTTTGCCGATGGGTCTGCAAGCTGGTATTCCGGCCCCGATGGTGCGCATCGTATCCAGGTGCGCGATTGTGGAGATATCTCCAACGCCATTCTATTCACCACATCGCCGCACATCTTCTCGACCGCTGAGCGCAGCCAGTACGACCGCGTCGAGAGTAAGGTTCGCCTCTTCCGCTATGGCACAGATTGCTATGCCTATGCGCTCTTGGCGGCGGGGCATGTTGATCTTGTCGTCGAAAACGGTCTCAAGCCCTATGATGTTGGCGCACTCATTCCGCTGATCGAGCAGGCGGGCGGCATCATCACCACCTGGGATGGCGGTCGTCCGGAAGATGGTGGTAGCATCATCGCAGCCGGCAGTCGCGCGGTCTATGAGCAGGCCATGGACCTGCTGGCAGATCGGTGACGATCACGCTCAGGCGGCCGTCTCGGAAAGATCCACCAACGGCTCCGTGCCGGGCATGAAGGCCTGGATCGCGGCCAGCGCCTGGGCACGATAGATATCGCGTTCCTGAAAGATTTCGTGCCGGGCACCGGTGATCGTGATGAGTTGTCCGGCCCGGAAGTTTCGTGACAACCGCTCCTGATACAGGTAGGGCACGATGCCATCCAGCATGGGTGCCATAACGAGCGTCGGGATCGTGATCCGTGTCAGATGCGATTGTTCATTGACCAGAAAACCCGCCATCAGGGTTTCGTGCAGCCATCGTGCCGTGGGTGCCCCAATGGCGAGGTCTGGCCTTGCCGCGATGATAGCCGCATTCCGGTTGAAGCGAGCTTCGTCCGATGTCAGCGGGTTGTTTGCAAAGGCGCGTTGAGCCTGGTGCTTGCCCATTGATACCGAGCCCAGGCCCAGTCTGCACAGAGTTGAGGTAAGGGGCCGTACCCATTTTTCCGGCAGAGCCTGTCCGCCCAATCCCACGAAGGGTGCCGCGAGCGCCATCCGGTCGATCCGGTTGTTGAGACGTGGCGCTGAAGCCAGAGCAATCAGGGCTCCGGTCGAATGGGCAATCAGAAAGAACGGCAGACGCGCGTCCGGCAGCACGATGGTTTGCAGGAAGATTTCCAGATCGTGCTGGTAGTCCATAAAGCGGCGCACATGGCCTTTGCGCTGATCTTTCAACAGCCGCTGCGATCCGCCCTGTCCGCGAAGATCGAAGGTCGCGACCCAGAGGCCCATCGCATTGAGATCGCGAATGGTCTCGAAATATTTCTCGATGAATTCATTGCGTCCTTGCAGCAGAACCACCGTTCCCTTGGCGGGAGAGATGGCTGATCGGAACAGAGCATATCGGAGGCGGGTGCCACGAAAGCCCTCGAAATAGCCTGCCGTGCAATTGTCCGGGACCGGATTATCCGGCGTGGAGAAGAGAATGTCCGATCGGGAAACCTGAGCTTCGTCCATGGTGCCGCCTTGCTCTTTTTGTCAGGGATAGGGGGTGCTGGCCACAAGGTCAAAGAAAAAAGCCGGAACCGGTCGAGCCAGTTCCGGCGAGGGGGAATGACTGAAGAGAAGGGACGTGGCTTCAGTCGCCGGAGGCAGACCCATCCGGTTCGAGGCAAGAAATAGCCGGATCAATCTGAACAGGCCGGGAATGCCCTGTTCACCTGGAGTTCAGGCTTTCGCCAATGTCAGCTTTGCGGAAATTTCGAGAAAATTCGAAAAGGTCTTGAACGGGTAAAATTGGCTCACCATCTCAAGGTCACGGACGCCGCAAGGGTTCGTGATAACGGGGAAGCGTCGCCAGGATGGGTCGTTTCCCTTGCTTTGATTTTCGCAAACGTCGCTTCAAGGAGGACACTATGCGTCACGTTGATTTTTCGCCGCTCTATCGCTCTACCGTTGGCTTTGACCGTCTCTTTTCCATGCTGGACAGCGTTGGCCAACCGGAGCAGGCACCCAGCTATCCCCCCTACAATATCGAGCGGACGGGTGAAAACACCTATCGCATCACGATGGCCGTTGCCGGTTTCGACGAAAAGGAACTCAGCATCGAGGCTCATGCACACGTGCTGACGGTCAAGGGTGAGAAGTCTGAGGACGAGGCAGCCAACAAGACCGAATTCCTGTATCGCGGCATAGCCAAGCGCGCCTTCGAGCGCCGCTTCCAGCTTGCCGATCACGTGGAGGTTCAGGCCGCTTCCCTGAAGAATGGTCTCCTGCACATCGATCTCTTACGCAACATTCCCGAGACCTTGAAGCCACGTCGTATTGCGATTGCGGCTGATATTGCCGAAGCGACCAAGACCATCGAGGCTCAGCCTGCGCCAAAGCAGGTCAACTGAGCCTGTAGCAGGCAATTGATGAGCGTTTGAAACTTGAAGCCCCTGCCGATGATCTCGGCAGGGGCTTTTTGGTGCCTGGACTTTACTGACGCTTGCTCACGCCGGTTTCGTTGCGAGCGCAGCCTCTGCCAATGCTTCCCGCTCCGCTTTCATGGCAGCATAACGCTGGGCGATGACGGCGCAGGCCATCAACTGGATCTGATGAAACAGCATCAGGGGAAGCACGATGGCGCCAATGCTTTGCCCGGCAAAGATGGCGCCTGCCATCGGGACACCGGAAGCAAGGCTCTTCTTCGATCCGCAGAAGGTAATGGTAATCTCGTCTTCCTTGTTGAAACCCAGCAGGCGGCTTCCGAACATCGTGATCATCAGGACGACGATGAGAAGCAGAATGTCGAGGGCGATGACGACACCGATGTCCTGCACCGAAAATGTGCTCCAGAGACCCTCATTCACGGACTCGCTGAATGCCAGGTAGACGACCATGAGGATGGAGCCGCGATCGACCGGCAGGAGAAGCTTCTTCTTCGAACGGATCCACTTGCCGATCCACGGTTCCAGAACCTGGCCAAGGATGAACGGTGCCAATAGTTGGAGAACGATAGTCTCCAGAGCGCCAAGGTTGAAGCCTGCGCTACCACTTGTGCTCATCAGCAGGCCGACGAGCAAAGGCGTTAAAAACATACCAAACAGGTTGGAGGCAGAAGCCGAGCAAATCGCTGCGGGAACATTGCCGCCGGCAATTGAGGTAAAGGCAATTGACGACTGAACCGTGGAGGGGAGAACACAGACGAAGAGAAGGCCGAGATAAAGCTCCGGCTTCAAGACCGTTTGCGGAATGAAGCCAAGGCCCAATCCCAGCAAAGGAAATATGCCGAAGGTCACGGCAAGGATGGTGATATGCAGCCGCCAGTGCAGAATACCGGCAATCACCACGTCGCGCGACAGGCGTGCCCCATGCAGGAAGAACAGAAGTGCGATAGCGCAATCCGTCGTATAGCCGAAGATCGTTGCAAATTGTCCCTGTGCGGGGAGAAGAGAGGCAATGATGACGGTCGCAACCAGCAGCAACGTAAAAGTGTCGGGCATAAAACGACGCATGATCTTATCCATTCGAAAAGCCAGATTTACGGATGAGAGATCATGAAGCAAAATGCAAACACTAACAGTTATCGTAGATCGTGATACAATGTTGAACCTGATCCATCTGGAAAGCTTTGTTTGCCTGCAGGAGAGTGGCAGCTTTACCGCCGCCGCCGACCGGCTTGGCATCGGTCAGTCGACTGTGACACAGCATATACAGCGGTTGGAAAAAAGCCTTGGCAAGCAGCTGATCGATCGTACAACACACCGCGTTCAACTAACGACGGAGGGCGAAGCGCTCTTGAGCTATGCGCGCGCCATGCTGGACCTGAACGGGAAGGTTTATTCCCTGTTTGGTGAAAACCGTCTACGCGGACGCCTGCGCCTCGGAGTTTCGGAAGATGTCGTTGCAAGCCGCCTGACGCTGATCCTGGAAGATTTCATTCGGCTTCATCCGCTGGTCGATCTGGAACTGACTGTGGCCCTGAGTTCGCCTCTCTATCAAATGCTTGATGTCGGTGAACTGGACTTGGTTCTGGCAAAGCGCCATATCGGGGAAGCGCAGGGTCGATTGCTGTACCGCGAACCTCTTGTCTGGCTCGCGCGCGATCCTGAACTTCTTCGCCTAAAGGAGGGCGAACCGGTGCCGCTCATCGCCTTTCCGACGCCCAGCATTACGCGCAAGATTGCCCAAGACACGTTGGACCGCCACAAAATTCTGTGGCGCATCGTCTGCACCTGCGCCAGCCTGAGCGGATTGACGGCAGCAGCGCGCGCCGGGATGGGCGTTTTGGTGCAGCCGCGCAGCATGGCGCCCGATGGACTGAAAGAAGTGTCGGGCGGGTGGCTCCCGCTTCTCGATGACGTGGAATTTGTGCTTGTACCCCGTCGGGGGGCAGATGCAGCTCTGGTCGAAGCATTGTCGGCGCTGATTATCGCGCGTCTTGTGCCCCAGGCAGACTGAAAAGAGATTGCCCGGAATAGTTTCCGGGCCCCCTTATTCACGTACAGAACTTATTTCTCAGGCATCATTGATGAGTGGAGATGGTCGATCTTCCAGGCCCCGTCCTCGTAGCGATAGAGGAAACTGTAGCGCGCCTTAACATCGGTTTTTGCGCCCGTTTTCGCATCGGTAAGCGTTACGGTCCATGTGCCGAGACGCGATGCCGTATTGCAGTCAATCTCAACCGTTGAAGTATCGATCTTGCCGACGGGGCTGCTCTTCAGAAACCCGACGAAATAGTCATTCACCTCTGCTGGCGTTGTACGAGGTTTATTGGAGACGGTAGCCAGCAGAACTGGTTCTTTGGTGAAAAGTGATGTCACCTTG
Source organism: Affinirhizobium lemnae (assembly GCF_022968395.1). Classification (GTDB taxonomy): domain Bacteria; phylum Pseudomonadota; class Alphaproteobacteria; order Rhizobiales; family Rhizobiaceae; genus Neorhizobium; species Neorhizobium lemnae. The sequence continues at coordinate 13,390 of NZ_JALJQZ010000030.1, forward strand.
GCAGGGTCTTTTGTGGCCCAGGCATTGTTGAATTCAGTGAACAGTGCCTCGATTTGGGCCGGCGTTGTATCGGGGCAACTGACGGATTTTGCCTGCGCAACACCTGCTCCACCGATTGACGCCCCCAGAACCATGCTGCCGGCTACAAAGTACTTTTTCATGTTGTGCATCTCCGATGCTCGTTGGTTGACATTGAGCATATGGAGGCGCGCTTCCTTCCAAACAATAACGTCTTTAAAAAAAACAGATTACATTCTTGTTATCTGCATCACTAAGCATATATCACAATTTTTCATTGTAAAAATAAGGAAATACTCGAGCATAAATCCGTCAAACATTGGATATAATTGCGGCGTGTGTAAGTATTGAATACGCCAGGAAGAGGTTTCCCTCCCGTTGTTATTTATACCAAATGTAGACGATAGGGACTGATTGCGCTGGAGCGATTTTGGTTTGCGGCGAGGAGAAAACCACAGTCGGATCCATCGCTCTGGCGCGGATTTTTGTCGACGTCCGAAGGCAAAAAGCGCTCGGTTCTTCGAATGGGCCAGATTTTCTTTACCGACTTCGTCGCAATCCTCGACCGATGCGCGAGCATCGCTCTGCGGTATGCGTCCCACGTCGGATGAAGGTCTCCGGTCCCACGCAATCGGTTCATATCATCGACGTTTGGTATTAGTCCTGTTGTAGAACCTGGAGAAACCGATCGACTTCATCAGAGGTCGTTGCGAAACTGGTGACGAGGCGAATGAGGGTTTCGTCCTCATGGACCGTTTCGCCCAGATCCTTCGGTATCGGCCACTCGTAAAACTTCGCACCCTTGTTTTCGGCCGATTTCGCCGTGTGTCTGGGGATCACGGCGAAAACCTCGTTGCTTTGACTGTCCCACGCAAGCCGTGCTGTATTGGATGCGGCGAGACCGTCGCGCAATCTGCCGGCCATGCTATTGGCGTGCCTTGCGAGATCCAGCCAAAGATCATTGTCCAGATAGGCGGCCAGTTGGGCGGAGATGAAGCGCGACTTGGAGAAGAGTTGTGCCGCCCGCTTGCGAATGAACGACATTTCACGTGCCTTGGCAGGATCGAAAAAGACGATGGCTTCGGCGCACCAGCAGCCATTTTTCGTGCCGCCGAATGAGAGAACGTCGACGCCACGTTTCCAGGTCATTTCCGCAGGCGTTGCGTCAAGCGCCACCAGGGCGTTGGCGAAGCGTGCGCCATCCATATGTACACCGAGGCCGTTTTCCCGGGCGATTTGCGTGAGTGTTTCGATCTCCGAAAGATCGTAGATAGTGCCTTGCTCGGTCGCCTGCGTCAGCGAGATCGAGTTGGCACGGCCGTGGTGAATGGCATCCTGCGGAAAGCGAATGATCTGCGCCTTCAGGCTTGCGGGGTTCATCTTGCCGAGTGAGCCACTGACCTCCACCATACGCATGCCGGAGAAAAAGTCCGGAGCGCCGAGCTCATCCTCAATGACATGGGCTTCCGAATGGGCGAATGTCACGCCTCCTGATCTGGCGAGGCTGGCAAGCGCCAGCGAATTTGCCGCTGTTCCCGTCGCGACATAGAAGACGGCAACGTCTGTCTCAAAGATGTCGCTGAAACGTGCTTCGATGGAGCGGTCCAGATCGCTGGTGCCATAGGCGGATGCAAAACCCGCGGCTTCCTTCGTCAAGCATTCGCTGATTAGGGGGTGTGCGCCCGCCCAGTTGTCGGAGGCAAAGAACATGAAGTGACCTTTCGTATGCGCCAATGAACCCTTGGGAGACCCTGGCGGTCAAACTAGACAGATCTGCCGCTTGATCAAGGGTCGCTCAAATACCCTCTGAACGAACGGAATAGGTCGCAACGAAAATGCGATTTGCCGCTGTTTTCCCTAATTTTATTTCAGCGGTGCCGAACTCAAGATAACTTTCATGTCGTAACAAGCCTTCTTTTTTCGGGCATGCGCCTTGCGCCTTGATCAGATGTCTGTCATAAAATTTTAGAACTAGGACAGTTATCCTGTCCTATTTCGGGTCTCGGCACTGGTTGAAACTGTTAACCTTCAAGGGTTGCTCGTTTCAGGCGGTGCCTCTGCGGCGCGTCAAGCGACGCTTTTCTGGTTCAACCCTTACGCGCGCGTGCGCTGACAAGGAGGAAATGATGACGAAGGCTATATCCACCCCCGCTGATGGCAGCGAGACGGTGAAAGCGCTCATTCCTGCCAGTTTGTCGCCGTCCGGCTTGCCGCTCGCGCAGGGGCTTTATGATCCCCGTAACGAACACGATGCCTGTGGCGTCGGCTTCATCGCGCATATGAAGGGTCAGAAGTCGCACCAGATCGTCAAGGACGGTCTGTTCATTCTGGAAAACCTCACCCATCGCGGCGCTGTCGGTGCCGACCCTCTGATGGGCGATGGCGCTGGCATTCTGGTGCAGATCCCGGATCGCTTTTTCCGTGAGGAAATGGCGAAGCAGGGTGTGACCCTGCCGAAGGCTGGCGAATATGCCGTTGGTCACATCTTCATGCCGCGCGACCCGGAGCAGATCGAGCACTTCAAGAAGGTGATGATTGAAGTCGTCGCCGAAGAAGGCCAGCAGTTCCTTGGCTTCCGCGATGTGCCCGTTGATAACTCCTCGCTCTCCAAGGCGCCGGAAATTGCTGCGACAGAACCCTATCACTGTCAGATCTTCATCGGCGCTGGCCGCGATGCCGCGACGAACCATGATTTCGAGCGCAAGCTGTTCCTGCTGCGCAAGGTCATTTCCAATCGCATCTACGACCAGTTCGGCGGTCAGGAAACCGGCTTCTACCCGGTCTCGCTGTCGTCCTCGACCATCGTCTACAAGGGCATGTTCCTGGCCTATCAGGTCGGCGCCTATTACAAGGATCTGAGCGACCCGCGCTTTGAATCCGCCGTTGCCCTCGTGCACCAGCGCTTCTCCACCAACACCTTCCCGTCGTGGAAGCTGGCGCACCCGTATCGCATGGTGGCGCACAACGGTGAGATCAACACGCTGCGCGGCAACGTCAACTGGATGGCGGCGCGTCAGGCGTCCGTATCCTCGCCTTTCTTTGGCGACGACATCTCCAAGCTTTGGCCGATTTCTTACGAAGGCCAGTCGGATACGGCCTGCTTTGATAACGCCCTCGAATTCCTCGTGCGTGGCGGCTATTCCATGGCGCATGCGGTGATGATGCTCATCCCGGAAGCCTGGGCCGGCAACCAGTCCATGAGCCCCGAGCGCAAGGCGTTTTACGAATATCACGCAGCTCTCATGGAGCCGTGGGATGGTCCGGCTGCCGTTGCCTTCACGGATGGCAAACAGATCGGTGCCACGCTCGACCGCAACGGCCTGCGTCCAGCGCGTTACGTCGTGACCTCCGACGACCGTATCATCATGGCTTCCGAAGCGGGCGTTCTGCCGGTGCCGGAAGAAACGATCGTCAAGAAGTGGCGCCTGCAGCCGGGCAAGATGCTGCTGATCGACATGGAAAAGGGCCGGATCATTTCCGATGAGGAAGTGAAGAGCGAACTTGCGACCAAGCACCCCTATCGCAACTGGCTTGACCGCACTCAGATCATTTTGGAGGACCTGAAGCCGGTGGAGCCGCGTGCGCTGCGCCGTGACGTGTCCCTGCTCGATCGTCAGCAGGCCTTCGGTTACACCTCGGAAGACACCAAGATCCTGATGTCGCCGATGGCAACGACGGGTCAGGAAGCGGTCGGCTCCATGGGCACCGACACGCCGATCTCGGCGATGTCGCAGAAGTCCAAGCTGCTCTACACCTATTTCAAGCAGAACTTCGCGCAGGTTACGAACCCGCCGATCGACCCGATCCGCGAAGAGCTGGTGATGAGCCTCGTCTCCTTCATCGGTCCGCGCCCGAACATTCTCGACCACGAAGGCATGGCCAAGGCCAAGCGCATGGAAGTGCGCCAGCCGATCCTGACCAATGGCGATCTGGAAAAGATCCGCTCCATCGGCCACGTGGAAGACCATTTCGACACCAAAACGCTGGACTTCACCTATGATGTGGAGCGCGGTGCCGAAGGCATGCCGGAAATGCTGGATCGCCTGTGCGAGCGTGCGGAAGCTGCCGTTCGCGGCGGTTACAACATCATCGTGCTGTCGGATCGTCAGCTTGGCCCGGATCGTATCGCCATTCCAGCGCTTCTTGCCACGGCTGCCGTGCACCATCACCTGATCCGCAAGGGTCTGCGCACCTCCGTTGGTCTGGTTGTGGAAACGGGTGAGCCCCGTGAGGTTCATCATTTCTGCTGCCTTGCCGGTTTCGGCGCGGAAGCCATCAACCCTTATCTGGCATTCGATACACTGACAGACATGCATGCACGCGGCGAATTCCCTAAGGAAGTCGATGCGAGCGAAGTGGTCTACCGCTATATCAAGGCAGTAGGAAAGGGCATTCTCAAGGTCATGTCCAAGATGGGCATTTCCACCTATCAGTCCTATTGCGGCGCACAGATTTTCGATGCCATTGGCCTGTCTTCGGAGCTGGTCAACAAGTACTTTTTCGGCACGGCCACGACCATCGAAGGCGTTGGCCTTTCGGAAATCGCCGAAGAAACTTTTGCGCGCCACAAGGCTGCTTTCGGCAAGGATCCGGTTCTGGCTTCCAACCTCGATATCGGGGGCGAATATGCCTATCGTATGCGCGGCGAAAACCATGCCTGGACGCCGGATGCGGTTGCTTCGCTGCAGCATGCTGTTCGCGGCAACAGTCAGGATCGTTACCGCGAATTCGCCGAGATGGTGAACAATACATCTTTGCGCATGAACACCATTCGCGGCCTGTTCAAGATCAAGTCGGCAGAGCAGATCGGTCGCAAGCCGGTGTCACTCGACGAGGTCGAGCCTGCTGTCGATATCGTCAAGCGATTCTCGACAGGTGCCATGTCCTTCGGTTCCATCAGTCGCGAGGCGCACACCACGCTGGCTATTGCGATGAACCGCATCGGTGGCAAGTCCAACACGGGCGAGGGCGGGGAAGAGAGCGACCGGTACATGCCGCTGGCGGACGGTTCGCAGAACCCGGAACGTTCGGCCATCAAGCAGATCGCCTCCGGCCGCTTTGGTGTGACGACGGAATATCTCGTCAATGCCGATATGCTGCAGATCAAGGTCGCGCAGGGTGCAAAGCCCGGCGAAGGCGGTCAGCTGCCTGGTCACAAGGTGGATGCGACAGTCGCCAAGACCCGCCATTCCACGCCGGGTGTGGGCCTCATTTCGCCGCCGCCGCATCATGACATCTATTCGATCGAAGACCTGGCACAGCTGATCTTCGACCTGAAGAACGTCAACACGGATGCCGATATCTCGGTCAAGCTGGTGTCCGAAGTGGGCGTTGGCACGGTTGCCGCCGGTGTTGCCAAGGCACGCGCCGACCACATTACGGTTGCCGGTTTCGATGGCGGTACGGGTGCCTCTCCGCTCACCTCGCTGAAGCATGCCGGTAGCCCCTGGGAGATCGGCCTTGCTGAAACCCAGCAGACGCTGGTGCTGAACGGTCTTCGTTCGCGTGTTGCTCTTCAGGTCGATGGTGGCCTGAAGACCGGTCGTGACGTGATCGTCGGCGCACTTCTCGGTGCTGATGAATTCGGCTTTGCAACGGCTCCGCTGATTGCGGCTGGCTGCATTATGATGCGCAAGTGCCATCTGAACACCTGCCCCGTTGGAGTGGCCACACAGGATCCGGTTCTGCGCAAGCGCTTCAAGGGTACTCCGGAACACGTCATCAACTACTTCTTCTTTGTGGCTGAAGAAGTGCGCGAAATCCTGGCCTCGCTTGGCTTCACCAAGCTGGACCAGATCATCGGCGCTTCGGAACTGCTTGAGAAGGATGAGATGCTGGCGCACTGGAAGGCCAAGGGTCTCGATTTCAGCCGCATCTTCCACAAGGTGGAAGCACCTAAGGAAGCAACCTACTGGACCGAGCGCCAGAAGCACCCGATCGATGACGTGCTGGATCGCAAGCTGATCGAAAAGTCGATGCCCGCGCTGGAAAGCAAGGAATCGGTGGTCTTCGAAGTGCCGATCAAGAACGTGGATCGCTCTGCCGGTGCCATGCTCTCGGGCGCACTTGCCAAGCGCTGGGGTCACAAGGGGCTCAAGGACGACACGATCCATGTCACGCTGCGTGGCACGGCTGGCCAGTCCTTCGGTGCCTTCCTCGCACGAGGCATCACCTTCGATCTCGTCGGCGACGGCAACGACTATGTGGGCAAGGGTCTTTCAGGTGGCCGCATCATCGTGCGTCCGCCGGAAAACTCCAAGCTTGCTGCCGAGCAGTCGATCATCGTCGGCAACACGGTTCTCTACGGCGCCATCACTGGCGAGTGCTATTTCCGCGGTGTGGCGGGCGAGCGTTTTGCCGTGCGTAACTCCGGCGCGGTTGCCGTTGTCGAAGGCGTAGGCGATCACGGCTGCGAATACATGACGGGCGGCATCGTGGTGGTTCTCGGCGAAACGGGCCGTAACTTCGCGGCTGGTATGTCCGGTGGCGTGGCTTACGTTCTCGATGAGAGCGGCGATTTCGCCAAGCGCTGCAACATGGCCATGGTCGAGCTGGAGCCGGTCCCAGAAGAAGATGACATGCTGGAGAAGCTCCACCATCACGGTGGCGACCTTATGCACAAGGGGCGCGTGGACGTTTCCGAGGACATGACGCGCCATGACGAAGAGCGTCTCTACCAGATGATTTCCAACCATCTCCACTACACGGGCTCCAACCGTGCGAAGGAGATTCTGGACCGCTGGAGCGAGTATCGTCCGAAGTTCCGCAAGGTCATGCCGGTCGAATACCGCCGTGCGCTTGAGGAAATGGAACGCATGCGCATGGGCGTTGCGGCGGAATAGTTCGACAAACCCCATCATTGTGATATGCTTCTGGCATATGCCAATGGTGGAGGTGGATATGAACGAGTATGTAAAAGAGGCAAATGCAGATGGCGAGGTCGCAGCCGCCATCTTCAAAAACGGTCGAAGCCGGGCGGTTCGCATACCAAAGGAATTCGAGTTCGATGGTGATCGCGCCGTTCTGGTGCAGCAGCCGGATGGTTCGATTCTGATGCGGACTGCAGTAACTGCTGGCCTCATCGAGTATCTCAAGCAGGCCGAAGCCTGGAACGGAGAAGACTTCGTTGAAGAGGACGATGATCTTGCACCGCTCCGTGAGGTCGAGATCTGATGCCATACATGCTTGATACCAACATCGTCTCGGCGATCGTTCGGGATCCGCGTGGGGTAGTTCTCGAACGGCTTCTCGAGGTTGGAGAGGAAAATGCCTTCATCAGCATAATCACCCATGGTGAGATCTGGTACGGCGTGAGGAAAAACGGCTCCGAGGAGCTGTCCCGCAAGGTGTCGGCAGTTACGCGCCGGCTCTATGTCGCACCGCTCCAACTCCCGGGCGACCAGCGTTACGCCGAAATCCGGCTGGCGTTGAGGCAAGGAAAGAACATAGGTCCAAATGATCTTTGGATCGCTGCCCATGCACTGGCGCTGGATGCTGTGCTGGTGACGAACAATGAGAGTGAGTTTTCCCGCGTGCCGGGATTGAAGGTTGAAAATTGGCTGCGCTAGCGGCGAAGATTGAGGGATGAAACATGGGCAAGGTTACGGGTTTCATGGAAATCGACCGGCAGGTGGCAAAGTACCAGCCTGCATCGGATCGTATTCGCCATTTCCGCGAATTCACCATTCCGATGTCGGATGCCGAAGTGACCAAACAGGCCGCGCGCTGCATGGATTGTGGCATTCCCTATTGCCATGGCCCGACCGGCTGTCCGGTTCATAACCAGATCCCCGACTGGAACGACCTCGTCTATAACAACAAGTGGGAAGAGGCGATCCGCAACCTCCATTCCACCAACAACTTCCCGGAATTTACCGGTCGCGTTTGCCCGGCCCCTTGCGAGGAAGCCTGCACGCTGAACCTGGAAGATGCGCCTGTTGCGATCAAGACCGTCGAGCAGGCCATTGCCGACAAAGCCTATGAACTGGGGTTCATCGCGCCGCAGCCGCCAACCATTCATACCGGCAAGAAGGTCGCCATTATCGGTTCCGGACCTGCCGGCCTTGCCGCTGCCCAGCAATTGGGCCGTGCTGGCCATGAAGTTCATGTCTACGAGCGCGAGAGCAAGCCTGGCGGTCTGTTGCGTTACGGTATCCCGGACTTCAAGATGGAGAAGAACTTCATCGATCGCCGCGTCGAGCAGATCAAGGGCGAGGGCGTGACCTTCCATTGCGGCGTGAACATCGGCGTCGATCTGCCGATGGAAAAGCTTCTCGCCGACCATGATGCCGTTGTCTATTGCGGCGGCTCCGAAACCCCGCGTCCAGCCGGTATTCCGGGCGTCGATCTGCACGGTGTCTATGATGCCATGCCGTATCTCGTGCAGCAGAACCGCCGCGTTGGCCGCGAAAACATCGATAGCGTGGGCTGGCCGTCGGAGCCGATCCTGGCTGGCGCAAAGCATGTTGTCGTCGTCGGCGGTGGCGACACGGCATCGGACTGCGTAGGCACGGCTTTCCGCCAGGGTGCGGTCAAGGTCACCCAGCTCGACATTCGCCCCATGCCTCCCGAGAAGGAAGACAAGCTGGCCGTCTGGCCGTTCTGGGCCACAAAGATGCGCACCTCCTCTTCGCAGGCGGAAGGTGCGAACCGCGAATTCCAGGTCGCAACGCTCGAATTCGTTGGCGAAGACGGCCAGCTGACCGGCGTTCGCTGCTGCCAGGTGGATGAGCGCCGCAAGCCGATTGCAGGGACCGAATTCATCATCAAGGCTGATCTGGCCTTCATCGCCATCGGCTTCTCCGGTCCTGCCAAGGACTGCGTGCTGAAGGACCTGGGTGACAAGCTGCAGCTGAATGTAGACCGCCGCGGTTCCACGAACGTGGTCGCGAACGAGAAGGACTACAAGACCTCGGTCGACAAGCTGTGGGCGGCAGGTGACGTTCGTCGCGGCCAGTCGCTGGTGGTCTGGGCCATTCGTGAAGGTCGTCAGGTCGCCCGTGCCGTGGACGAGGCGCTGATGGGGTCCTCGGTCCTGCCGCGCTAACGTCTGTACGTCCCGACAAAGAGTTACTACGGCCCGAAGCGTGGTACGCGAAGCCCAACCTCGCGTACCACGCTTCGGGTTATGATTTTTCTGTTCCGATCCGGAGGATTTGTCGATGAGCCTCAAACTCTATCTTGCTGGACCGGAAGTTTTTCTCCCCAATGCCCGCCACATGCTGGACGCAAAGGCCGCTATGGCGCGCGAGTTCGGGTTCGAGCCCATCTGCCCTGGCGATGTTACGATTGAGCCTGCACCCACTCGCCATGAATTCGGCCTGAAGATCAGTGCCGTAGATGAAGGCATGATGAACCGCGCAGATGGGATTATCGCCAATCTCACGCCGTTTCGGGGTATCGCCGCCGATGTCGGCACCGCCTTCGAGCTTGGCTATGTCTGCGCCCAGGGCAAGCGTGTTGCTGCTTACACAAACATGAACGCGAACCATTTCCAGCGCACGCGGGAATTATACAAGGGTGAGATCGTGGAAGGGCCGGATGGGCGCAAGCGCGGCCCGGACGGGTTGTCTCTCGAAGATTTCGACATGATCGACAATCTGATGCTGCATGGCGGCATCGAGCGTCGCGGCGGCTTCATCGCCGTGCATGATGCAGCGCCTGACGCGCTCTACACGGACCTGACAGCGTTCCGGTCCTGTCTGGAATGGTATGCATCACGGTGATGTTGGGTTCAGCCTGACATTGTCGATACGACCAACAGGGGCGTCGGGCAGGAAGCCCTTGGTCAGCAACAGGTTCTGAGGCGTTTCTCGGGCCACCGGCTTGATGGTGGAGGCGCCCATAAGTTCCTTGCCACCGTCCAGTTCCGGATCGGAGAGATTGATAGGCTGGCTCGGTATCTTCGCTTCTACTTCCGGCGGCAGGCTGGAAAGCAGCGGCAGTTCGCCCGCATCCAGGCGGATCAGATCTCCTACGGAGAGATCGCCCAGATGGCGCTTTGCCAGTTTTTCCACATAGAATGCCAATTTGCGTTTGCCCGCATCGGTGAAGCTCACGCCATCCGCACCCCGAAGACGGGCCGGTTGGCCGTTCACGTCCAATCCGGTCACGATGAACTGGCCACTTTCATCAACGAAGCCGTCCCAGATGTCGACGAATTCTCCGCCCACTTCCTCTACATTCGACCTGTAAATACCGTTCAGCGTCACCGCATCGGCTGTCAGTGACGGGGATTCGAAGGCGGCAAGACCAACCCAGAGAAGCGGGATCTTGCGATCCGTCACTATTTTCGCGAGGCGCGTGACGCGCTCCTCATATTCCTTCAGCCAGATATCGGTGCGGAAACGCTCTCGCTCCGCACCCACTTGCATGGATTGCCGGTCATTTGCTCCCAGCATCACCACCACGATCTGCGGCTTTTCCTGGTCCAGCATGCGCGGCAGCTCGCCGATCCAATCATAATGGTCCTGTCGGACGAGACCGGATGCGACCGAACCCTTCTCCACTATCCTGACGGACGGATCTTGCTGGAAAGCGGTTTCCAGTCCCTGTCCCACACCCATAGCGCCGAAATCACCGACCACCAGAAGCTTGCGGGCATTGTCCATTTTTTCAACGGCCTCCGGCTGCAGTACAGCCACAGGAGGCTTGACGGGCGTTGGTGCAACTGGTCGCGTTGCGCCCAGTGGCCGCACCCGTTCTGGGCGAGGTCGCATCTGGATGATGGAGCTTTCGGGGCGGCGCCGTTCATTGCCGAACAACATATCGAGCAGGGTTCGTCGCTGCTCCTGCGCAAAGCCCACGCCCACAGGCAGGGCCATCACTAGAATGAGGGCCGTCGTCAGGAGGCGGCGAGGGAGCCTGCGCTTGGAAGTCATATCTTCGGCCCATTCTCGATAAGCTGGTCCCATCCATTGGGACCGATGTCCGCGCGGCAAAAGAAGCCATGCGGGCCATTGGGTCAAGTCTGCGGCAATGTGGTCAATTCCGCAAGGCTTTCAACAGGCTCTTGGAAGGTTCGCCATCGCGCTCCATGCCCAGACGCGCCTGAATGGCGGCAATGGCGGCCTTTGAACCCGAGCCGAAGTTTCCGTCGATTTCGCCGTCATAATAGCCCAGCTCCTTGAGACGGCTCTGTAGCTCGAACTTTTCCTTGATGTCCAACGTGTTGTGCGGACGCGGCCAGGATTGTTGCATGCCGCCGTAACCGGCGATCTCGTCGGCCAGTAAACCAACACCCAGCGCATAGGAATCTGCCGCATTGTATCGTTTGATGACGGTGAAATTGGTCATCATCAGGAATGCGGGGCCTTCGGCTCCTGCGAGCAATTTGAGCGTTGCGCGATCATTGGGGCGGGGAAACGCCTTGCCATTGGCGCGCACGAAGCCAAGTTTTGCCCATTGCGCCAGCGTCTTTGTCTGGCCTGCATGGCGTGCCGCACCGGCAGGGCTTACGGCCTCATAGCCCCATGTAGCGCCGGTCTGCCAGCCGTTTTTCGCAAGAAGATTTGCGGCAGTCGCTAGAGCATCGGGTACAGAACTCCAGATATCGCGACGGCCATCGCCATCGGCATCGACGGAATAGAGAAGATAGCTCGTCGGTATGAACTGCGTATGCCCCATGGCGCCTGCCCAGGAGCCGGTCAGATGCTTCGGTGTCACATCACCCGATTGCAGGATCTTGAGCGCAGCAATCAATTGCTTGCGGGCAAAATTGGCTCGTTTCGGGTCACCCCAGGCAAGGGTCGCGAGCGCTTGCGGCACGTGGTGAAGACGGTCGTGGTTCTGGAGGGCCGCCCCGTAATTCGTTTCCATCGACCAGATGGCCAGCAGGATATATTTGTCGACGCCGAAATGGCGTTCCAGCGCCGTCAGCGTGCGGTTGTGCTTGGCCAGCATCTCGCGCCCGACCTTCACGGTATACGGGTTTACGCGGGAATCGAGATAATCCCAGATCTGCGCCTTGAACTCGGGCTGATAGCGTGCCTTTTCCAGCACTTCCTCGTCCGGGCCGGTAATTCCGGCAAATGCCTGGTTATAGGTTGATTTGGTTATACCATTCGCTGCAGCCGTTTCATAGAATCTGGCGACCCATGCCTTGAAACCTGCGTCTGCCTTGGCATCTATCGCAGAAGTCGCAACAATAACGGCTGCGATCGCGGAGAGAGCAAAGCGTCTGGCGCTGAATTTTTTCATCGGCGGAGTGTTCCTTGTTCTATCCGGTCTCAAATTTGCCAGGATCGGGAACGACGCCCTGACATTGAAGCAACAGGGTAGACCGACAGTGTCAACAAATTCTTTACCATGTGGACACTCCTCTGTCATTGTTTGTGAAACAGTAGTGATTGGCTGCTAAGGCGAAGGCCATGGCACCCTCTTAGGTTTGTGCTTGAAGGAGGCATGAGTGGGACAACAGAAGATCCGTAAAGCCGTATTCCCAGTTGCAGGTCTTGGAACTCGCTTCCTACCCGCGACCAAGGCTGTTCCGAAGGAAATGCTGACGGTCGTGGATAAGCCGGTCATTCAGTATGTCGTCGATGAGGCGGCGGCTGCCGGCATCGAGCACTTCGTATTCGTGACAGGCCGCGGCAAGGGCGTCATCGAGGACTATTTCGACATCCAGTACGAACTGGAACAGATGTTGCGCGAGCGGAACAAAAATGCGGAACTGACCCTGCTTTCCGACCTCTTGCCGACTGCCGGTACGGCAAGCTTCACCCGCCAGCAGGTTCCGCTCGGTCTTGGCCATGCCGTCTGGTGCGCACGCGATATCGTCGGCAACGAGCCATTCGCCGTGCTGCTGCCTGACATGATCATGGCGTCGGAGAAAAGCTGCCTCAAGGGCATGGTAGAGCTCTACGACAAGACCGGCGGCAATGTTCTGGCCGTTGAAGAGTGCGATCCTGCACTCGCGCATAAATATGGCATCGTCGGCATGGGGGACAAAGTTGGCGAAGAGGGCTTCAAGATCACCCAGATGGTGGAGAAGCCTGCCAAGGGCACTGCACCTTCCAACTTCTTCATCAATGGTCGCTACATCCTGCAGCCCGAAATCTTTACGATCCTTGAGACCCAGGAGCGCGGTGCGGGCAACGAAATCCAGCTGACGGACGGCATGCTTGCGCTGGCCAAGTCTCAGGAGTTCTCGGCCTATCACTTCAAGGGCGAGACCTTCGACTGTGGTGCCAAGGATGGTTTCATCCTCGCCAATCTCGCCTTCGCCCTGAAGCGTGACGACATCCGTCCGCTGATCGAAGGACCGTTGAAGGCCATCACATCGAAGATGTGAGCTTGCATTTCGTGAAAACGAACAGGGCCCCGGAAGCGATTCCGGGGCCTCTTTTCTATCGCCTGAGGGTTAGGCCGACGCCCGCGCGCAACTGCTTGCTGTCGGTTCCGCCCGGATTGTCGGTGAACTCGTAAGCCACATTGGCGGTGGCATCGAAATAGCGATTGATGTTCCAGATGAGACCGGTTCCGAGAGACCAGTTCAAGGCGTTCTCCGTGCTCGGATAATCGCGCAGTGTGGAGGAGGCGGTCAGTCGGCCTGTCAGATCGTTGCGGATCAGATGCGAGAGGCCCGCACTTAGCTGATAGTCCACCCAACCGCTCTGGCCAGCTGCCGTGGCATCCTGCACGGTGGTTCTGAGACCTAGATCAACATCCGTGCCCCGTTGGGGCGACCAGAGCAGAGTTCCGTCTACGGTAAAGGCGTTGATGGATTTTAGACGGGCATCCTCATAGTCGACTATGGCGTAGCCAAGGCCCAGTTCGCCGCGCAACTTTTCTCCGAGATCGAGTTGCACGCCTGCACGGCCGCCGTAGCTCCAGGAGGATCGGGCATAACCCAGCCGGTCGACATCGTCGTCGTAGAGCGCGCGCCCGAGTGTTGCCTCGATGAAGGGAATAAGAGCAGGCGAAAGCTCGTAGCCGACACGGATGCGTCCCTCGACAGCGTTACGGTCCCTGTCGCTGAGGCTGAGCGAGCTTCCGTCTGCAAAGCGGGCAGAGCCATAGAGGGAGCGTGTTCCGGTCAGCGCTGCGGTTCCGCGCAGAATGCCGAAGTCGCGCTCGATCGTTCCGCCCAGAGAGAAGCGATCGACGCGCGCCTGCTGCACCGTTCCGGCAATCGCGTTCGGGTCGCTGGCATCTTCACGCTCGAACGCGTAACCGGCGAGAACATGGGCGACGGTCTGGTTTGACAGATCCAAACGCAAATCGGCATCCAGTCGTGCACTCGGCTCGGTTTGACCTGTGCCGCTGAGGTTCTTCTGCCAGGTGCCGGAGCCTGTGATGGTCAGTGCATGGCGTGCCCAATCCGAGGTCAGCGTTCCATTCAGCGTCGTGGCAAGATAGTTGCGTCGGCTCGTATTGGATCCGCTACGGGTTGTTTCCGAATTGACGCTCTGGTTCACGCTTGGCCGAAGTGTGAAGGTGCCAAGTTTTACCCCAAGACCATCGCCACGACCGGCAGGCGCTTCCCCGCCCTCGATCCCTTCCTCGGCCGTATTCTGCTGCGGTTCTGTAAGTTCGCTCAGATCGTCGGCGATGAGACCGTCCGCCTGATTGAGCGTTGTGCCCTGCAGCATATTGGTTCCCGCACGCAGGGGGGTGGTGGCAAGGCTTGTCGTGCCGGACGCGGTTGAAGACAGCCCATTGTTTGATTGGTCGAGAGGATCCGTTGCCTCGCCATCGGTCAGCGAGGTTACACTGGCAGAATCAGGATCAGTCATACTAGGCAGTTGACCCGCGCCAAAGCCGGTACTGGTGCCTGTTCCTGTGCTGCGGATCGGAAAGGTTTCATTCAGTGTGCTTGAGGAGCCAGTTCGTGCAGTGCTTCCGCTGCTGGCCGTCGCATTCGTATTGCGATTGCTGCTGCTGGCGGATTGCGCTGATGCAATGGTCGGAATGGCTAAAATGGTTGACGCAAGCAGGGTCAGCGTAGCGCCGAGGCGCCGCTGCCGCAAAGCATCGTTTGAAATGCGTTTCGTCATGGCGCCGACTGGGCTCCCAAATATTCTTACCCATTCGTAAACCCTTGTGGTTAACGATTGGTTGATTTCCCTTTTGCGGAGCTTGATTGGCCGCATGGACATTTGGTCGGTTCGCGGCTATGGCTCCCGCCCATGATGAGCGAGACCAGATCCTTGACCTTGACCGATCCTGTTCATTCAGCGCTGCGGACGCTGGCTACCGAAAAGCGCGGGCTGGAGGCGCTGGAGGCGGCCCTGCAGAACGGGCTTGCCGAACCGTTGACGCGCGCTGTCGAGTTGATCTCGAACATAACGGGTCGAGTGATCGTGACGGGCGTTGGCAAGAGCGGTCATATCGGCGCCAAGCTTGCGGCGACCTTCGCCTCTACCGGAACGCCCGCTTCCTTCGTCCACGCTGCGGAAGCCAATCATGGCGATCTCGGCATGATTGCAGGAAATGATCTCGTGATTGCGCTCTCGAAGGGCGGAGAAAGCGCGGAATTGCGCAACATTCTTTCCTACACGCTGCGCTTCTCGATTCCGCTGGTGTCTCTCACCTGTTCACCTGAATCTTCGCTTGCTCGCGCTTCCGACGTGGTGCTGCTGCTGCCGAACGAGGAGGAAGCCTGTCCGCATGGGCTTGCCCCCACCACATCGACACTGATGCAGTTGGCAATCGGCGACGCGCTGGCGATTGCGCTGCTTGAGGCGCGCGGCTTTACCGCGACCGACTTCCACACCTTCCACCCGGGTGGAAAGCTGGGCGCTGGTCTGACGCATGTGAAGGATATCATGCATACGGGGGAGCGCCTGCCGCTCGTACCATCGGGAACCTCAATGCCGGAAGCCGTGCAGGTTCTTTCCCGCAAGCACTTCGGCTGCGTTATCGTTCTGAATGAAGATGGCACCATTGCCGGTATCGTGACCGAAGGCGACATGGCGCGAAACCTGACGCGCAATCTGGGCGAACTGACGGTCGATGACGTGATGACCCGGACGCCGAAAACCGTGCCCCCGGAAACCCTGGCAACGGCAGCATTGGCCCTGATCAACAAGCACAGCATCGGTGCATTGATCATTGCCGATGCAGACAAGCGCCCGCTGGGTCTCGTCCATTTCCACGATCTCTTGCGGATCGGCGTGGCCTGATCAGGCCACCGGTTCCACGATCAGTTCGCTGCCGCTCCAGTGTGCGACGCGCACGCGCATTCCCGCCGGAAGGTCCGGGCCGCTGACCGGCCACCAGGTATCGTCAAGGCGGATCCGGCCTCGCCCTTCGCGGATGGGTTCCGCTAAGGTAGCCGTTCTCCCAACCAGGCTTTCGCCCCGGCGGTTGAGCAGTGGTTGGTCGGTCTTCGCATCGTCGCTTCCGTAGAAACGCCGGCCGATCAGCGTGATGATCACCGAGAGAAAGGCGAAGAGCAGCAACTGGATCTGCCAGCTCCAGAGAGTCTGTTCCCAAAGGAAGAGGGAGGCCGTACCCATGACAAGGGCGGCCAGACCGATCCAGATCAGGAAGACACCGGGTGCGGCCAGTTCCGCAGCCAGAAGTACAAATCCCAGGATCCACCAGTTCCAGGGACCAAGGGAGGCAATCATGCTCGCGATCATAGGTCGCTCTCGGGATTGCGGTTGAACGGATTGACGGCGGGCGTGGTGCGCGGCTGATTGCTGACGCGGCGTGCCGTGTCGCGAGGTGTTTCGGACCGTTCGCCGAAGACCTCGCGAGCAATGGCGCCGATGCCGCCTAGAGAGCCGATCAGGGATGAGGCCTCCATCGGCATCAGCACGATCTTGGAATTGGATGCGGTGCCGATCGAGGCCATGGCTTCTGTGTATTTCTGTGCGACGAAGTAGTTGATGGCGTTCACATCGCCTGCGGCAATGGCCTCGGACACCATGCGCGTTGCTTTCGCTTCGGCTTCGGCCAATCGCTCGCGCGCTTCGGCCTGCCGGAAGGCCGCTTCCTTTTCGCCCTCTGCCTGAAGAACGGCTGCCTGCTTTGCACCTTCTGCCCGCAGGATGGCGGCATTACGCGAGCCTTCCGCTTCCAGAACCTGCGCGCGCTTTTCACGCTCCGCCTTCATCTGGCGTGCCATGGACTGAACGAGGTCGGCTGGCGGCTGGATATCCTTGATCTCGACGCGCGTGACCTTGATGCCCCAGGGCTGGACGGCCTCATCCACGACGCGCAGCAGGCGTTCGTTGATGACTTCGCGGTTAGAGAGCAGTTCATCGAGATCCATGGAGCCCATGACCGAGCGGATATTGGTCATGGTCAGGTTCTGGATTGCGTTCTGCAGGTTCGAGATCTGGTAGGCGGCCTGCGCCGGGTTCAGCACCTGGTAGAAAGCCACTGCATCGGCAGAGACGCTGGCATTGTCCCGGGTGATGACTTCCTGTGTCGGTACGTCCAGAACCTGCTCCATCACGTTCATCTTCGCGCCGATTTTCTCGATGAAGGGCGTGATGATGTTGAGGCCCGGATCGAGCGTTCGGGTGTATCGGCCAAAGCGCTCCACCGTGTAGCGATAGCCCTGCGGCACTGTTTTCACAGCGGCAAACAGCACCAGTATGACGATCACCACAGCTGCGATGACGACGATATCGAAACCCGACATAGGCATGGTTGTTCTCCCGCGCTTTCTACTCTTCCTGTCCGTGTAAACCTTATCGCACCAACCTGCCAGCGTCATGACAGCGCAGTGCTTGCCAAAGATGCGCTTCCTGCGCTAACAGGCGCGCAGGTAAAACTCCGGTCGCAGCCTACCCGGTAAAAACAAGGAACACGATCATGAAGACCCTCGTCGTCTGCTCCGGCGGACTCGATTCCGTTTCGCTTGCCTACAAGATCGCGGCGGAACAAACCCTCATTGGCCTCATCTCCTTCAACTATGGCCAGCGCCATTCCAAGGAAGTGGACTTCGCCGCCAAGGCTGCAGCAAGACTTGGCGTGCCGCATGACATTATCGATATCACCCCCATCGGCAAGCACCTTACCGGGTCCGCGCTGACCGATGACGTGGATGTGCCGGACGGTCATTATGCGGAAGAAACGATGAAGATCACCGTCGTTCCGAACCGCAACGCCATCATGCTGACCATTGCCTTCGGGCTTGCGGCAGCCCGGCAGGCTGATGCGGTCGCCGTGGCCGTCCATGGCGGTGACCACTTCATCTACCCCGATTGCCGTCCCGGTTTTATCAACGCCTTTCAAACCATGCAGAACGCGGCGCTGGAAGGCTATGCCTCGGTGACGCTGTTGGCTCCCTTCGTGGAGGTTCCAAAGTCAGAAATCGTGCGGGAAGGGGCGAAGTACGATACGCCGTTTGCCGATACCTGGTCCTGCTACAAGGGTGGCGCGAAACAGTGCGGGCGCTGTGGCACCTGCGTGGAACGGCGCGAGGCTTTCCATCTCGCCGGGATCGATGACCCTACCGAGTATGAAGATCCGGATTTCTGGAAAACCGCGACGGCGGGCTTTGAAGCGCGGGAGGTCTGAACCATGTTCCGTATCACCAAGGAATTTCATTTCTCCGCCTCACACCGGCTGGACCATCTGCCGGAAGACCATCAGTGCAATCGTCTCCATGGTCACAACTACATTGTGGTGGTGGAACTGGCCGGGGAGAGTTTGAATGCTGACGGTTTCGTGCGCGATTACCACGATCTCACGGCGCTGAAGACCTATATCGATGATCAGTTCGACCATCGTCATCTGAACGATGTGCTGGGTCACGGCTACACGACTGCGGAGAACCTCGCCCGCCATTTCTATGAGTGGTGCAAGGCGCGTTTCCCGGAAACCTCTGCCGTCAAGGTTTCGGAAACGCCGAAGACTTGGGCGGAGTATCGCCCGTGAGCGGTGACTTGATCCGGGTTTCGGAAATCTTCGGCCCGACCATTCAGGGCGAGGGCGTGTTGATCGGCCAGCCAACGGTTTTTGTCAGAACCGGCGGCTGCGATTACCGCTGTTCGTGGTGCGACAGCCTGCATGCTGTCGAGAGCGCCTATCGCGATACGTGGACTGCGATGAGTGTTCCAGACATCTGGGCCGAGGTCGAACGGCTTTCGGGCAAAGCCCCGTTGATGGTTTCCCTTTCCGGCGGTAATCCGGCAATCCAGCCTCTGGCTCCGTTGATCGAACACGGAAAGAAGCGCAACTACCGTTTTGCTCTCGAAACGCAGGGCAGTCTGGCGAGAGACTGGTTTTCGAGCCTTGATGTGCTGGTTCTTTCACCCAAGCCGCCCTCCAGCGGAATGGAGTATGACCGGCAGACGCTTGTCGATTGCATCGCCCGGGCTGGAGAAGGCCCGCGCGTGGTGCTGAAATTCGTCGTGTTCGATGAGGCAGACTATGCCTTCGCCCGCTCGGTTTCGGCAGGATTTCCGCAGCTTAGCGTCTATCTCCAGCCCGGAAACCATACGCCACCGCCGCCCGATGCAGAGGATTTCCCCATCGATATGGATGCAATCATGGGCCGTATGCGCTGGCTGATCGACCGTGTGATGGCCGATCGCTGGTTTGCCGCAACGGTTCTGCCACAGTTGCATGTGCTGCTCTGGGGAAACCGGCGCGGCGTTTGAAAATAAAAAAATCCTAAGCCTCTTTGATTCGAATTTTAACGATTCGCTTAAGTGCTGATTAGCCCCCCGGTCCTAGGGTCCGGCACCTGACATGAATCAGTTGAGAGGAATTCGGAATGATTCCGACGCCATCCATGGCACTTCGGGCCGTTCGCGGTTCGTTGGTGGCCAAGATTTTTGCCGTTTGTTTTCTGGCTATTCACCTGCCGCTCATTGCCATGATCGCCTATCTTGGCAGCGGCTTTTCAACCAATCCCGGCGAGGTTCTCACCATTTTGCTGGCTGCGACCTTGATTGGCACGATAACCTGCCTGTCCACCCTTTGGTGGTTCATCCGTCCTTTGCGCGGCTTGGCGAGGGCCGTGCAGCAATACCAGGCGGATGGAACGCCTGTTAGACTGCGGCTTGCCCAATCCGATGAAATTGGTGTTGTTGCCAACACGGTTGCCACGACGATTGCAGAACTCGATAGCGTGATGCGCAAGCTGCGCCAGCAGGCTACGACCGACCAGTTGACCGGACTTGGCAATCGACGATGGTTGACGGAGCGCATTGCAATCGAGCAAACCCGGGCGGAGCGGGAGAAGGCTCCTATTTCCGTCGTTCTGTTCGATCTCGATCACTTCAAGAATATCAATGACAGCCACGGCCATGATGTGGGCGACAAGGTTCTGATGGCCGTTGGCGAAGTCATTCGCGACAACCTGCGCCGTTACGATCTTGCGGCGCGCATCGGCGGCGAGGAATTTTGTCTGGTTCTGCCGAAAACAAGAGCGAATGAGGCTGCTGCGATTGCCGAGCGGTTTCGGGCGCAGTTCGAAAAGCTCTGGATCGAGCCTCTGCGGCCCGGCCGCGTGACAGCGTCATTCGGGGTTTATGAGGCGACGCCGGCCGATAGCATGCAGGCCATGCTCTTGCAGGCCGACCGTGCGCTGTATCGCGCAAAGGAGACAGGTCGAAACCGCGTTCAAAGCGCCGGTTGGCCGGCGGAGTCGCGGTGAGTTATGAAAATGCCCGGCTAGCCGGGCATTTTCACTACTTTTCGATAATCAGATCCAGCCTTTGAGTTCCTGCCGCGTGATGTGCTCGATCACGCGCATGCCGTCTTCGCTGTCGTTCAGGCAGGGAATATGGGTGAATTTCTCGCCGCCATTGTGCAGGAAGTCTTCGCCCGCTTCTTCCGCAATTTCTTCCAGTGTTTCAAGGCAATCGGAGACGAAGCCGGGGTTGAGGATGGCGATGCGCTTGGTGCCTTCCTTCGCCAGTTTCTCGACGGTCTTGTCCGTATAAGGCTGTAGCCACTCTTCCGGTCCGAAGCGGGACTGGAAGGTGACCATTAGTTTTTCTTTCGGCCAGCCCAGCCGGTCGCGCAGCAGGCGCGTCGTCTTGTAGCACTGGCAGTGATAGGGATCGCCCTTCTTGAAGTAGGACATGGGAATGCCGTGATAGGAGGTGATCACCAGTTCCGGTTCCCAGTCCAGCGTCGCCAGATGCTTCTCGATCGAGTTCGCCAGCGCATCAATGTAGACCGGATCATCGTGATAGCGCGGCACCGTGCGCAAGGCGGGCTGCCAGCGCATCTTCAGAAGCGCCTTGAAGGCTTCGTCGTTCACCGTCGCCGTGGTCGCGGCAGCATATTGCGGATAGAGTGGGAAGACCAGAATCTTTTCGCAGCCCGCCTTCTGCATCTCGTTCATCTTGGCCTGGATGGCAGGCTGACCGTAGCGCATGGCCCAATCCACATGCACATGTGTCATGTCCTTGAAACGCTCGGCCAGGATTTCCGCCTGGTTGCGCGTGTAGGTGCGCAGGTAGCTCTCGTCCAGATCCTTGTTCCAGATCGATTCGTAGGCCTTGCCCACTTTCTGCGGGCGACGATTCAGCACGATACCGTAGAGGATCGGATACCAGAACAGGCGCGACCATTCTATCACGCGCTTGTCTGTCAGGAACTCTGCCAGGTAGCGGCGCATGGATTTGTAATCCGTACCATCCGGCGTGCCGAGGTTTACGAGCAGGACGCCCACCTTGCCGAACCGAACCTCAGGGTGATCTGAGGGCAGGTGAACTGCTGCAGCATTCATCATAAAACTATTCCCCGGAAAACTATTGAGACCCGGCCTCAATACGCACAGTTTCCATCAACGGTTCTATTTAGAAACAAAAAGCGGTCCGGGAAAGCCCCGGACCGCTCATCGGTTTGTGGCAAAACGTCTCTCGACTTATTTCGCCGGAATCTGCAGTTCGGAGCCGATCTCGATCAGGTTCGGATTGCGGATCTTGTTGGCGTCCGCGATCTTCTTCCAGTCTTCACCGTCACCCAGCGTGCTTTCAGCGATCTTCCAGAGCGAGTCACCCTTAATGACCTTGTAGGTCTTGGGCGCTGCCGGAGCAGCAGCAACAGGTGCTGCCGGTGCAGGTGCTGGAGCGGCAGGAGCCGGAGCCGTTGGAGCAGCAGCAGGCGCTGGTGTCGCGGCAGCGGTTGCCGGAGCGGCTGGAGCCGCAGCAGGGGCGGGAGCCTTGGCCGGCGCAACGTAATCAGCCGGGGTCGTGTCGGTGATGCGACCGTCGGTGTAAGGCTTGTAAGGATTGTTCGCGGTCAGATAGTCGGCAACCGTCTGCTCAAGGTTCGGACCAAAATCGTAGGGGTTGATGGCGTTGGTCGCAAACATCTTGAAGCCATCGCCGCCGCCGCGCACGTAGTTGTTGGTCACGACGCCATAGGTCTTGGCCGGATCGAGCGCAACGAATTGATCGCCTTCCTTGACCTGAACTTCGCCAACGCGGCTACCGACCGGCTTGGAGCGGTCGAACGAGTATTTCATGCCGCCAACCTGCACGAAACGACCAGCGCCGTCTTCCCACTGGCTCACGCCGTTTTCAAGAGCCGCCTTCAGGTCAGAACCCTTGATCTGGAATGTGGCGATGGTGTTCTGGAACGGCAGAACCGTCAGAACCTCGCCCATGGTGATGTCGCCCTGGTCGATGGACGCGCGCAAACCGCCACCGTTGACGATGGCGATCGTAATGCCCTGATCTTTCACACGGGCCAGCGATGCATCGGCGAGCAAGTTGCCCATGGAGCATTCCTTGGCGCGGCAATTCTTGCGGTCACCGTCGATCAGGCCGTCCGAGACGCCGACGACTTTCTTCTTCAGCTCTTCCAGCGGCGCGCCCAGTTCCTTGACGCGCGCGGCATAGGCTTCGTCCGGCGTGACCGAGGCGTCCAGAAGCTTCGGAGCGCCGCTCGTCGCCTTCACCACGCCATTGTCGTCGAAGGTAACCTTCAACTCGCCGAGATATTTGGAATAGGCATAGGCCGTTACCACCGGAATTTCGACGCCAGCGGGGTTCTTCACCAGGGTCGGATAGGGGCCGGAAGCCTGCTTGTCGGTGGAGGACAGATACGTGTGGCTGTGACCGCCGACGACAACGTCGATACCGTCTACGGCAGCTGCGATTTCCTTGTCCTTGTTGTAACCGACATGAGTCAGCGCAATGATCTTGTTGACACCCTGGCCTTCAAGATCCTTTACGGCGGACTTCAGATAGGTAATCTCGTCTTCGAAGCTGATGTCAGGACCTGGGGATGATGTTTCACCGCTATCGGTTGCCAGAACGGAAACCACGCCGATCTTCTGGCCGCCGATTTCCTTGATCACATAACCCTTGTACTTGCCGTCCAGCAGCGAACCCTTCTTGGCAATCGTGTTGCCGGAGATGATCGGGAACTTCAGCGCACCGATGAACTTGTTCAGCTCTTCCGGACCGTCGTCGAATTCGTGGTTGCCGATTGCCATGGCGTCAAAGCCAATGCCGTTCATGAATTCAGCGACAGGCGCGCTCTTGAACGTGGAGTAGTAGAGAGAGCCCTGGAACTGGTCGCCAGCGTCCAGAACAAGAATATTGGCACCAGCATTGTCCTTGCGGAAACCATCAATCGCGCTCTTCACGCGGGCGATACCGCCGAAGCATTCCTTGGCGTCTGCCTCCTTCTGGGAGCAGGTCGCGTCGGACTTGTTGATCGGTTCGATTCGCGAATGCAGATCGTTGATATGAAGGATATTCAGCTGATAATCGGCAAACGCGACGCCGGACGACAATGTCAAGGTCGCTGCTGCCAGAAGGCTGAAACCAAAGCGTTTCATCATCCTGAGTTCTCTCCTGTTCATGGGCGCGGTGCCGCTCGCCCGTTCCGCCTGTTCTTAGTTGTTTTTTGTGACACGCATTTCATGCGCATGTTTTCATTTGAGCATGCTGAACTCAAGCGAAATGTGACAAGACGAATTTATCCATCAACAGGCTCGGATCGTCATGCTTACCAAAGAAAAAACCCTGCCTAAGCAGGGTTTTGAGGGGCAGTGAAGTCCGGATCCGGAAGGCTCAGGTGCGGCGCATCAGCGAGAATTGTGAACCGCTGTCGGCTGTGCAGTTCAGCTGGTTCGGGTTGATGAGCGCGCAATTGACCCGTGATTGCTTCTGACGGACGATCGATGTCATGTTGATCTCGATGAGATTTGGTGCCGTCTGCGTGTAAGTGCCGCTAGCAAGAAGGGCGTTGTTGTCTGTCGAGCGCGTGTTGAATGTGCCAGCCTGGAACGTCGAGACGATACCGTTCGGATCTGCCCATGTTCCTTCTACGCCCTGCGGCTGCTGCTGGGCGACCGGCACGGAGCGCGGCTGAGGGGATGAAACACAGGCCGACAGCATGGCTGCGGCAGCGATGAGCGCTAGGCTCCCTTTGACTTTCATTCTTGTCTCCCGCGATTCGGACGCGATTCAACTTCATCCAGATGTAGTACAAGGCGGATGCTTTCACACCCGCCTTGCAATGAATTTCAGTGGAAATTGCGGCCTAAGACCGGAAACGCATCAGTTGCGCACAAGAATATTCTTGAACTGCCAGGGATCCTTCTCGTCCAGATCCTCTGGGAAGAGGCCCGGGCGGCCATCGAGTGGCGTCCAGTCCGTGTAGTGCCCTTCGACCGGGCCGAGATAGGGCGTCTGCACTTCGAGGCAGCGCTTGTAATCCATCTCGTCGGCTTCAACGATGCCAGCCTTCGGATTTTCGAGCGCCCAGACCATGCCGGCCAGAACA
This sequence comes from Affinirhizobium lemnae, assembly GCF_022968395.1. Taxonomy (GTDB): domain Bacteria; phylum Pseudomonadota; class Alphaproteobacteria; order Rhizobiales; family Rhizobiaceae; genus Neorhizobium; species Neorhizobium lemnae. The sequence goes on from NZ_JALJQZ010000030.1 coordinate 38,068, forward strand.
GCGGAGGTAACCTGAAGACCAGTGGCGTTCTGGTAAGGCGCGATCCGGCGGGTTTCCTCAAGCGAGAGGCGTGAACCATACCAGTAGGCGTTCTTGTCGTGGCCGTAGAGCAGCACGCCCAGCTCATCCACGCCGTCCACCAACTCGTCTTCGTTCAGAACGTGAAGCACGGGCTGTGCATTGCCGCCATTGCCGAACATTTCGTGCAGCGAAAGCACGGCATCATTGGCCGGATGGTAGGCGTAGTGGCAGGTCGGGCGGAAGCTGACCTCGCCATCCTTGTCGCGAACCGTGAAGAAATCGGCGATCGAGATCGACTCGTTGTGGGTCACGAGGAAGCCGTATTGCGGACCCGGCGTCGGGCACCAGGTGCGCACACGGGTGTTGGCGCCTGGCTGCTCCAGATAGATTGCAGCCTTGCAGCCCTTCTTGTGCTTCTTGGCGTTCTTCGGCATCCACTTCTCGTGCGTGCCCCAGCCGAGTTCAGACGGCTGCAGGCCTTCGGAGATGAAACCTTCCACCGACCAGGTGTTCCAGAACACGTTCAGCGGCTTGGGGTTCTTGGTGCGCTGGGTGTCGCGCTCGGCAATGTGAATGCCTTTCACGCCCACCTTCTTCATCAGCTTCGCCCAGCCTTCGCGGTCATCCACGCCAGGCTCTTCGAATTCGAGGCCGACATCCTTGGCAACGTCCAGCAGCGCCTGCTTGACGAACCAAGAGACCATGCCCGGATTGGCGCCGCAGGTGGACACCGCTGTCGTGCCGCCCGGATTCTTCTTCTTTTCCTGACGAACGGTTTCGCGCAGCGCGTAGTTCGTACGCTCGGAGTTCTTCATGTTCTTGTCGAAATAGAAGCCAAGCCAAGGCTCGACCACCGTGTCGATGTAGAGAACATCGAGCTTGCGACACAGCTTCATCAGATCCAGCGAGCCGGTATCGACCGACAGGTTGACGCAGAAGCCCTGGCCTTCGCCTTCGGTCAGAAGCGGCTTCAGCAGTTCCTTGTAGTTTTCCTTGGTGACATGCGACTGGATGAACCTGATGCCATGCTTGTCGAGAATGGCCTTGTCGTCGTCGCGCGGGTCGATCACCACCATCCGGCTCTTGTCGAACTTGAAGTGGCGCTCGATCAGCGGCAGCGTGCCGCGACCGATGGATCCAAAGCCGATCATGACGATCGGACCGGTAATCTCGCCATGAACCGGATAGGTCATTTCAATCATCTGTGTCTCCTTGAGGTGCAAGGGCGTAGAGCACCCGTGCATGGGGCCGCCAGCCTGTTGGTCGCCAGCGGGCCAATTGTGCCGGTTCTAGATCACAAAACGGCGACATAATAAAGTGTTGGGGCCGGTTCTGATCGCTTCAAAACTGATTTTTGGAGAGTGCCATCTGTCTCAATCGCTGAACGAGTGGTGACCGTTGCCGGTCCAGACCCTTGTAGGCGGCCTGCTCCCCGCTCAATCCATCCAGTTGATCTGCAAGAGCCAGCGCCAGGCGGCTTCCATCGGGGTGGGTGGCAAACAGACTGACGGGATCCAGATAGATCCGGATCGTGAAGACGATGTCACCCGTAACCGGCAGCTTCGTCAGGGTCTGACGTTCGACGCGCACGACAGCGGTCTCCGGCTCTGCCGCATCGTGGCCACCTGATTCCGGATGATAGAGTTTTTCCTGCCAGTTGATCGACCAGTTGAAGCGCTCGGCTGGTTGTTCCGGCAACAGATTGTCGAAGATGCGGTTCACCATCGTCGCATTGCGTGTTCCGCCCTGAAACCCCGGAACATGGGCGTGGATCTCTTCCATCGGACGATCAAACTTCTCTGCGAGCACCCAGGATGAGGGAAAGGAAAGATGCGCTGCCGCAACATGCCAGCCGGTTGCGCGGCGGCGCATGATCACCAGATCGTCCTGCACCAGAAATCCGGCGCGCATGAGGGGCGGAACGGCCTCGTCGGCAAGGTCTATCTGCTGGCCCGCGAAACTTATGATGGAGCCATCGCGCCGATAGACATAGGGGTGATCACGTTCCAGATGCAGGAGCAGGCAATCAAGGCATTCCTGTTGCGCATCAAGGCTGTCATGCGTAGCGCGAAACACATCGTGCAGCCGCTCCCCGGCCAGCCTTTTCTTCTCGCGCACATAAGGCGGCAAGTGCTGATCCGGCTCGATCCAACGGCTTGGATCGAGTGAGGAAAGACCTATCGTGAACGGACGAAGGCGTGTGGCATAGGGCGTATGGGTCAGCGGCATGAGGTTGGCATGTCGATCAGACAAGCTCGGCTGCGATCAACCCGCGCAACGAGTTGCCGACGAAGATCTTCCGATGCTTGAGATCTGCGGGCTTGAGGACTTCTGAGCGAGCCTTGCGTTCGCGAATGAGTTCCGCGCGCAAAACACCCGGCAGAAGACCGCAGTTGAGCGCCGGGGTCAGCAATTGTCCATCCTCGGCCTCGACGAAGAGATTTGTGATCGTCCCCTCGCATAGTTCTCCGCGCTCGTTCAGCAGGAGAACCTCATCCGCTTCGTCTGATGAAAACTCGGCGCGGGCCGCTTCATAGGGGTCGCGTCGGCTCGTCTTGTGCCGGAACAATGTGTCATCGGACAGCAGGGTTTGCTTGGCAATGCGAAGCTTCCAGACTGTACCCTCGGCAATCGGCTGGAACGGAGTGGCGGTTACCTCCGCCTTGCCTCGGAATGTCACGGTCAAGCGTGTCCGCATGGGGGTTGATGCTTCGGCCACGGCTTCCTCGAGCAGCTTGCCAACCTGCTGGGGCTGCCGAAAGCCCAGCGCATCCGCAGAGCGGGTCAACCGCCGCAGATGCTGGTCGAGGCGCAGGAAGCCCTGTTCAGGCTCCCAGCGAACTGTTTCGATCAGCGAGAAATCCGCTGCTGACTTACTGCGAAGCGCGCTTTGAGCAGGCATTCTTCATATTCCGCTTTTGCGTTCGAATCGAACACGATACCGCCACCGACATTGAAGACCGCTTTTCCATCCGGAAAAAGGGTCAGTGTGCGGATAGCCACCGAAAACCTCATGGGTCCGGCCGGATCGCAATAGCCTATCGCACCGCAATAGACATCTCGTGGTCCGGCTTCCAGCTTCCCGAGGATCTGCATGGCCCACATTTTGGGCGCACCTGTGACGGAACCGCAAGGAAAAAGTGCGGCCAGAATGTCCGGTAACCCGATATCCGGCAAAAGCTTCGCGCGGACATGGCTAACCATTTGATGAACCGTTGGATAAGTCTCGATGGAAAACAGCTTCGGCACATCGAGCGAACCAACCTCAGAGATGATCGATACGTCGTTGCGTAGGAGATCCACGATCATGCGGTTCTCGGCTTGCGTCTTCTCGTCCGCTAGCATTGCAGCAATGATTGCGTCGTCTTCGGCGGGAGTTTTTCCCCGCGGTGCCGTGCCTTTCATCGGATGGGTTTCGATCCAGCCGTCTTCGTCCACCCGAAAGAAGAGTTCCGGCGAGCGGGATACGATGGCCGGGCCGCCCAGTTCGATCAGTGCGCCGTACTGCACCGGCTGGCGTTCGACCAGAGACGCGAAAATGCCCGTTGGCGTACCTGACCATCTGGCATGGACCGGCATTGTCAGGTTCGCCTGATAGCAGTCACCGCGTCGCAGATGCTCATGCAGGGTGTCGAAGCGGATTTGATAGTCAGAGAGGCTCCAGGCAGCCTGTGCATCGTAGAGGACGGCTTCATTGTCGCCGATGGATGGCACCGGCACGTCGCTTTCGTGTTTCGGAGCCTCGAAAACGCCCATGCAGACTAGAGGAGTTTCCCGGTCATCGACAATCAGATGTCGCAGCTTCTCCTCGAAGATATGGCCTGCCTCATAGGATATGTATCCCGCCAGCCAGAAGCCGGAACGGCGCGCCTCCTCCAGACGCTGAAGGGCGGGAAGGATCTCGGCGGCGCGGTGCGCCCGAACGATTTTTCTTGGCGCACGAAAGACGCGTGACGTGCCGACGCGGTCGTCGCGAAATAGGGCATAGGGCCTCTGTTTTTTGCCGAATGGCTCTGGTGCTTCAATCCTGTTCATGGCCAAGGTCACTATAGAACAAGGCCTGTCGCTTCAATCCACACGGCATTCCATGTGCTTTTGAAGCGACATGAGGCTTGTTTGTGTCTCCCAAGGACGAGGTCCTTTTCCGGCAGCTTTTTTCTAGCAGCTTCGTGTTGGATCTACTATCGCATTTGCAATCCAAGGACGAAAATCGCGTTTTAAGGGCTAGCGCATTGCCCCTGAATACGGGATCACCTGCAATGCTCTATCTCTTTGTTTTTACGCAGTCCAGAAGCAAGACCGCTGACGCACTTTTACTGGATTTTCTCTATTTCTGGTTGTAAAGAGCTTCCAGCTCGTCGATCAATCCTTCTATCATCGAAAGGCCCTTGCTCCAGAAACCTGGATCGGTGGCATCGAGCCCAAAAGGCGCCAGCAGCTCGGAATGATGTTTGCTGCCACCGGCCTTCAAAAGATCGAAATACTTCTGCTGGAAGCCTTCCTCGGCGTTTTGATAGACTGCGTAGAGCGAATTCACCAGGCAATCGCCGAAGGCATAGGCATAGACATAAAACGGCGAATGAATGAAGTGTGGGATGTAGGTCCACCAGGTTTCATAGCCTTCCGAGATCCTGATCGAGGGGCCAAGGCTGTCCGTCTGGACAGAGAGCCACAGTTCGCCGATCTGCTCAGCAGTCAGCTCGCCTTGCCTGCGGGCTGAGTGCACCTTTCTCTCGAATTCGTAGAAAGCGATCTGGCGCACGACCGTGTTGATCATGTCCTCCACCTTCTGCGCCAGCATGGCCTTGCGCTCTCTGCTGTCGGCGGTCTTGTTGAGAAGTGCGCGGAAGGTGAGCATTTCGCCGAACACGGAAGCGGTTTCGGCAAGCGTCAGCGGCGTCTGGCACATCAGAGCGCCCTGGCCGCCTGCAAGTACCTGATGCACGCCATGCCCCAGTTCATGGGCCAGGGTCATGACATCGCGCGGCTTGCCGAGATAGTTGACGAGCACATAAGGATGGGCGGATGGAACGGTGGGATGGGCAAAGGCGCCGGGAGCCTTGCCGGGACGTGCGGGCGCGTCGATCCATTGTTCATCGAAGAAGCGGCGCGCAATGTCCGCCATTTCGGGCGCAAAGTTTCCGTAGGCGTCCAGAACCGTCTGCCGCGCCTGGCTCCAGGAAATCAGGGCCTTTGGTGTTTCCGGCAGAGGCGCATTGCGATCCCAGAAATTCATCTGCTCCATGCCAAGCCATTTGGCCTTCATGGCATAGTAGCGATGGGAAAGCCGCGGATAGGCATCGCGCACCGCAGCGGCCAGGGCATCCACCACCCGCCGCTCGACCCGGTTGGCCAGATGGCGGCTGTCGGCGATATCTTCAAACCCACGCCAGCGATCGGAAATCTCCTTGTCCTTGGCAAGCGTGTTGGTAATCAGCGTGAAAACGCGCAGATTGTCCTTGAAGGTCTTTGATAATGCCGCCGCCGCTCTGGCGCGAACCCCTTCGTCAGCTTCCTGAAGCAGATTGAGCGTGCGCTCCAGGGGAAGCTTCTCGCCATCGATCTCAAAGCGAAGTTCGCTCATGGTCTCGTCGAAGAGGCGATTGAAAGCGGCCGCACTCGTCATGGATTTTTCCAGGAAGAGCTGCTCCAGTTTGTCGTCCAGCTGGTAGGTCTTGTCCTTGCGCAGATCCACTAGCCAGGGGGCATAGTGAGCGGCCTTTGTGTCGCGCTTCAGGCAGCTGTCGATGATAGTGTCATCTATCCGGTTCAGTTCCAGCGTAAAGAACAGAAGATGCGAGGAAAGTTCGGTGAGCTTCGACTGGACATCGCCGTAAAACTTGCCGTTGGCAGGATCGGAGGTGTCGGAAAAATAGGTCAGGCCTGCGAAGGAACCGAGTTTTCCGGCCAGATCCTCCAGCGCTTCGAATTCCGCGATTGCTGCGCCGAGGCTTTCAGAGCCGGTCGCTTGTGCTGCCTGCTCGAGTTTGCCCTTCCACTTGGTCTCGAATGCCTGCGCAAGCTCTGCGGCCTTCTTCAGATCTGCGTTAAAGCTTGCGCTGTCGCGCGCCTCGTATAAATCCTGAAGGCGCCAGGTGGGCAAATCGCCAAGCGCGTCCTCGTTCTGGCTCAGATCTTGACCGCCGGGACTCGACGCGTGGGCAAATGCTGCATACGATCCGGGGTGACGAGGATGCTGAACGGTCAATGGTGATCTCCCAACTAAATTCTGGCGCAAATCGAGGCGCCTGTTCTGTTTTCCGTGACGGCAGTTAAAATGCAAGCATTTCCCAAAACAGGATATTCAACCCTTTCTGACACAACGATGTTCGATGGTCCCCGTCGAGGGACAGAACTTGAGCACTCGGAGCAAGCATGACGGCCCATATACTTGTTGTCGATGACGACCCAGTCCAGCGGCGCCTCCTGAAAAATGCGGTGGAGCGGCATGGACATACGGCTCACCTGGCCGAGAACGGTCGCATTGCTATCGACCTCTTGAAGCGCAACCGCCGCCAGTTCAATGTCATCGTGCTTGATCTGATGATGCCGGAAATGGATGGCCTTGGCTTTCTGCAAGCTGCGGCTGAAATCGACGTCAATGTTCCTGTGATCGTGCAGACCGGGCAGGGCGGCATTGAAACCGTGGTCCAGGCAATGCGGGCCGGTGCCTTTGATTTCGTCGTCAAGCCGGTCTCACCAGAGCGCATCGCTGCTTCCATTTCCAATGCACTGAAGGTGGATACGCGTGAGGCCAAGGTCAAGGCGACCCGCAAGACCAAGGGAACGAGTGTCGGCTTCGGTGACATTGTTTCGGCAAGTCCGGACATGCTGCGCGTCATCGACCTTGCCCATCGCGCGTCCCAATCCAACATTCCGGTCGTGCTTGAAGGCGAATCCGGCGTCGGCAAGGAAATGATCGCCCGCGCCATCCAGGCAAGCGGCGAGCGTGCTCACAAGCCGTTCATCACAGTAAACTGCGGTGCCATTCCCGCCAATCTCGTGGAAAGCATTCTCTTTGGTCATGAGAAGGGGGCCTTCACCGGCGCAACGGAGCGGCACACGGGCAAGTTTGTCGAAGCGGATGGCGGCACCCTGTTCCTCGATGAAATCGGAGAACTGCCGCTCGATGTCCAGGTCAAGCTTCTGCGTGCCGTGCAGCAGGGCGAGATCGAAACTGTTGGCGCATCCAGGGTCCAGAAGGTTGATGTCCGATTGATCTCTGCGACGAACAAGGATCTTATCCAAGAGGTCCGGGTCGGCCGATTCCGTGAGGATCTCTACTATCGCCTCAATGTCTTTCCGATCACCATCCCCGCCCTGCGCCGCCGCAAGGAGGATATTCCGCATCTCGCACGTGTCTTCACAGAGCGCTTCTCTGCCGAGCAGAAGCTGTCGACAACCCTGACCGTTGGCGCCAGCGCCATGGCGCTGCTAACGGCCTATGACTGGCCGGGCAATATTCGCCAGCTGGAGAACGCGATCTTCCGGGCCGTCGTGCTGGCGGAAGGGGCGGAGCTGACGGACAAAGACTTCCCGCAGATTGCGGCGCAAATTCCGGCCTATCAAAGCCCCGAGCTTCTGGCGACGATCGTCGAAACGCAACCTCATGACGACCCGCAGGAAGAACAGGCAGCGCTTTCCGATTTGCTGCGCTCGGCACGGGCCGACCATAACCGCACGAACAGTCATCACCATCTGACGAGCGATAACATCATCATCAGTACAGATGACAGCGGCGAGGTCCGCAAGTTGGCTGACGTCGAGGAAGAACTCATTCGTTTCGCGCTTAAATTCTATCGCGGCCAGATGAGCCAGGTGGCGAGGAAGCTGGGAATCGGACGGTCGACCCTTTATCGCAAGCTCAAGGATTACGGGATTGACCCTGACGACCCTTTGAAGGAGGCGGCGTGAACCCCGCGTCGCCTCCGAACTAAGCCCATATCATCACGAGTTAGGGAGCGCCTCGCTGACGCTCCCTTATGCGTTTGCGCGTTTACCTTCGGGTAAGGATGGATTGTTACGTTCCGTCAACCATTCAGTAGTCATTTGTTGACCATGAAATAAATGCTTGTACACGTGTGGCAGATTTGCCATCGTGTAACCGCAATTCACGGTCATGTGAGGCAGCACCGGATGTTGTCAATCGGACGGGGAACGTTTTGCCGTATCAGAATGCAGATTCCACGCCTTCGGGTGACAACGGACGGCGAATGCTAAGCCGCGTGGCGCAAGCTGTGGCCAAAGCGGCGAAGGCGTCAATGCTCGGGCTTGCCCTTGGTCTATCCCTGAACATCCTGCCGGTCAGCAATGCAGCCGCAGCAAACGAGACTCGCAGCCTCAAGCTCTATTTCGTGCATACCGGTGAGCGCGCCGTCATTACCTACAAGCGCAATGGTCGCTTTGATCCCAAGGGCTTGCAGGAGCTGAACCGTTTTCTGAGAGACTGGCGCCGCAATGAACCGACCCGCATGGATCCGCGCCTTTTCGATCTCGTCTGGGAAGTGTACCGCCGGGTTGGTGGGACCGAGTACATCCATGTCGTTTCTGCCTATCGTTCGCCCAACACGAATGGCATGCTGCGCTCGCGCACCAAAGGGGTGGCAAAGAACAGCCAGCATATGCTGGGCAGGGCGATGGACTTCTTCATTCCTGGCGTGAAGCTTTCAACCCTGCGCGAAACCGCCATGAAATTGCAGGTCGGCGGTGTCGGCTTTTATCCAAGCTCAGGTTCACCCTTCGTGCATCTTGATGTCGGCGGTGTTCGCGCCTGGCCCCGCATGTCGCGACAGGATCTCGTGCGATTGTTTCCAAACGGAAATACGGTTCATCTTCCCGCGGATGGCAAGCCGCTTCCCGGTTACGAGCAGGCCGTTGCCGATTACAAGCGCCGTGTCGCAGCCGATTCCATTCAGATCGCAGGGACTGCCGGTGGCGTAAGCTCCGGTTCGAGCGGCAAGTCCAAGAACCTCTTTGCAATGCTGTTTGGTGGTGGAGATGAAGAGGAGGATGCGGAAGAATCCGCTCCAACCATGGTCGCGCAGCGTCCAGCACCAACACGCGCCGCAGCCTCTGCGGCTTCCGAAGACGAAGAAGGTCCGGCACTCGCACCGGTTGCCGTGGCAACGGCCGCACCTCCAGCACAGCCACAGCAGGTGGCCATTGCCGCTCCGGTTCCGTTGGCACGCCCGGCATTTCGCCAGGAGCCAGAGCCGGGCAGCCTTGCGACGGCGCTCTATTCTCCACAGCGCGACACGGCACAGCAAGCCATTGCGGCCGCCATGCCTGCAAGTCCCGCTACGCCGCTTGCACGCCCTTCGCCTGAAAACGCCGGATTTGCCGATCTCGCCAGTATGTCGGTCCCTGTTCCAACCCTTCTCGGTCCACGTGGCCTGAAGGGTGATGCGCTGGGTGTGACAACAGCTTCACTCGGTCAGCCTGGAAGCGATGAATACATGCTGGCCTCGGTTCCAGTGCCAGCCCAGCGTCCTGCTCTTGCGCAGGTTCGTGCCGAGACTGTTGCCGCCGCGACCGCACCGCAGGAGACAGACAAGCAGGCGCTGACACCTGACCTGATTGCCGAACTGGCACGGACCGCGGAAGAGCCGCAAAGCCCTGTCGTCTCGGCCCCGGCAGTTCCGGTTCCGGCAAAGCGCGAGCCCCAGCAACAGGTCGCCCTTGCGTCACCAGCGCCGGTGGATACGGGTGCCCGGGGCATGATATTCAACGATGGTTTTGATCCACCAAAGCCTTCCGCAGAACCGCCAGCGCCGCATCCTGCCCGTGCGGCACAGCCCAAGCCGCCACGCCCGCAGGACATGCAGAACGTGCGGGCCGTAAAGGGTGGTGCGGTGACGAAGCTTGGTGGAACGCCAGCCACTCCTGACGCCAAAGTTCTAACCGGGGATATTCTGGCGAAATGGGCAAGCTCCAACAGCCGCCCGGACCCGAGTGCGTCCTCAAAGGCGCCGCGCCTGATGACCCGCGTCTTCAGTACGGATTCCGCCAGTGCCTATAGCGGCGGTTTCCGCCCGGTTTCGCAGGCGGTTGCCGTGGATCCCAATCGTTTCAGCGATGCCAATACCGTAAAGCCCTGAGCGGCGCTACGGAGAGCGATCTCGAAGTTTCAAAGCATCTGCCGGTTGATGAAATCCATCGATCTGCAGGTGCTTTTTTTGCCGTGAACTACGGCCATGTCGATGCTGTGCGGACATGGGGGAGGGCATGTTTTATGTCAGCCCAAACAAAAATACCCGCCGAGGGGTCTCGGCGGGTACGTCTTATGCGATAAAGCTCAGTTGCCGATCAGGCGGCTTCGTCCGCCGGGGCAACGACCATGCCCAGAGCCTGCAGGTAGGTATCGAGAATGAGATCCTCTTCCATACGCTCCTGCTCATCCTTCTTGCGAAGGGCGATGACCTTTTTCAGGATCTTGGTGTCGAAGCCCATGGACTTGGCCTCGCCATAGACATCCTTGATGTCGTCCGCGATGGTCTTCTTTTCTTCTTCCAGTCGTTCGATGCGCTCGACAAAGGCGCGGAGTTGGTCGCGGGCGACGCCATGAGCATCAGACATCGGGGCCTCCTGTCAGATTAAGGATTTGGGTGTGGCGAGTGCCCGTCCGGACACGCGCTAGCATCTGTTCGCAGGCAGCAGCAGGAGGATCATCATGACCGGCCCGACCGCTGTCGTCTTGGGTCGTCCAAGTGCCGTGAACTCATGGCAAGGTCAAGGCGTTTTCAAATCACACCTCACGATTTGTGCGGGCTGCTGCTCTCGAAGGCTGCCTTTTGTGCATCGTTTGCCTCGGCCTGGTACCGCGCCTTCCACTCTTCGTAGGGCATGCCATAGACCATTTCTCTCGATTGATCCTTGGTGACGGAAAGGCCAGCTTCTTCAGCTGCCTCCCGATACCAGTTGGAGAGACAATTGCGGCAAAAGCCTGCGAGATTCATCAGATCGATGTTCTGCACATTCGTCCGGTTGCGCAGGTGGGAGACAAGGCGACGGAAGGCGGCAGCCTCCAGTTCCGTCTTTTGCGCCTGGGTCAGTTCGCTCATGGCTTCATTCCTTCAAGGTTCGGACGGGTAGGGGCCGGTGCGGGACGCAAACACCATGTATTCGTGCAAGTCCGGCCGGGCGTTCAGGGTCTCGAAGATCGGCGCCAGCCGATCCGCCCAGGCCGCAATGCCGCTGTCGTTGCCGATCAGATCTTGCCGTACTTCCAGCAGTGCATGAGGAATGCCCCGCACCATGCAATGGCGGTACATGGTGTCGTTCCTCAAGGCTCCGTCGTAGGGTTCGTTGTCACCCACCAGAATGTCCCCGGTTTCGCGCAAGAGCGCGATCAGCGGATGCACGGCGCGATGATCGGTATCCCAGAGCACTGCCGCATGCCAGGGTCTGGGCGTCCCCTTCCAAGCGGGCGTATAGGAATGCAGGGACAGCACCAGAGGCGCCTTGCCTGCCTTGGCCGCGACCTTCGAGATCGCCTGATCAACTGCATGATGGTAGGGCCGATGAAACCTGTTCAGCCGGTGCTGCCATTCCTCGTCGCTGATAGGGTAATTGCCGGGAATGATGGCGCCGTCGGAAATCTTCATGATCAGCGTTGGATCATCCTCGCCCCGGTTCGGATCGATCAGAAGGCGCGAGAAACAAGATAGAACTGCAGGAACACCAAGCCTTGATGCCAGCTGCCTTGTAAGACCTTCGATGCCGATATCATAGGCTATGTGACGCTGAAATGCCGATGCATCGAGACCCAGCGAACCGTAGCATGCGGGAAGACGGTTCATGGCGTGATCTGCCAGCAGAATCATACCTTTCGTATCGTCTCCATCAATGATTTCGTGCGATTCGAACTCGTGCATGTCGATAAAGGGCTGCCTTGCTTATGTCCATTTTGTCTTTGATGGCATGGCTGACAATCGTGGCGCAAGCAGGAAAGTAGACAAGTCAACCGTGGCTTACGGTAATTTAATCGATTAGATTTTGTTGACTTTCCAACGCTCGCGGGCCAAGACAGTGCAGATCATTTCTCATGGAGTCCCAGCGGAAGCCGTGTCGACAATTAAATTCTCATCCATTCTTCTCAAGCTGATACCGGCAATTGCGCTGCCTTTGATCGGCGCGCCGGTTCTTCTGGCCGCAGCACCTGCTCACGCGGATTTTCGTGTCTGCAATGGCACGCAAAACCTCGTCGGCGTGGCCATTGGCTATCGCGCCGCCGAAGGCTGGATTTCTGAAGGGTGGTGGCAGGTTCCGGCCTCCAGCTGCGCGACTCTCATTGAGGGTGACCTGCAATCCCGCTACTATTATCTCTACGCGGAAGATGCCGCGCGTGGCGGGCGCTGGACCGGTGACGTGAACATGTGCGTTGCCGAAAACGAGTTCAAGATCACCGGCGTCGGTGATTGCTTCGCTCGCGGGTATCAGCGCATGGGATTCAAGGAATATGACACGGGCCGTCAGGGAAGCTGGATGGTCCAGTTGTCTGATACGCCTGGTACGCAAGAAGGCCAGAACTGATGAAGCGCAATCGCAAAGTAAAGATCCTCGCAACGCTGGGGCCTGCCTCATCCGACGAGGCGATGATCGAGAAATTGCATCTGGCAGGCGCCGACCTCTTCCGCATCAACATGAGCCATGCCAGCCATGATGTGATGCGCATGCTGATCGAGCGGATCCGCTCGGTCGAAGCGCGGAACGGCCGCCCCATTGGCATTCTCGCCGACCTGCAGGGTCCCAAGCTGCGCGTCGGAAAGTTTGCAAATACCAAGGTGACCTTGGCTCCCGGCCAGACCTTCACGCTCGACAACAACGAAGCGCCGGGTGATGAAAACCGTGTTTTCCTGCCGCATCCGGAAATTCTGGAGTCCGTAAAGCCGGGTCATCGCCTGCTGATCGACGATGGCAAGCTGATGCTGAAGGCGGAAAAGTGCGACGGCAAGAGCATTGTCTGCACTGTGGTTGCCGGAACCTCCATTTCTGACCGCAAGGGCGTCAGCCTGCCGGATACGTTGCTCGCCGTTGGTGTTCTGACCGACAAGGACCGCGCCGATCTCGATGCCGTTCTTGCAACCGACCAGGTGGATTGGGTGGCGCTTTCCTTCGTGCAGCGTCCGGAAGATCTGGCGGAAGTGCGCAAGATCTCCAAGGGTCGCGTCGGCCTGATGTCCAAGATCGAAAAGCCACAGGCCATCGAGCGCATCGAGGAAATCATCGAGCTTTCCGACGCGCTGATGGTGGCTCGTGGCGACCTGGGCGTGGAAATGCCGCTGGAAACCGTTCCGGGCCTGCAGAAGCAGTTGACCCGCGCCTGCCGCCGCGCCGGCAAGCCGGTGGTCGTTGCCACGCAGATGCTGGAAAGCATGATCACGGCGCCGGTTCCGACCCGCGCTGAAGTGTCGGACGTCGCCACGGCCGTGTTCGAAGGTGCGGACGCTATCATGCTGTCCGCGGAATCCGCGTCCGGCCAGTATCCGGTCGAGGCGGTCTCCACCATGGCGTCCATCGCCAGCACGGTAGAGCAGGATCCCTACTATTCGAACATCATCTATGCGCAGCGTCCGTCGCCGGAAGCGACTGGAGCCGATGCCATTTCGCTTGCTGCGCGCCAGATTGCCGAGACGCTGAAGCTTTCCGCCATCGTGACCTATACCTCGTCCGGTACAACCGGCTTGCGTGCTTCGCGCGAGCGTCCGCAGGTGCCGATCATTGCGCTCTCGCCGGTTGTGCAGACCGCACGCCGTCTTTCGGTCTGCTGGGGCCTGCATTGCGTTGTGGCCGAAGAGCCGAGCGATCTTGACGATATGGTTAACAAGGCCTGCCGCATCGTGGCGAATGAAGGCTTCGGAAAGCCCGGCGACCGCATCATCATTTCCGCCGGTGTTCCGCTAGGCACGCCCGGTGCCACCAACATGTTGCGCATGGCCTATATCGGCCCGGACGGCCAGTCCGGCGTCTGAGCCTCACCAATTCTGATGTCAAAACGCCCGGCATTGTCCGGGCGTTTTCGTTGTAATCAAAGTAAACCTCCACCTACGGTGGAGGACTAGACGAGTTCTACATCGTAGTGGAGAGACCTCCGGCTTGGACCGTTAGCGCGGACGAGACGTTAAACGGAGGTTTTAT
>NZ_JALJQZ010000031.1 GCF_022968395.1 Affinirhizobium lemnae
GCATTCGCCAATCTCAATGATCATCAACCCCTCGAGAAACAATCCAGCCAAAACCAGACTTCCTCAAGAACGAAAAAAACCGTCGCCAGCAGCGCCGCTGCCCTCGTCAGTGACACGGCTTATAGGCAAACCAATTTTATCCGTCAACACACGATTTCAAAATCAGTCAACGAAAATGATAAGCCGTTGATATGGCTTAATTTATTCGTGCATCCGCCTAGCGTCAGAGCCGGAAGCTCCAAAAATACGGCCCGAACGTGGGTATAGGGGCGGGTTTGCGGCTAGATCGCGTTGGCCAGACGATCCTGGATATAAGTCTGCAGAAGCTTCCGTGAAACTGGACCAGGCTTGCCGTCACCGATTGATCTGCCATCGACGCGAACGACAGGCATAACGAATGCGCTTGCGGAGGTAATGAAGACTTCTGCTGCGCTCAGGACTTCATCAACGGAAAACGCCCTCTCTTCCACTTTGAGATCGGAGCCCTGCGCGAGAGAAAGCACGGATGCCCTCGTGATGCCGTGGAGAAGCGCGTTCGACAGATGCCGCGTTACAAGAACGCCATCCTTGGTGACGATGTGAACGTTCGATGAGCTCGCTTCCGTGATCAGCCCGTCTTCGACCAAAAATACATCGTCTGCTCCTGCTTTTGCAGCTTCCGTCTTCACCATTGATGAGTAGAGAAGCTGCACGGTCTTGATCTGCCGGTTCGCCCAACGCCCCTCCGGCACAGTGACGACCGAGAGACCGGTTTCCCACTTCGTGTTCTCAAGAACGTTTTTCTTCTGAGTGAACATGATAATGCTGGGCTTCATGCCATCGGCGAAGAGAAAGTCGCGATCCGCTGCCCCTCGCGAGATCTGCAGATAGATCAATCCGCTCTCCAGATCGTTTCGCTCGATGATCTGGCGATGAAGGTCGAGAAGCTCACTGTCAGATACCGGTGCCGGGATTCCGAGCGCTTCCAGCGATCGCTTGAGCCGGGCCGTATGGCCTGGATAGTCAATGAGCTTGCGGTTGATGACAGCCGTCACCTCATAGATTGCATCCGCGAACAGAAGACCTCTGTCGAAGACGGAGATCGTTGCCTCGGCCTCGGGTTTCCATTCGCCATTTACAAATACGATGCGGGACATGCTCACTCCGGTCATTCTATCAGACGCCCATGCGACGTCGCTGGTCGCACAGAACCAGCAGCATACGATTCGGGCAAGGCCAAGGCTTGACGCCTATGGCGTGGATGCTGAAAAGACCGAAACCTGAACGGAGAATCGCCATGGCGCCGCCGATTGCATTTGTCACCCGTATGCCCGGCGATGAAGAGAAGTATTGGCTGAACGTCCTGCAGCAATCCATGCCGACAGAGCATATTCTCTCTTTTCGGGATCTGACGCAGGAGGAAAGGCGACTGGCCGAAATCGCAATCGTTGCCAATCCCGATCCTAGTGATGTCGCCGCCCTTCCCGGCATATCCTGGATCCATAGCCTGTGGGCCGGTGTGGAGAGGCTGGTTGCTGAACTAGGCGCTGCTGCTCCGCCCATCGTGCGGCTCATCGATCCGGAATTGTCTCGCGTGATGGCGGAGGCGGTTCTGGCCTGGACCTATTATCTGCAACGGGAGATGCCCGCTTACAGAAAACAGCAAGTCGATTGCCGTTGGGAACCACGCAGCTACCGACATCCCGGCGAAATGACTGTTGGTCTATTGGGACTGGGTGTGCTTGGCAAGGCGGCAGCGGGACGCCTGATGGATGCCGGGTTTAAGGTCCAGAGCTGGAGCGGTAGCGCGGCAACGCTGCCAGGTGTCATGCATTTCACCGGGGAGGATGGCCTCAACACGGTTCTTTCGACAAGCGACATCATCGTATGCCTTCTGCCTCTTACTACCGAAACCCGAGGTTTGCTGAACAAACATCGCCTTGGATTGATGCCAAGAGGTGCCTCCCTCATCAATTTCGCCCGTGGCGCGATTGTCGACACGGATGACCTTATCGAGCTTCTGAATAGCAGGCATATCGATCATGCGGTGCTTGATGTCTTTACGCAGGAGCCCCTCGACAAGAACTCCCCGCTATGGCAGCACCCGGATGTTACGGTTCTTCCGCATATCTCAGCGCCAACAGATGCAGTGACAGCATCGAGAATAGTGGCACAGAACATCGAGACCTGGAGAAGTACTGGGAAGCTGCCTGTCACCATAGACCGAAAACGCGGATATTGATCGTCCAGGCCATCGGCCGAACCGGCAGATCCCACCCTCGGCCAATTGCCTAAATGCGGGCAACATTGCATCATCATCAATGGAATGCCTGGGGGCATTTTCGATGGCGTCAGGTGGGGCATGCTGGGTACACGCATTCATATGTTTTCGCGGCTTCTGGCCTGCCTTGTCTGTCTTGTTGTCTGGCTTCAGACGGCCAAGAGCTCGGCTTCTGCTGAAGACAAGCCGCCGACGATCGTGGTCCTTACCGCAAATCAAACAGCCGAGCAGATAGAGGCCGCCGTCAAGGCTGCCTCTCAGGGCGGCGCTCCCGTGCTCATCCGATGGGCGGAAGAGACGCCGCCGCCAGCTGTGTCTGACAGCCGCGATCAATCCATGGCCGCCATGAACAACATGTGGATGATCGGCGACCTTCAGAAAGCACTGGCAAACGGCACAGAGGGGGCTATTTCCGGCATCACCCGGCTGCCAGCCGTGTTCCAGACAAGTTGGCAGACAATTTCCGAAGAGCCGGGTGGCACCACATTCGCAGCATGGATGCTGTTGGTCAGTGCGAGCCTGGGGCTTATCAGCGCCTATGGTGCTCGCGTGGTTCTGAACCATGCCTTCGGGCGTTTCATACCGAAACGCCGGTTCACCAGCGCGGGTTTGCGCTTGCTACTTGATCTCGCGGCAGTGGCAGTTTTCCATGCAGCATCCCACATCGCGGCTCGCCAGGGTCTGGATGCAGGCAGCTTTGGGCGTCAGGTCAATGGCGCCCTTCTCTCAATGCTGACAGGCGGGCTGGTGTATGCGTGCCTCGGTCGCTTTCTGTTTCACTCCAATGGTTCAGGCGGCGGCCCTTTGATCGATATCGCAAGGCCGCGCTGGCATTTCCGGATGCTGGTGCTTTATGGGCTTATGACCGCCTTCATCGGGAATAGCGTGCATTTGGCGGATATGAGAATGGTTGATGCTGCGGCGGCCGATAGCTGGCTGTTCCTGACAACCACAGTCCTGACCGTGATGAAGCTTTACTGGTTCATTGGCGGTCGCCGCGATATCGCGTCTGTGTTTGCCGGGAAAGATGCCGGGCCTTTTCGGCGGGCAGTCGGGAGTATTCTGGCCGGTTCATACATTGTTTCGGCAATCGTCATATGGGCAACAGGCCTGCTGGTCGCGGGTTCGGCACAAAACCTGGTTTGGGCTCGCGCCGCCGGTATAACGCAGTTCCTAATGATCGTGGTGCCCGTTCTTGATCTGGCCGTCGTTTCCCTTCTTGGCCATATGGCGAGGAAGCGCGAAGCCGCGACCGGCAAGGGCCTGCCATCCGTTGTCTTGTGGAGCCTTCGAACACCCTTGGCGGGGGCGATATGGCTGATAGGGCTTCATATGATCGTGCAGCTGTGGCAGCCATTGTTGATGGGTGCTTCTACACTGGTGACCACCTGGCTGATGTGGCTTGAGCGACTGAGCCTGGCATTGATCGTCAGCTGGTCGTTCTGCAGTTTCCTACTCAAATATTTCGAAGCAATCGCGCCGAGCGCCACGGTCATCATGCCGGGAGAGGATGATGGCGATGCCCGCAAGGAAAAAAGCCGGATCTCCACAATCTTGCCTGTCGTGCGAAATCTTGTCCTGGGTGGCGTCATCGCCATCGCGGCGCTTGTCGTCGTATCGGCTGCCGGAATAGATGTGGCACCACTTCTTGCCGGTTTCGGAGTGCTGGGTCTTGCCCTGTCTTTCGGATCCCAGACGCTGGTGAAGGATGTCGTTTCCGGCATATTCTTTCTGGCCGAGGACGCGTTCCGGATCGGAGAGTATATCGATACCGGAAAGCTGATGGGAACGGTTGAGCAAATCTCGCTGCGGTCGGTTCGGCTCCGGCACCATAATGGTCCGATCCACACCGTCCCTTTTGGCCAGATTACCTCGATCACCAACTACAGCCGCGACTGGGGAACCATCAAATTCCAATTGCGGTTCGATCGGGACGCGGATCTGGAGCTGATCCGGAAGACGGCGAAGAAGGTCGGCCTTGCCATGCTGGATGATCCGGAATTCGGCGGCGATTTCCTGGTGCCTCTCAAGATGCAGGGCATTCAGGATGTGACGGAAAATTCCATGGTGATCCGTTTCAAGTTTACCGCGCGCCCTGGCAATCCCAGCATCATCAAGCGCGAGGGCATGAAGCGCCTTCTGGCCGCGTTCAAAGCAGCCGGATTGCCGCTGGCATCAAACGCCGTTGTCGTGCGCGGCGGCAGCGAACGCCCGGGAGATGCCGCTGCGGCCTCGCTTATGCCGCTGACGTCACAGGCAAGCACGTGACAGATTTCTGATATCTGCATCGATTATGTGCGCGGCACGCCTGTCGTATCCGACAGTGAGGCAGATGCCGAATTCATCAAAACGATTGCTTCAGAACTCGTCGGGCCGGAGAAGGTTGGCGTCTGTCGGCTCATCCCCGGCAGCGAAGATTTTGCCTATATGCTGGAGGAATTGCCGGGTGCCTTCATCCGCCTCGGCAATGGTATCGAGTCGGCTGGCTGCATAATCCGAAATACAATTTCTCCGATGCCAACATTCCGGTTGGAGCAGCACTCTGGGCACGCCTTGCGGAACGTTTCCTGATCGATACCTGAAAGATAGATTAGTCGGGGAACCAACCGGCTTTCTTCGAGTTGCCCGAGCGGGCCGTCGAAGCATCACGCCAATGCAGTCGTTCAATCTGCAATGACACAGAGCTGCTTTCGGCCTGGACCGCAGGCAGAAGGAGATGCGCTGGTGGCTGATCAGGATACCGTGAAATATGATGAACCGGCCGGCGGTTGGGGCTCGCTGAGAGGTATCACCCGCATTTTCGGCAAGGAATGGCCGACCCCTGGCGTTCTCGATACGCTCGCCCACCAGAACAAGCCTGGCGGTTTCATGTGCACGTCCTGCGCCTGGACGAAGCCTGCCAATCACAATGCATTCGAGTTCTGCGAGAATGGTGCGAAGGCGACCCTGTGGGAGCTTACGACGCGCAGATGCACGCCCGATTTCTTTGCAAAACATACGATTTCCGAACTGCGGGACTGGACCGATTACGATCTCGAACAAACGGGGCGTCTTACCCATCCGCTGCGCTACGATCGCGAGCTGGATACTTATGTCGCTTGCTCCTGGGATGAAGCCTTTTCCGCCATCGGTCGCGAGCTGAAATCTCTCGATCCGAAATCCACGGTCTTCTATGCCTCGGGTCGAGCCAGCCTCGAAACGTCTTATCTCTACGCATTGTTCGCGCGACTCTACGGAAACAACAATCTACCCGACAGCTCCAACATGTGTCATGAGACGACGTCTGTCGCCCTGAAGAAAGTCATCGGCGCTCCAGTCGGCACCTCAGTCTACGAGGACTTCTCCACCTGTGACGCCATCTTCTTCTTCGGCCAGAACACAGGCTCCAACAGTCCGCGTTTCCTGCATCCTCTTCAGGACGCGGTAAAGCGGGGCTGCCGGATCGTCACGTTTAACCCGGTTCGCGAACGCGGGCTGGAAGCAATGATCAATCCGCAAAGCCCGACCGAGATGCTGACGGGCCAGGAAACGCAAATCTCCAGCTACTATCTTCAGGTCAAGGCTGGAGGCGATATCGCAGCCCTCATGGGACTTTGCAAACATGTTCTGGCGAAGGATGACGAGGCAAGATCAAGCGGACGCAGCGTTCTGGATCGTGATTTCATAGATCAGCATACCCATGATTTTGGAGCGTTTGAACATCTCGTCCGCTCAACGCCATGGGAGCAGATCGAGTACGAATCCGGTCTCACGCGTGATGCTCTGGAACAGGCGGGGCAGGTCTATGTCGAAGCGGAACGCGTCATCGGAATCTATGGCATGGGCCTCACCCAGCAAGTTCACGGATTTGACAACATCGGCATGTTCGTCAATCTACTCCTGATGAAAGGCAATATCGGTCGTGATGGCACAGGCATCTCACCTGTGCGCGGTCATTCCAACGTGCAAGGCCAGCGCACCGTTGGCATATCGGAGAAGCCGGAGCTTGTTCCACTCGACAGGTTGGAGGAGATGTTCGGCTTCACAGCACCGCGCGAAAAAGGACTGACGACCGTTGACGCTTGTCAGGGAATTTTGGACGGCACCGTAAAGGCATTCATTGGTCTTGGCGGCAATTTCGTTCGGGCCATTCCCGAGCAAGGCGCCATGGAAGAGGCCTGGCCCCGGATGCGGCTAACAGTCCAGATCGCAACCAAACTTAATCGCAGCCATCTTTTCAACGGCGATATCGCCTATCTCCTGCCTTGTCTTGGGCGATCCGAGGAAGACCTGCAGGAGGCGGGCCCGCAAATCGTGACGATCGAGGATACTTTCAGCTGCATCCACGGATCGATTGCCAAGCGCAAGCCCGCGAGCGAACATCTGAAGTCCGAACTGGCCATCGTAGCGGGTATCGCCAAGGAGACCCTTGCCCCCAATCCGAAGGTGCGGTGGGATGAATGGACGGGCGACTATTCGAAGGTCCGCGACCTGATCGAGGCCACCTACCCTGACCAGTTCCACGATTTTAACGCCCGAGTGTTTACCCCGGGTGGCTTCTATCGCGGCAATAGCGCTCGGGAGCGGATCTGGAAAACGGAAAGCGGAAAGGCGGAGTTCACCCTTCCCAAGCAGCTCTCGGCGGCAGGGTTCGCAGACTCTGCTGGACGCTACCGCCTCATCACTCTGCGCAGCAACGATCAGTTCAACACGACCGTCTATGGTTACAGCGATCGCCTGCGCGGGATCGAAGGTACGCGTTCAGTTCTGTTGATGAGCCCGTCCGAGATCCGAAAGGCTGGACTTCGCGAGGGCCAGGTTGTCGGCCTCTCCTCAGACGCCGACGACGGACGCAAGCGCTATGTGGGCGGTCTGACGGTGACACCATTCGACCTGCCGGATGGCTGTATCGCGGGCTATTACCCCGAGCTCAACCCGCTGATCCCCCTTTCGCATCACGATCAGCATTCGAAAACCCCGGCATCGAAAGCCGTTCCGGTCCAGATCGTAACGTGAACCGATTGAACTTCTCACCAGGTGAGATGCAGCGATTCAAGCCCATGAAAATGGTAGACGTCCTTCACCTGGGGCGTCTGCGCCAGCTTTAGGTTCGGCAAGCGCCGGAACAGAAGAGGCAGGACAATGTTCAGCTCTAGGCGTGCCAAGGGCGCGCCAATGCAGAAATGGATGCCCGCCCCGAAGGACAGGTTTGCTCCATCGTTGCGGTCAGGCTTGAAGATGAGCGGGTCCGGGAACTTTGCCGGATCCAGATTGGCCGCAGCCAGGATGAGGCTCACCTTGTCGCCGCGCTTGAGCGATACGCCGTCGACTTCAACCTCCTCCAACGCCCAGCGCTGGAAGATATGAACGGGAGCGCAGAGCCTGAGCGTTTCCTCAACCACGCGTTCCGTCGAAGCCGAGTCCCGAAACAGGTCGTTCACCGGAAGCCTGCTTTCCAGGATGATCCGAACTGAATTGCCGATCTGATGAACCGTCGCCTCATGGCCAGCATTGAGCAGTACGATCGTGGTAGAGACCAGTTCCTCCTCCGTGAGAAACTGACCCTTGTGCTCCGTGTGGATCATGTGGCTCAGCAGATCGTCTTTCGGGGCGCTGCGGCGCTCCGCGATGACCGAGCGCACATAATCTGCGAACTCCTTGGCAGAGCGATCAGCCGCCTCTTCATCGGCGCGGCTTCGCTTGAACATATACATGCCGACATAGTCATGGCTCCAGCGCAGAAGCTGCGGTCCCATCTCCTCCGGAATGCCGATCATCCGCGCTATCATCGTAACAGGGATAATGTCGGCGAAGGCTGACAAGAGTTCCACTCGTCCGGCGCTCTCGAACCTGTCGATCAGATCGTTCGCAAGTTGCTCGATTTCGCCGCTCATCTTCTCGACATGGCGCGAAACAAAGGCGCGATTGACCAGCGTCCGCAGTCGCGTGTGTTCCGGCGGCTCTATTTCCAGAAGCGAATGTCTTTCGGCCAGATCGAAATTGCGGGTATGCTCTGGCGGCTCCGCCACCCCCAGTTCTTCGCGGCTGGCTATATGAAGAATCTGCCGACCAAATCTTCGATCCCTCAGCAGGGCATTCACGTGGTCGTAACCAGTGAAAAACCATTGCCCTTGCTGCTCCCAGAAGAAGGTGGGGCACTGGGCATGCAGCTGTGCATAGGTCAGGTTCGGATCGCTGTAGAATCCGGGATGGCGAGCATCCAGCCAAACCCGGCGGGTGGATGCATCGATGCGCAGGAATTCGTTCATGTCGGTCATTCCTGAGGACTACATCATCAATGCAGAAAGCGAAATCAATTCGCGATGCCACGAAACAGCCATCCGCAGAAAAATTGAAGTTTCGGGATTTGGCTGGCCTGCCAAACGATTTTGTGATGCCATGTCATCGGTAGAACTGCAGCAACGCCAGCACTCTCCTGATCCAGCATCCGCAGAAAGCGTATCAGACCCAGGAGGTGAACAGCCATGCAGACTGACCGCTTGTCAACGATACCCTATCCCGCGCCCATGCGAGCCCTGCATTGGATCGTCGCACTCGGCGTTCTGGCCACCTGGCCGCTGGGGATGATGATCAAATTCACGGCGGAACCCTTCAAGCTCACTTTCTACATGCTGCATGAATCCATAGGCTTCCTCGTGCTGTGGATCATGCTAGTCCGTATCGGCATACGCTTGACGAGTGAGAAGCCCATTTCCAGCGACAGAGGTTCGCTTGCCGCTCTCGCCGGACTGGTTCACGCCCTGCTGTATCTGATGCTGGTGGTCATGCCGGTTAGCGGCTTTCTCGCAACGAACGCCCATGGCTTCCCCCTCTCCTGGTTCGGCCTTTTCACCGTATGGAGTCCGATCGGCAAACTTCCATCACTGGCTCCGACATTTTCTACCATCCATACCTGGAGCGCATGGATCCTTCTTGGCCTTTTTGCGTTACATATCGCTGGCGTGCTGTTTCACCATCTCATCAAAAGAGACGGAACGCTGCAGAAAATGCTGTAAGCGGGAGGTTTGCTTATGCGTCGCGTTGAAATGACGGACCAGATCTGGGGCGATTTGCTTCAGGCGCGCAACAGTTCAGCCAGCCGTCTTTCAATCGAACGAGGCGCTGCCTCAATGCTCTATGGGCCTTTGGCAGAAGCACGTGGGCCCTTCGTCCTCGCGCAAGTCGGCCAGTCTCTAGATGGACGCGTGGCAACGCCGTTCGGCGATGCGCGCGACATATCCGGGCCTGATGGTCTTGCCCATCTGCATCGGTGCCGTGCGTTGATGGATGCGGTTCTTGTCGGTGTTGGGACGGTGAAGGCCGACAATCCCAGATTATCCGTTCGCGAGGTCAAGGGGCCGGATCCGGTCCGAGTCGTCATCGATTGTCGTGCTGAACTGACGGGCTCTGAACGAATTTTGCTGGATGACGGGGCTCCGGTCATTGTCATCCAATCCGCCGAAGCTCCGCGTCGCGCACTGCGCGCCGACGTCATCAGATTGCCCCTCAAGGAGCGTGGCCTCTGCCCGCACGACATCCTGAACGCTTTGCAAGCTCGCGGATTGAACAAGGTATTGGTCGAGGGCGGGGCACGGACGATCGCCCGTTTTCTCGAGCAGGATCTCATCGATCACCTGCACGTCTCCATAGCTCCGCTGATCATCGGGTCAGGACCATCGGGAATCTCGCTCAATCCCATCAAGTTCCTGTCCGAAGCGCAGCGCCCGCAGGCCAGCGTCTACAGCCTCGGAAGCGACATTCTGTTCGACTGCCGCCTCCGGGCCGAAGCTGCTTCCTCAAGCGCGCGGCAGGGCAAGGATGTCCAGATGGCCAACCCGACAGCTCGAGCGCTCGCGGACCCTGTCTAATCTGAACGCCAACCATTGGTCGACTTCGGCGGGCGAAAGCCTGCCGATCTCAAGAACCGGTCGCACCATTCCTTTCAGCATTTCCTGCTGAAGCAACGCCTCTTCTTCTCCCAGGATCCAGGGGCTTTCGGCGACGAAAATCCGGTAATCGAGGCTTTCAAACACACCTTGCAGATGTGCCACTGCTTGAGGGCCTAATGCAGAACCCAGTCCCTTGTCCATGCGTTGGTGCTGGTTGAAGTCGCGGACGACATCGCTATTGAGTGGATGAGGGGTGCTCCACTCTACTTTGCCATCATAGTTCAGCGCGGCGTAGAAGGCACAACGGCGCTTTGCGACAAGAGCTGCGATCTCCTCGCAAAACCTCGCCGATGCGAGATCAAAGAATGCGGAGGCTGAGAGTACAGAAGCGCCTTCCAACGGCAGATTTTCAAGATGGTTGAGATCAACCTGATGATACTCAAGACCATCGTCGCCAAGTCGGTGTCTCGCCTCGCGGAGAAGCTCTGAATCATAGTCAACCAGCCTCCAGTCCACCTGCAAATCGGAAGGAAACTTCGGCCCCAAGGCGCGGACGCTCGAGCCGGTTCCACAGCCGATATCAACGATCACCGGTCTTTCCTTCCGGCGCAACCAATCCACCATGTGTTCGACCAGACCCGGGTCGCGCGCTGCGAGATCTGCAGGCTCTCGCAGCGCGAGCCAGCTTTTATCAAAACCACTCATGCAAAATCCTTCAGTCTGTCGGAGAGGACGGATGCCGACTGCGCCCAGGTCGGAAGCTGCCTACCGGCGGCATAAGCCGCTTTCGCCATTTGATCGGCGAGGTCATTATCCTGCAACACTTCCCGTAATGCAGTTCCAAAGGCCGCTGGATCGTCCGGTGGAACCAGCCGACCAGCACCGGCAGGAACCACATCCGGAACTGCACCTGCCCGACAGGCGATAACCGGGAGACCGTGGGCGAGCGCTTCTGCGAACACCATGCCGTAGCCTTCGTAGCGGCTTGCAAGCGCGAAGAGATCAGCAGACGCGAATACCTCGCCCACATCATCAATTTCTCCCGCAAGAACAACACGGTCCTCCAGATCAAGCTCCTTCACAAGAGCCCGAAGGGTTCTTGCCGTCGCAGGCTCGAGCTTCTCACTGCCAACGATCGTTGCGCGCCAGGGCAAGTCACGCACCGTATCCAGTGCCCGCAGCAATACGTCATGGCCTTTCCGCGGGGTCAGCGAACCGACCGAAACAATGTGCGGCACATCTGAGCCGCGCTGCGCAGGTTGAACCGGCTCGGTCCCTGGCAGAACAACCGTGATATGAGAGGAGGTCAGCCCGTAGGAGCTTTCCAGCGTCTTTGCGGTCGCTGGCGAGGTTACGAAAACATGTCTGGTGCAGGTCAGAGCGAGCCGTTCGCTGACCTCCAGCCTGACGCGGTCTGCAGGATCGAGACCGGTCTCAAGCGCCAGCGGATGATGTACGAGCGCCAGAATCCGCAACCGTTCCCGTTCGCGCTCGGCCACCTCGTGCAGGACGCCATAGGCCAGACCATCCACGAGCAGCACAGTTTCATCCGGAAGTGCGGCAATCAACGATTCCGCATTCCGAAGATCCCTTTCGCGCGGATAAGGGAACCCCAGGCCAAGCGGCATCATGTTGACTGTCCAACCGGCTGATCTCAATTCGCTGACGATATGGCGGTCGTAGGCGTAACCGCCGGTTTTCGTCATGAGATCGCCTGGATAGGCAAAGACGAGCGACGGGCTCAAAGCTCGGCCTCATACCATCCACGCGCCATATGGCTTTCGTGCAGAAGAACACGCAATTTGCAGATACGATCGCTTCCGGAACCAAGTTCGCCAACCTTTACGGCTTTGGCAAGCTCATCGAAAATATGCTTGGCGATCACTTCCGTTGTCGAAACGCGACCCTTGAAAACCTCAACCTCATCAAGGTTCTGGTAGTTTAATGGCTTGAGTACCTTGGAAAGAACCTGCGTCGCCAGGCCGATATCGACAGCCAGACCATCAGCATCGACATCGCGCGTAAAGAAGGCGGCATCGACAACAAAAGTCGCACCGTGCATTCCCTGAGCTGGGCCAAATACCGGTCTTGGTAGGCTGTGAGCAATCATGATGTGATCGCGAACTTCTACGGCAAACATGCAAATTTCCTTTTGATCAGTAGCGAATACGGTGACACAGCGTGGAGGGATCGGTCAGGATACGGCCGTAATCTTGGGGTAGATCATCGAAAGCGGTCTCCCCGGAGATCAGCACATCAAGTCTGTCGTCGCCCAACAGTTCCAGAGCCTTGTAAAGCCGGCGTGCATAGGTCCAGCGCGGTCGCTGTAAAGGTGAGACGTGTCCGACCTGTGAACTGATCAAACGAAGCCTGCGTGAATGAAAGGCGCCTCCGAGCGGCAATGTCACGGATCGCTCACCATACCAGCTGGCTTCTACTATTCTGGCTTCGAGACCAGCATGATCCACACACTGGGCAAGTGCCTGCCCAGACCCGGACGCGTTGATTAGTATGTCGAATTCACCTCTCAACTGGTCGGGATGGCAAAAGGCAGCGCCCATGCGCTCCGCCGGTTCAGACCGCGATGCATCCAGATCCACCAGCGTGCACTCCACACCCGGCACCTGCGATGCGAGGTAGCCGACCGCCAGACCGACGACTCCGCAACCAAAAACCGCGACCCTGTTACCGATCCCGATCTGCGCATCCCAACAGATATTAAGCGCTGTCTCCATGTTGGCGGCAAGAACTGCACGGTCTGCCGGCAATCCGGCCGGGACGACGACAAGATCCTCGGCTCTGACAAGGTAGTGGCTCTGGTGTGGAAAGAGACAGAAAACGGTGGTCCCCTTCTCAAGCCCCTCACCCTCTTCAACCTGTCCGACCGAGCTGTATCCGTATTTGACCGGGAACGGGAATGTGCCCGACATATGCGGAGCACGCATCCTCTCATATTCTGTTTCGGGTACCTTACCAGTGAAGACAGTGGTTTCCGTTCCGCGGCTGATGCCTGAAAAAAGAGTTCGGACAAGCACTTCGCCGTTTGATCTGGGTGGCAAAACCTCTGACCGCAATACCGGATATCCGGCTGCCTCACACCAGAGGGACTTGGCATCGACCATTGCTACACCATCTGTTCAAGTTAAGGCGTTGCTGACGGCGCGAGGTGGGAGTTTCCTCGGGTCAGCCGCTGCTAATTAGAGCTTCTTTCAGAATTTCCACCCCTGAGCCATCAACTTTTATTTATGCACCTTCGACCGATCCAAGGAATGGGTTGGTTGCGTAAGTAGCTGAAAACTCAATGGAGATGATCATGACCGAGCACAGCCCATTTGCTCTCGAGTTCAAAGACCCTTCCCGTGAAGTAGAGCGTGCCGTAGCGGAGTTGCGGTTCGGTCGGCCGATCATACTCGAAGATAGATCTCGCGCTCTCGCCGTACTGGCTCTCGATGCCGTTTCCCCGGCCCTGTACGATCAATTTGCGAGCGTTGTTGGCCAAAAGCACCAACTGTTTCTCACCCGCAATCGCGCCGAGAAACTTGGCATCACCCGGGCAAGCGATATCGTCGCACCGCTTTGGAATGCAAGTTTCCAGCAGGCGTCGGAGCTTGCTTACACTCCCGGGACCAAGCCATTGTCCTACTGGCGCAAGGCAAATGAACTGGAGAGCGCGAGCGCCGAGCTCGCCAGCACGGCGCTGCTGCTTCCAGCCATGGTCTGCGCAGAAGTAGAAAAAGGCGACAAGCGCTTCTCTTCGTGCTGTACCTTGGATCATGCGCAATTGTCCGCGTCTTCCAACGTCCGGCAGTCATTCCAGGTCGTCGCTCGTACGCCGGTTCCGCTCGAAACATTTGGCTACGCGGATTTCGTCGTGTTCCGCGGTGGTTTGGCGCAGAAGGATCAGGTGGCGATCGTTGTCGGCAAGCCTGATGTGTCAAAGCCGGTGCCGATCCGTATCCACTCGTCCTGCATCACCGGCGATTTGTGCGGCTCGCTGAAATGCGATTGCGGTGATCAGCTCCGGAACGGTCTCGATCTGCTGGCCAAGGCTGGTGGCGGCGTTCTGCTGTATCTTGACCAAGAAGGGCGCGGCACGGGTATTGGCGCCAAGATGCGGGCCTACGGCTTCCAGCATCGCGGAATGGACACAATCGATGCAGACGCCCAGTTGGGTTTCGGCGCCGATCATCGTCGTTATGAGGCTGCTGTCGCTATGCTGAAGCTGCTCAATATCGATGAGGTCATCGTCTACACCAACAATCCGATGAAAATCGCTGCGCTATCGGATGCGGGCATTCTCGTTCATGCACGCAGTGCCGTCACAGGCCGCGTTACCTCAGAAAATGAGTTTTACCTCCGCACGAAAACCGCGCGCGCCGGCCATATGCTGGATGTAGACGCCTTGATCGCGGCTGAGTAAGGATTGACGTGCCGTCATGACAATTCTTGATTCAGACAGACGCAGCTCGAACAGTCTGCTCCCCACCTTGCAGTCGTTCAACGTTAGTCGAAGGCTGCTGAGGGATGCCTTGAAATCGATGGCGGTGATCTTTGTCTTATCGTTGGTGGGTAGCGTAGCCCTCGCCTACCATTATTCGCTGGAGCCAGTTGTTCCTTTCGCTGCGGCAGGATTGCTTGCTGTCATGTTCGGGCTGGCACTCTGCTTTTTGCCGCAGCATCGTCACACCAGGTTTGGTTACGCAAACCTGGTTACCGCCGTCCGTGCTGCCGCGACGAGCCTTGTGGCGGCGACAATACTTCTCTCGGATGCATTTGCAGGCTCGGACGGAACAGCCCTGGTCTGGGCGGTCTTCGTCATCACCGTGGTCGCGCTCACGCTTGACGGGTTCGATGGATACCTCGCCCGACGTTTCAACCACGTGTCGGAGTTCGGTGCCAAGTTCGACATGGAAGTCGATGCATTTCTGATCCTGATGCTGTCGTGTGCCGCCTTCGTTCTGGGCAAAGCTGGAGCATGGGTGCTGCTCATCGGCGCCATGCGATACATGTTCATTCTTGGGCAGCTCGCCTTGCCTGCCCTCAATCAGCCTCTCGAGCCCTCGTTTCGCCGTAAGCTGGTCTGTGTGGTCCAGGTGCTGGCTCTCGGTATTGTACTCGTGCCGGTAGTCGAAGCGCCAATATCAGCCTGGATTTCAGCCATTGCTTTGATCGCTCTAGTCTATTCATTCGCCGTCGATATCGTGGCACTCGTCCGAGGGTCGTCCAAATCCGTCGCGGCGCGCGGATGAATCGCGAAGGGCATTATCTGTCTTTGGATGTAAGAAGCACCAATAGACTTGGTGCTGCGCCGAGCATAGCCACGGCTCCATAAAGCAGGCTTGCTGCAATGCCCTGGTCGGGAGTGTAGCCGACCATTGGCCAGAGAGCTGCAGCCGCAGCCTCTCTCGTTCCCCAGCCGCCGAAGCCACTCGGCAATACCATCGTCAAAAGGCAGAGAGGGACAACCATCAGTGCCGGACCGATCGTCAGAGAGCCTCCGGTTGCGTGAGCGCACAGCATGAAAAGCGCAATATAGGATGCAACGATCAGAACACTTGTCGTCAATTGGTAACCCGCCGCTCCCATGCTGCAGAAAGCTGCGCTGAGATCATTTGCAAGCCCTGCAAATCTGGAGCGGATGACTGGAAGAACCGCCAGGCACAAGACTGCCACCACGACACCGACCAAGGCCAGCACAGCCCATTTATTGATGCCATAGATCCGATCTGGCCATAGCAGCAGGCCTCCCAAAACGAACATCAGAAGGGCAATCTGGCCAGACAGCCGCTCGAGAATGACGGACGTCGCAGATCGTGCCAAGCCCGATCCGTCGTGTGCCCGTCCGCGATAGGCGCGGATTGCATCGCCTGCGACACCGCCGGGCAGCAGTTGGTTGAGACCTGTCGACAGGTAGTACTCGCGAACGGCCTGCCACTTCCCGATGGGCTGTCCGATGCGCAATGCGGTGTAGCGCCAGCGGAATGCGGACATGCAGATCTGGAACTGGACCAACAACAAGCCTGCAGAAAGATGAACCAGGGAAACTGACGAAAGAGATTTTAAAACGATGCTCCAGTCGGTTCGCCAGACCACCCAAGCAGCAAGGATCAGGGCGAGAAGGGTACCGACAATGCGCACCAGTTTCAAAATCAGGCTCCTTTCCTCGAGCAGGGTGATCGCCATCTACAATCGGGGCGTAGTCCAGATACGGAACGTCGATTGTGATGGACCGGCGCGGATGACGACGAGCGGGAATGATTTACATGTTTGTAAGCGCGATGCGATTTCTTTTGTTCTGCATTCTCTTGTCCGTGCTTATCAATATGCCGGACCATCCCGACGCATTCGATTTCCGGACATTCCTGTCCATCCCGCTTGAGATACCGATCATAGCTCTGGGTCTCATCATGGTTCCCGGCAGGTGGCGCGGAAAAGTTGCGGCTGTGGTCACTGTACTGGCAAGCGTTCTGGTTCTGCTCAAACTGGCAGACATCGGCACGCAATCCGCGTTCCAGAGACCGTTTAACCCCTATCTCGATATCAAAATGATTGGCGACGGCTGGAATGTGCTTTCCAGGAGCATTGGTACCTGGGTCGGCGCATTTGCCATTCTGTGCGGATCCTTCAGCCTTTTCATCATATTTGGCCTGTTCTACTGGTCATGCAACTTTCCGGGAGGCTGGTCGTCCAAACGCAAGCTTTATGGCTGTGTGGCGGTATCAACCGCATTGATCGGGCTTTCGATTCTGATGCTACGAAGCGGAGATGAGCGGCATGCGTTGACGGTCGAAGCCAAAGCCACGCCCTATCTGATACAGCGGCTCGATCTGATCTCGCATGCGATTGCTGACATGCACCGCTTTGAGGTGGAGCTCGCACAATCCGACCCCTTCAAAGGCAAGACCGAACTCATGGGACGGGTCAAGGGACAAGACGTTTTCCTGATTTTCGTCGAGTCTTACGGACGCAGTGCTGTTGAAGACACACGTTACTCGCCGCGTATAGCTGCACGATTTGAGGATATGCAGAAAAACCTTGAACAGTCCGGCTTTCAGATCGCCAGCCGCTGGGCCATATCGCCGACTGTGGCAGGCCTCAGTTGGCTTGCCCATGGCACACTGTTGTCAGGACTCTGGATCGACAGTCAGGCGCGCTACGATCGGCTGATCATGAGTGACAGAAGCAGTCTCAACCGCTTGTTCAAGAATGCGGGCTGGGAGACGGCGACGGCGATGCCCGCGATTACACTAGACTGGCCGGAAAGTGCTTATTTCGGCTACGATCAAATTTTTGCTGCAAAAGATCTAGGTTACAATGGCAAGCCGTTCAACTGGGTCACAATGCCCGATCAGTACACGCTTGCGGCCATCCAGAAACTTATTCGAGATCCCCAGCCACGTCGGAGTGTCATGATCGAGACAGCCCTCATTTCTAGTCATGCACCGTGGACGCCAGTCCCTCATATGATCGACTGGCAGGCGGTGGGAGATGGGAAAGCCTTCAATGACCAAGCCGCGTCAGGCGAATCGCCGGCTTTCGTCTGGGCAGACCCCGACCGTATCCGCGACCATTACATCCGGACGATAGACTATTCGCTGGAGGCGGTGGCAAGCTATATCCGTACCTTCGGTGATGATGCGATCTTCATCGTTATCGGTGATCATCAGCCTGCGTCAGTCGTAACCGGACCAGACGCAACACGCGATGTTCCGATTCACATCATTGCAAAGCGGTCTGATATTGTCGCTGAATTCCTTAAGCATGGATTTAATTCCGGTTTGAAACCGGAACAGACAGACAGCCTGAGGATGGATCAACTCCGCAACCTTATCGTAGAGCTTTTCTCTGGACCAATTCCTTGAAGCCAGAAACCGCGCGGATGATCTCATTGGTGGTAAGTATTGCCTCAGTGCAAAAAATAGATGTTGGCACAAATCAAAAAAATGATTTATTATCATATTTTCTAATATTATAATGTATTGAAGCGTAAACAATTTTACTCAGATTGATTTCTCCAGATAAATTTAGATGTTGATAATTATTATTGATTAAATACTACAGTATTCATTTCGAAGCACACCAAAATATCTGAATTTAATATTATCACGTTCTGGTTAATATATTTTTATTAACCATGCGGTTGTTTTGTTTCATAGTTTCATCTCCGTCAATGATTTTGAAAGAACCCTGCAACCATCATCTAGAATGTGACATTTACACAACCTACTTATAATTGCATTTTGATTGGAACTCTGATGCTGTCGATAATCGCAGGCCAAAAGGCCCCGAAAACGCGTTTCAATTGGCGTCGCTCCATCATTGGCAAGGTTACTTCATTCCTGCTGTTTGCTGTCGCGCTTGCCTTTATTTCGGGTGCAGCGACAGGCTGGATCATGATTGAACGAAGTCAGCGAGACGAATGGCGACAGCAGGCGGGCACCAATATTCAGATCGCAAGCAGTGCAATTCGAAGCGTCTATACCTTCGTTGCTGTGGACATGACACCGTCGAGCCAGATCGTACGGATCATCACCGACCGTATGATAGGGGACGATGCATCCGTGCTGGATACAGGCTATGTAGCCGTGGATGTTCTTGCACTTGCCTCTGTCCAGACAAAACAGAAGGTATGGCTTCTTCAATACGATGCATCAACGAAGAGTCTCATTTCCATCACTGACAGTGACGGAGGCCCATCAGGCTTGACCTTATCGGCCGAGAACAAGGGGGCCGTTGCGGAAGACTTCACCGAATTCTTTACAGGATTTGCGAAGATTGGGTCGGAAGAGCATTATGTAGGGTATCTGCCGATCCGTTCTTCCGATGGCAAGATCCTCGGCGGTGTCGCAGCATCTGTTGGTCCCAAGGAATCACTGATGGCTACCCGCGGTCTCTTCTATCGCAACTCCCTGCTGTCCTTTAGCGTGATCATGCTCGCCACCGGTGGCGCCATTGCCTTGCTGCTTCGGAGCCTGTTCAAACCCGTGCCTGTGCTAATCGAAGCGCTTAAACGAATTGCGCGCGATGAGACAGGCAATATCACGCCCTATCAACGACGACAGGATGAAATCGGCCAACTTGCGACGACAATCGAGACCTTGCGGGAGGCCGTGGTCGAGCGTGAACATCTGAGACAAATGCGGGAGGCAGCCAGGGAGTTGGAGCATCTTGCCCATCATGACGCTCTGACGGGACTGCCAAATCGGGCTTTTCTCCAGAAGGCACTCTGTAGCCTGCTTGAAGAGGTCGAAGTCGGAAACAAGACTATCAACGTCATGTTGCTAGACCTTGATCGCTTCAAGCCCGTCAACGACACCTACGGACATGCCGTCGGTGACCAGGTGCTGATATCGACTTGTAAGCGGGTTTCCACGCTACTGGGACCGGACGATGTATTCGCCCGCCTCGGTGGTGACGAGTTTGCGCTCATACAAGTGGTGGCCATAAACGCAGAGAAGGAGGCAAGGCGGTTGGCCGCGCGAATTCTGGAAGCGATTTCCAGACCCTTTCAGATTGATGAACTTTCCTTGTCTATCGGTGCCAGCATAGGAATAGCTAGAGCACCATTACACGGCCGAAACTCAAATCAAATTTTGAGCAATGCGGATGTTGCTCTTTACACATCAAAGGGCGCAGGTCGCGGTTGCTTTCATATATTTGAACCAGGGATGACCATGGAAACATCACATCGCTCCACGATAGAGCTGGAGCTCATGACTGCCCTGAACGAAGACCAGTTCGAGGTACATTACCAGCCAATCGTGGCTATCGGCGAGGGTCGTATTTCCGGCTACGAGGCACTTGTGCGGTGGAACCATCCCAAACGCGGCTTCATTACGCCGGACAAATTCATCCCTGCAGCTGAGGAAACCGGTTTCATCGTAGAGCTGGACCGTTGGGTCCTAAAGCAGGCATGCCGACAAATAGCAGCCAAGGATGATCAGACAACAGTCTCGGTAAATGTCTCTGCGATAGGATTACTGAGACAGGATTTACCGGATTTTATTCGTGCTACACTGAATGAAACCGGGCTCAAGGCTGACCGCCTAGAAATAGAGATCACCGAAACCAATAAAGTCCAAGGCAAGGAAGCGATCACCATCCTAACGGCCATTCGGGCAATGGGTGTGGGCATTGCACTCGATGATTTCGGGACGGGGTTTGCATCCTTGTCCTATCTGATTGACTTGCCGGTAACGCGCATAAAGCTGGATCGCCGCTTCATTTCAGGCGTCGCGGAAAGTACCCGTTGCCTCAACATAGTCCTGTCGGCAGTTTCACTGGCCCGTGGCCTGGACATCAGCGTTACCGCTGAAGGTGTCGAACACAAGGAACAACTGGATCTGCTTCGTGCGGCCGGTTGCGGGTCAGTACAGGGCTATCTACTTGGCAGACCGCAAGCCAGCTTCACGGAACAGTATTTGGGATCGAGCGCTGCCTGAAACAAAAGGGACGATCTTTATGCCGGGTTACGATAAAATTGCAGCGACGGTACGAGTTATCAGCACATCCTCAAACCTTTTGCGATCCGTCACGACAATCTTATGGGCTGTGATACTGGCACTGACTGTGGGAAGCGTTGCCGCATCGGCAGAAGAGAATTCAGACACTCTGACGAGGATCAAAAAAACCGGAACAGTCACGATCGGACATCGTGCCTTGGAACCACCCTTCTCCTATCTTGTTGCTGGCATACCGACCGGATACACCGTCGAAATCTGTCAGCGGATTGTAAAAGATATCGCAGCCGCGCTTGGTATGCCTGACCTTCGGATAGAATATGTTTCGGTGACAGCGGCTACCCGCTTCGTCATGGTCAAATCTCATCGGATCGACATGGAATGCGCGGCGACAACCAATAACGCAGAGCGCCGGAAGATGGTCGCCTTCTCCTATCCGCACTTCGTGACGGCAACGCGCTTCGTCGCGTTGAAGAGTTCGAATATCCGCTTGATTTCGGATCTCGCAGGCAGAAGCGTTGCAGCAACGACAGGAACTGTGAACCTTGATCAATTGAACGCGATCAACCGTCAACGGATGCTGAATATCTCCGTTTTGCTCAATCGCGAAAATGCGGACTCCTTTAATCTGGTCACCAATGGCAAAGCCTCTGCCTTTGTGATGGATGATATTCTCCTCGCCGGACAGATCGCAGCCTCCTCTAGACCGGACGACTATGTTATCTCCGAGGAAACATTCAGTCCGCCGGAGCCTTACGGTATTTTACTGCCATTGGGCGATGATGCTTTCAAGACGATCGTGAACAGAAGCCTGGAAAAACTGTTCACCAGCAAAGATATCCAGGAGCTTTATTCAAAGTGGTTCGAGCGCCCAATTCCGCCGTTGGGACAGAATATGAAGCTGCCAATGTCGCCCGAATTGAAGGCGGTCTTTTCAAAGCCAAAAGAATATTTGGAGTAATTTAATGTTGAGGATGGTCTTCGAACGGCTTTTGGCCGTCATCATGTTGATATTGCAATCAACTCTCGCATTCGCTGAGACAGATTTGAGCTTAAATGGCTCGACCATAGAACGATTGAAGGAGACACGGGTCCTGCGAGTCGGTTATGGATTGGCTCAACCGTTCTCCTACAGGACCAGTTCAGGTGACGTCGTTGGCTATTCAATAGATCTGTGCAAAGCCATGGCCGCAAAAATACAGACCATGCTGGATCTCCCTGAACTGTCTGTAGAACTGGTGCAGCGCACACCCGCAAATCGCATCCAATCGTTAAATGACGGAGGGATAGACATCGAGTGCAATGCAAGTACCAACATTGCGGAACGCCGCAAGGCGGTATTCTTTACTCCGCCCCATTTCATAGCCCAGACGAAGGTCGTTTCGCTCGCGCGCAACAATATCAACAGGATCGATGATCTGAGAGGGAAGAGCGTTGCCGTCGTTCTTGGAACAGTTAACGTAAGCCAGATTTTGCAACTGTCTCGCGAGAGGAAGCTCGGGCTTGTCTCGGTGCCAGTAAACGAAGTTCGCGAAGCCTTTGAACTTGTAAAATCGGGACGTGTCTCGGCATTCGCGATGGACGATGTCTTGATCCGCAACTTGATATCCCAGACAGGAAACCCGGATGATTATGTGGTGAGCGCGGAGGCTATCTCCGAACCGCAACCCTACGGCTTTATGACACGAATCAGTGATCCACAATTTGCGGAGCTTGCAGCGACCGCCCTCCGCAGTGTCTATCGCAGCCCGCAGATGCAAGAGATGTATGATCGCTGGTTCATGCAGCCCTTCGAGGGATCACCGAAAGGACTTAACCTACCGATGAGTGACGAACTCAAAGCATCATTTGCTACTCAATGAGCAGGTCGGCGCTGAGATAATCCGCGCCGACACTTTACATTGAAACTCGCCTTCAGGCCGCTTCGAGCTTTGCCTCCAAAGGAATTTCCACGTCGATCTCCAGAATGGAAAACCGCTCATCGCGATCCATTTTCACGTGAACGCGTTCGCTGTCGAGTTCAACATGCTTGGCGATCACCGCAAGAATTTCCTCACGCAAGACGGCTACGAGATCATTACCTGTCGCGACACGCTCATGCGCCAACAGGACCTGCAGTCTCTCGCGCGCCAAAGGCGCGGATCTCTGCTTGTTGAAAAGCCGGAAAATATTCATGCAGCCCTCCGCGAGAAGATCTTGCCGAACAGACCACGCTTTTCTTCCGGCATGGTGACAGGAATGTCTTCACCGGCCAGACGGCGGGCCGCTTCGAAATAGGCCTGGGCAGGAGCGGACTTCGCATCAGCGATCGTTACCGGAGCGCCGATGTTGGAAGCCTTCAACACGTCCATGCTTTCCGGAATGATGCCGAGCAGCGGGATGGAGAGAATTTCCAGCACGTCCTCGACCTTCAGCATGTCGCCGCGTGCGGCGCGGTTCTGGTCGAAACGGGTCAGAAGAAGATGCTTCTCCATACGCTCGCCCCGCTCCGCCTTGACCGTCTTGGAGTCCAGGAGACCAATGATACGGTCGGAATCGCGCACCGACGAGACCTCGGGATTGGTGACGACCACGGCCACATCCGCATGGCGCATGGCAAGTGTCGCACCGCGCTCGATGCCCGCGGGGCTGTCGCAGATGACCCAATCGAAGTAGCGCTTGAGTTCGTTGATGACCCACTCGACGCCTTCCGGCGTCAGATTGTCCTTGTCGCGCGTCTGGGAGGCAGGCAGCAGGAACAGGTTTTCAATCCGCTTGTCGCGAATGAGCGCCTGTGTCAGCTTCGCATCGCCCTGAATGACGTTGACGAGATCGTAGACGACCCGGCGCTCGGCACCCATGACCAGATCCAGGTTGCGCAGGCCTACATCGAAGTCCACGACGACGACCTTCTCATTGCGCTGGGCAAGTGCAGCACCCAAAGCAGCTGTGGAGGTTGTCTTGCCGACCCCGCCCTTGCCTGACGTAACGACGATTACCTTCCCCATCTTTCTCTCCTGTTCGTGAGCTTGGTGCAGCTCAATTGACTTTTCCGGCAACGATTGCATCTCCTTCGAGCCAGACCTGCACGGGTTGTCCAAGCAGGTCCGTAGGCAGATCCTCGGCCATCTTGTAAATTCCATCGATCGCGATCAGCTCGGCTTCGAGTTTGCG
Source organism: Affinirhizobium lemnae (assembly GCF_022968395.1). GTDB lineage: Bacteria > Pseudomonadota > Alphaproteobacteria > Rhizobiales > Rhizobiaceae > Neorhizobium > Neorhizobium lemnae. Next base: position 23,742 of record NZ_JALJQZ010000031.1, read on the forward strand.
GCAGAATATGCGCGCCTGCGAATTACCGACGGACCCGGCCATGGCCCGTCCACGAAGAGTGCCGTAAACATGCACCGATCCGCCCGCGATGACCTCAGCGCCGGAGGCAACGGAGCCGACGATCGTGACGTCCCCTTCCGTAAAGATGATAGATTGTCCGGACCTTACGGGCTCGTTGATGAGCAGCGATTGCAAGGTGGAGCGGGGCGCCTGCAGCACAGTTGCCTGCGGCTCCTGCAGGGTTTCGCCAGCATCGTGAGCAACGGACTGCGCAGCGACTGCCACCGGTTCAACGGATGCGACATCGACATCGCCCGCCGGACGGCCGCCTTTCAGAACTGGCGGCATCCCCGGTGAGATCATCGAGTGGCGCGCGCCTTCAATACCCATTATGCTGACGTTGCGCTGCGCCAGATGGGCAAGACATTCGCCGAGTTGCTGCCGATCGATCTGCAGATCGGAGACATCGAGCACGACCGGCCGACCCAAGAAGAAACCAGCAGAACGTGCGGCAAGATCATCCAATCTCTCCAGCCACTGATCGAGGGGCAGGTCAGGCGTCAGAACAACGGCGAGAAACGAGCGTCCCTTGATCCTGATCGAGCGTGAATTTGTTTGCACTTTGGTCATCTTCGTTAACGAATGGTTGATTTCTGATAGCGGTTACATAGTTAACAAAGAGTTAACGACGGAAAACAGTCTCCCGCCCCGTATCGCAAGCGCATACGGTCTGCAGAGATCGTACCTGAATTGTTGATCTTTTTTAGCCAGACGAAACTTTTGCCAAACTTGCGCCGTCAGTCGATTGCCGTGCCAGATTGACAAAACGATCATCACTAATTGTTAATATAGTGCAAGTGCAGAAGCACCCAACCATTACGAGAAAATCCCACAAAGCAAAAAAGCCTGCCGCGGGAAGAAGTGCGGCAGGCTTTCCGAAAATGATCGAACAACAGCGTGGGAGGAGGAGTTGCTGTTGTTCTTACAAGCCAACTTTGGGAGGATGAGGAGTTGGCCTCATATCAAAACTTCGCGGGAGGAGGATGCGTCGTCTCGATGGAAATAGATTAGCGAATCCATAGAGAAGTGGAGGCGCTTATGTTGCAGTGCAGCTATGCATAAATGCGATGCGGCATAAGCTGCAAAATGCAAAACGCCCGCTTGAGGCGGGCGTTGCGACTTACGATCAGCTAAAAGATTAGCGCGACACGGCACCGCGAGCAACAGCTTCGATCTCAGAGCGAGAGATGCCCATGTCAGAGAGCTCACGGCTCGACATGCGAGCGAGTTCGTTGACAGTCTTGCGGTACTTACGCCAGTTGTTGAAGGAGCGTGCTACGTTCATTTTCTTCGCCTTTCTGAGGTCTTGGTGACGTCAGCAACTAGATCAGTTCCGGCGTCGTTTCGATGAGCTCCATATAGTCCCGCACCCGCCGAACTTGCAGAGACAAGACTTCATGTCACCCATGCACTAAATGCATTGGTTTCCAAATTACTAATGACAAAACGCAAGGCTGCCACTCAGTTGCCCCAGGTACGAGCAAGCACATCAATCCAGTTGCGATAGGCAATCCGCTCGATCGAAATCTGATCGAAACCGTTTTGCCGCATAAGCTCGATCAGACGCGGCAAGCCAGCAGCATCCTTCAGTTCATTGGGAACAGTCGTTCCGTCAAAATCGGAACCCAGCGCTACACGCTCGATTCCTATGCGGTCAGCAATGTAGCGAATGTGGTCCACGACGATCTGCAAAGGAGTATCGAGGTTCCGTACCCCATCGTCCCGGAGGAACAGAACTCCATAATTGATACCAACAAGGCCCTTGCTTTCGCCGATCGCATCAAGCTGGCGGTCCGTCAGGTTCCGGCTGTGCGGACTGAGCGCATGTGCATTGGAGTGTGTCGCCACGAGCGGAGCATCCGTAAGTCTTGCAATGTCCCAGAAACCCTGTTCGTTCATGTGCGAGAGGTCGATCAGGATCTTGAGATCATTGCAGACGCGAACAAGAGCGCGCCCTGCCTGCGTCAGTCCTGGCCCGATGTCGGGAGAATGGGGCACCCGGAAGGGAACACCGTGAGCGAATATATTGGGTCTGCTCCAGACGGGCCCCAGGCTTCGCAAACCGGCCTGATGAAGCACGTGAAGCGCATCGAGGTCCTCACCTATGCCCTCGGCACCTTCGATATGAAGAACCGGCGCAAAAATCGACTGCTCAATACAGGCCTGCAATTCGCTTGCATTGCGACAGACCTTGATCTGGCCCTGTGAACGGGCTTCCAGTTCGAAAAGTTTGCGGGCCATTGCCAAAGTCTGGTTCAGGGCGGAGGCCTGTTCCGGTGCAACAAAATTTCCCTCGGCATCTGGCTTATGATGCGGGGAGGGAACGAAGATGGCAAAAAGCCCTCCTGCCAGACCGCCAGCTTTGGCGCGCGGCAGATCGATATGCCCCCTTCCCTCGCCTTCCAGAAACCCGGCAACGGGATCGTCTTGGCCCGGCTGCATCATGCGCAGCAGAACGTCGTTATGACCGTCTATGATCGGAACAAGTGAGAGTTCGGGCATGATGCATTCCAGTAAAACATATCGAGCTGTTCAACCCAGTCCTACGCCAGCCAGCCGCTCAGGGCAAATTGGCAGCTTTCACAGGTAGACCTTTGCGGGTGCGGTCGATGAACGCTCTACCAGATGACAGGCCAGTTCGACGCGCCGAGCAGGGTTGATCCTGCCCGCCATACTGTCGCTGATCAGGTCGAGAGCAGCCGAACCGATCTCTCGCATCGGCAGATGCATTGTCGTCAGCGGTGGATTGACGAAAGAAGCCTGAGGCAGATCGTCCATGCCGACAACCGACACATCGTCCGGCACCGTGAAGCCCGCTTTTTGAACACCCATGATGGCGCCGACCGCAAGGCTATCGCCTGCCGTCACGATCGCGGAAAAATCCAGCCCCCTGTCCCGTATGCGTTCTTCGATTGCCCTTGCCGCCAACTCCGGAAGCCAGTCATCGACCGAGATGATCAGATCCTGGTCAGCAACCAGCTGATGAGCCTTCAGCGCATCCTGCCAGCCGTCGCAACGGTGCAGAATCGTCCGTCTTCCGGGGCGCATCAGAAAGAGGATTCGCTTGTGCCCCAACTGAATCAGATGTTCTGTGGCCAGCCTTGCGGCGGAGCGATTGCAAGGCGTCACGCTGGAAAGACGCATCAGAGGATCATGTCCGTTCAGCAGGACCACCGGTTTCGGAAAATCACGGGTCGCCGCCAGCATGGCCTCGTCGTCCACCGTCAGAAACAGAAGACCCGCGGTTTCGGGGTCTTCCCGCGCTTCCTTCAGCATCTGGGTTTCGTCCGCCTTGTCTGCGATAGGACGAGTCACGATCTCCAGATTGAGCGCCTCGGCACGCTCGCGCAGTCCCTCAAGCACGTAGAGCGTGAACTGGTTTCGCACATAATCGATCATTGCGGCGCTCGATGCCGCCAGCACGATCTTGCGGCCGGAGAGCGCAACAGGAAGCGTGTAATTCACCTGTTTGGCAGCGGCCAGAACCTTTTCACGTATCTCCGGTTTCACGCCTTTCTCGCCTGCCAGCGCACGTGAAGCGGTACTGATCGACACGCCGCTTGCCGCTGCGACGTCTTCCAGTTTTATCCGCCTGGATTTCGTAGCCCGTTTTCCGGGCAAGGGTCGACTGGTCATGGCTTTTCTCGCGTTTGCAGCAAATTGCAAAAAATTTTCAGCTTGCGCAATGATTTTCGTAATGATTTCTTCTTGCTCATACATGACGCCTTGGGAGAGGCGGACGCAGGAGGACACCATGGCCCTGAATGGCGATACCATTCTTGCCAATCTCGATCGGCTTGTTGCCGGGATAACTGGCCTGAAAAACGACGGTCGTTTTCACGAGCCGAACCTTGACGGCACGGCAGGAGATTACATTTCATTCGATAGCTGGGAATGGCCGCAGGGCGTTGGGCTCTATGGTATCATTCGCCTTTGGCAGTTCACGGGTCGGGATGACCTGAAGGCCCTAATCGAGGGTTGGTATGTGCGGCGGCTGGCCGCCGGCCTGCCAAAGCTGAACGTCAATACGACGGCGCCGATGCTTGGCCTTTCCGTGCTCTGGCGCGAAACGCAGGATGACCGCTGGAAAGAGACGCTGGACACCTGGGCGAGCCGCGTCATCACCGAGATGGGTCGCACCCAAGAAGGCGCATTCGAACACCACGTCTCCGACAAGGTGAACGATGACGAGTTGTGGGACGACACGCTTTATATGGTTGCACTGTTCCTGGCCTCCTATGGGCAGGCGAGTGGCCGGATGGAACTGGTCGATGAAGCAGCGCGCCAGTTCCTCGTACATGCGCGCTATCTTTCAGATCCGGAAACCGGCCTGTGGTTCCATGGCTGGACTTTCAATGGGCGCCACAACTTCGCCCGCGCACGCTGGGCGCGTGGCAATGCGTGGATTACAGCTGGTATTCTCGATCTTTTCGATCTGGCCGAACTCCCCACGTCGGTGCGGGACTTCCTTCTCGGCGTATTGACGGCCCAGGTGAACGCCCTGCTTCCCCTGCAAGCCGAGAGCGGCGCCTGGCGCACCCTGCTGGACGACCCGACATCTTACGAGGAAACCTCGGCCACTGCGGGGATTGGCTACGGCCTGCTGAAAGCCTATCGCCTGGGATATGGAGACGAGCGCTGGAAAACAGCAGGCCTCCGGGCCGTCGAGTTCGTCCTTCGCAACATCGATGCAAACGGAACCGTACTCAACGTGTCCTATGGCACTCGCATGGGCCATGATCTTCAGTTCTACAAGGACATTCCGATACAGCCGACCGGCTATGGGCAAGCCCTCTCAATCCTTTGCCTGTCGGAAGCCCTCAACCATGTGAATGCTTCCGAGGTGGCGGCATGACCATGCGCGTTCTCTACGGTGCCGCTCCGGCAGATATAAAAAGCTACGATACACAAAAACTGCGCGATGCGTTTCTTGTCGAGGATCTGTTTCAGCTGGGTCAGGCAACGTTTGTCTACACCCATGTCGATCGGTTGATCCTTGGCGGCGCGGTTCCGACAACATCTCCCCTCACCTTCGGGTCAGGCGAAGATATTGGAACACCCTATCTTCTTTCCGCACGAGAGATGGGCATTGCCAATCTCGGCGGTGCGGGCAGCGTGACCGTCGACGGCGAGACCTATGAGCTCGGCAACCGCGATGTGCTCTATGTGGGCCGAGGCGCACAGACCATTACCGTTCAATCGAACAGTTCCGATGAGCCCGCACGCTTCTACATGAACTCCGTCCCGGCGAGTGCCGATTTCCCGCATCGCCTGATCAAGCGGGAAGAGTCAAAGCTGCTCGAACTGGGCGATCAGAAGCGCTCCAACAAGCGAAACCTGCGCATGTATATCCATCCGCAGGTTGCTCCGTCTTGCCTGCTTTTGATGGGCATCACGGATCTGGCTGAAGGCAGCGTGTGGAATACCATGCCGCCGCACCTGCATGAACGGCGGATGGAAGCCTATTGCTACTTCGACATGGCAGCGGAGGATCGCGTCATCCACCTGATGGGAAGGCCGGACGAAACGCGTAATCTCATTGTAGCAAACGGCGATGCAGTTCTTTCTCCGGCATGGTCCATCCACATGGGCGCAGGCACAGGCTCCTATGCCTTTGTCTGGGGCATGACCGGCGAGAACCAGGAATACAACGATGTGGCCCCGGTGGCCGTGGCGGATCTGAAATGACGACAGAACAGAACTACATGCACAAGACCTTGAACGCGGGCGAACCGGTGCGGTACTGGCAGCTCGGCGCGACGATGGAAGACCGCTTCGACGTAGTCGATCAGCCGATGAAGGGCGAGATGGACCCCTTCTTCTTCCTGACCAAGCACAAGAACTTCATTCCGCACGAATATCCGTGCCGCACCATCTTTGCAGAAACCTATCGCGGCAAACGACCGGATGTGCGTGGGTCGTTCGAGGCAAAGCAGTGGTGGCTGCCGTTTGGTTCTCCGCGTGTCGATCTGTCCGGTTTCTGGTTCCGTCCCACGCGTCTGGCAACCTGGGCCCGCACCTATCTCGAGGTCAGCGAAGCAGGGACCGCTCGTATTCGTCTCGGCACCTGCGGCGGCGCGGTCCTTTTCCTGAACGGTCAGGAAGCCGGATGGATGGCACCCTATGGCCGCAATCTGGAAACGAAGCAGGAGTTTGAACTCGACCTCAAGCCCGGGCTGAACGAGATTACGCTGTTTTTCGATGATCTTGCGGAACGCGACGCGCGCTACTTCTATCAGTTCGACTATCTGGCCGGACCGGCCGCGAAGATCGCGATCCCGGTCCCGGTGGAAGGCTCTGTTGCCGAAAGTATCGAGAACGCACTGGAAGGCATGCATCTTGATCGCCCCGCCTATTTCAGCGGTGATATCACGCTTCTATTCGCCAAGCCGCTGCCCGTTGCCGTCGAGGTAAATGTCGCGGTCGAAGGCGATTTCATGTCGCGTGAGCGCTTCGATCATGATTTCAAGCTGCCCGCTGGCGCAACGAGCCTCAATCTCGGCTCCGCAGAAAGCGCACCGGCGGATTTCCGCCATTTCCGCATCAGGCTGGATGCTGGCGGCTTTGTCGCGGCGCGCCCGCTTGGGGTGGAGATTTGCCATGCGGAGCGCCAGGGTCAGGCTCCGGCTTCGCTTCAGGAACGCATCGTCGAGACGTTAACCGAAGTTTCCGAGCACTCCGAGCGCGATACGGTGCGCGCTTTCGCACGGCTGGCAAGCGGTCGCGCCGGGAGCGATACCGATGCAATGATCGAGGAGATCCTGCCCTCCATCGAAGATTGCCATGATTGCGCCGATTTCTCGCTGGTCCCGCTCATCTGGTCGCGCACCGTCTGGGGCAAGGATATCAACCAGAAGACACGCGATCGTATCGACGGCGCCATCCTCAATTACCGGTACTGGATGGATGAGCCAGGCAACGACGTTCAGTGGTATTTCTCCGAAAACCACGCGCTGCTCTTCCACACTTCCTGCTATCTGGCAGGACATCTGCTGCCGGAAGCGACCTTCGTGCGGTCTGGCCGCAAGGGTTCCGAACAAGCGAGAATCGGGGCGGAGCGGGTGCGTGCATGGCTCGACCATTTCGAACACTGGGAAATGGCCGAGTTCAACTCCGCACCCTATTTCCCGATCGATCTGAAGGGCCTGACAGCGCTGGCAGCACTTTCGCCGGACAAGGATATCGCGGACCGCGCCAAGGCTGGCATCATCCGGCTGTGCGAGATCGTGGCTCGCTCCGCCCATCATGGCATGCTGACGGCAGCACAGGGCCGCTCCTACGAACACACGCTCTGCGCCGGTCGCTCGCTGGAGCTTTCTGCGGTTGCGCGTCTCCTCTGGGGCAAGGGCTGGTATGGACGCCGCGTTCATGCGCTGTCTCAACTCGCCGTCTGCCTTCGGGATCATGGCCTCGTGGTGCCTGAAGAACTGGTAGCCATCGCCAGCCACCGTCGTGCCAAGCATCAGGAATGGCGCTTTGCACAGGGTCAGGATAGTTTTGCCGCGCTCTACCACTACAAGGGCGAGCACTATGCGATGGGTTCCGCAGTCCACTACCGCTGGAAGGACTGGGGCTATCAGGAAACCGTTCTGCACCTACGTATCGGCGAAAAGCCCGAGGCAGCGATCTGGATCAACCATCCCGGTGAAATCATCCAGCTCGGCTACGGGCGTCCATCCTACTGGGGTGGTTGCGGCTCGGTACCCAGGGTGCAGCAGTACCGCGGTCTGGCTGTTGTCGATTTCGACGTGCATGAGGAGCAACCTGACTTCTCCCATGCGTGGTTCCCGAAGGCCGAATTCGACGACGTCAAGATTGCTGGAAACAAAGCCATCGCCCGCAGCGGTCGAGGCATAGCACTTCTGATCGCGAGCGATACGCTGTCGCAGGTCCATGAAGGCCCGTCCGCAGGCGCGGAGCTTCGTATTCCAGGGCGCAAGACGCGCTGGATCGTCCGTCTCTGCGAAGGCGACGGATTGACGGAGGCCGAGGCGCGGTATGGCGACTTGGCGATGGTTGAGAATGATGGAATATTCACCGTCAACGACCCTGATTACGGGCCTGTCCGGTTCCTGGCCGACGGCTCGGTCGAGGCGGAAGGCAGAACACTTCGTCGCGAGGATTACACCGTAAAGGGCCAAGCGATCGACCTGTAAACAAGCCGGGCGGATGGAGGATCTGCCCAATCGGAGGAGGAAAGACAATGGCATTGAAGTCGCTTTTTGCAGCATCCGCTTTTGCGCTGCTGGCCAGCACGGCCCATGCGGGCGATGTCCGCATCATGTGGTATTCGGATGGTATCGAGGGAGAAGTCTTTCAGGATCTCGTCAACAGGTTCATGAAGGAGAACCCCGGCATCAACGTTATCGTTGATAATGTCGCCTACAGCGTCATCAAGGAGCAGCTCCCGGTTCAGCTGGAAGCCGGCAACGGCCCGGATATCGCCCGCGTGACCGCCATCAAGGATCTGGCGAAGCACTGGCTGGATCTGCGCCCGCTGGTGGCGGATGCAAAATACTGGGACGAAAACTTCGGCGCCAATGCAGACTGGATGCGGCCGGACGGCTCCAACCAGATTTCCGGCTTCATGACGCAGCTGACGCTGACCGGCGGCTTCGCCAACAAGACCCTTTTCGAGCAGGCCAATGTCCCGCTTCCAGGCCCCAAGGCGACGTGGGACGAGTGGGCAGCGGCGGCGAAGAAGGTCGCGCAGAGCCAGCAAATCCCCTATCCGATGGCGATGGACCGTTCGGGTCACCGCATCACCGGCCCGGCCATTTCCAACGGCGCCAACTACATCGGCAAGGACGGCAAGCCTGCTCCGCTCGACGCTGGCGCAAAGGGCTTCCTCGGCAAGTTCGTGGATTGGTCAAAGGACGGCACGATGTCGAAGGACGTCTGGGTCTCGGCCGCTGGACAATCCTATCGCGCTGCTGCGGATGACTTCATCAACGGTCAAGTCGCATTCTATTATGCAGGCTCGTGGCAGGTCCCGAATTTCGCGAAGAAGATCGGCACCAATTTCGATTGGGTTGCGACGGGAAGTCCCTGCGGTCCGGCGGCCTGCACAGGCCTTCCTGGTGGCGCAGCACTTGTTGCTGTGAAGTATACCAAAAACGCCAAGGAAGTCGCCAAGGTCATGGACTATCTGGCGCGCAAGGACATCGTGAAGGAATTCTCTGAGCGTACCCTGTTCCTGCCTGCGCATAAGGGCGTGATTGCCGAGGGCGTCAACTTCAAGACCGATAGCGCTCTGGTCAAGGAAGCCTTGAACACCTTCGTCAACGCGACCAAGACCACGTCCGACCTTGCCAACAAAATGCCCGGCTGGCGCTGGTCCGACACCATGTACGGCGCCGTGGTCACCCGCACAGCCCAGGCGGTGGCCGGTGAGATGTCGAAGGAAGATGCCTTCACCCGCATCGACAGCGATGTCGCGGAAAAGGTCAAGGCATCCAGTCTCTGATCGTTCAATCAGGTGAAATCACGGCCGCTGCCGCCACGAGAGGCGGCGGCCGTTTCTCGGTCGGGCATCGATAGCCGGGCAAAATCAGCGCAAGAGGAATGACGCCATGTCTTCGCCTTCCCATACGCCGCCGCGAACCGGGCAGCTCAAGCCGAAAACAGACTGGTCGTCCGTCGTGCTTGCGCCCGTCCACTTCATCATGGGATTGGCCGACCGACCGCTGCGCCTGCTGCAAAAGCGCGCCGGCATAGGTGGCATGGCCGCGTTCTTTCTCGCGCCGAACATGCTCATCTTCGGCGTCTTCGTTCTGCTGCCAATCATCATAAACCTCATCTACTCGATGACCGGCGGCTCCGCACTGTTCCTGTCAGAGAGAAGTTTTGTCGGAACAGATCAATACGCAAAGCTTTTCGACTGCAAAAGCTATCTGGATCCGATGTCCTGCCAGGAAGATGCGTTCTGGACGGCTGTCGGCAACACCTTCTGGTTTGTCGTTCTGCAAGTTACGCTGCTGATCCTGTTCTCGCTCATCACAGCGCTGATCCTCAACCGGGAACTGATGGCACGTTCCTTCTGGCGTGCGGTGTTCTTCTTTCCGGTCCTTTTGTCGCCGGTGGTCGTCGGCCTGATCTGGAAATGGATCCTGCAACGGCAAGGGCTTCTGAATTTCGCCCTCTATCCCATGGGTTTCGAGCCCTATACCTGGTTGTCGGACCGTACCTTCGCATTTGCTGCGGCGGTTGGTGTTTCGATCTGGGCGCATATGGGCTTCTACACGCTGATCCTTCTCGCAGGGCTCCAGGCGATTCCGAAAGATCTCTACGAAGCTGCGGAAATGGATGGCACGAAACCAGCCCGCATCTTCTGGCGCATCACGCTGCCGCTCCTGATGCCGAACCTTCTGGTCGTCGTCGTGCTCGCACTCATTCGCGCCGTGCAGGTCTTTGACGAGGTCTTCGTTCTGACCGGTGGCGGCCCCGGCACCAGCACGCTGTTCCTGACGCAGTATATTTATGAAACCGGTTTCGTCTCGCAACCCCGCAATGCAGGCCTTGCCGCGGCAGCATCCATCCTCATGGGGCTTGTTCTGGTCGTGCTGACACTCGTGCAACTCGGCATTGGCCGCAAGAATGAAAACAAGGGGAAACGCTGATGAGCGCCGCGATCCGCTTTCTTACGCGCCGCAAGGGTGGCAAGGGCTGGCACTGGACCGATATCGTGACCTGGGTCTGGTTGATCGGTGGCCTGTTCATCATGTTCGGGCCTGCCGTCTGGCTTGCCTTCTCCTCTTTCAAGACACCGCAAGGGCTTGCGGAATTTCCGCCCAGCATTCTCCCCTATGTCACCCAGCAGGTGAAGGTTGAAGGCTATGAAAAGCCGTTGATGCTTTACAATGCTAAGATGCCGGATGGCTCGACACGGGTTCTGGCAGAGGTGCGCCGGATCGGCATTGTCAGCCAGATGGTCGACCCGAAGGCACCGGGCGAAGTCATCAAGGTGAACATCGGTGATCGGCAGCCCGTGCGAGAAGTTTTCTTCGCCACAGAAAACTATACGCAGCCCTTCATGCAGTTCGATTTCTTCCGCTACCTGTGGAATTCTGTCTTCGTAACCGTGACGGCCACACTGATCACCCTCATCGTCAATTCCATGGCTGCTTTCGCGCTCTCGAAATACGAGTTCAAAGGCCGAAATCTGGCTATGCTGACGATCCTTGCCACGCTGATGGTGCCGCTCTCGGTTATCCTCGTTCCGCTCTACTCGATCATCTCGACAGTCGGCCTCTTCAACAGCCTGTGGGGCGTCATCTTGCCCACCGTTGCAACGCCGACAGGCGTCTTCATCCTGCGACAGTATATGCTGACCATACCGGATGAACTGATCGATGCCGCCCGCATGGACAAGGCATCCGAGTGGCAGATCTACTGGCGCATCATCGTGCCGCTGACAGCCCCCGCGCTTGCAGTTCTCGCCATCTTCTCCGTCGTCTGGCGTTGGAACGACTTCCTCTGGCCGCTCATCGTACTTTCAAGGCGCGAGCTTTACACGCTGCAGGTTGGTCTTAGCATCTATGCGGGAGAGCTGAATGTGCAGTGGCATTACATTCTCGCCATGACGGTTGTCACCATGATCCCTGTCGTCGTTGTCTTCATCTTCCTCCAGCGCTTCATTACCACCGGCATCGCCGGCTCCGGACTGAAATAGGATTATCAAAATGGGTAGCATCACTCTCACGAACATCCAGAAGTCCTATGGCGCCGTGCATGTCCTCCACGACATCAACCTTGCGATCAACGAAGGTGAGTTCATCGTATTCGTTGGTCCATCCGGCTGCGGAAAGTCCACGCTTCTGCGCGTCATAGCCGGTCTGGAGAAAGTCACAGGTGGGGAGCTCTCCATCAATGGCGAACGCGTCAATGACGTTTCGGCCGCAGATCGTGGTCTCGCTATGGTATTCCAGTCCTATGCGCTCTATCCGCACATGACAGTGCGCCAGAACCTCGCTTTCGGTCTAGAAAATGCAGGCATGCCCAAGGCCGAGATCACACAACGTATCGGTGAAGCGGCCCGAATGCTGGAAATCGAGCAGTACATGGACCGCCGTCCGGGCCAGCTCTCAGGCGGGCAACGCCAGCGCGTTGCCATCGGTCGCGCCATTGTGCGTCGTCCCACGGCCTTCCTGCTCGACGAGCCTCTCTCCAACCTCGATGCGGAACTGCGCGTTTCGACCCGTGCCGAGATCGCAGCGCTTCATGCCCGCCTCAGATCGACGATGATCTATGTTACCCATGATCAGGTTGAAGCCATGACACTCGCAAACCGGATCGTGGTCATGCGGGCGGGACGCATTGAGCAGGTTGGAACGCCGCTCGATCTCTATAATCAACCGGCAAACCGATTTGTCGCGGGCTTCATCGGTGCACCACATATGAACTTCATTGAAGGCGCGCTGGAAAGCTCCAACGGCACCCATATGCTGCGCACAGCGCAAGGTGATGTGCTTCATCTTCCTCAGAGCGTTGCTCCCGGCGCACCGATCACCGTCGGTCTTCGCCCGCAACACATCTCGCTGTCGAATGATCAATCGGGATTTGCGGCTCAGGTACAACTGGTCGAGGCCCTGGGCTCAGAAACCGTCATTCACGCTTCCGCTTTCGGAACAAAACTGTTGGCCATCGTTCCGGGTCAACGACGCATTTCTACGGGCGATACGATCTATCTTTCCTACGCCAATGCCCCCTTGCATCTTTTCGATCAGAGCGGCTTGCGGATCGCAACCGTTCAGACGGAAGATGGCCACTCCCCGACCTTCGTCTGAGACGCGAAAGCTTCGTTTGTCAGCCGACTGCTTCTCTGCATATTGTCTGCTTTAGCAATGCGAGGAGGAGACAGGATGACAGATCGATTCAACGCCATGGTCATTGATCTGGTAGACGGAAAGCCGGTAGCCGGATTTCGCGAGATCACAACGGCTGACCTGCCGGATCACGACGTTCTGGTCGAGATTGCCTGTTCGACCGTCAATTACAAGGACGGCCTGGCTATAACGAGCAAGGGGCGCATTGCGCGTCGCACGCCGCTCATTGCAGGGTTGGATCTGTCGGGTACGGTCGTTGAATCGCGCTCCCCCGTATGGAAAGCGGGCGATAAGGTTATTGTGAACGGTTGGGGACTGAGCGAAACCGAATCCGGTGGCTATACGCGATACCAACGCCTGAAACCCGAATGGCTGATGCCGCTTCCAGACGCCTTCAGCTTTGAAGAGACGATGGCCATCGGCACGGCTGGATACACTGCGGCACTCTGCGTCAATGTGCTCGAAGATTGGGGCATGATCAGTCCCGGCCAAGGCGAGGTTCTGGTCACGGGGGCTGCGGGCGGTGTCGGTTCGGTCGCAATCAGCCTGCTCGCCGCCAAAGGTTACAGCGTCACGGCTTCGACGGGCAGGCCGGAAACGCATGATTATCTGCGCTATCTCGGTGCGAGCAACATCATTGATCGCGCAACTCTGAGTGAAAAAGGTGGCGCGTTGCAAAAGGAACGCTGGACTGGCGCGGTCGATGCTGTCGGTTCTGTCACCCTGGCAAACATCCTCGCACAAACCGTTTACGGCGGAGCTGTCGCCGCCTGCGGTCTGGCTGGAGGTGCAGACCTTCCGGCAACCGTGATGCCGCATATTCTGCGGGCCGTCACCTTGATCGGTATCGATTCCGTGATGACAGCCATGCCAAAGCGTGCGCGAGCCTGGAAGACCTTGGCGGACCACCTTGATCGCACGCATCTAGCCAAAATGACAAGGATCGAGCCCATGTCGGCCCTGCCGCAATTGGCGCAGGATATCGTATCGGGACGCATCCAGGGCCGCGTCGTCGTAGATGTTAACCGCTAGATCCGCAGTTCCAGACAGGCCTGTCGGAGGGTCCTGACCTTGTTCCATTCATGGTCTGACTCCTTTTTTCTTGGCGAAATGATAGCCTGGCGGGTGACTGCTAGCAATTAAATGAAAGACCCGATTTCATCTAATCAAAGGCTCCAATCATTCTGAATTTTTGTTCTTGGCAAACGCCGACATTCTGAATGACCACTCTGGTCACGTTGTGCGCCAGTCTTCTGTCAACAGATCCTGGTCGGAGAGATGGCGTACAAAGCGCATGCGATCAGGTTGTGTTTATCTCTTTTCCTGGCGCGTCCCGCGAACTTCTTCAGCTTGAGGTTCACTGGCATTTTCACGTTTGTGAGCATCATTCCCGGCAGAGATCACACCATGATCCTCTTGCTTCGTCTTTTGTTCATTCGCCGCGTTGTGAGCAGCAGGTGAAGAAGACTTGTCCATGTCTCACCTCCATTGATCTTGCCCCACTAACGGACCAGCCCGCTGGATTGTTCCAGAAGAGCGAAATGCGTTGCTACTCAGAATTTCTTAACTGTACGGGCGGGCTCGAGCTAGGCAAACCCACTCAAAAAAATCGACTCCCAACATTGATTTGAAATTCTCTGCAGGCAAGTGCCAGCAGCCAAGGTCTCGGGTGCCGCTACAGTTAAGGCCAGTAAGCGAGCGATCGCCGCCCGAACCTGCATGTGCTCTGATCCTTGTCCCATTGCGTGTCAGGCAAACTGGCCCAATCCCTGAATGGTCGCAATGATGGCCGGATCGGAGACGCTATTGGAGCGATGTATGGTCAACAAATCATTTATAGATTTGCGACCTCACAGCACCCCGCGCCTGTTCAGCGCAACAGAATAGACGCTGGTCGAAGCCGTAATGAACAGCACATGCCTGTGCCTGCCACCGAAGCAGACATTCGAGACAACCTGCGGAATCTTGATCTTTCCGAGCAACCGGCCTTCAGGCGAAAGGCAGTGAACCCCGTCCGCCGCCGAAGACCAGATATTGCCGTCCGTATCCAGCCGAAAACCGTCGGCACAACCGGGCTTGATGCTGTGCAGCACCTCACCGCCAGAAAGTGACCAGTTCTCCCCCACATCGAAGGCGCGAATGTGTTGCGCGTCACCGGAATGCATGCGGCCGGTATCTGCCACATAGAGCCGCTTCTCATCCGGACTGAAGGCGAGCCCGTTTGGGCAGTTGAAGTCTGTCAGAACCGCCTTGATCTCACCGTTGGGATCGATGCGATAGACATGGCAGGGCAGTTCCTGCTCCGACTTTTCACCCTCGTAGTCCATCGCAATCCCGTAATGCGGATCGGTGAACCAGACAGCACCATCGGACGCGACCATGATATCATTGGGAGAGTTCAGCCGCTTGCCCTGATAACTGTCCGCCAACACGGTGATCGATCCGTCACGCTCGGTTCGGGTCACCCGTCGCGTCAGGTGCTCGCAGGTTATCAGGCGCCCCTCCCGGTCTCGTGTATTGCCGTTCGAATAGTTGGAAGGAGCGCGGAACACCGATGTTCCGACGCCCGGTATCCAGCGCATCATCCGGTTGTTGGGTATATCGGAAAACAGCAGGCAGTTCAGGTCTCCAAACCACACCGGTCCCTCCACCCAGTCGAAGCCGGTCGCGATCTCCTTTACCGGCGCATTCCCCAGCACGAAGCGCGAAAATACCGGTTCGACGACCTCGAAAAACGACATGCACTCACCCTCCCAACCCTTCTATCAGACCTCGATCAAGAGAATCGGATCTGTGCCTTCATGGCTTTGCTTCTATCCGAGGCGATCTCAAATGCCGAGACCGCATCGTCAAGCGCGACCGTATGGGTGATCAGCGGCTTCACGTCGATAAGGCCCTTCTGCATCAGCCCGACACCCACCGCAAATTCCTCGTGGAAACGGAAGGAGCCGCGCAGCTCCAGTTCCTTTGCGGTAATAGCCATCATCGGCAGGCTCATGTCGCCGCCAAGGCCAAGCTGAACAATGACGCCACGCGGACGAAGAGCCGCGATGCCACCCGCCAGTGCAACAGCCGCTCCCGAGCACTCGTAGAGTACATCGAACGTGCCCTTGTCGGCGGAATAGGCGATGAGCGCCTCCGGCTCATCCTTTGTGTTGATGGTCCGGTCGGCACCGGCGGCTTTTGCCATTTGAAGCGTGAAATCGGAAAGATCCGCCGCCACGATTTCCGCTGCACCTGCACGTCTGGCCGCAAGAATGGAGAGCAGGCCAATCGGGCCACAGCCCGTGACAAGCACCCGCTTACCCAGCATTTCGCCCGCCCGCCGCGTTGCATGCAGCGTGACCGCCAGAGGCTCGGCCATCGCGGCTTCGCCCGCGGACAGCCCGTCAGCGGGAACGCACTGAATGGCATCTGCCACCAGACTCTCGCGGAAAGCACCCTGAATATGCGGGAAAGGCATGGCGCTGCCGTAGAACCGCATGTTCAGGCACTGGTTATGCAGCCCCTGCTGACAGTAGCGGCAGGTGCGGCATGGCCGCGACGGCGAAACAGCCACCAGTTGGCCGATCTCAAGACCGGTCACGCCCTCACCCAGTTCCTCGACATAGGCGGAAACTTCATGGCCAAGGATCATCGGTTCCTTCAGGCGAACCGTGCCGAACCCACCGTGATTATAATAGTGAAGGTCGCTGCCACAGACGCCGCCGGTCGCCAGCCGCAGTTTGACCTCACCTCGACCGGGCGCTGCAGATGGGTGTTCTTCAATGCGCAGATCCTTCGCCGCGTGTGCAACAATTGCTCTCATGGTTCTGTCTCCTCAAATCACCGGCGTCAGCAGGGCGCGTCCATCAAAATGCGCCATCAGGTTATCGCGAACCAGCTGGCCCATGGCCTTGCGGGTTTCCACCGTTCCAGATGCGTGATGCGGCTGCAACAGAACATTATCGAGTGCCAAGAACCGCGGGTTCAGCTTCGGCTCGCCCTCAAAAACATCCAGCGCCGCCGAGCCGAGTTGCCTGTTTTCCAATGCCTCCAGAAGCGCCTCTTCATCAATATTCGAGGCACGCGAAATATTGATCAGCATGCCTTCCGGTCCAAGAGCCTCAATAACAGCGCGGCCCACAATGTGCCGTGTCTCGGCAGATGCCGCCAAAGTGACGAACAGGAAATCGGATCGCCGCGCCAGTTCAACCGGATCGCTCACAAACTCCATGCCTTCTGCGTATGACTTGGCAGATACATCGCTATAGGCAATATCCATATCGAAGCCCTTGAGACGCTTGGCCACCTCAAAACCGATACGGCCAAGGCCCAGAACACCCGCCTTGCGGCCCCAGACACGGCGCTTAAGCGGATAGAGGCCCTTGGCGGCCCAACTTCCATCCTTCACCCAGGTTTCCGCGCCGATGATGCCGCGCGATTGTACCAGCATCATGGCAATGCCCAGATCAGCCACGTCATTGGTCAGCACATCCGGCGTGTTGGTAACGCGGATACCGCGCTCACGGCAGACCGCGAGATCCACGGCATCATAGCCCACACCATAGACGGAGATGACTTCGAGGTTCGGGCAAGCCTCGATCATGATCCTGTTGGCGCCCAGTTCTCCACGAGTCGCAATGCCGCGAACCTGCGGACCGACCTGTGAAAGAAATGCCTGCTTATCCTCGGCCTCAAAATAGCGGTGCACCTGAAAAGCCTCATTCAAAGGCTCCTCGTCCCATTGCGGATAGGGTCCAACCTGCAGGATGTGCGGTTTCGCCATTGCTAACATTCCTCCACGAAAATCGTCTTGACACTTGATGTTATCGATAACATAAACGCACAAGATGACGGTTGTCGAGATGCAAGAGGGAGGAAAACATGTCGCTTGCACTTTTTGATCTGAAGGGCCGTCGGGCGCTTGTCACGGGTTCGTCGCAGGGAATTGGCTTTGCCCTGGCTAAGGGAATGGCAGATGCGGGAGCTGATCTCGTGTTGAATGGCCGCGATCCCGCAAAGCTTGCCGAAGCCGCAAAACAGTTTTCAAAGCCGGTCCAGGTTCTGAACTTCGACGTTACGGACCACGGCGCAGCGCGCGAGGCAATCGATCGTTTCGAGGCTGAACATGGTGCCATCGATGTGCTCGTCAACAATGCGGGCATGCAGCATCGCGGTCCTTTGGAAGACTTCCCGGAAGACGCTTTCGAGCGGCTGCTGAAAACAAATATCTCCAGCGTTTTCCATGTTGGCCAAGCCGTTGCGCGCCACATGATCAAGCGCGGCCGTGGCAAGATCATCAACATTGCCAGTGTGCAGACGGCGCTGGCCCGCCCCTCCATCGCGCCTTACACTGCCACCAAGGGTGCCGTGGGCAACCTGACAAAGGGCATGGCGACGGACTGGGCGAAGTATGGCCTGCAATGCAATGCCATTGCACCCGGCTATTTCGATACCCCGCTGAACGCAGCGCTGGTCAGCGATCCGGCCTTCACGTCCTGGCTGGAAAAGCGCACCCCTGCCGGACGCTGGGGCAAAGTAGAAGAACTGGTCGGCGCCTGCATCTTCCTGGCATCCGACGCCTCCACCTTCGTCAATGGTCACATCCTCTATGTGGATGGCGGAATCACGGTGTCGCTCTGATGGCGGATATCCAGAAGTTCGTCATCATGGGTGTGTCCGGCTCCGGCAAGTCATCGGTCGGCGCAGCTCTTTCGGAGAAGACCGGCGCGCCTTACGTGGACGGCGATGACCTGCACACCGAAAGCAATATCGAAAAGATGAGTGCGGGCATTCCGCTGACCGACGAAGACCGTTGGCCTTGGCTTGCCGCTGTGGGCGAACGGCTGGGCAACCATAAGGGCGAGATCTTCATTGGCTGCTCTGCACTCAAGCACTCCTATCGCGATCTGATCCGCGAGAAGGCGGGAGAGCCTGTCCTCTTCATTCATCTCACAGGCGCGAAAGAGGTGATTGCCGAGCGGATGAAGCATCGTCCCGGACATTTCATGCCAACCTCGCTGCTGGATAATCAGTTCGCGACGCTGGAACCGCCGGGAGAAGGCGAACTGTCTGTCGATGCCGATATTGGGCAACCTCTGGATGAGGTGGTCCAGGACATTCTGAACAAAATCGGAAGGAACTGACGATGAGCAACCGGGTCGCCCTGATCGGCGCAGGCGCAATGGGTGGGGCGATCGGTCAGCGCCTCGCCGAGACGGGTCAGCAATTGACGGTGTTCGATCCCGATCCTGCCAAGATTGCAGCACTGGAGGCCTTTGGCGCAAAGCGGGCTGCCAGTGCGGCGGAAGCCGCGTCCGTTTCGGATTTCGTCATCCTCAGCCTCAACGCGCCAAAGATTGTTCGGCTCGCGGTTTTTGGTGACAAGGGTGTTGCCGCGGGCGCGGCTCCCGGCACCCTTATCATCGACATGTCGTCCATAGACCCGGAAGCGACCAGGGAACTCGCGGCAGAGGCGGCTGAAAAGGCCTTGCGCTGGGTGGATAGCCCGCTTTCCGGCGGCGCACCGAAAGCCCTGATCGGTCAGTTGACCCTGATGGCTGGCGGCACAGAGCAGGATGTGAGCGATGCCCACAAGGTTCTCTGCCATGTTTCCTCCAACTACACCCATATGGGGCCGGTTGGGACAGGCCAGACGACGAAGCTCATCAATCAGGTCCTGTGCGGCTTGAACTTTCTGGCTGTTGCCGAGGCGACCCAACTCGCGCTGGATGCCGGGGTCGATGCTGCCAAGATTCCGCAGGCGCTCAAGGGCGGACGTGCTGACAGCGCCATCCTGCAGGAATATATGCCGCGCTTCGTGACCAAGGATTATCGGCGCACCGGTCGCATCGACAATATGGTGAAAGATCTGAACGGCGCGCAGGATCTCGCTCGCCGCACCAACACCGCCATGCCATTAACCGCCGTGTGTGCGGAGGTGCACCGCATGCTGACGGCTGCCGGGCTTGGCGGCGAAGATCAAGCGGCGCTGATGGAATTTTTCACGGGAGCGAAGAGGGAGATTTCGCCATGATTACGCGCTATGCCTTGTTTGAAGGCACTGTAAAACCAGGCCAGACAGAAGCCTTTCGCACCGCTGTGATGGATGAAATCCTGCCGAAGTGGAAGCAGTTTCCAGGTGCGCTTGATGTGCGAGTGTCCTTCGCGGAAGCCAGAGATGATGGCGCGCCGGAATTCCCGATGATCCTCGCCGTCAATTATCCCAGCATCGAAGCCGTCGAACAGGCGCTGGCAAGTCCTGTGCGAACCGAAGCGCGGGCCGCGACCGAAAGCGTGCTCTCACGTTTCTTCGATGGCCGCATTCATCATCACGTGACGCTGGCCAACGAATTTCCGCTTTGATTGACGGATCATCGGTTTTACCCGCCACCTCCACTTGCGCCGGTTCAATAAACAGGCTCTAGTTGGATGGTATCGATAACAAAGGCGTTTGATGAGCCAGATCCGTAAACCGCCCACCATGGCGGACATCGCGCGCGTCACGGGCGTTTCGCCGATGACGGTTTCGCGTGCGTTCAAGACGGACAGCCTCATCAGCAAGGAAACGCGGGACGCCATCCTGAAGGCCGCAGAAGATCTGGGCTATGTGTTCGATGCCACGGCTTCGAACCTGCGCTCCCAGAAGACCGATTTCGTGGCCGTCACGATCCCTTCGATCAACAATGCCAACTTTGCCGATACGGTGGGCGGTCTTTCCGAAACGCTCGCCGCCCGCAACATGCAGATCCTGCTCGGTTATACCAATTATGACATGCAGGAAGAAGAGCGGCTGATCGAGCAACTGCTGCGTCGTAAACCGGAAGCCATTGTGGTGACGGGCGGAAAACACACCGCGCGTGCCCGCAAACTGCTGGAAAACGCGCCCATTCCCGTAATCGAAACATGGGATGTTCCCGCTGAGCCCATCGGTCGCTTCGTGGGCTTTTCGAACGCCGGCGTCGTGCGCGGCATGGTGGATCATCTCGTTCGGACAGGCTATAGCCGTATCGCTTTCATCGGCGGCGATGTGGGGCGCGATACGCGCGGCAGCGACAGACGCCAGGGCTTTCTGGAGGCCATGCGCCAACACGGGCTCGATACGTCCCGGCTGATTGCAGCAGGCCCACCGCCGATTTCCATGCGGGAAGGCGCCAATGCCATGGCGCGGCTTCTTGAGCAGTTTCCTGATACTGAAGCCGTGATCTGCGTGTCGGATCTCTCCGCCTTCGGTGCCTTGACCGAATGTCAGCGGCGGGGGATGCGCGTGCCGGAGGATATCTCGATCGGCGGCTTTGGTGCTTATGAAATCGGCAGCATTTGTGTGCCGACACTCACCACGATTGATGCGCACGCGCGCGATATCGGACGCAAGACCGGCTCCCTGCTGCTGGACATTCTCGACGGCAAGCAGGATGTGGGCGATGTGCTCATCAAGCCTCAACTAATCGTTCGAGAAAGCACCCGCTGATTTAGGTCGTGGTGATGATTTAAGGATTGGGATTCCCAAAAGAGCGCAAATCGGATTCAAAGCTGATTTTGGAGATCG
>NZ_JALJQZ010000032.1 GCF_022968395.1 Affinirhizobium lemnae
TCTCCAAAATCAGCTTTGAATCCGATTTGCGCTCTTTTGGGAATCCCAATCCTTAAATCATCACCACGACCTAGGGCTAACATCAGGGCGTCACGGTAAAATTCGCCTTCATGCCTGCTTCGAAATGGCCTTTGATATTGCAGAGCAGGAGATAATTGCCCGCAGCGAGTTTGACCTTGAGCTGACCATCCTTGCCGGGCTTCAGATCGGAAACTTCACCGAGGCTTTTCATCTTTGATTCATCGACCCTATGTTTCGCCGCATTATAGGGAATTTGGTCATTGGCACTCTTCAGCTTGACGAGCACCATTTCATGCTCTTCCGTCATGGCGCTATTGTGAACCTTGAACGTCACGTCACCCGCCGGGACGCTGGCTTTATCAAGAGACAATGTCATCGGTTGACCGCCTTCGCCATTGGTCATCACCATGACAGTCGAACCGGCTGCGAATGCGGGTGCCGATGCCAGCAGGCCGCCAGCAACCAGAAGCGATAGTGTTGTAAGTCTGGACATTGAAATTCTCCGTTCGGTATTGCCCCGGAGAATGGCTAGCAACCAATACTGACGGCTTGCTGAAGATCGGTATGCTGGTATTGGCATTCCGCTCCCGGTCCGAGAACCGGGAGTGGATGTTTTAGTTACTCCGCAGCCTCCGCATATTCCTCCATGGGAGGGCAGGTGCAGACGAGGTTACGGTCACCGTAGACGTTGTCGATACGGTTGACGGGAGACCAGTACTTGTCCACGCGGAAAGAACCCGGAGGGAAGCAGGCCTGCTCGCGCGAGTAAGGGCGGTTCCACTCGCCGACCAGATCCTCGACCGTATGCGGTGCATTCTTGAGCGGGTTGTTTTCCCGATCCATCTTGCCCTCTTCGATCTGGCGCGCTTCCTCGCGGATCGCCAGCATCGCATCGCAGAAGCGATCGATCTCCGCCTTTGTTTCCGACTCGGTCGGCTCGATCATCAGGGTTCCGGCAACCGGCCAGCTCATGGTCGGTGCATGGAAGCCGCAATCGACGAGGCGCTTCGCGATGTCGTCGACAGTGACACCGGCTGAAGCGCTTAACGGGCGTGTGTCGATGATGCATTCATGCGCAACCCGGCCGGAGGCTGACTTGTAGAGCACATCGTAGCTACCGGCGAGACGGGAAGCGATATAGTTGGCATTCAGGATTGCCACCTTCGTCGCCTGCGTCAGGCCTTCGCCGCCCATCATCAGGCAGTAAGACCAGCTGATCGGCAGAATGGACGGAGATCCGAATGGTGCAGCCGAGACCGCACCTTCGCGTCCGTCCCATTCCGGGTGTCCCGGAAGATAGGGTGCCAGATGCGATTTGACGCCAATCGGTCCCATGCCCGGTCCGCCGCCGCCATGCGGAATGCAGAAGGTCTTGTGCAGGTTGAGGTGCGATACGTCGGAGCCGATATCGCCTGGGCGGGAGAGGCCGACCATAGCATTCATGTTCGCGCCATCGAGATAGACCTGGCCGCCATGCTGATGGGTAATCTCGCAGATTTCCCGAACCGTTTCCTCGAACACGCCATGGGTCGAAGGGTAGGTGATCATGCAGGCGGAAAGGCTGGACGCGTATTGTTCAGCTTTGGCCCGGAAATCATCGAGATCGACGTCACCGTTTTCCTTCGCCTTTACCGGCACCACCTTCATGCCCACCATCTGCGCGGAGGCCGGGTTCGTTCCGTGCGCCGAGGTCGGGATCAGGCAGACATCACGATGCGTGTCACCGCGGGCGATGTGGTAATTGCGGATTGTCAGCAGGCCAGCATATTCACCCTGCGCACCGGAGTTCGGCTGCATGGAGAAAGCGTCGTAGCCGGTGATCTGGCAAAGCTTGGCGGATAGATCCTCGATCATTTCCTTATAGCCAGCGGCCTGTTCGACCGGGGCGAAAGGATGCATGTCGCAGAATTCCGGCCAGGTGATCGGCAGCATTTCGGCCGTGGCATTCAGCTTCATCGTGCACGAGCCGAGCGGGATCATTGCACGATCGAGCGCCAGATCGCGATCTGAAAGACGGCGGATGTAGCGCGTCATTTCGCTTTCAGCACGGTTCATGTGGAAAATCGGATGCGTCATATAGGCCGATGTCCGCAGCAGATCCTTTGGCAGACGGTAATCTGCTTCGAAATCCGAGACAGCGAAATTGCCGCCAAAGGCGCGCCAGACCGCTTCCAGCGTTGCCGGACGCGTGCGCTCATCCAGTGACATGCCGATCTTGGTCGTGCCGACCTTGCGAAGGTTGACGCCTTCGGCAACGGCTGCGCGCAGGATGAGGCCCTGCATATGGCCGACCTCGACGGTGATCGTATCGAAGAACGCGTCAGGCTCTAACGTATAGCCGAGCTTTTCCAGGCCCTTGGCCATCAGCACAGCTTTTCTGTGAACCTGCTGGGCGATGGCCTTCAGACCTTCGGGTCCGTGGAATACGCCGTACATGGACGCCATGACAGCGAGAAGCACCTGCGCGGTGCAGATGTTCGACGTCGCTTTTTCGCGGCGGATATGCTGCTCGCGCGTTTGCAGCGACAGACGATAGGCCCGATTGCCGCGCGCATCGACTGAGACGCCAACGAGACGACCCGGCATGGAGCGCTTGTGCGCATCCTTCACAGCCATGAAGGCTGCGTGCGGACCACCATAACCCATGGGAACGCCGAAGCGCTGGGACGAACCGATTGCGATATCCGCACCCATTTCACCGGGTGACTTCAGCAGCGTCAGCGCCAGGAGATCCGAGGCCATCGCAGCCACGGCACCAGTCTGGTGCAGTCGGGCGATCAGACCGGAAAAATCATGCGCATGACCATGCGTGCCCGGATACTGAAAAATCGCACCGAACACATCTACTGGATCGAGGTCAGTGAACGGATTGCCCACGATTACCTTCCAGCCCAACGGCGCCGCGCGGGTTTCAATCAACGCGATCGTCTGCGGATGGCAGGCCGCATCCACGAAGAAGGCCGTTGCTTTGGACTTTGCCTGACGCTGGCAGAGCGCCATGGCTTCAGCAGCTGCGGTTGCTTCATCGAGAAGTGAGGAATTGGCGACATCCAGACCCGTCAGGTCGCAGATCATGGTCTGGAAGTTCAGAAGAGCTTCCAGACGACCTTGAGAAATCTCTGGCTGGTATGGGGTGTAAGCCGTGTACCACGCAGGATTTTCCAGAATGTTGCGCTGGATGACCGGGGGCGTGATCGTGCCATAGTAACCCTGGCCTATAAGTGAGGTCAGGGGCTGGTTCTTGTTTGCGGTCTCGCGCAGACGATCCAGCGCCTCACGTTCGGTCAGAGCCGCACCCCATGCTAGCGGCTCGGTCTGGCGAATGGAGGACGGAACTGTTGCGTCGATCAGAGCGTCGAGTGACGGATAGCCGATAACCTTCAGCATTTCCTTCATTTCGGAAGGAGAGGGACCAATGTGCCGCCGATTGGCGAAATCATAGGGCTGATAGTCGGTGAAATGAAAATCGCGGGTGTCAGACATTAGCCAACCAGCTCCTTATAGGCAGCTTCGTCCAGCAGATCATTGGCGTCGGCAACATTGCTGAGCTTCAATTTGAAGAACCAGCCTGCGCCTTGCG
This sequence comes from Affinirhizobium lemnae, assembly GCF_022968395.1. GTDB lineage: Bacteria > Pseudomonadota > Alphaproteobacteria > Rhizobiales > Rhizobiaceae > Neorhizobium > Neorhizobium lemnae. The sequence goes on from NZ_JALJQZ010000032.1 coordinate 3,602, forward strand.
GATCGGAATTGACCAGCGAAGGGTCGGAGGTGATTGCCTCGTTGATCTCGACAATCTCGCCGTCGAGTGGACAATACACGTCGGACGCAGCCTTCACGCTTTCGACCGTGGCGGCTTCGCCGTTCTTGGCAAATGTGCTGCCGACTTCCGGCAGTTCCACGAATACGAGATCACCGAGCTGGTCTGCAGCGTGCTGCGTGATGCCAACAGTGGCAACATCGCCGTCAAGCTTCAGCCATTCGTGTTCAGCGGTAAATTTCAACATGGTTCTCTCCGGAAGTTTTTTAGCGTTTGTAGGTAGGGGTAATAAACGGCAGGGACGCGACCGTCAGCGGCAGGTATTTGCCTCGAACTTCCGCAAACACCTGTTTGCCGGGCACCGCGAGTTCGCTCGGCACGTAACCCATGGCAACGGGTCCTTCGACAGACGGACCGAAGGTCCCGGATGTCACTTCGCCGATTTCTCGCTGGCCTTCAGCATCCGCAAAAAGCTTGGCATGGGCGCGCACCGGTGCCTTGCCCTCGGGCTTCAGGCCGACGCGGCGGCGGCTTGTCTTGTTCGCCAACTCACCCAGAATGCGTCCGGCGCCAGGGAAGCCGCCTTCACGTTCGCCGCCAGCCCGACGTGCCTTCTGGATGGCCCACTCCAGTGAAGCCTCGATCGGCGATGTGGTCGTGTCGATGTCGTTGCCGTAGAGGCACAAACCCGCTTCGAGGCGCAGGGAATCGCGCGCACCGAGACCGATGGCTTCGCAATCTTCATGGGCCAGCAATGCCTTGGCCAATTCTTCGGCTTTGTCCGAAGGAACGGAGATTTCGTATCCATCTTCACCCGAATAGCCGGAACGGGAAACGATGCAGGCCGCCCCCGCCAATGTCACGTCACGTACGTCCATGAACTTCATGGCGACAACTTCGGGAGCAAGCGAGGCGAGCACCGCTTCTGCGGCCGGCCCCTGGAGCGCGATCAGAGCGCGATCTTCCAGAAGTGTTACAGAGCAGCCAGAGAGATGCGCCTTCATGTGGGCGACATCGGCTTCCTTGCAAGCTGCGTTGACCACGACAAGCAGATGATCTCCGCGATTGGTGATCATCAGATCATCCAGAACCCCACCATTCTCATCGGTGAAGAAGCCGTAGCGCTGGCGACCTTCCTTCAGACCCAAAATGTCAACGGGAACCAGTTTTTCGAGCGCGAGGGCTGCGTCGGCAACGACGCCAGAATCAGCCTTCACCAAAACCTGGCCCATGTGAGAAACGTCGAAGAGTCCAGCTTTTGCACGAGTATGAAGGTGTTCTTTCAAAACGCCTGCCGGATATTGAACCGGCATATCATACCCCGCAAACGGCACCATGCGTGCGCCGAGCGAGATGTGAAGTGTGTGGAGTGGGGTGGTGGACAGTGGGCCGCTATCGGTCAAGAAAGCCTCCAGATCAGGTGCGGCTCGGCCGCACGGGCTCAGTTACTGACGCCAAAAAAGCGCCTTTCAAAGAGCCCCCTCTGTCCTTTGCGCCTGAGATTGTTATCCCTTCGGCGAGCCCTTCGCGTAGAAAAAGCTTCTCTCCAGAGTTCTGTAGGTCCCGCTGGTCCTTTTGCCTGAGAGTTTCCGGGGCGGTTGCTCCTTCGGCGCCGCATCGAAGCGGTTTCTCCCAACGAGATGTGGCGTCATTATGAGAGCAGGCAGCCAGTTGGCAAGTAGCAAATGTCGCAATGGACACGAATTTTGTCGCGTCGCAAATTATTGATGTAAATTTGCTGGAATAAATGATCAAACCGAGGTCTGCCAAGACAGAGGGTTGCCGATCCCAATCATAAATATTGGGTTGCTGCTTGATCACAAAGCAAGCGAGGAAACTCCGCAGGATCGCTGTGAAGTAAACGCTACGCTATACAGCGGCAATCGACCTAATCGGATCCTTTTGAAGGTAGTTGCCCGCGGCATTCGGAAAGTCGATCACAAATAAATATATTCAATTTGCCTCCAGTGCGAAAACCTGGAGACAAATTGAACCATGATCACCATTTCAACAACGATAAATGACGCTTACTTCGGTTTCATTCCACCACCAGACCCTTTGCTACCTCCACCCGCGCTCACTAAACCGCCTTGACCACCAGACCCTTTGCTAGTTGGGTCGACGCCCACCGTCCCGCCTTTGCTACCTCCACCGACGCTCACGAGCCCGCCTTGACCACCTGAATTTGGGGTTTTTGAGTCACCAGTGTTTGACGGCGTATTTCCTTTCATGCCTCCGGCTGATGCCTGCGCCGCGAAGCTACTTGTATGGACGGATGTAGTAACTATCAAGAAGCACAAGGCCGCCGAAGTAAATTTAAAAATTTTTCTCATTTTAATTTCCTTTTATTTATTTTTAATCAGTGCCTATTATCAAGGCGACCTATTTAATCTCTACAAAAAATTAATGTCGATCAAATAATATTTATAATGTTAATGCAAAAATTGATATATATTATTTATACATCATTATATGCTCTATTTATATCTCTAACCGACCAAGAGGCATCTTTATTCTTGGCTAAACTCAAGTCTAGCTTCAATGGAACAGGTGGTAAAACGATCACTTTTTCAGGGGGATTTGCGCCAGCGGATTTTGCATCATTCGTCTCAGCGTCCTTTTTTACATCTTTTACAAGGTCTTTGGTTGCAACGCGTCGTGCAGGTTTCGTTGCCTCCATGACGTAGGCGGCTGTTGCGGCAGAAATTGATGGAACTTGTGTCATCGCCATATCCAGCTTTCGTTTCAACGAGTATATCTTAATCCAACTCAAGGAAGCTTAAGCTGTTCCCTAGAATTGTAGCCATTCGGACATCGACTTACCTGGGATGGAAATGCTCAATATATTTCTCGTAGCCGTAGGCGGCGCCTTTGGTTCTGTTTGTCGCTATCTCACAGGCATTCTCATGACGCGGCTGATGGGCTCCGCTTTTCCCTGGGGGACAATCACTGTCAACATTGTCGGGTCGTTCGCAATCGGTTTGCTGACGGAGTTAGTTGCGCGGCGCTTCGATGCATCTTTGGAAATACGGCTGCTGCTTGTTGTGGGTATTCTCGGCGGTTTCACAACGTTTTCGTCGTTCTCCCTCGATACCGTTGCGCTGATTGAAAAGGGTGCAGTGTCATCGGCTGTGATTTACGTATTTTCCAGTGTCGTCATTTCGCTAGTCTCAACTTTTGCCGGTTTTGCTCTCGGTCGCGCGGTGTTCTGACCTGTATTTCCCAACTGACCCTTTCCAATCAGACGCGAAATCATCTAAAGGCTGGACTTAGATGAACAGGTTTTAGGAAAGAGGTTCGATGGCTGGCATCGAGCATATGCGCGTTGACGCGGATGAGGCGGGTATGCGTCTCGATAGATGGTTCAAGATCCACTATCCGGGTCTCGGCTTCGGAGCGCTTCAAAAGCTGTTGCGATCAGGACAGATCCGTGTAGATGGTGGCCGGGTTAAATCCGACACTCGCGTTCAGCCGGGACAGATGGTGCGCGTGCCGCCCATGGATGTCGATCCCAAGATCAAGAGTGGCCCGATCGCTGGCAAGGATCTCAGGCACGGCGACGATGCGCAGTTGCTCGCGCGGATGCTGCTGCACGAGGACGACAAGGTGTTCGTGCTCAACAAGCCTGCCGGTCTGGCCGTGCAGGGCGGTTCCGGTGTCACCAGACATATCGACAAAATGCTTGATGCCTGGGTGAGCCAGAAGGGTGAGAAGCCGCGGCTGGTCCACCGCCTCGACAGGGATACATCCGGCGTTCTGGTCATCGCCCGTACGCGCGGTGCCGCCCAAAAGCTGACCGCGGCTTTTCGCGAGCGCGATACAAAGAAAACCTACTGGTCGCTGGTCAAAGGGCAGCCACGCAAGCGCGAGGACAAAATTTCCACCTGGCTCGTCAAGGAGCAGACGCCCGATGGCGACCGCATGCGTATTGCCAAGCATGGGGAAGAGGGGGCCGATCACGCTGTTTCCTACTACCGCGTGATCGATACCGCCGCGCAAAGACTGTCGTGGCTCGAGATGGAGCCCTATACTGGCCGTACGCACCAGCTGCGTGTTCACGCGCTTCACATCGGCCACCCTATCATTGGCGACCCGAAGTATTTCGAGGACGACCCGAACTGGGATTTCCCGGGTGGTGTGCAGAAGCGTCTGCATCTCCACGCGCGCCACATCGACATTCCGCATCCTTCGGGCGGGCGCCTGCGTGTAACGGCGCCATTGCCGCCCCACATGATTCAGAGCTGGAACCTGCTTGGTTTCGATCAGGCTGACGGTGTTATCGATGACGATGAGTGATCTGCGCCTCGTTCTTTTCGATTGCGACGGAACGCTTGTCGATAGCGCGAAGCTGATCCACGAGGTGATGGTTCGAACCTTCACCCATTTTCAGTATGCGGCGCCAACGCTGGAGCAAACGAAGTCTATCATCGGATTAACGCTCGATATCGCAATCGCGCGGCTGCAAGGCAAGGTACATGCCGATGAAGAAGCCGTCACCATGATGGCCTATTACAAATCTATCTTCCTTCAGACGCGTTCCGAACTCGGGTTCGAAGAGCCGCTTTTCGACGGGATCCGGGAGGTTCTGACCTTGCTTGAGGCTCGCGACGATTTGCTTGTCGGCGCGGTAACGGGCAAATCGCGCCGTGGCTTGAACATGATCGTGGAGACGCATCAATTCGGCAAACTGTTCACGGTGAGCCGGACAGCGGACGATTGTCCATCAAAGCCGCATCCGGCAATGGTCACCGAATGCTGCGATGAAAGCGGGATCCCACCATCTCGTACACTTGTTATCGGCGATGCCATCTACGATATGCAGATGGCGAAAGCGGCTGGCGCCACGGCAATCGGCGTTGCCTGGGGCTATGCCCCGGTTGCAGATTTGCTTTCCGCCGGTGCGGACGCGATTGCCCGGACACCAGACGACCTTTTGAGACTGATTGGCTGAGGAAGCCCGAAAATGAGAGAACTCTTTGATCTTCCAGATGGTCTTAGCCATCCAGATCCGACCCGTCGTGCGCAGATACAAATGCAGAAGCCGCTTCCTAAGCGCTTCTATAAAGAGGTATCCGTGAGCCCGGACGGTAAAGAGTTTGCCCTCCTGCTCGACGGGAAAGCGATCAAGACACCAGCAAAGAACCATTTGAAAGTTCCGACTGAGGCATTGGCCGCCTTGCTCCAATCCGAGTGGGATACGCAGAGCGAGACTATCGATCCATCCACCATGCCCGTCACGCGCCTGGTCAACACCGCGATTGATGGCGTCTCAATGGAGATGCAGGCGGTGTTCGACGAGATCGTTCGCTTCTCCGGCAGCGATCTGCTGTGCTATCGGGCCGATGGTCCCGAGGAACTTGTCGCTCGCCAGACTGCAGAATGGGATCCTGTCATGGAGTGGCTGGCCAGCGAGGTTGGCGCACGCTTCATCCTGATCGAAGGCATCATGCCGCAGAAACAGCCAGATGACGCTATCGCGGCCTTTGCCGATGCGCTCAGACCCTTTTCGACCCCTTTGGACCTCGCCGCGCTCCACACAGTCACATCTCTCACCGGTTCCGCCATGCTGGCTATGGCATTTGCCAGAGGTTTCATCGGAATGGATGAGGCGTGGGGCCTAGCCCATCTGGACGAAGATTGGACCAATGAGCACTGGGGCGTCGATGCGGAGGCTGAGGCAAGGCGCTTCAAGCGTTACCAGGAATTACAGGCAGCGGTTGCGGTATTTCGCTCTCTGCGCTCCTGAACGGACAAATTTAACCGAAACCTAACCCTGTTCTGAGACCATCGGATAAATTCTTCCGGTGGTCCATGAACAGTGCTTTCGTTCGAGTTTTATTGCTTCTGCTGGCGTGGCTGACCTTCAGCAGCTTTCGGCTTGCGCCGGGCGATCGCCCTCCGGAAATGGCTGTGCTCTACGATGTCCGTGGTGCATTTGTCAGCGCTCCACCCACCGTATCCCGGCGACTTGTAACGGAAACCGACCGGCTTGTAGATGAAGCCATACGCGCGACGTTTCGGGCAACTTTGCTCCCCCGCGCCGTTCTGACCGTCCGCATTCTCGAGGTGAAACGACAGGAATATATCGTCGGTGGACGGTTTATCGCCAAGGTTTCGGTCGACGCAACAGCCGTCGGTAATGGCGAAACTATTGCGACTGGCGGCTTCAACGTTTCATCGTTCGCCTTGCAGGCCGAGCACGGTGACTTAGCGTTGGCTAGGCGCATTGCTGATCGCATCTCGTTCGAGTTTCGTCTGCAGGAAACCGGCCCCTCCACCCTTGCCACAGCCCTGTTTCCCAGGTTCTGAGATTTCATCCAATTGTCACATACTGCCTTTCTAAATGAAGCGGCTTCGTTTTTGATGTCGTATATGTGAGCATGATTCCTTCTTAGGATCGTTTGGAGGAGATAGCGATGAAGTTTAACCTCCTGGCAGGAGCATGCATTGTTGCTGTGATGGGACCTGGAGCGGCCGTCGCGCAAAACAGTGCGGAGAACAGGATTGACCAGATCCGGCCTGACGCGCCGGAATTGGCGGCCGACGGCCTCGTATCGATTGGTGTGCGAACGCTGAACCTCACCAACCCCAGTCAGATCAATGTCGCCAAGACGGAAGCGGGCAAGGAACCGCCGCGATATGATAGACCACTGACGCTTGAAGTCTGGTATCCGGCAAAGACCGACCAGATCGGCGGGGAGTACCGAACGCTTCTTCGTGATGGCAAGACGGAAGTGACGTTGAAGGGCAGGGCGGTTCGCGATGCGGAGGCTCTGAAGCCGGAGCGGAAATATGCCCTGATCATCATTTCGCATGGCTATCCGGGTAACAGGATGCTGCTCAGCCCGCTTGCGGAAAACCTCGCCAGCAAGGGTTATGTCGTTGCATCGATTGACCATACCGACAGTACATATGCTGACCGCGGGCCCTTCGGCAGCACGCTGGTCAACCGTCCGCTGGATCAGAAATTTGTTCTGGACGAGATTTCGAAACAGGAGACTTCTGGCAACAGTTTTCTCTCCGGGTTGGTCGATACAGCAACCACTGGCCTCATTGGTTATTCCATGGGCGCATATGGTGCGGTCGTCACGGCAGGGGCGGGTGTTTCCGACAGCGTCGTGACAGCCGATTGGAGCGCGCCGAACGGTTTGCTTGCCATCCATAAGGCTGGCTCGGAGACACATCGTCAGCTTTTCGATCAGCGGTTCAAGGCAATCATCGCCATTGCTCCCTGGGGTATGCAGCGTGGAATGTGGGATGCAGCGGGGCTTGCTGAAATCAAGGTTCCGCTGTTCTTTATGGCTGGTAGTGTTGATGACGTTTCCGACTATCAGAAGGGCATCCGCAAGATCTTCGAAGCGAAAATGCCGGTAGATCGTTACCTGCTCACATTCTACAATGCTAACCACAATGCCGCAGCGCCCATGCCTGCGCCCGCCGAAAGCTGGATGGTCAGCGAGACGTTGGGATATGCACCTTTCGATCACTACGCCGATCCGGTGTGGGATACGGTGCGCATGAACAATATCGCTCAACATTTCGCTTCGGCCTGGTTTAATCTCAAGCTGAAGGGCGACCAGGACAAGGCGCGCTATCTGGATCTGGTGGAAGACGCCGACAAAGGTGTTTGGTCGGCGCAACAGGGCGGTGGTTTCAAGCCGGATCACACTTACTGGGCCGGTTTCAAGAACCGAACGGCGAAGGGATTGAAGCTGGAGCACCGCAAGCCGGACTGATTTTCGATCTTGTTACCGATATGTGCATGAGCAACGAAGCGGAGGCCGACAGGTTCGATCTCCGCTTCTTTTTGCGTCAGCTGGTCAGCTTCAATCCGGCAATGCCGATCAGGATCAGGCCAATGCAGGCGATGCGGGCCACTGTCGCCGGATCACCAAACAAAACCATGCCAAGTGTTACGGCACCAACTGTTCCGATGCCGGTCCAGACAGCATAGGCCGTGCCAAGGGGCAGGTCGCGCAAGGCAAGCCCGAGCAGGCCTACGCTTGCAACCATGGACAAGACAGTCAGGATTGTGGGGAGAGGGCGCGTAAAACCGTCAGTGTATTTGAGGCCGATGGCCCAGCCAACTTCGAGCACGCCGGCGAGGAACAGGTATGTCCAGGGCATGTATCGCTCCTTTTGAGAGCGAGGTCGTCCCCGCCGGTTCACCATGCTTCGAGAGGAAAAGCATACTCAGTCGTCTGCGCAAGGCATGAATTGGTGCGCGACCTGAGGTATTTCAAGACCTGCTGAATTTTATGCAAGCCGCTCGGCGTGCCACCGCAGATGATCATCCATGAAGGTCGAAATGAAATAGTAGGAGTGATCGTAGCGTTCGTGCATACGCAAGGTCAGGCCGATTCCTGTGCCCTGAATTGCGTCCTCAAACAGCCAGGGACGCAGCCCGCTTTCCAGAAAACTGTCAGCCTTACCCTGATCAATCAGGAATTCCGGGAAGCGGGCACCATCCTGAACGAGGGCGCATGCATCATAGGCGCGCCAGTTGGCTTTGTCCGAGCCGAGATATTTTTCCAGGGCGGGTGCAGACCAATCCGCGGTGGATGGCTCCACGATGGGGGCGAATGCCGAGCAGCTCTTGAAGCGATCAGGGTTCTTTAGCGCGATCGTCATTGCGCCATGGCCGCCCATGGAGTGCCCAAATATGCCCTGACGTGTCATGTCTGCCCGGAAGTGCTCACCGATTAGTGCCGGGAGTTCCTCGGTGACGTAGGTATACATCCGGTAATGTTCAGACCACGGCATTTCTGTTGCATCGAGGTAAAAGCCTGCGCCCTTGCCCATCTGCCAATTCGTCAGTTCGTCCGGAACATCATTTCCTCTTGGGCTGGTATCCGGGCACACGATGATCAGCCCGAGTTCAGCCGCCAGCCGCCGGTATTCACCCTTTTCCATGACGTTGGCATGGGTGCAGGTCAGGCCGGACAGGAACCAGAGAACCGGTCTCTTCTTTGTGATGGCCTGTGGAGGCACGAATACCGCAAAGGTCATTTCACAATTGCACGCTTCCGACTGATGTTGGAAAACGCCCTGCATGCCGCCGAACGCCGTATTCTGGGAGATGACTTTCATTGCTTATGTCCTTGCGCGGTATCAGCCCGCCAATGCGACGGCGGCATTGACTGTTGCCGCTACCAGCACTGTGTTGAAGAAGAAGGCTGTCAGAGAATGTGAGAGATTGATACGCCGCATCGCAGTCGTAGTGATCGCGACGTCCGATGTTTGCGCTGTCATGCCAATGACGAAGGAGAAATAGAGGAAATCCAGACCCGCCGGTTCTTCCGTGTCGGGAAATGAGAGCCCACCCTGGACCCTGCGAACGCCGTCCGGTCCTGTCACATGCCGCCAGAAATGATGCGCATAGTGCGACGCAAACATTGTGTGAAGCGTCAGCCAGCCACCGATGACGGACAGGAAGGCAAGGGCAATCTCGAAAACACTGACATGCGAACCCCGATTGAGCGCGTTGAAGAGTGCCCCGATTGCCGCGACGACAGCCAGAATCGTAACGAGAATGATGGCGTAGGCGGGCGCATCATCGCGCTCCCGGCTGTTTTTGTAGCGCTCTACGGTGAGGCGCGGAATTCGACGGCCCATAATGCCCAGATAGATCAGGAAAAACGTGACCGCCGCACCTTCGATGAGGAGATTCGGGGCGAAGTAAGCGAACAACGGCACGGCAGCAAGACCTACCAATCCCGCACCGTAAAACGGGCTGTAGCGGCGGCTACGCCATTTCAGCCTCGCTCTCTGTGTCCCGCTTGTCATCCTGCAGATCCATCCGCGCGCATTGCCCGGCGGCAGAGAACATCCAAGGCGGAGAGAAACGCGGAGCGATCCTTTTGGGTGAAGGCCGCGTTATAGCCTTTGCTTTCCCCGGTCTCCCGCAAATGCGCGCCGAGGTCCCGCATGGCGCTCGCCATGCCGATATTTGTCTCATCGAAAATCCGGCCCGTCGGCCCCGTGACCTGCGCGCCGTTGGCGACGCAGCGAACAGCCAGCGGCACATCTGCAGTCACCACGACGTCGCCGGTTCCGGCCCGTTCTGCGATCCAGTCGTCCGCAGCATCGAATTTACCCGAGACAATGACATTCTTGATCATCGGGTCACGAGAGGGTCTAAGCCCGGAATTTGCGACGAACGTGACCTCCATCCCGAAGCGTTCTGCAACCTTCAGGATCTCGGGCTTTACGGGACAGGCATCAGCATCGACATAGATCATGATGAAGACCTCACCATATCGACGTGGGGAATACCATCCTCAACATATTCTTCCGAGATCGCCACGAAACCAAGGGGGCCGTAGAAGCGCTGGAGATGGCTTTGTGCAGAAATCTCCACGTCGATACCGGGGAAACGATCGGCGCAGACCGCTAACGCCTCCCTCATCACAGCCTCGCCCAAGCGTTTGCCGCGATGATGCGGGGAGACCACGACCCGGCCGATCCGCGGGTTCTTCCCGTCCACCGGCGGGAGAATTCGCGCAGCTGCCACCAGGTCACTGCCGTCCATCATGCGTAGATGCAATGATGCGTCGTCCTTGCCATCCAGCTCTTCATAGGCGCATGCCTGCTCGACGACGAAAACGTCGACGCGCAGTTTCAACAGAGCATAAAGTTCGCGTGCGGAGAATTCATCAAGGCTCCGCACGTCCACTGTGCAGGAGGGGTGGCTGATCAATAAACCACCACGCCGCGAATGCTTTCGCCCTTGTGCATCAACTCGAAGCCCTGGTTGATATCCTCGAGCGGCATGGTGTGGGTGATCATCGGGTCGATCTGGATCTTTCCGTCCATGTACCAGTCAACGATCTTTGGAACATCGGTTCGTCCGCGTGCACCGCCAAAGGCCGTGCCCATCCAGTTCCGTCCGGTCACAAGCTGGAAGGGGCGCGTCGAGATCTCCTGACCCGCTCCCGCCACGCCGATGATGATGGACTTGCCCCAGCCGCGATGAGAGGATTCCAGTGCCTGACGCATGACCTTTGTGTTGCCGGTGCAGTCGAAAGTATAGTCTGCGCCGCCGATCAAATCGCCGTTCCGCTTCGTCATGCTGACGAGGTAGGGCACGATATCATCGCCGACTTCCTTCGGATTGACGAAATGCGTCATGCCGAATTTCTCGCCCCAGGCCTTGCGGTCCGGGTTGATGTCAACGCCGATGATCATGTCCGCGCCGGCCAGACGCAGCCCCTGCAGGACGTTCAGGCCGATACCGCCAAGGCCGAAAACGATCGCTGTCGATCCGATCTCCACCTTGGCTGTGTTGATGACAGCGCCGATGCCTGTCGTGACGCCGCAGCCGATGTAGCAGATCTTGTCGAAGGGAGCGTCTGAGTTGACCTTGGCGACAGCGATTTCGGGCAGGACCGTGAAATTCGCAAAGGTGGAGCAACCCATGTAGTGATGGATCTTGTCCCTGCCGATGGAGAAGCGGCTTGTGCCATCCGGCATGAGGCCTTGCCCCTGCGTGGAGCGGATCGCCGTGCAGAGGTTCGTCTTGCGAGAAAGACAGGAATAGCATTCGCGGCATTCCGGCGTGTAAAGCGGAATGACATGGTCGCCCTTCTTCACCGACGTTACGCCCGGTCCGACGTCGACAACAATGCCAGCGCCCTCATGGCCGAGGATTGCCGGGAAGAGACCTTCGGGATCGGCACCCGACAGCGTGAAATCATCCGTGTGGCAGATTCCTGTTGCCTTGACTTCGATCAGAACCTCTCCCGCCCGCGGGCCTTCAAGCTGAACGGTCATAACTTCCAATGGCTTGCCTGCCTGAACGGCGACTGCGGCGCGAACGTCCATCTTAGATCTCCCTACATTCCCGATTCATCACGCTTTTTACATGCCCGGCTCAGCGGCTCAAGTCTTCAGTGCGACATTCGTTGACAGTGGATTCTACAGCCCCGGAATCGATGCTCAAGCCTGCAAACGTACCCGCGCGACCTGTTCCCGCCAGATGATAAACAGCCCGGACGCTACAATGATTGCAATACCCAGCCACTTCGACGGCGTGGGAAAATCGGAAAACAGCAGATAGCCCAGCACAGTTGCGGAAATGATCTCAAAATACTGAAACGGTGCCAGAAGAGACAGGGACGCCATCCGGAACGCACGAACCACGAGCAGATGAACGTAGCCGGACAGCGACCCCAGTATGACAAGCAATGTAAGCCCAAGGGTCGACGAGGGCAGGGACATTGCAAAATCTGTCTGGCCCGCCAGATGCCCGATAACCAGGATTACGCCCATGAAGAGTGTACCGCCCAGGCCGGACATCATCTGCATTGTCAGCGGTGAGTCGGCGTCGCCAAGCGCGCGATTGAGAAAGAGATAGAGCGTGAAAAGGGCGGCGCAGGCAATCGGCAGAAGAGAGGTGGGGCCAAAGATAGCGTAGCTCGGCTGGATGACGATCATCGCACCGGCAAAGCCGACAAGGATGGCCAGCCATCTGCGCCAGCCGACGCGTTCGCCGAGAAAGATTGCAGACATAATCGTCAGCAGGAAGGGCTCGACAAAATAGATGGCGAATACGTCTGCCAAAGGCATGTATTTGACAGCGGTGAAGAACAGCAGGCTGGCGGCTGCATGAAGCGCACCGCGCAGCAGGTTCATCCATGGCCGCTTGACGTTACGGAAGCTGCCAACACTCCAGAAGAAAAGCGGTGCCAGAACAACAAGCTGGAAGAAAAAACGATAGAACGTCACTTGGCCGGGCGACATGGTTTCGAATGTCGCCATGTATTTTGCAATGGCGTCCATCATAGGCAGCACGATCATGCAGAAAGCCATGAGCGCCATTCCCGGTACGGTACGGTCCGTGCTTACGCTCGCGCTGCGCATGAGTGTTCTCCCTATGTTCGACATCAATCACAGGGACTCACCCTACGTCAAGCGCCTCGTCTGCTCGCTTAAATCATTTCCCGTGCCGTTGGTCCGAACACGTCCTCGAATGCCTGCCTCAGCCTTACATCAACGTCCGTCATCAAGATCGGCAGGCCGAGATCCATGAGGCTGGTGACGCCGTGGGCGGAGATTCCGCAGGGCACGATCCCTGAAAAATGCGAGAGGTCGGGATCGACATTGAGCGAAAGGCCGTGGAAGCTGACCCAGCGCCGCAAGCGGATGCCAAGTGCTGCAATCTTGTCCTCGGCCATTGATCCATCTGGCAAAAGCGGCTTCTCCGGTCTGCGTACCCAGACACCGACGCGATCCTCACGGCGCTCGCCGCGAACATTCATGGAATCCAGGGTCCGGATGATCACCTCTTCCAGCGCGGCGACATAACCACGCACATCCTGGCGTCGACGCTTGAGGTCCAGCATGACATAGGCCACGCGCTGGCCAGGTCCGTGATAGGTGTATTCACCCCCGCGGCCTGTCGCGAACACGGGAAAGCGGTTCGGTTCGATCAGGTCAGCAGAATCGGCACTCGTGCCTGCTGTGTAGAGCGGCGGATGCTCCAGAAGCCAGACAAGTTCGTCCGCTTTGCCATCAGCAATCTCCGCTACCTCGCGTTCCATGACTGCTAGCGCATGGTCGTAAGGCACCAGATCATCAGAGATTCTCCAGCGGACGGGCGGGGAACCCTCCTTCGGCAGCATGGAAATCTCAAGATCGGTGCGCGTCAGCATGGCATGGTTCTCTTTTTCCAGGATGCCCGCTTATATCCACAGGCGCAAAACCCTGCAAATGCGGCCTGCTTCACATATGGGGATTGTTTCGGGAAATTTATCTTTCAAAAAACTGTCACGGCGCTCTTGCGCGGGCCAAAACGCTTTGCTAGATGCTCCCTAGCCGACGCAAGAAGGCCTACCACGATGCGGTCGTGGCGGAATTGGTAGACGCGCAGCGTTGAGGTCGCTGTGGGGCAACCCGTGGAAGTTCGAGTCTTCTCGACCGCACCAAGTACTTGAGAAAAGCGCTGATTTTTCAGCGCTTTTTCTCGTTTTTGGGACAATGATTTATAACGTTGTCCCATTCACTGTTTCCAATCCACTTATCCAAGGGCTCGCTTTTAAAGGGTCCACCGCTCTACGCGGCGGGTGTAAACCTCGCTTGTCTTGGCTTCCGAGTGGCCAAGTATGGCCATGATTTCGTATTGGCTGCAGCCCATTTCAGCGAGCAACTCAGCCAAGCCTTCTCGGACACCATGTGCGGACAGGTACGCCAAACCGGCATCGATGCGCCAGCGCTTGAATATGGCAGACATGGCGTCACTGCTTGGGTATGGCTTACTGGGATGATACATGGGAGAAGAGCAATCGCAGAATCTACCCAAATGGTGAAATAGTACATCCGGATGTTCCTTTTGAATTTCGCGCATGAGTCGGAGTGCAGTCTCTGTCGCTATGACGCGCTGTTCTCCGATATTTGGGATTACACATAAGTGATTGCTTCTCTCTAGTAATCAGAGATCGCCCCAATCGAGGAAAGGGAGCCTTGGTGGACTGATTGCTGGCGATTACCAAAAGAAGACCAGCGATTTCGGGGGCCATCGCGCCTACCGAACTTTAACGCTTTGCGTTCTAACTAACGGACAGCAGACTGTTCTGGAGTTGGAAATGGCAGGCCCGAGTTTTCGTTTCACACATTATGATCTCAAGCAGCAGCGCGCTGGCACCACGATCGAAGTGACAATGAGTGCGGTAAACAACGTGCGGCTGATGAATGCCACTGCCTGGCAGCGCTTCAACGAGCGCCTCGACTTCAAGTATATCGGAGGCGTTGCGAAAAAATCGCCGATCCGACTGGTCGTTCCGGAAGACGGAACGTGGCATCTCATCGTCGATGCGGAAGGCCACCATGGACTGGCAGATTCCTCCGTGAAAATGGTGGCACCACCTGCCAATAGCATTCCAGCGCCCAAGCAGAGCCGCGGTTAACGCGGACTTCGTTCGCGCCTCAGCTTGTCCCACCAGTCGAGTCGCTTGCGGATCTCGCGCTCGAAACCGCGTTCCGGTGGGTCGTAGAAAGTCACTCTGCCCATCTTTTCCGGGAAGTAATCCTGACCGGAAAAGGCATCAGGCTCGTCGTGATCATAGCGGTATCCGTCGCCATAGCCCTCACCCTTCATAAGCTTCGTGGGTGCGTTGAGAATATGCTTTGGCGGCACAAGAGAGCCGTGCTCCTTGGCGGCGCGCATCGCAGCCTTGTAGGCAGTGTAGACACCATTCGACTTAGGAGCGGTTGCCAGGTAAACGCAAGCCTGTGCTAGCGCGAGTTCACCCTCTGGCGACCCGAGATAGTTATAGGCATCCTTTGCTGCGTTACAGACCACCAATGCCTGCGGATCGGCCAGCCCGATGTCTTCCACCGCCATGCGAACCAGTCGGCGGCCTATGTAAAGAGGATCCTCACCCGCGTCGAACATTCGGCAAAGATAATAGAGTGCAGCATCGGGATCGGATCCGCGTACTGATTTATGAAGGGCAGAGATCAGATTGTAGTGGCCGTCCTGACTCTTATCATAGACTGGTGCTCGCCTCTGAACGATGATGCTCAAGCCGTCGACATCGAAGATTTCGTTCGCCCGGGCCGCACGCCAGACTTCTTCAGCAAGCGTCAGAACCGCACGTCCATCGCCATCCGCCATCCGTAGAAGTGCGCCGCGCGCGCTATCATCGAGCGGGAGCGGCTTGCCTTCGGCTTGCTCGGCACGCAGCAGCAGTTCGCTCAGGCTCTCCTCGTCATGGGAACGAAAGGTGAGCACCCGCGCCCTGGACAGGAGAGCGGCGTTCAATTCGAAACTCGGGTTCTCTGTTGTTGCACCGACAAGGATCACCGTGCCGTCTTCCATGACCGGCAGGAAGCTGTCCTGCTGCGCCCGGTTGAAGCGATGAATCTCATCGACGAACAGCAATGTCTGTCGCCCATCATGCCTGCGCAGCCGTGCTGTCTCGAACACTTTCTTGAGGTCGGCCACACCCGAAAAAATGGCGGATATCTGCTCGAACGCCAGACCGGCTTCGCCAGACAGCAATCTGGCGACCGTCGTTTTACCAGTCCCGGGCGGTCCCCAGAAGATCATCGATCCGAGCGAACCCGACGCTATCATCCGGCGCAGGACGCCATCTTCGCCCGTGAGGTGCGATTGGCCCGTTACCTCCATAAGGGAGGTGGGGCGCAGCCGGTCCGCGAGCGGTCGAAGATTGGCGACGGCTTCCGGAATCCTGGGAGCGAATAAATCGCCGCTCATCTGAAGAATTGACGGATACGCTGGCCGCCACGCTCGATCTCTACACGCCAAAAGCCAGGATTGTCTTCCACCAAAGCGGCCATGGCTTTTGTGGATGGCACAGGATCGCCGTTCACCGATACTATGATATCACCCACCTGGAAACCAAGACGCGCACCCGGAGAGTTTTTGACGACTTCCGTGACAACAACCCCGGTCTTGTCTGTCGGCAGACGCACTTCTGTTGCAAGACGCGGCGAGAGATTGGCAACTCGCAATCCGGCAAAGGGATTTCGGCCCTCGATCAGGCGAACATCGCGCGGCACGCTTTCCGGAGCGGCACCAATGACCATGCTGAGTTCACGCTGTGCGCCACCCTGCTGGACGGTCAGCTTCGTTGAATTACCAAGGCCAGCTGTCGTCAAGCGATACCAAAGCGCATCTGGGTGTTCGACCGATATGCCGTTGACGCCCGTTACCACTTCGCCAGCCTTCAAGCCGGCTTTGTCTGCCGGACCCCCCTCAGTCACGCTAACCACCAAAGCGCCCCGCGCCGTCTTCAACCCGAGCGCTTCCGCGACTTCGGAGGTAACCGGCTGGAAGGTTGCACCAACATAGGGACGCTCGAACGATTTCTTGCCGGCTTCTGCCGCCTGAAGGAAGACCTTGACGAGATTAGCGGGAATAGCAAATCCAATGCCGTTCGAACCGCCGCCCCTGGAGAAGATCGCGGTATTGATGCCGATCAGCTCGCCTTTCATGTTCATCAAGGCGCCCCCGGAATTGCCGGGATTGATTGAGGCATCCGTCTGGATGAAGAAGCCGACGTCGCCGTCGGTCACCTGATTACGGGCAAGTGCGGAGACAATGCCACTCGTCACGGTCTGCCCAACGCCAAAGGGATTTCCGATTGCCAGAACCAGATCGCCGACCTCTACCGCGTCGGAATTGCCGATTCCGAGAACCGGGAACTGCTCATTTGCTTTGATCTTCAGGACAGCCAGATCGATGCTTTCGTCTTTCAGCAGGACTTCACATGGGAATTCACGTCCGTCCGGAAGTGCGATTTTGATGTCGTCAGCGCCTTCAATGACGTGCGTATTCGTCACGACGAGCCCATTCTGGGAAACGATTACCCCGGACCCCAGCGAAGACTGCTTCTCCGACCGGTTCGGCATGCGCTGGTTGAAAAAACGTTCAAAGAAAGGGTCGCCCGCGAAGGGATTGAGCCGCTGCACCACACGCTCAGCATAGACGTTGACCACCGCTCCTGCGGTCTGTTTCACAAGCGGCGCAAAAGATAGCTGCATTTGCTGTTGACTTTGCGGAAGCGTCTTTTCCTGCGCCATGACAGGCAGCGGCTGCAGGAATGCCAAGGCTATCAACATACTGAATAGGGTTTTCGGCAGGTGGAGCATGTGATTCCTCTTCAACAAAGCGATGGTGACCTTGTAGCTGGATAGGTTAGAAATGAAAGATGGCCGAACAAGGTGAAAGATGATCGTGGCTGGTTACTTAGGATCACCGCTGAGAAATGCCAGAAGCTGCGACAGGGATGATGCCAAAGCCGCTTTCGATGACACCCGTGTGGAACCATTTTGCAGCTCATCCGTAATTTCCGCTCAAGACGGAGATACCTGATGACCCATGTCAAACCAGCGCTTCTGGTAGCCGTTCTGGCGACCCTTTCAAGCAACATCCTGCTGCCAGAAACAAGCCATGCTGCCAGCTTCGATTGCACGAAGAGCGAGCTTGCGGCAGACGAAAAGACGATTTGCGAAGACAGGACCCTGAACGATCTCGACGTCAAAATGGCCACGACTTTTGAAATTCTTACCGGCTTGATGCCTATGGGGAACCGGGATCTGGTGCGGGATGAGCAAGCGACTTGGCTGAAGAAGCGAACGACATGTGGAAGCGAGGCGGCTTGCTTGCGAAGTGCGTATGAGGAGCGATTGAAGCAACTCAACGAGGCCTATAAGGGATTGATCAAGCCCCTTTAGGGTCAAAACTCAATCAGGATTTGGAGCGTGGTATGGGAGAAAATCGTTCAGTTATAGAAGCGAAGCCGCCGGTGGATCCAATATCCATCAAGGATTCGCGACGCAGAAATGAGCGATTTTCGCCATATCCCTGCGGGACGCGGTGGATTTTCTCTGCGAAGGCGTCGAAAAGGCTTTGTGGAGTGGCGCTCCACGGCAGCCTCTTCTCCTGTTCGCCAACAAAATCCGCTCGCGCCACGCCCGAAACCTGATTGAGTTTTGACCCTAGAGCGGGGTTTGATCTAATGCCGGAAGAGCGACCAGTCACCAGCGGTCCCGGTCGCCCTAGGCCGGGAATCAATCCCAGCTAAAGCCTTTATCTTTCATGTAGATATTGCTGACACCCTTGCACCAGTCGACCTTGAAGTCGTCTGCACCGTATCCATCCCAGCTCACGCGGAATGGAACGACGCAATTTCCTTCGTTGCTGAACCAGTCCATGTTGGCGTATTCGCCCGGCCTAATACGCGAATCGAGCCAGTTCTCGCTCCATTTGCCATTCTGGTATGTATAGAAGCCATTTATGGTGTAGCCATTGGCTCTGTTGTGAAGTCTAAACGCATAATCGCTGGCAGATGCAGGAATGCTTGCAAATGCAGATGCTGCGAACGCCAGGCAAAGTGCCAAGCCGAGCTTTTTCATGGATAAGTCCTCAGAAGCAAAGATGGGGGACAACAAGACTTGAAGATCGTTCGATCTTCTGTTGGACACAATACTTTCAGTTCATGAATACGATCTGAATACAAAATGTGATATATATTCTGAATTTATAGGATTTCCTCCAACTATAAATTCAAACAAAAAAAGCGCCCGCTGAGCGAGCGCCTCTCTGATAATCAACCAACCCTAAAACTGATTATTCCGGGAGAATTCGGACCGCGCCCTTGTCCGCGCTGGATGCAAAAGCAGCATAGGCTTTCAATGCCGTTGTTACGTTACGCTTGCGCGGCGCAACCGGCTTCCAGCCCAGCTTATCCTGCTCGGCACGCCGAGCGGCCAGTTCGCTATCGGTGACCTTCAGGTTGATTGTACGGTTCGGAATATCGATTTCGATCAGATCGCCGTTCTTGACCAGCCCAATTGCCCCGCCGTTTGCCGCTTCCGGTGAAGCATGACCGATCGAGAGACCGGAGGTACCGCCCGAAAAGCGGCCATCGGTGATGAGCGCGCAGGCCTTGCCCAGGCCTTTCGACTTCAAGTAGCTCGTCGGGTACAGCATTTCCTGCATGCCCGGCCCACCCTTCGGTCCCTCGTAACGGATCACGACGACATCACCCGCGACAACCTCGTTGCCAAGAATCGACTTAACAGCCGCATCCTGGCTTTCGTAGACCTTGGCAGGTCCGGTGAACTTGAGAATCGATTCATCAACACCAGCGGTTTTGACGATGCAGCCATCCAGCGCGATATTTCCGTAAAGCACCGCCAAGCCACCATCCTTCGAGAATGGGCTTTCAACCGAGCGGATAACGCCCTTTTCGCTGTCCGTATCGAGATCGTCCCAGCGTGAAGACTGAGAAAACGCAACTTGAGTGGGCACTCCACCCGGAGCCGCCTTGAAGAAGGTTCGAACGGTTTCCGAGTTGGTGCGTGTGATATCCCACCGGTTGATGGCATCGCCGAGCGTTGCTTCGTGGACGGTCTTGCAGTCAGTGTTCAACAGACCGCCCCGCTCCAACTCGCCCAGAATGCGCATGATACCGCCTGCGCGATGGACATCTTCCATATGGACGTCCTGCTTCGCAGGCGCGACCTTCGACAGGCATGGCACCTTGCGCGAGAGGCGGTCGATATCATCCATCGTGAAATCGACCCCGCCTTCGTGGGCCGCGGCAAGAATGTGCAAAACGGTGTTTGTCGATCCGCCCATGGCAATATCGAGTGCCATGGCATTTTCGAACGCCTGCTTCGTGGCGATGTTGCGCGGCAGCACGCCCTCGTCTTCCTGCTCGTAGTAACGGCGGGCAAGATCCACGATCAGATGACCGGCCTCGACGAACAGCCGCTTACGATCCGAATGGGTTGCGAGAGTAGAACCATTGCCCGGGAGCGAAAGACCAAGGGCCTCTGTCAAGCAGTTCATGGAATTCGCCGTGAACATGCCGGAGCAGGAACCGCAGGTGGGACAAGCCGAACGCTCGATGACGGCCACTTCCTCATCCGAAATCTTGTCATCTGCAGCAGCGACCATCGCATCGACCAGATCGAGCGCCACAGTCTTGCCATGCAAAACGACCTTGCCGGCTTCCATCGGACCACCGGAAACGAACACGGCCGGGATATTGAGGCGCATTGCAGCATTCAGCATGCCGGGCGTGATCTTGTCGCAGTTCGAAATGCAGACCATGGCATCAGCACAATGGGCATTCACCATGTATTCCACGCTGTCGGCAATGATCTCGCGCGAGGGCAGCGAATAGAGCATGCCATCGTGCCCCATCGCGATTCCGTCATCTACCGCGATCGTATTAAATTCCTTGGCAATGCCACCGGCTGCTTCAATCTCGCGTGCGACCAGTTGGCCGAGATCCTTCAGGTGTACGTGGCCGGGCACAAACTGGGTAAAGGAGTTAACGACAGCAATGATGGGCTTGCCAAAATCACTGTCTTTCACGCCGGTAGCACGCCACAAACCGCGCGCACCCGCCATATTGCGGCCGTGAGTCGTCGTTCTGGACCGGTAAGCAGGCATGGTGTTATCCTCGATTCAAAATCCGCCAGCCCTGTCGGCGGCAAGACCAATTGCTATGGCTAATCCCTACTCCAAAGGAATTTTGCTGTCACTATCAGCACAGGTCAAAGCGGTACGCCTCCAGCTCTCCGACATACACGAAAATGTTCCCCTCGATTTAATTTGCGTGAGGTCTGAAACTCTCCTCCAACAGTTTACGTAGTGATAGAAAGATCCAACATAGTGTTGAGAGAGAACTGCCATGAGCGTCTACCACCCTCCCAAAATCTCCTCGAACGAAATCACGCCCCAGCGGGTTTATCTGTCCCGTAGGACATTTATCGGCGGCGCAGCAGCAGGTCTCGTGCTTTCCGGAACGGCGGTGAGTGCCTCTGCTGCACCACTGCAGGCAAAGCCTGGGTCTTACAAGCTGGACGAAAAATTGACGCCAAAAGAGGCGGTGACGACCTATAACAATTTCTACGAGTTTGGCGTCAACAAGTCCGATCCCGCTCAGAATTCGGGAGACTTCAAGCCGACACCTTGGGCTGTGGCGGTGGAAGGTCTTGTAAACAAGCCGAAGACTTTCGGTCTGGAAGAACTGATGAAGATCCAGCTCGAGGAGCGAACCTATCGAATGCGCTGCGTTGAAGGATGGTCCATGGTGATTCCGTGGATCGGCTTTCCGCTTAAGGCCCTGCTCGATCAGGTGGAGCCACAGGGCAGTGCCAAATACGTCGCATTCGAAACCGTTGTGCGCCCTTCCGAGATGCCTGGCCAAAGCGGTTTCTTCCAACCTCTGTCCTGGCCTTATATTGAAGGGCTGCGCCTTGACGAGGCCGCTCATCCATTGACCATTCTGGCCGTTGGGCTCTACGGGGAAACCTTGCCCAATCAAAATGGGGCCCCTATCCGGCTGGTTGTGCCGTGGAAATACGGATTCAAGAGCATCAAGTCGGTCGTCAAGATCAAGCTCGTTGAAAAGCAGCCGGAAACAACGTGGAAGAATGCGAATGCCAAGGAGTATGGCTTCTATTCCAATGTGAATCCGGCCGTGGACCACCCACGCTGGAGCCAGGCCACAGAACAGCGAATTGGAGAGGGAAGCGGCTTGTTTCCTGACCGTAGGCCAACACTGCCGTTCAACGGCTATGCCGACGAAGTCGCTAGCCTCTATGCCGGAATGGACCTGAAGGCGAACTACTGATGCCTTCATTCGCTGCCCTCCCACGACGCTTGCACGGTCCAAGCGTCCGGGCCCTTTACTTCCTGGGCCTGTTGCCTGCGGCGTGGTATCTTTACCAGGCAATGACCGGTGGTCTTGGTTTCAACCCCGTCAAGGGATTGGAGCACCTATTGGGCATCTGGGCGCTGCGTTTTTTAATCGTTGCGCTTTTCGTTACCCCCTTGCGCGACCTTACCGGCATAAACTGGCTCCGCTACCGGCGGGCGCTTGGTCTCCTCGGCTTCTATTATGTGCTGTTCCACTTCACCGTCTATGTCGTGCTGGATCTTCGGCTCGATATTCATGCCGTTTGGGCTGACATCGTGCGAAGGCCCTACATCACAATCGGCATGGCGTGCCTGATCTTGCTGCTGCCTTTAGCCGCCACTTCGAATGGATGGTCGATTCGCAGATTAGGCCCCCGATGGAATACACTGCACAAGCTCAGCTACCTCATCCTGGCAGGAGCAGTTCTGCATTTCGTGCTGGCTCGAAAAAGTCTGACACTTGAACCGGCCGTATATATTGCCATCGCGGCAGTCTTGCTGAGCTACCGGATTGTCCGCAAACCTGTTCTGAGATGGAAGCGGCCTAAGCGTCAAAATCAACCGGTCCGACAAACTTGAACAGCCGAGCGGATGTAAACTTTGAAGATGAATTGGCGCGACATGCGATTGCACATCAAACTGCAAAACCGCAGCCAAGCCCATTCCTGTGGCGTCCCGGGAAGCAAATTGTTGAATTAGCAGGCGACAATATGCCTTCGCTCCTGGAGCATGGCATATCAGTGCCGACGGATTTGATCGGTATCCTTACCAGAGTGAGCGTGCAGAAACGGAACATCAGCTAGTCTCAGGACTAAAATACGTTCAGATCTATCAAAAAAACTTAATCAAACTGTCAGAGATTTTATAGAAGGCGTGTGAAAGTTAAAATTTTATATGATAGATCGCCGCCAACGTTGAGGTGAAAGGCTGTTTCAGCACTTTTGGTGGCCTTTAACCTGATGTTGAATGTGTTCCTTAGCGAATACGATAAGTATAAAGTTGAAATATTGAAATAATGAGGAGAGGGTGCAATGGCGTCAGGCTCATATGAAAGATTTTATTTTGAAAATGAATACAAAAAAACCAGTGAACATTTAGAATATTACTGCGCCGGTCCTCGGAAAATACATCCTGAACAATACATGGAACTTCGTTCTCCCTCTATGTTTCATACCCTCTGGATCCCCATGTGTTACAGGGTCGATGTGCCCGCGCCGAATAAGAAGGCTGCGTAGTTTCATCTCTATCGTCGATCGGGGGGTCTGTATGGACCCCCCAGTCCGTCGCCTTGCGCGCTACTTGGCGAAGCATGCGCCATTTATCATGCTTCCTCCTATGCCTCATGCGTTTTTCTGCCCCCTTTGCGATGTTGGCGATTGCAGGGCAGACGCTTGCCGCCGATTTGCGCCGCGGCGAGCAGATCTTTAAACAGTGCGCAAGCTGTCATACGCTTCAGACGAACAGCAATGGCTTCGGGCCAACCTTGAACGGTGTCATTGGCAGAAATGCCGGCACAGTCCCGAACTTCCGATATTCTCCCGCAATGACGGAAGCGGGCGAGAAGGGTCTTGTCTGGGACGAGGCTGCGCTTTCAGAGTTCCTGCGAAGCCCGAAGAGCAAGGTGCCGGGCACCAGCATGCGCTTTTGGGGGTTCTGGTTTCAGTCGGAAATTGATGATGTCGTGGCTTACATCAAGGCAAACCAGTGACGGTTTCGGGGTCTTTTTGTGCGTGGCCGCCTAAAGGCAGGTTTTCCACAGGCAGCGTCTCCCTGGTTAAGGATGTGTTTATAGATTCGTGAAAAATGGAGGGTGTATTGGCAAGGTCTGCTGAGTGAGGCTGGGGCAAAGGGAGGCCGCTCTCACAGACCGAGGATGTCCCGATGATCGCCCGCGCATCGGCCATACGTGGGCTGTGTATGGAGTTTACGAACATGATCAAGAAGCCGCTTGCCCTGGCCGTCGTTGCCAGCCTTACTGCTCAGCTCGCCACGACCGCTTCCGCAGCAGACCTCACTTCATCCTATCAGGAACCGCCTGCTTATAACGAGCCTGCTGCGCGCAGCGGCAACTGGGATGGCGCCTATGTTGGTGCGCATGGCGGTTTTGTTTCGCGCCGTTTGAACCCCTTCAAGGGCGGCAAGGGCGTTGCTGCTGGCGTTCAGGGTGGTTATCAGGCTGATGTCGGCGGCGTCGTTGTCGGCGGCGAAGGCGAATTGTCCTACCTCGGCGATGCTGACGTGAAGGTCAATGGTGGCAAGCTGGAAGAGCGCCATCGTCTGGGCCTGAAGGCGAAGGCAGGCGTTCCGCTCGATCAGACGCTTCTGTACGGTACGGCCGGTATGGCCATGACCAACTTCCGCGATAACGGCGGCGTCTCGGGCCCTGATGGCTGGAAGGCTGGCTACATCGTTGGCGCTGGGATCGAGCAGAAGTTCAACGACAAGATCTCGGCCAAGGTAGAATACAATTACACCGGAACGCCGAATGTTCGCAGCTTTGCTGGTGGTGTTGCCTCCGAGCAGGATGTGCATGATCACACTGTCAAGGCTGGCGTGAACTACAAGTTCTAAGTCGCCCGACTGTCAGGAATTCCAATGGCTCTCTCGCAATTCGGGAGGGCCATTTTGTTTGAACTGCCCATGCAGCTCAATTTAGCGGTATTTCGCCTTGCCAATGCCATGTTTGGCGGGGCACTCGAAATGGGATACGGGCCGGGCCTGTCTGATTCGAGCGCACGTGCAGCTCATCGGATTTCAAAGCGGCACAATTCGGCCCGGCAATGAATGTGAAGACTGAAGGGCTTCGAGAGAAGCCGATGAAATTGAAGTGACAAGGAGAGAGCGATGATCGACGCCAGAGGCGGCATTTCCGGTTTGCAGCCGCACATCACAGTTATCGGCGTCGGCGGTGGCGGCGGTAACGCGATCAACAACATGATTGCGGAAGAGCTGGCAGGCGTAGAATTCATCGCCGCCAACACGGATGCGCAGGTGCTGGCCACGTCCAAGGCGCAGCGCCGTATTCAGCTCGGTGCCCATGTGACCGAGGGTTTGGGCGCCGGCTCGCTGCCGGATGTCGGTCGTGCCGCTGCGGAGGAATCCATCGATGAGATCATGGATCATCTCTCTGGCTCCCATATGTGCTTTGTAACGGCAGGCATGGGCGGAGGAACCGGCACGGGTGCAGCTCCGGTCATCGCGCGGGCTGCCCGCTCTGCCGGTATCCTCACGGTCGGTGTCGTCACGAAGCCTTTCACCTTCGAAGGCAATCGCCGCATGAAGACGGCTGAAGCCGGGATCGAGGAACTGCGCCAGGCCGCTGACACGGTCATCGTGATCCCGAACCAGAACCTCTTCCGCATTGCAGACGCCAAGACCACCTTTGCCGATGCCTTCATGACTGCGGACCGCGTTCTCTTCGCAGGCGTTGGCTGCATTACGGATCTCATCGTCAAGGAAGGTCTGATCAACCTCGATTTCGCCGATGTGAAATCCGTCATGCGGGGCATGGGCCGCGCCATGATGGGTACGGGTGAGGCGGAAGGCCAGGGCCGCGCCATGCGCGCTGCGGAAGCCGCCATCGCAAACCCGCTGCTGGACGATATCTCAGTGCGCGGCGCGCGCGGCGTTCTCATCTCCATTTCCGGCGGCATGGATATGACGCTGTTCGAAGTGGATGAGGCCGCCAGCCGTATCCGCGATGAAGTGCAGGATGAGGCTGATATCGTGGTTGGCGCGATTTTCGACCGCAATCTTGATGGTCGTTTCCGCGTTTCCGTCGTGGCAACGGGTCTGGAAGGCCAGCCGCTCGCGGCTGAGTGATCGGCCTGAACCATTTGCCGGAAGTGACAGGCGGCGGGGCTGGAAACGGCTCCGCCGCTTTCTCATGACCAGTGACATGCGCTCTATGCAAACTCCCTCATGAACCTTATCCATTTCTCATCAAGTGGGTTGGGAGGAAGCCATGAGTCGCATTGAGGGAAAAATCGCGGTTATAACCGGTGGCACGCAAGGGCTGGGTGCCGCCATTGCCGAGCGCTTTGCCGCGGCAGGCGCAGGCGGCATTGTCATTGTCGGGCGCGATGCGGAAAAGGGCCGGGGAGTGGCAGACCGTATTACCGGTGCGACAGGAGTTGCGGTCGAGGTTGTTGCTGCCGATCTTGCCGATATCGACGCCGTCCGTACCGTTATTCCAGCAGCCGACAAACGCTTCGGCAAGGTTGATGTTCTCGTCAATGCGGCGGGGCTGACCGATCGTGGCAATATTCTCAACACGACGCCGGAACTGTTCGACCGCATGTTTGCGATCAATACCCGTGCGCCGTTCTTCCTGCTGCAGGATGCGGCCAGGCTGATGATCCGCGATGGTATCGAGGGCAGGGTGGTGAATATCGGCTCCATGTCCAGCCTCGCCGGTCAGCCCTTTCTTGCCCCCTATTCCGCCTCCAAGGGCGCACTGGCCACGTTGACCCGCAACGCGGCTTACGCGCTCATGCGTCACCGTATCCATGTCAACCAGTTGGATATTGGCTGGATGAACTCGGATCACGAGCGCAAGCTGATCCTCTCTGAAACCGGCGATCCGGATTTCATCGATCGTGCCGCCGCGACCAAACCCTTTGGCCGCATTCTCGACCCGAAGGAGGTGGCTCGCACGGTTCTCTGGATGGCATCCGAGGAAAGCGGCATGATGACGGGCGCTGTTGTCCCCTTCGATCAGTCCGTCTATGGCGGTTATGATGATGCACCGGTGCCGAAGGAGAAGTTGCAGGGGTAGCGGGCGGAGCTGGCGCGACACCCAAGTATCTGCGCATCCACGGAAAATAATCACCACTTCTCGCAATGGATGTAACAACCAGAGTGGCATAGTGTGCTCGCGGGATCGGCTTGAACGGGTCGATTCTGGGGCCTCGAAAACCCCTCACACATCGGCTGGCATCCGCGATACGAGATGCCCCCTCGGCCATTCTTGAGTGGCTGAGTGCTTGTGATTGCCCTATAAGGCTCTCCCACCCTCTATGGCTGGGGAGGCCCCGACGTATGTCCAAGGTGCTTGCACCTAAAGGTCGGGGCGGTCGTATGTGTGCGATTTTTCGAACTCCCCGGCCGCCAGAGGCGCACGTTGCGCCTGCTGGTGTGCCGTTGTCCGTTCGGTTTGAACTCGCAACAGAGCAGGGCGGCTTGCCTCATGCAGGACTATAATCTCTGGGCCGATCTACTGGCCACGTTTCGCGCGTCTCCAGATGCCATCAAGGCCCTGTGGCTCCTTGTGCCACCGGTATTTGTGCTGGGCTTGCTGGGGTTGGCGATCTGCACCCTGAGACTTCGGCTCAAACTCACATCACCCACGCCACCCGCACGACAGGATCGCCAGCCGGCGCTCGTTCTCGATCACGCGGATTTCGAAGCGCTCACGCATGGCAAGGGCCATGAGCCGCAAATGCTCGCCGTGCCACCTGCCAGATTATCCAGTTTCGGGGACCCGTCCTGATCATGCTGAGGCGGGCGACTTTGCAATCAATACAATGAAGCCGCAAGCGCCACCGCCGTGCTGTCAGAATGGGCAATGCCGACCACTCGATAAGGGTGGTCGGCATTGAAACGGTTGCTGATCTGTAACTGATCCTGCTTCAATTCTCGCGCTCGGCAGATGTAATTTACATCTAGCCGCATTACCTGCGGAGCGCCGTCCGCTCGAGATACTCTCTCTCCCCATTTTCGCTAAGGACATAGGAGATGTAGCCATTTTCCGTGTTCTTTGTAAGAATTCCTAATATCTCGAATTGTGTGATTATATCTCGCGTTATCTCGTAATCCAGATCTACGGATAACGCAGACGCCGATTTTGCGATGTGATGCCTTAGATCATCATGGCTATTAGGAACACTAGCGGTGCGATAACGGAAGCCTACTACTCGAAGAATTTCCCCCAATGATAGATCTATTTTCCGCGATACCGGTGAGTAAGAATTATTAAATTTCGCCCTAAATGGAATAGTCAACGTACCTTCTAGATCTAATAGTCCTTCTTTTGCAATTTTTGGATTCGAGGGTGCTTCCCGTTTCTTTAATCCTTCGTTTTCTATTCTTAAGTTGTTGAGAGTTTCCAACAGATCCGCGGACGCCGCCCTATCCCCCCTTATCCAACCTGGCTGGGGATATCGCTTTATTGCGTGTGTCAGAGTAAGTACAATGTCTGCGGCAAGCTGATCGGCGTTCGACCACTGTTTAACTAGCCTACCTGAGCCAAGAATTTTTTTACGAAATTCTTCAAGTTTCGGACGGTGGTCTGGCTCTTTGTCGATCTTGTCTAGCGTCAGCTTTGACAAATCTTTCCTAAGAAAACTCAATATTGGTTTAGATTGTTTTAAGGCGTAATCGTATTCTTTTTCAGTATATGATACTCCGTCAGCATCAATTGATCCGTAGCGCCCCGCCAATATCAATATATAGTAATCAGATTCATCAATGACAGTCTTAATAAACTCGAACGTTTCCTCATCCGAGGCAGGAAAATACTCCATCCCGGAAGGGATACAATCCATACCTAGCATGGCTTGCATTACCTTTCGTCGTTCTTCCTCCAAATCGGTAAAAGTCGAACTTAAGAATATTTGGTATCTCTTCTTCTCCATTTAAGCTCCTAGAAGAATCCCGCAGGGGATTTTTACCTGCGGGACAAGATATATGGAATTTATTGGTTTAGACTCCGGTGGTCAGCTGCACCCGCTCGTGGCGCCGCACGTGTCGCACTTCTCGCAGGTGCCGTTGCGCACCATGGTGAAGTTCTGGCACTCGGTGCACATGTTGCCGGTATAGCCCTGTGCGATGGAGCGCATACGGCGTTCGGCTTCCACCTTCTTCGCTTCCGTTTTGGCTGTTGCCGCGTCGGCGGCTGCCTTGTCGGAGAAGAGGGCGGTCGCAGCCTGCTGGCCTTCATCGGCCACCGCTTCCTCGGCAATCTCTTCCGCCAGCTCCTTGGCGCGCTCTTCATAATCGCGCTTGAAGGAAACGACTTCCGAGGTCGAGATGGCAACCGTTGCTTCCAGCTTGCGGGCGGCAGAGCCTGCAAAGGCGGTTACATTGCCAGCGCCGGAAGCCTTGGCCGGTGCCGCAGTGGCAGAACCCTTCGGTTCCGAACCTGCGCGGTCCAGGCTGCTGCTGGAAACCAGCGTCGGCTTGTGGCCACGGGTCCAGCCGGTGGAAACCAGGTTGGTCTTGCCTTCCTGAATGCCCTTGCCGAGCGCCGTGTTGGAGAAGTCCGACGTATCGACATGCGCCAGATCGTGACGTCCGAGGTAGGACACGGCGAGTTCGCGGAAGACGTAGTCGAGGATCGACGTGGCGTTCTTGATCGCGTCGTTGCCGGTCACGATGCCAGCCGGTTCGAACTTGGTGAAGGTGAAGGCCTCCACATATTCTTCCAGCGGCACGCCGTACTGCAGACCCAGCGAAATCGCGATGGCGAAGTTGTTCATCATCGCACGGAACGCAGCGCCTTCCTTGTGCATATCGATGAAGATTTCGCCGATACGACCGTCACCGAATTCACCGGTGCGCAGATACACTTTGTGTCCGCCGACATTGGCCTTCTGGGTGTAACCCTGACGGCGGTTCGGCAGCTTCTCACGCTCGCGGGTGACACGTTCGATGACACGCTCGATGATCTTCTCGGTCACCTGAACGGCCTGCGCCGCTGCCGGTGCCTGGATGAAGTCTTCGACTGCATCCTCATCATCCTCGTCTTCGATCAGCGAGGCGTTGAGCGGCTGGGACAGCTTGGAACCATCGCGGTACAGCGCGTTGGCCTTCAGCGCCAGCTTCCAGGAGAGCATGTAGGCGCTACCGCAATCCTCGACGGTTGCCTCGTTCGGCATGTTGATCGTCTTGGAAATCGCACCGGAGATGAAGGGCTGTGCAGCCGCCATCATGCGGATGTGGGATTCCACGGAGAGGTAACGCTTGCCGATCTTGCCGCAAGGATTGGCGCAATCGAATACGGCCAAGTGCTCTGCCTTCAGGAACGGTGCGCCTTCCAGCGTCATTGCACCGCAAACATGCACGTTTGCCGCTTCGATGTCCTTCTTCGCAAAGCCGAGATGCTCCAGAAGGTTGAAGCTCATGTCGGAAAGCTGCTCATCGGAAACCTTGAGAGTGTCCTTGAGGAAGTCCGCGCCGAGCGTCCACTGGTTGAAGACGAACTTGATGTCGAAGGCAGCCTTCAGCGCACCGTTGACGGCTTCGATCTTCTCATCGGTGAAGCCCTTGGCACGCAGCGTCGAAGGGTTGACGCCCGGCGCCTGGTTCAGGTTGCCGTGGCCAACTGCATAGGCTTCGATTTCGGCAATCTGGCTTTCCGAGTAACCCAGCGTGCGCAGAGCTTCCGGAACGGCACCGTTGATGATCTTGAAGTAGCCGCCTCCGGCCAGCTTCTTGAACTTCACCAGAGCAAAGTCCGGCTCGATACCGGTCGTGTCGCAATCCATGACGAGGCCAATCGTGCCGGTCGGCGCGATGACGGTCGTCTGGGCATTGCGGTAGCCGTGCTTTTCGCCAAGCTCCAGCGCCTTGTCCCAGGCCGCCTTGGCATGGACAACCAGATCCTGATCCGGGTTTTCCGAATGGGTCAGCGGAACCGGGTTGACGGACAGGCCCTCGTAGCCGGTTGCCTCGCCATAGGCCGCACGACGATGGTTGCGCATGACGCGCAGCATGTTTTCGCGGTTCGGAGCAAAGCCAGGGAAGGGGCCGAGTTCGGAGGCCATTTCCGCCGAAGTCGCATAGGCAACACCGGTCATGATTGCGGTCAGCGAACCGGCAATGGCACGGCCTTCAGCCGAGTCATACGGAATGCCGGAAGACATCAGCAGACCGCCGATATTCGCGTAGCCGAGGCCCAGCGTGCGATATTCGTAGGACTGTTCTGCAATCCGGGGCGAGGGGAACTGCGCCATCATCACGGAGATTTCGAGAACCACCGTCCACAAGCGGCAGGCATGTTCGTAGTCAGTAATGTTGATGCGCTTGGTCTTGGCATCCTTGAACTGCAGCAGGTTCAGAGAGGCAAGGTTGCAGGCAGTATCATCCAGGAACATGTATTCCGAGCAGGGGTTCGATGCACGGATCGGGCCAGTTGCAGGGCAGGTGTGCCAGTCGTTCATGGTGGTGTTGAAGTGCAGGCCTGGATCGGCGGAAGCCCACGCGGCGTAGGAGATTTTCTCCCACAGATCACGCGCCTTGAGTGTCTTCATAACCTTGCCGTCCTTGCGGGCGGTCAAGTTCCAGTTGCCGTCGTTTTCAACAGCGCGCAGGAAGTCATCCTTCAGCGAAACGGAGTTGTTGGAGTTCTGGCCAGCAACCGTCAGATAGGCTTCCGAATCCCAATCCGTGTCATAGGTCTTGAACTCAAGATCCTTGTAGCCCTGCTTAGCGAACTGGATGACGCGCTTGACGTAGTTTTCCGGAACCTGATCCTTCTTGGCAGCACGGATTTCGCGCTTCAGGGCAGGGTTCTTGGCCGGATCGAAGCAGTCGTCGCCGTTGCCTTCGCAGTTCACGCAGGCCTTCATGATGGCCTTCAGATGCTTGGAGACGACCTTGGAGCCGGTCACAAGCGCCGCAACCTTCTGCTCTTCCTTCACCTTCCAGTCGATGTATTCCTCGATATCCGGATGATCGATATCGACTACCACCATCTTGGCTGCACGACGTGTCGTGCCGCCGGACTTGATAGCACCTGCCGCACGGTCGCCGATCTTAAGAAAGCTCATAAGGCCAGACGAGCGGCCGCCACCCGAAAGCTTTTCGCCTTCGCCACGCAGATAGGAGAAGTTGGAACCGGTGCCGGAGCCATACTTGAATAGGCGCGCTTCGCGAACCCACAAGTCCATGATGCCGCCCTCGTTGACCAGATCGTCTTCAACGGACTGGATGAAGCAGGCATGCGGCTGAGGATGCTCGTAGGACGACTTCGACTTCGTCAGCTTGCCCGTGAAGGGATCGACATAAAAGTGGCCTTGACCCGGACCATCGATACCATAAGCCCAGTGCAGGCCAGTATTGAACCATTGCGGGGAGTTCGGCGCAACGCGCTGCGTGGCCAGCATATAGGCCAGTTCATCGCGGAAAGCAGCTGCATCTTCTTCGGACGAGAAATAGCCTCCCTTCCAGCCCCAGTAGGTCCAGGTGCCGGCAAGACGGTCGAAGACCTGGCGCGCGTCGATTTCAGAACCGTAACGCTCGTCTTCGGGTAGTTCCTTCAGCGCCTTTTCGTCC
Source organism: Affinirhizobium lemnae (assembly GCF_022968395.1). Lineage (GTDB taxonomy): Bacteria > Pseudomonadota > Alphaproteobacteria > Rhizobiales > Rhizobiaceae > Neorhizobium > Neorhizobium lemnae. The sequence continues at coordinate 36,075 of NZ_JALJQZ010000032.1, forward strand.
GCCACAGAGCGCCACAGGAAGGAAGGAACATTGTTCTCTTCAACCTTCTTCAGGATCTTCGGCACGCCGGCCTTGCGGAAATACTTCTGCGCCAGAACGTCTGTCGCAACCTGGCTGAACTGTGCGGGCACATCAATATCCGCAAGACGGAACACGATGGAACCATCCGGATTGCGGATCTCACTCGTGGCCTTGCGGAACTCAATTTCCGCATAGGCGCCAACGCCTGGCTTCGTAAAACGACGTTCAATGCGCATGTCTCTCGTCCTTGTTATGCGCCCCGCTCAGGCGCAGAAAGTCACTGCAGCAGCCGTTGGGTCAACACCGGCAGCCGTGCCCTATCTCAGTCCGAATGGTAAATCATCCGTAGATGGTCGACCTGTATCTTGTGGTGAGTTTAGCTGCAAACACTAAATATAGCATAAAAGCAGTTTTCCACCACCCCATGTCACGGAAGAAATCAGACAAAACGGCACAAAAATCCTGCCGGGAAAAACACTGATGGTTTGCCCGTCTCAAGCCTGCAGGATACAGGGTTTTGTTCTGGTAGAACCGATCTCGTCATGTCCGGTTCAGTCGCCGCCGCAACATGAAAGCTATCTTGTTCGAATGTGTGATTCCGTCAAGGTCTCGTTTGCAATGGATTTTTAACCACAAGATATTGTGGTGCTTGCCTGTGGAAAATGGGGACAGACGAATCGATTAGTGAAGTCAAAGACTTGCAAGCAAGAGTGCCAGATATGTGCAGTGAGGAGAAAATTTTCTTGACCGTCACATACCATTGAAAATGGAAGAAAAACCGATAACGGCACAATTTTAACTTTCCTCCGATAGATTTTTTGAAAATTCGAATGGACGCGCCTGTTGCCGTGCCTTTCTGCCGTTGGGGGTCTCTCGTGAATATCAAGAATTTCTCAATCCTGAAGAAGGTTGGTGTCGTCATGACGCTGATGAGTCTTTCAGCCGTCGTCATCGCGGGCGTCGGTGCACAGGGACTAAGCGTGTTGGGATCTTCTTTGAAGAACACTGGCGCTCGTGAAGAAGTGGCGCGCGAGGCAATGGATCTGCGTGTCGATATCATCGCAATCAGCCGGATGACTTATCAGTTGGCGATGGCGCCGGAAAAAGCAGCAGATTTCGCAGCTGAAACCGAAAAACGCGCCAAGGAAATGCTGGACCGTCTGCCGAAGATTGCAGCCACGGCAGACGCGGAAGAGCAAAAGCAACTGGCTAATGTCCGTACATCGCTTGCCTCCTATTTCGACAGCATTCGCGCAATGGTAAAAATTGCTGGTTCTGAGCAGGGTAAGAACCCTACCGCCCTGCGTGCTGCTCTCGACAAGGCTCTTGACGGCCAAAAGGCCGTGACCGCAGCAGTGAAGATCTACAGCACCTATTCTGCCAACACTTTGGCAACGGCCCGCGCCGATGCTTTGGCGGATTCACGCATGACCATGACGATCCTGTTGGCGAGCGCGCTCATCTGCATTGGTCTGGGTATAACCATCAGCTTCCTCGTAGCACGACGCGGCATTTCAGCGCCGATCCGCAGCCTGACGATGGTCATGAGCGAAATGGCCAAAGGCAATGTCCGGGATGTGGTGATTGATACGGACCGCGCAGACGAAATTGGCGAAATGGCGAGAGCGCTGGAAATCTTCCGGGCGAACGAGTTGCACATGCGCGAGATGGAGGCACAGGAGCAAGCGCTCAATCGCCAGAGCAAGGATTTGCAGCAATCCATCAGCGGTATTGTCGCGGCCGCATCCGCTGGCGACTTCAGCCAGCGCATTACCAAGACCTACGAAGATGCCGACCTCACGCGATTCGCCTCTGGTGTCAACGAACTGGTCGAGAATGTTGACCGTGGCATCAACGAGGTCCGTCGCGTTATCGCTGCCCTTGCCGATCAGGATCTGACCCAGGACATGCGGGGCCACTTCCAGGGTGCCTTTGCCGAACTACAATCGAACGTCAATGCTACGATGGCTTCGCTGCGGTCGACCATGGACAATGTCCGTGCGGCAGCCGGGACGATCACCGACAGCTCCGGCGAGCTTTCCGCGGCATCGAACCAGCTAGCCCGCAGAACAGAGCAGCAGGCAGCAGCTCTCGAAGAAACCGCCGCAGCGCTTGAGGAAATCACGACGACGGTCAAGACCTCTACCCAGCGCGCAAACGAGGCAACGCGCATGGTTTCGGCGACCAAGGATAGCGCTGGGCGGTCCGGCGGTATCGTCCGCGACGCAATCGATGCAATGGAGCGTATTGAGCAGTCCTCCCAGAAGATCAGCCAGATCATCTCGGTTATCGACGAGATAGCCTTCCAGACAAACCTGCTCGCGCTGAATGCCGGTGTGGAAGCAGCCCGCGCCGGTGAGGCGGGGCGCGGTTTTGCCGTCGTCGCTCAGGAAGTTCGTGAACTCGCCCAACGGTCCGCAAATGCAGCGAAGGAAATCAAATCCCTGATCAACAATTCTGCTCAGGAAGTGCAGGGCGGGGTTAAGCTGGTTCTCTCCACTGGCGAGGCGTTGAAGGAAATCGAGGATCTCGTGCATAACGTCAACGAACAGGTTTCCATGATCGCTCGTGCTGCGACGGAACAGTCGGCGGCGCTTGGCGAGATCAATACTTCCGTTAATCACATGGACCAGATGACCCAGCAAAATGCTGCCATGGTTGAGGAGACGACCGCCTCCAGCCAGGTTCTGGCCAACGAAAGCAGACAGCTAACCGATCTGCTGTCTCACTTCCGTATCAGCGGTTCGGCGCAAGCCTTGCGTTCCGCTGCGTAAGGCGATTCAATTGATGTTATGATAGGCACCCTTTCGCGGTGCCTATCAAGGTGTAATTCAGCCCAGTTGGTCTGGAATGAAGCCACCCGTCTGCCTTTGCCAAAGGCGTGCATAAAGGCCATTGTGGGCGAGAAGCTCTTCCGGGGTGCCCTCTTCCACTATTTTTCCCTGATCCAGGACGACGATTCTGTCCATCCTCGCTATGGTTGACAGCCTATGAGCAATGGCAATAACCGTTTTACCTTCCATCAGCAGGTTCAGCCTGTCCTGAATGGCCGCCTCCGCCTCACTGTCCAGCGCCGATGTCGCTTCATCTAGAATGAGGATTGGTGCATTTTTAAGCAGAACGCGAGCTATAGATACTCTCTGGCGCTGACCACCCGAAAGTCGGATGCCTCGATCGCCGACAAAGGCATCGTAACCGCTTCGCTTCTCGCCATCCCGTAGATCCGCGATAAACGCGTCAGCCTGAGCGGCCCGTGCAGCCTCTTCGATTTCAGTGGTCGATGCGTCTGGTCGGCCATAGCGGATATTGTCTGCCACTGATCTATGCAGCAGTGCTACATCCTGCGCGATCAGGCCGATGTTTCTGCGCAAACTCGCCTGTGTCACATGCCGCAGATCCTGACCGTCCACACGGATCGCGCCATCGGTAACCTCGTAAAAGCGCAAGAGAAGATTGACAAGCGTGGTCTTGCCGGCGCCAGACAGGCCAACAAGACCCACCTTTTCGCCCGGTTTCACTGTGAGCGTGAGATCGTCTATGACCCGCTTGTCTGAAGTGTAGGCGAAGTTGACGCGATCGAAGTGGATTTCACCGCGCGTGACGGTTAGATCTAAGGCATCGGGCCGATCCGTGATCTGCGGTGGTGTCGTTAAAACCGGCATGGCATCCTTTATCGTTCCCAACGCCTTGAAAATCTGTTGGCCCATCTGAAGAAAGGTGAAGGAACTCGCCGATAGACGCTGGAGGATGTAAACGGTCGCGACGAACTCTCCCACCGTCAAGGTGGTGCGATAAAGCCCCCAAAAGCCTAACCCCAGCAGAACCAGCCAAAGCAACATGTTGGCGCTGACCACGACGAGTTCAGCCGTGCGGTACGCTCGCTGTTCATGGTGAAGTGTCGTGGTCGCTTTTCCCAAAATTTTGCGCAACGCACCAGCTTCAGTATCTTCCGCAGCGAACTGCTTCACCATTTGCATGTTGCTGTAAACATCGGTCAGCGTGCCATTGATGAGGCTGTTCTGCTTGGCAGAGCGGCGGGATCGGGCCGTGAAATCAGGCACGACACGTATGGCATAGGCAATGTTGAAGGCGATCCAGAGAACGACTGGCAGGGCGAGTTGCCATGAGAGGGTGAGGAGTATTGCGACGGAGCCAACGATTTGCAGCAAGAAACGCGGCGCGCTTTGAAATGCGATCTGAATCTGCTGCAAAACGCCGTTGGCAACCTGTCCCAGGCGTGAGGCAACCTGACCTGCGAAGAGATCGTGAAAGAAAGCGAGATCCTGCTTTTCGACGGCCTTGTGGCCCTGCCATTGAATGGTAATGGGCAGACTTATACCAACGGTGTGGGAGTTGAGGATATTGGCAACATAGAAGAAGATCGGCATGACCGGAAAAATGATGAATGTCAGAAAAGCCAGCAGCCAGAAACGGTCATGTACGAAGGCTTCGACACCTTGACTGGTCACCCCATCTACAATGGCTGACAGGCCCCAGATTATGGTAAGGTTGCACGCTTCCACGACCATGGACGTGATGGCCATGAGGATGACCACCCCACGAAACATGCGGATGAAATGCCAAAGAACGGACATGGCCCCTGTGGTCGGCAACGGCCTATAGGGGATTTCGAGTGGACGGATGAATTGCTCAAAGGGGCGATAGACTGCATCGGACCAAGACATGCCTTCTCCTCATCAATGCTACGCCGACTCACCGGAGGTAGCACGTCATTGGACAGAAATTAGACCATAAAGTCATATTCGATCATTGGTTGAACTATGCAATTTATAAGAATTGCAAGGTCATGAAAAAACCCGCCGGATTGGCGGGTTCTGAATGCGAAAAGGAGAATGCGTTTTCAGCCCTTGTGCCCCTTGGCAATCGGCTCCTGATAGGTGAAGCCCATGTCCCAAGGGAAGTAAATCCAGGTGTCCTGGCTGACTTCGGTGATGAAGGTATCGACGGTCGGCACTCCCTTGGGTTTCGCATAAACGCAGGCGAAATGTGCATTCGGCATCAGGGTGCGAACTTCCGAGGCAGTCTTGCCAGTATCCGTCAGGTCGTCCACGACGAGAACGCCTTTGCCGCCATCGACCATCAGGCTGGCATCAATACCCTTTAGCAGGTTCATTTCACCCTGATTGACGTAGTCATGGTAAGAGGCGACGCAAACCGTATCGATCAGTCGAATATTCAGTTCGCGCGAGATGATCGCTGCGGGAACGAGGCCACCACGTGTGATGCAGACGATTGCGCGGAACTCCTGTCCAGATCCTGCCAGACGCCAGGCAAGCGCGCGTGCATCACGGTGGAACTGATCCCACGAAACGGGGAAGGCTTTATCAGGAAGAGACATATGTTTCGCTCCGGGCGCGCTTGAGTTTAACAGGCGCCGAATGGGAACGGGCAGCCTGCGGAGCAACCGATAGAAGCTGCTCCGTTGGCCGTTGCTATTAGCTTTAATTCCTACAATTAGGCAAGATGGATGAAGGGCCAGGTTCCGCGGTTCGAGTTCATCGCGAAAGAAGCGTAAACGCGGTCATCGAGCTCAGTAGAGAGCGCGTGACGCCGCCAAACAACATCTCCCACCAGCGGGAATGTCCGTAGCCACCCATCACCAGCAGATCGACGCTCTGGTCTGCAAGACGGGCCGTGATGGCTTCAGATGTGGAGATCTGGCAGTTCTCCTCTGTGCGGATGCTCACCTTGACGCCATGCCGTGCAAGCGCAGTGGCGAGATCGGCACCGGCAAGTTCCGGATTCTGACGTGGCATATCCGGCGGATCGACGGAAAAGATCTCGACGCTTTCCGCTTGTTGGAGAAACGGTAACGCATCGAATGCGGCACGAGCCGCTTCCTTCGATCCGTTCCAGGCGATGAGCGCGCGGCGAACGGGAAGCGAGCGGTTTGAACCATGCGGAAGAAGGAGAACAGGACGCCCGCTTTCAAGGATGAAGGTCTCGAGGTCGGAGCTATTGTCTGCTTCCGCTTTGGCGTCATTCTGTCGAGCAACGATCAGGTCACAGGTGCGGGCAAGTTCGAGAACTGCTTCGGAGGAAGTTCCGCCTGTCGAGACGTAAGATCTGAATTCGAAGGGGACGCCGGAGGATTCGGCGCGCTGGCGAAATGCCGCTTCAATCTTCCGGGTCTCTTCCTGCGCCGCTCGCTGCAAGGTCTCAATCGCTGTCGGATCCGGAATTTCCATCGGTGCGATCAGAGGGATTGTCGCGAGAGTCTCGGCTCGAAGTGCCATGATATGCGCGGAAAACTGGCGCGCCAGCTGAATAGCAAACTCGGTGACGGGAGCGACGTTATGCTCGCTGTCCAGAACTGCAAGAATGGTCCGATAGCTCATTGTCTGATCTCCTCGGCATGGTGGCATAGATGTATCCCACCATCATCAAAGGAGATGGTCCCTGCATTGAGATGGGTCAAGGCGCCCTTTGGGCGAAGCGCGACCTTGGGTCAGGCTTCAGGCCCTGGATTGCTGCCTGCACGTGCCGCATCGAGCCCTCGGATCATGTCGGAAATCGTGTTTGCGGCAGCGTCGAGCTTTGCTTCATCTCGCGCTCTGACAACGAGTTCCGTGGAAAAGCGCTGACCGTCATACTTGGGATAGGAGCCGATGCTCGTTTCTGGATGAGCCTTCTGGATCGCGCCAAGCAGTGTGCCGATATCTCCCTCCCCATAGGGACACGGCAGAGAGCGCGTCAGCAAGTGCGAGCCTTTTTGAAGCTCTGGCAGGATGTTATCCACCATGGCCTGAAATACTTGTGGCACCCCGGCCATCACATAGACGTTTTCCACGATGAAGCCCGGTGCGGTGGAGACGGGGTTTGCGATGTGACGCGCGCCCTTCGGCATACGCGCCATCCGCTGACGCGCCTCGGTGAACTCCATCTCCCGTCGCTTGTACATGTCCGCCAGCAGGCGCATCGCTTCAGCATCGTGCTCACAAGGCAAACCGAATGCTGCCGACACGGCATCTGCCGTGATATCGTCATGTGTTGGGCCAATGCCACCGGAGGTGAAGACATAGGTGTAACGCTTGCGCAGCGCATTGAGCGCTTCGACGATTGCGTCCTGCTCGTCTGCGACGATCCGCACTTCCTTGAGGTCAACGCCGGACAGGAGAAGGAGATCGGCAAGGTGGCCAATGTTCTTGTCCTTTGTACGACCGGAAAGAAGCTCGTCGCCTATGGCCAGAATGGCCGCGGTTACGATCGTCGATGTCATTTTAGCCCTCGTGAAGTCTGCGACTGAATCATGATGTATGCGGATTCCCCTCGCGACAGAAGACGAATTCCAGCTTCCATTGTTACGAAATTATGATCACAACAGATCTTCCGTATTCGATTATTGAACAGTGCGTACCGCGCCTGGAGGCTGGAAGTTAGTATTTGCGCGGATAAGTATGCAGCTACCAGACGCGCTCCAATTGTTGGAGCCGAAACAGGAGGAATGAATGGCTAAGGTTCTCGTACTCTACCACTCGACGTATGGTCATATCGAAACCATGGCATATGCCGTTGCAGAGGGCGCAAAATCGACCGGTGCCGAGGTGACCGTCCTGCGCGTGCCGGAACTGGTTCCGGAAGACGTTGCCAAGGCTTCTCACTACAAGATGGACCAGCCAGCAGCAGTCGCCAAGGTTGACGATCTCACGGAGTACGACGCCATCATCGTTGGCGCAGGCACGCGTTTCGGCACTGTAGCTTCGCAGATGCGCAACTTTTGGGACCAGACCGGTGGTCTGTGGTTCCAGGGCAAGCTGGTAGGCAAGGTCGGATCGGTCTTCACATCTACGGCCACGCAGCATGGCGGCCAGGAGTCGACGATCCTGTCGTTCATCCCGACCTTCCTGCACCATGGCATGGTCGTCGCAGGGCTTCCCTATGCGTTCCAGGGCCAGATGGGCGTCGAACAGGTCAAGGGTGGCTCACCCTACGGCGCATCCACGATCACGGATGGCGACGGTTCCCGTCAGCCTTCGGAAATCGAGCTGGAGGGTGCACGCTACCAGGGCGCACATGTGGCCAGGATTGCGACGAAGCTCGCTGGCTGATTGATCGAGCAGTTTATGTGCAAGAGGGGCGCGGGATCACCAATCCGCGCCCTTTGCCGTTTCAGGCGGCAGGAGAAAACGGGCGAAACAGCCTCAGGCGTGCGGGAGGTCTTCTTTGTTTCCCGCCTTTCCAGTCAACGACGAACTGAATGACATCCGCCGCAGCCTGCTGTGTGAGCGGCTTGGCGATAACGCCCAGGGCGCCGGCATCGCGCCCTTCGATAAGCATTGGGTTTCCGGTCACGAAAATGACCGTCAGGCCACGTCCGGTCAGTAGACGGGCAAGCTCAGGGCCGGTCTCTCCATCTGCAAGCCGTACATCGACAAATGCTATGTCGGCTTCTCGGGCATAATTGAGCGCGACGGTCATGTCTGGAGCTATTCCGATAACTTCGTGCCCGCTGCGCGAAATGGCCTCTTCCAGATCCATCGCGATCAGAAGGCTGTCCTCTACAATCAAGAAGCGATACATCAATTCTAAACCTCTGTTGTCTCCACGACATAGGGTTGAGCCCGATACCGACAAGACGTGAGTTTAGAGGCTGCCTCAAAAAGAGGTGGGTGATTTCAAGAGGTTATGATTCCTTCGGATTTGCGAGATTCGATGGAGTTCA
>NZ_JALJQZ010000033.1 GCF_022968395.1 Affinirhizobium lemnae
CCAGCAATGATCTTGAATCACAAAAACCAAATCAATGGAACCCCGCCGCGATTCCGAGTAGCGCTGACAGACTCTAGAATGCTTACCAACGACCTTTGACTGCGATGAGAACAGTGTCTCCGCAGTGAACGCCGGTTTAAGCTTTCTCAAACCCGGTCCAGCCAGTACCTGCATGCGGAGAGCTGTACCGGTAGGAACGTGGGTTAGAGTTTCCGAGCCAAAGCCTTGATAGCAGACAGCGTTTGCGTCACCTCCAAAACCTCGCAGTCCTCCGCCGAAAAATCCCCTGTCAGTACCGGAGCAATCCTCCCCAATAGTGCCGTTTGAATCTTCCCCCAGGTGCTGCGGCCGCCGGTCTTCCGGGGCACGCCCCGGAAGACCGGCGGCGCGTCATCGCCGATACTCCTTCCGATGGTCGGGAGGGGGATTTTGGTGATCAAGCTGAGGGAGACGATCATGATCCTGGATCCTGCGCTTCGTCAATGAAGCCCTCGCCGAGGAGCGGCCGCACCTGCGACCGTTGCCGCTGGCACCGTTCAGATCCGTTCTGAAGCTGGAGCGCCGCGTGTCGCGGGAGGGCACGGTCAGCGTCGGTGGCAATACCTACAGCGTTCCGGATGCCACGCGAAGCCGAGTGGTTGAGGTCCACTCTCTCGCAGACGAGGTCCGCATCTTCGAGAACGGCACGCTGATCGCAGCTCATCCCGTCCTGGAGGGCCGTAAACACCGCCGGGTTCATTCGGATCATCGGCGACCCATTCAGCCGCAACATTGGCCGGGGAGACGGCAGGAATCTCATGTCGTCAAACCCCGCCGGCGATACCGTGCTGCAGCGATCGCTTGCCTTCTATGATGCCGTCGGCAAGGTCCTGGCACAGGAGAACCGACCATGAGCGCCACCCTCGACCCCATTCCGTCGATGATCGACCGTATCCGTCATGATCTCGTTGGTCTGAAGATGCCGCGCGCACTGGACGCTCTCGACCATGTCGTGCGCCGCCTCGAGCATGGTGCGCTGTCGGCCTTGGAGGCCATCGACATCCTCCTGTCGGAGGAACTCAGCCTGCGCGAGAACAGGCGCATCAAGACGGCCCTGCGCATGGGCAGACTTGCAACCATCAAGACGCACGCTGGCTTCGACTTTACCTTCCAGCCCTCGCTGGATCGGGATCGCATTTTTACCCTGGCCCAGCTCGGCTTCGTCGACCGTCACGAATCGGTTCATTTCCTCGGCCCACCGGGAACGGGAAAAAGCCATTTTGCCACGACGCTCGGCGTCGAAGCCGTGAAGGCCGGAAAGAGCGTGTATTTCACGACGCTCGCCGATCTGATCGGTTCGCTTGCCCGTTCAGAACGGGAAGGCAGACTGCAGGAGCGCATTCGCTTCTTCTGCAGGCCGATCCTGCTCATCGTCGATGAGATCGGCTATTTGCCGGTCGTCTAGGGCGGAGGCAATCTGTTCTTCCAGCTCGTTAACGCCCGCTATGAACACAGCGCAATGATCCTGACGTCAAACCGCGGTTTTGCACAGGGGCTATGTCTTTGGCGACCCTGTCGTCGCAACCGCGCTGCTCGACAGACTGCTGCATCATGCCGTCGTCGTGCAGATCGAATGACCTGCCCCTGAGAATTTCCTCCAGAATGGATTAGAGTCCGGCCCATTGAGGACGGACGAATGAAGAAGCAGAGATTTACGGAAGAGCAGATTATTGCAGTGCTGAAGGAGCAAGAAGCGGGGGCGAAAGCCGCTGACCTGTGGCGCAAGCACGGGATTTCGGAGGCGACATTTTACAACTGGAAAGCCAAATACGGTGGGATGGAAGTCTCGGAGGCGAAGCGTCTGAAGGCGCTCGAAGAAGAGAATGCCAAACTGAAGAAGCTGCTGGCCGAGCAGATGCTGGATGTGGCTGCACTTCGCGAGCTTCTTTCAAAAAAATGGTAGGGCCTGCCGCCGAGCGTGACGCCGTCGCGCATCTGAAGTCCGTCATGGGCCTTTCGGAACGGCGGGCCTGCCAGATCATATCCGCTGACCGAAAGACGATCCGCTATCGGTCCTGCCGTCCGCCGGAAGTCGAACTGCGGTCGCGGCTGCGCGATCTCGCCAACGAGCGACGACGCTTCGGATATCGGCGACTGTTCATCCTGCTTCGGCGGGAGGGAGAGCCGTCCGGTGTCAACCGCATCTACCGGCTTTATCGCGATGAAGGCCTTTCGGTCCGCAAGCGAAAGGCCCGACGACGTGCCGTCGGCACACGCACTCCGATCCTGGTCGAGGCGAAGGCCAATGCCCGCTGGTCACTGGATTTCGTCCACGACCAGTTCGCCTGTGGCAGGCGCTTCCGCGTGCTCAATGTCGTGGACGACGTCACACGCGAATGCCTCGCCGCAATCCCGGACACGTCGATCTCCGGCCGTCGTGTTGCTCGCGAACTGACGATGCTGATCGAACGACGCGGTAAGCCCGGCATGATCGTCTCCGATCACGGCACGGAGTTTACCTCAAACGCGATCCTGGCCTGGTCGAAAGATCACAAGGTCGAGTGGCACTACATTGCGCCCGGAAAACCGATGCAGAATGGTTACGTCGAATCCTTCAATGGTCGCATGCGTGACGAACTCTTGAACGAAAGCCTGTTCTTTGGCCTCGATCATGCCCGCAGCGCCATCGACGAATGGGCCAACGACTACAATCATTTCCGGCCGCACTCATCGATCGGATATCAGACCCCGGCAGACTATGCCGGGCTCATCGCCGCAACCGGCTCCAACGCTGCGCAAGTTGAAGGCTACGCGTTTCCGCCGGTTGTTCAAACCGCGCCATTTGGCGTAACCAAAACCACCGAGGCTCTAATCGCCGCCGGATGAAAATACAGTGGCAGGTCACAAAGGATCCAGCTACCGGTTGAGGCAGCATGCAGAACTCATGCCAGAGCAAGTTCGCTCCAAAGCCCTAATCGCCCCCCCCCCCCCAGCATTCCCCCACCACAAAAGCCGCGCGGGCGGCCGCCGAAAAATCCTCAATTCGCCATGTCGTCCACGTCGGCATAAATGGCGAATTTTACTTCGGCACTTCTGGGGAAAAGTGAACAGCCATCTGTTACAAGCGCTTGAACAGGTCCGCTGGGTTTCGTTCCAAGTCCAATATGTACTCCGCCGGTCAAATAAGTTCAATCGGGAGCAGTGAGTCCAACTCTCGTTTCGTATGATCTGCTGAAAAGCTTCGACGGTTTCCATATCAGCCTATTGCCTCAGCAGCGCCCGCGTCAGGTCGCATGCTCAAAAAGGTAACGCAAGCGATATGAGCTGCTACGCGCGCCGGTAGAAAATGACACGATCGATGGATAGCATTACTCCATCGTATTGTCGGTCTGATCTGCGCAATTGCCAGTAACCGGCACTAGATGAGGTTCCTGTGGAGTGGGACCGACACCCTTGAAGGGTATCATTTCAGACCCATCTCTACAAGTGCACTCACCTGACTACAACCCTCGCGATTATGAAAAATTGCCAAGACCATGGAAGGACAGTCCGGCGGAATATCGCATGATCTGGACTGTAGCTCAAATATGCAAGGAAGCGGTTTGGTTGCGAGAGGAATGCGCTTGATGAAACATATGATTATCTTTGTAGTCCTTGCAGGATGCTCGACAACAACTGATTCGATAATGCCATTTCCTGCGAGCCTCACCTATGGGGGACGGTCACCGGTGGTAAATGCGCCCGTTGGCAGTTCGTTTGGTTATGACGTACGGGATGAATTTGGTGACCGATATCAAGAGCTTTATGAAGTTAAAGCCGACCACACCGTTAGACTGGTAACACGCTTCAAATATTCCCGATCATTCTGAAATCTCGAAACATCAGCAAAACCAGCGATTAATATCTGGGTGGAAATGTTTGGAAATGTGGTGAGAGCACAGGGATTCGAACCCTGGACCTACTGATTAAAAGTCAGTTGCTCTACCGGCTGAGCTATGCTCTCTCACCAACAGCGCTTGGCGCTTTGAAAGTGGGCGGAACATATGCAGATGGCCCTCTGCGGTCAACCCGCAAAGGGCAAAAAATCAGATTGTGGACAACAATCTTTCTCAATGAATGCCTTTGCCATCAGGCTCTTCTTCGAAGCTGACTGCCTCCGCGCCATTTGCCGAGAGACGCACGCAATTGTCTTCGACATCAGCCACCAAATCAAGGGCAATAAAGTGGTGGTGCCCTTCGTGGCGGCCTTCCCCGCTATCACGTTTCGTAAGCTTGATTCTGCCACCTTCGACACGATCAACGGTCCCGACGTGCACTCCGTCGGCTCCAATCACTTCTGCATGCTCGCGGATACGGCTTGGTTCGATCATTGCTGGATCTCCTTTGCTGCTGCCTGCTTCAAACGCATTCATGCAGCAAAGGATCCCTTCAGAGCGGTTGGGAGCCGCCCTTATTCATGAATGGTATAGGAGCCAAGCTCGCAGAGGTTCTGCGTATCTTCTGTGGTATCAAGGTCAGAATCTTCAGTGAACTCGAAGCGCATGTCGTACTTGCATACGGTTCGCCCGTCACGGATCGTAATTTTAACGCTCTCACCAGGTTGAAGAACATCGTTGCCAAAAACATCTTCTTCCCAATCGTTAACACCAACAGGTGAAGTATAAAATCGTTCAAGCGTGGAACGTGTATTATTCGTCAGCATGAACACGAGATCTTCCGCCTTTGCGGAAGAAGCCAGAGCCGCAAAAGCGGCAGAAAACGCAACAACGTGTCGCAATTTCATCGGAATATCCCCTAATTCACCTCGTTATCGAGGCGATTCAGCATTAGCTCATTAGTTTAATTTTAACAATGTTCATTTCGGAACATTACTAACGGATAGAATTACAGCTTTTTAACTGTACAAGCCTGCTGACTCGTGTCATATAAGATTTGACTGGAAAAGCGTTAAAATCCTTAATATGAAAAAGGCAAACGCACAGGGGACATGACATATTGGCTGGTGGTGTTTCCCTCTGGCGTGATTGATTTGGGCAAACTATCACTCTTCTGATAATCGGCAGCCGGCCACCGTATAAAGCCACCCATCGTCTATAAGAACAATGTTCACATTCTCGACCTGGATCGATTGGGTTATTCCTCGCAATACATGCAGCCTTCACAATGTCAGTCTAAGCTGTCCAGCATGAGTAAGTCGGCCGAAGATGGAATCTGCATGATATATCAAGGATCGCATTGAGCCCAAATTTTAACCTGGTATATCAACGAAAAATGGATGAAGCCGACGCCTCTCCCGTAGCACAGGAAACCTATAGTCGCCAAGCCTACCGTGCGCTTGAGCACCTGATTGTCACGCTGAAACTCAAACCGGGCACGCTGGTGACAGAGAAGCAGTTGATTGATCTCTCCGGTCATGGACGCACGCCTGTTCGCGAAGCGATTCAGAAACTGGAATGGCAAGGTCTGCTCGCGGTCCGCGCCCGTATCGGACTGCAGATTTCCGAAATCAATACTTCCGATTATCGGGACATTCTTGGTGTTCGCCGTCGGTTGGAGCCTATGGCGGCAGAATTGGTAGCAACACATGCAAACGAGGAACAGCGTCGCCGCATGGTTAACTGCGCGCGAGACATGGGCGCTGCGGCCGCAACGGCAGATGTGAATGAGTTCCTGTCTGCCGATAAGCGCTTTGACGAGATTGTTGAAGAGGCCTGTCCTAACAAGTTTCTTGTCGGCTCTCTGGCGCCACTTCAAACGCACGCCCGCAGGCTGTGGTTCTCCACGGCAACGACCTCATCAATGGATCGGTCGGTCACACTTCATGTCAGCATCATTCGTGCAATACAGCAGCGAAACGGCGCTGAAGCAGCGATAGCGACAGAGCAACTGCTTGATTACATGAGTGAGAGCATCTGATACGCCAACGAGAAACCCCGCAACGTGCGCGGGGGCTGATTTGCACTATTGCCGTTTCAATCAGGCAGACGGGCTTTCCGTTGCGCGCTGCTTGGCAAGTGCCGCCAAATCGGCGGGCTTCAGCTCGACTGATTCACCGCACCCACAGGCCGAGGTCTGATTCGGATTCGTGAAGATGAAACCGGAGCGCATCTGTGTCGTTTCAAAATCCATCTGTGTACCAAGAAGGTAAAGCACAGCGGAAGGTTCGATCCAGACCTTTGCCCCGGCATGTTCGATCAGGTCATCCTTTGGGTTCGGCTCGGTCACCAGATCAACGGTATATTCCATACCGGCGCAGCCGCCCTTCTTGATCCCGACGCGAATGCCTTTGGCATCGGGACCGGACTTTTCGACGATTGCTTTGACGCGACCTGCGGCAGCGTCTGTCATGCTCATTACTGCAAAGCCCATGGGCCTGATCTCCTTCACGCATCCGGATTCAAGGTCCGGAGGTTTCGGTCTGAATGTAGTGGCTTGAAGCTTAAGGATCAATGATTCCGAAGGATCGGCGGAACAAGTTAATACCAGCCGACGGCAACCTGCGCCTCTTCCGACATGCGCTCAGGCGTCCACGGCGGATCGAACGTCATTTCGACTTCAACGCCGGAAACGCCTTCAACCGCGCCAACGGCGTTTTCAACCCAGCCCGGCATCTCACCCGCGACCGGGCAGCCAGGTGCCGTCAGGGTCATCACGATCTTGACCATGCGGTCGTCTTCAATATCGATCTTGTAAATGAGGCCAAGTTCGAATATGTCCGCCGGGATTTCCGGATCATAGACGGTCTTAAGCGCCGCAATGATGTCATCGGACAGGCGGGCCACTTCTTCAGGCGGAATGGCGGACTGGATGATGCCATCGCGGGCATCCCACTTCGGTATGGTTTCTTCGGTCGACATCATTTCGTCCCTAAGCAAAGAAATTTCGCGCATAGTCCAGCGCATCGGCCAGCGCATCGACTTCGGCGCGTGTGTTGTACATCGCGAATGATGCACGGCAAGTGGAAGTTACGCCAAAGCGTTTCAAGAGTGGCATGGCGCAATGTGTCCCAGCGCGAACGGCAACACCCTTCCGGTCGATGACCATCGAAACATCATGAGCGTGGATGCCCGCGAGCTCGAACGAGAAAATGGCACCCTTGCCGGGTGCATTTCCGATAATGCGAAGCGAGTTGATGGACCGCAAGCGTTCATTGGCATAGGCGGTCAATTCAGCTTCGTGCGCAGCGATCGCTTCTCTGCCAACCTTCTCGATATAGTCGAGCGCATGACCCAACCCGATCGCCTGAACAATAGGCGGCGTTCCAGCTTCGAAACGGTGCGGCGGATCGTTGTAGGTCACGAAATCTTCCGCGACATCGATGATCATCTCACCACCCCCCTGGAAGGGGCGCATCACGTGCAAACGCTCTGGCTTGCCGTAGAGAACACCGATGCCGGATGGACCATAGAGCTTGTGACCGGTCATCACGTACCAGTCGCAATCGATGTCCTTCACGTCGACCGGCATATGCACGGCACCCTGGCTGCCATCGACGAGAACACGGATGCCGCGTTCCTTGGCGATACGGCAAACATCCTTTACCGGAACCACGGTTCCCAGAGCATTCGACATCTGGGTGATCGCAATCAGACGTGTGCGATCAGTCAGGCACTTCTCAAATTCTTCAAGATGAAAAGCGCCGTCTTCATCGACGGGTACCCACACCAGTTTCACGCCCTGACGCTCGCGCAGGAAATGCCACGGCACGATATTGGAGTGGTGCTCGAGGATCGTCAGAACGATTTCATCGCCTTCCTTCAGGTGTGGCATCGCCCAGCCATAGGCAACCGTGTTTATGGCCTCGGTCGAATTCTTGGTGAACACCACATTGTCCACAGATCCGGCATTCAGGAAATTACAAACCTTCTGCCGCGCTGCCTCGTAGGCTTCGGTTGCAGCATTGGACAGGTAATGAAGCCCGCGGTGCACATTTGCATACTCGGAAGAATAAGCATGGCTGATCGCGTCGATCACGGACTGCGGTTTCTGCGCAGAAGCCCCGTTGTCGAGGTAGACAAGTGGCTTGCCGTGAACGGACGTGGAAAGAATAGGGAAGTCGCGACGGATCGCTTCGACATCATAGGTCATGGGCAGCTATCTCACCGGCGGCCCAATCGGCCGCACCATCATCTGCGTCGCCTGCAGGCAAGGGACCGCGCCCCTGCCTGCGGTAAAGTCAATCAGGCATGCTTTTCCAGCCAATTGGAAATGATCGCCTCAAGCGCTTCGACAAGCGCCTCGTCTTCCAGCTCTTCCACGATCTCAGCCACGAACGCATTGACCAGCATGGCGCGTGCCTTGTTGTGGGGAATACCGCGAGCCATCAGATAGTACAGATGGTTGTCGTCGATATCGGCAACCGTAGCACCATGGCCGCACTGTACATCGTCAGCAAAGATCTCGAGTTCCGGTTTCGCGGCAAACTCGGCATCATCGGACATAAGAAGCGTGTTGCAGGCCATGCGCGCATCGGTCTTTTGCGCATCGAGCGCGACCTTGATCATGCCCTGGAAAACGCCGCGCGCGCGGTCGAACACCACGTTGCGGAAAATTTCCGTCGACGTCGTGTTCGGCACGTTGTGCCCCAGCACCAGCGTCACGTCCGTATGGGTATCACCACCCAGAAGGTTCACACCCCGCAGTTGGAGATCGGCACCCTCACCCGCGACATCAATGCGCAGTTCCTGGCGCACCAGCTTGCCACCAGCATTGATGACGAACAGGCGAAGCTTGGCGTTGTTGCCAACGCGCACGCGCACCTGTGCCAGATGCGTATCGTCCGCGCCCTGCTCCTGCACGACAATCCAGGTCACCTCGGCACCATCCTCCAGCGAGATATCGCTGACGGAGGAAACAAACGCCTGGCCATCGGTGGTCTGGATATGCCGCTCGATTACAGTTGCCTTCGAGCCGGCGCCAAAGCTGACCGGGAACCGGGTATGGGCCTGTCCGGCGCCATGCAGCGCCTGAATCTCGATCGGCTGGCCAATCTCGGCCCCTGCCGGGAACTCCAGGACATAACCATCGCGAACAAAGCTTCCATTGATCTTACCGATCGTATCATCCTTGTCGATGACAGAAAGACCCGGTGCAGCAGTCCCTTCCCGGAGCATATCCGCGTAGGAACCGACCACGATGCCATCAACCGAAACGTTTCCATCCGCTTCGCCCTGACGGGTCTTGATCAGCGCCGCAGCATCGACAAGCGGGGCCGGGTTGCGCACGGAGCTCGCCGGGCCGCTGGCGGGAATAGAGCGCAGTAGGGTCTTGAGATCCGTGTAGTGCCAGGCCTCGACACGACGTGTGGGAAGCCCGTTGGTCTTGAGATCATCGACAAGGCGGTCTCGCGCGCTGATGACAGCTCCATTACCCGGCAATTCGCCGATCTGGGCATTATAGCTATCCAGAAGCGCAGTTTCCGCCGCCGTCTGGCGGTTTTGTGCCTGCATATTCATGCCAAATTTCCTTCCGCGGGAGAGCTCAGGCGGCCTGGCCGATGATATCGGCATAGCCATTGGCTTCCAGTTCCAGCGCCAGTTGCTTGTCGCCTGTCCGGATGATCTGGCCCTTGTAGAGAACGTGCACCGTATCCGGCACGATGTAATCCAGCAGGCGCTGATAGTGCGTGATCACGATCACGGCGCGGTCGGGAGACTTCAGAGCATTCACGCCGTCAGCAACGATCTTCAGAGCGTCAATGTCGAGACCGGAATCCGTCTCATCCAGAACGCACAGCTTCGGCTCCAGAAGAGCCATCTGCAGGATTTCGGCGCGCTTCTTTTCGCCACCGGAGAAACCGACGTTTAGAGGACGCTTCAGCATGTCCGGGTTGATCTTCAACTCGGCAGCTGCTTCCTTGACCTTGCGGATGAAATCAGGCGTCGAAAGCTCGGCGTCGCCACGCGCCTTGCGCTGCTCGTTCATGGCAACCTTCAGGAACTGCATTGTCGCAACGCCGGGAATTTCAACCGGATATTGGAACGCCAGGAAGATGCCCTTGGCAGCGCGCTCGGCCGGATCGAGTTCCAGAATGTTTTCGCCGTTGTAGAGGATCTCGCCTTCGGTCACTTCGTAGTCTTCACGGCCAGACAGAATATAAGAGAGAGTCGACTTGCCCGAGCCATTTGGGCCCATGATGGCGGCAACTTCGCCAGCCTTGACCGTGAGGTTCAAGCCGCGAATTATCTCGGTACCGTCTTCGGCGATACGTGCGTGCAGATTGCGAATTTCAAGCATAGTTTGATCCTTTCGGACGAATAGAAAAGGCGTCAGGCGCCATCAAATGATGCGATTGTTTCGATCGTCAGCCGACCGAACCCTCAAGCGAAATACCGATCAGCTTCTGCGCCTCGACCGCGAATTCCATCGGCAGCTCCTGAATGACTTCCTTGACGAAGCCGTTCACGATGAGAGCGATAGCCGCCTCTTCCGGAATACCGCGCTGCAGGCAGTAGAACAGCTGGTCTTCCGAGATCTTGGACGTCGTCGCTTCGTGCTCGAACTGAGCCGACGAATTCTTTGCCTCGATGTAAGGCACGGTGTGTGCGCCGCAACGGTCGCCGATCAGCAACGAGTCGCACTGCGTAAAATTGCGTGCATTCGTTGCCTTGCGGTGCGCCGAAACCTGTCCGCGATAGGTGTTCTGCGAAACGCCGGCGGCAATGCCCTTGGAGATGATGCGGCTCGACGTGTTCTTGCCGAGATGGATCATCTTGGTGCCGCTGTCGATCTGCTGATGGCCGTTCGAAACGGCGATCGAGTAGAACTCGCCACGGCTGTCGTCACCACGCAGAATGCAGCTTGGATATTTCCACGTAATCGCAGAGCCGGTTTCGACCTGTGTCCATGAAATCTTTGAGCGGTGGCCACGGCAATCGCCACGCTTCGTCACGAAGTTGTAGATACCACCCTTGCCCTGCGCATCGCCCGGGTACCAGTTCTGCACCGTCGAATACTTGATCTCGGCATCGTCGAGAGCTACAAGTTCCACGACGGCTGCGTGAAGCTGGTTTTCATCGCGCTGCGGTGCCGTGCAGCCCTCAAGATAGGACACGTAAGCGCCTTCTTCAGCGATAATCAGCGTCCGTTCGAACTGTCCGGTGTTCTTCTCGTTGATGCGGAAATAAGTCGACAGCTCCATTGGGCATCGAACGCCCTTCGGCACGAACACGAAAGAGCCATCCGTGAAGACGGCGGAATTCAGCGTCGCATAGTAGTTGTCAGACGTCGGAACGACAGAGCCGAGGTACTTCTTCACGAGATCCGGATGTTCGCGAACAGCTTCCGAAATCGACATGAAGATGACGCCGGCTTTGGCGAGTTCCTTCTTGAAGGTCGTCACGACCGAGACGGAGTCGAAGACCGCGTCCACGGCAACGCGCGGCTTGTCCACGCCAGCAAGAATTTCCTGCTCCTTCAGCGGAATACCCAGCTTCTCGTAAACCTTGAGAAGTTCGGGATCGACCTCATCCAGTGACTTCGGGCCGGGCGTGTTCTTCGGTGCCGCGTAATAGTAGAGATCGTTGAAGTCGATTTTCGGGTAGTCGACGCGCGCCCAGGTCGGCTCCTCCATCGTCAACCAGCGGCGATAGGCATCGAGGCGCCATTCCAGCATCCATTCCGGCTCATCCTTCTTGGCCGAAATGAAGCGGATAATTTCCTCCGATAGACCTTTTGGGGCCTTGTCGACTTCGATTACGGTCTCGAAACCGTATTTGTACTGGTCAACATCGATCTGGCGGACCTGATCGATCGTTTCCTGCACGGCAGCCATACTCATTCTCCAATCTCGCCGGAATCAAGGGTCCGGCAGGTTGTCATCTGTTGGCGGGGATCAGCCCCTTATGTAAGCGCCAGAAGGAAGTTTTAACACCTTTTGGCAAGCTAATTTTTTGCGTTTCCGCAACTCCTGGACCGATCACGCGGCCCGTTCAGGCATCTTTCGGCGCGCAGCTATTCGCTGGAAGGCAATTAGCGCACGCTCAATTGTATTGTCATCTGTCGTCGCTCCGAGAGAAATACGAAGCGCCCCCGTGGCCGGATCCTGCCCCATTGCCATCAGGACCTGGCTTTGTCCGACCCTACCAGAGGAACAGGCCGATCCAGCAGACAACGCCACCCCTTCAAGATCGAAGGCAATCTGACCGGTTTCTGACTTCAGACCGGGCAGCGTGAAGAACGTCGTGTTGCATACGCGCTCGGAGCCTTCACCATGAATAATCACATCCGGAGCAACAGCGTGCATACCCGCTTCAAGCCTTTGGCGAAGTTGCAGCAGGCGCTCACGCGTGAGGTCCAGATCACGATTAACGGCCTCAGCGGCAGCACCAAAGCCCACTATCCCGGGGAAATTTTCGGTACCGGACCTATGACCCTTCTCCTGGCCGCCACCGCGAACCAGTACCGATGGCATCATCACCTCACCCCGCATGACAAGCGCGCCGACGCCCTTTGGGCCACCGATTTTGTGGGAGGAAAGGATCAGGAAATCGGCATCCAGCTCAGTGATGTCGACCGCAATGCGTCCAACGGCCTGGACGGCATCCACGACAAGCAATCCACCCACAGCGCGCACAAGCTTTGCCGCCTCTGCGACGGGCTGGATGACGCCGGTCTCATTATTAACGAGCATGACCGCCACCATCGGCAGGCCGGCACTACTATCGTGACGTTCCAGCAAGACCTTAAGCGCATCGAGATCCACGAGCCCGGTCGGCAAGACAGGGATCTCGCTCACCTGCACACGCCCGAACCTGCCGCCCTCCCGGATGGCCGGATGCTCGATTGCCGAAACATAAAGATGTCCGATAGTGAGCGGCGAGCGTCCCATCTTAAACGAGGGCGTCAAAACCCAGTTTGCCGCTTCAGTCGCGCCACTGGTAAAGATGACATGCTGTGGATCAGCACTGACGAGAGCCGCCACATGCCGACGCGCCTTGTCGATTGCTGCTCGCGCCGCACGCCCTTCTGCATGCACGGAAGATGCATTGCCCGGCAACTCCAGCGCACCTAGCATGGCTTCACGAGCAGCACCGCTCAAGGGCGCAGTCGCGTTCCAATCCAGATATACGCGGTCAAAAGCCATGGTCCGATCCGATTTAAAGTCTACTTCACGCTCAGCGACGCATTTTTCTTGAAATTTTCGCTGTGCATGCCTTATGAGACGACCAACTGGGCGGCACATCTTGCGCAGCCCAACTTTCGAATGGTTCTAAACTGTTTCTAGAAAAGATGACCGGCTTCGTCAAGTCAAGGCATCAATGAAACATTGGAAACATGAAAAGCTGACCGGAGTACCGATGCCTGAAGTCATTTTCAATGGCCCTGCCGGCCGCCTTGAAGGTCGTTATCAGCCTTCCAAGGAAAAGAGCGCCCCGATCGCCATCATCCTGCATCCGCATCCGCAATTCGGTGGGACGATGAACAACCAGATCGTCTATCAGCTCTTCTATATGTTCCAGAAGCGCGGCTTTACGACACTGCGATTCAACTTCCGCGGCATTGGCAGAAGTCAGGGCGAGTTCGACCATGGTGCGGGCGAATTGTCGGATGCGGCGTCCGCGCTTGACTGGGTGCAGAGCCTGCATCCGGATTCCAAGAGCTGCTGGGTCGCGGGCTACTCTTTCGGCGCCTGGATCGGCATGCAGCTTCTGATGCGTCGTCCGGAAATTGAAGGATTCATGTCGATTGCGCCGCAGCCGAACATTTATGACTTCTCGTTCCTGGCCCCCTGCCCCTCCTCCGGTCTCATCATCAACGGTGATTCCGACAAGGTCGCGCCTGAAAAGGATGTGAACGGGCTGGTCGAAAAGCTGAAGACCCAGAAGGGCATTCTCATCACGCACCGCACTGTTGAAGGGGCAAACCACTTCTTCAACAACAAGGTCGAATCGCTGATGGGCGAGTGCGAGGATTACCTCGATCGCCGCCTGAATGGCGAGCTGGTTCCTGAACCTGCGGCGAAGCGGATTCGCTGATCTGGTTTAAACGTCAGAGTTTTCGAAAGGCTCCGCGAGGAGCCTTTCTTTTTGTGCCGAAGGCTGATCACCCGACCGCAGACACGACAGCCAAAGGTTCCAGCCTGTGCTTCACGCAGTTTCGGCCAGCCGCCTTGGCATCGTAAAGCGCGTTGTCTGCAAGACGCATGGCTCGGGCAAACTGTGTCGTTTCACTAAAGGTCGATACTCCAAAGCTCGCCGTGATGCTGAGCGTATCAGGCATGCCGCCGCCTTTGTGCACGGCAACCGCAGCGCGGATCGCATGAGCAAGAAGCATTGCAGCGTCAAGCTGCACGCGAGGTAACAAAATTCCGAACTCCTCGCCCCCCAACCGACCGACGACCGCCAAGTCTGAGACGCTCTCGGCCAGAAGTTGCCCTACGGCACGTATCACTGCATCCCCGGCGTAGTGACCGTAGGTATCGTTCACACGCTTGAAATGATCGATGTCGCAGAAGATCACCGAGTGCGGTCCGATCGGACTACGCCGGAGTGCTTGCTCGGCATGCTTTTCAAAGCCACGCCGGTTTAGAAGCCTGCTGAGAGGATCGATTTCGGAATTGCTTCGCTCGTAAGCCATGATCTGTAGCACCAGTACGGCGAGCAAGGAGAGGCCCGTCATCACCATCAGCACTGCGGTCAAGCTCTGGGATAGAACGGCATAATTGGAAAATAGATAATCACTGGGGATGTCTCCAGCACCGACTACGGCCGCGAGGTAAGCCTTGAGAAAGAAGTTGGCTCCAGTCAGACTGAAGACGAACATCATCCAACGATCGGCAGGAGCGCGATGAGACGAAAATGCGATCGCGGCGGCACTGAGCAGACAGGAGATCGCAAACGGCGTCTGGTAGGGAATTGAATGCGAAAGCGTGCTGCGTGGCTGGTCATAGATCACGGTCACGATCGTCGTGCAGACCAAAAAGAAAATCGTCAGGGGGACGGGGCGCGTTGTCACCTGATACAGGCTCCCGACACCCACGCGGATCAGAAGCAACCCAGCCAGAACCGCGGCGAAAGCGACCGTCACCCCTAGCCTGACGAACGGTGTATAGGCGATGACGAGTTCGGCAGGCACAGATAGCGACGCAACCGCGAAACCAAGCCCGATCCAGCGCGCAGCAGCGCGCGACCTACTCCGCTGAGAAACAGCGAAGAAGACAGCCGCAAAGGACATCGCGAGCACGAAGTTGACGATCAGATATAAATTAGCGCCGTTTAACACACCCAATGGCCTTCAATGCCCGAACTTATTAGGCCCTCAAAACATAGCAGCAAGAGCATAATCAACCCTTACCAACCGCATGGGAGCTTGTGCTCTACTCAGGACATACCAATGACTTTCCTGTCACTTTTGGAGTGATTCTCCCCGCAAACAGTGATAGAGGCCCGACCGAACAATTCCAACACCATCCTGTCAGAGTCGTATCATGTCCAGGTTCAAGTCCGATTTTCTCCGCACGCTCGATGAGCGGGGCTTCATCCATCAGGTTTCAGATGAAACCGGCCTCGATGAATTGCTGACTAGGGAAAGCGTGACGGCCTACATCGGCTATGATCCGACGGCATCCAGCCTCCATGTCGGCCACCTGACCCAGATCATGATGCTGCACTGGTTTCAGCAAACTGGACACCGGCCGATTTCGCTGATGGGTGGCGGAACAGGCATGGTCGGCGACCCTTCGTTCAAGGAAGAAGCCCGCAAACTGATGACCGTGGAAATGATTGAGGAAAACATTGCCTCGATCAAGACCGCCTTCTCAAAGTACCTCGATTACGGGCGCCCGCAGAACGCAGCGCTGATGATCAACAATGCGGAGTGGCTGCGCGCACTGAACTATCTCGAATTCCTGCGTGATGTCGGCCGCCATTTCTCCGTCAACCGCATGCTCTCCTTCGATAGCGTGAAGACACGCCTGGATCGCGAACAATCGCTGTCCTTCCTGGAATTCAACTACATGATCCTCCAGGCCTATGATTTCGTCGAACTGGCGAAGCGCTACGAATGCCGCCTGCAGATGGGTGGCTCCGACCAGTGGGGCAACATCGTCAATGGCATCGATCTTGGTCACCGCATGGGCACCAAGCAGCTCTATGCCTTGACCTCGCCGCTCCTCACCACCTCTTCCGGCGCAAAGATGGGCAAGTCTGCCTCCGGTGCCGTCTGGTTGAATGCCGATCTGATGCCAGTCTATGATTTCTGGCAGTACTGGCGCAACACGGAGGATGCGGATGTCGGCCGCTTCCTGAAGCTCTTTACGACGCTTCCGATGGACGAAATCGCCCGTCTGGCAGCTCTCGGCGGATCGGAGATCAACGAGGCCAAGAAGATTCTCGCGACAGAAGTCACGGCCATCCTGCACGGTCGTGCAGCAGCAGAGCAGGCCGCCGAAACCGCAAGAAAGACCTTCGAAGAAGGCGCTCTGGCCGATACGCTTCCGTCGATCGACATTGCCAAGCCAGATCTCGAAGCCGGCATAGGCTTGCTGAACCTGATTGTTCGCGCAGGCCTCGCTGCATCCAACGGCGAAGCCCGCAGACATGTTCAGGGTGGTGCGGTGAAGATCAACGACGTCGCGGTGACCGATGAGCGCATGAGTATCGGAACCGGCGAGATTTCGGCAGAAGGCGTAATCAAGCTCTCACTTGGCAAGAAGAAGCACATTCTCGTCCGCCCGGCCTGACCTGCACAATCCCCAGAATTTCGAGGGCTGGCGCGAAAATCGCCAGCCCTTATTCTGTTGCTAGCTCCTGTCGGTTGAAAAGCACAAGGCCGAGCACGCCGAGCACGATCGTCCACGCCAATAGCGCTGCCAGAGGAGTGATCGCCCCGGATGACGCCGAACTGGTGACAAGCATGCGCAAATCATTGGCGGCGATTGACGGCAACCACCAGAGGTCCTGTCCTGCGCCAAGATAGGCCTGCACCAGCACGCTACCCAATGTCAGCAGAAATGCGATTAAAACGGCGGCCATGGATGATCGAAATAGGACTGTCAGGAGCGCAGTCACACTCACCAAAGCCAAGAGTTCCAGAACGGCGACTGAAAAAAGTAAAAACAGCTGTTCGAGACCTGCCAAAGGCGTCAATACAGTTCCATCGACTGCCATAACGAGCATCGTGACGACCAGATCGCTGACAGTAACCAGCAGCAGGCTGAGAATCAGGCAGCAGCATGCAGCCAGAAATTTTGCCAGCCACAGCTGGCTTCGGCTGCGTCGAGGCACAAAGTGACGCCAGGTGGAGAAACGATAATCCACAACGAAAATGGATGCGACTCCCAAGGCAAAGAACAGGTGCGCCAGCGTGTTTCCCGATAGGCCGAACGATCGGCCTGCCACCGCAACAAGATCAACCGAACTGCCGAGATTGGATTGGCCGACACGCCTGAATACGACAACCTGCATCAAGATCTTGATGAGGGTGGCGAAGGCTGGAACGATAAAAACCGCAGCCATGAATAAGCTGCGCTGCGCCACAAATTTCTTCAGTTCTGCTCCAACAAGACGAACCATATCAAACACCAGCCGCTTTTGTGTGACGCGTTTCCGCCAGAAAGAAGCTTTCCAAGTTGGGTCTGATCCACTTCACCTCGTGTAGCTCCATTCCCTGAAGAACGAGCGCCTTGACGAGTTCCGGCACTTGCTCCCTAGGAACGCGGACTCCCAATCCATTCCCCTCCTTCCAAGCCAGATCGCCGAGTTTCGCCAGCACGGGATCTAAGGGGTGAACATCAAGCCACAAATATTCGCCACCTCCGAGCAGATCGGAGACCTTGCCCTCTGCCGCCAGACGCCCGTGGCTGAGAATGGCAACCCTATCCGCCACTTTTTCCACCTCATCAAGAAGATGGCTGGACAAGAGCACGGCAACCCCTTCGTCCTGGGCCAGATGCCGGATGAGGTCGCGCATCTCTATCATTCCATCTGGATCGAGCCCGTTGGTGGGCTCGTCGAGAATGACTACCCTTGGTTTCGCAATGAGGGCTGATGCAATACCGAGGCGCTGGCGCATGCCCAGCGAGAAGCCACCGATCCTCTGATCTTAAGCACCGACCAGATCCACCCTCTTCAACACTGATTCAATATCCGCCCGCACTCCCGAAGTGTCCGTGAGCAGGAACAGAAATTGCCGCGCCGTCATAAATGGATAGAAGGTCGGGGAATCGATCAACGCACCGAGCTTCTTTCGAGTATGCGGATTGGCGGCTTCACCGAAGAGCCTGATCCCTCCCTTATCCGGCAGAATGAGCCCGCAAATCATACGCAACAGCGTGCTCTTGCCGGCCCCATTGAGTCCCAGCAGGCCATAGACGCCTGCATCCGGCACTTCAAAACTCACCGAATCCAGAGCCTGAAGCCGTCGAGCGCCCCAGCCAAAACCCTTGGAGAGCTGGGATAACGATATTGCGCTCATCAAGATTCCTCTACTGAAACTCGAAAATCTGGCGGAACACGCCCGGCGCAATAAGAGAGAGCGGATTGACGGTGAGCTGCGGCTTGTCGATCGAACCGGTCACCTTGAATGTAATCCCCAGCAGGCCGCGATCTCGACCATTGCCAAGAATAGTGCCGATCACGGGAAGTTCTGCGAAGAGACGGTTCAGCCCGTAGGCGGGCATGAACGTGCCCGTCATATCGAGATTGCCGACAGCGTCGCGGATCATGCCCTGGAACGTTGCGCCAATCTGCTCGCCGCGCACAATGCCGTTTTCTGCCGAGAGCGTCCCGTCCCGATAGACGATACGGGCAAAGGCCCGTTGGAACTTTGCGGAGCTGACGTCGATATCGCGTTTGACTGCCGAATTCAGGCTGCGTCCATCCTGACCCGGGGTGGAGACGATGGATTGCAGCCGGTTTTCTTCGACCAGGGCGAAGCTGCGGATATCGATGTTCCCGCTCCAGTTCGAACCGCTTTCATTGTTCAAACGCACGTTGAGCAGCCCGCCGCGCATATGGCCGTAGAGGTTGGCAAACCGCGCCAGCGATCCTGCGTCGCCACTGGTCAGCGTCAACACGCTTCCCTGCCCGCTGCCAGCAGTCTGGGCCACGACGGCCTGTCGGCTCTCAGTGACACCGGAAAAAGCAATGGACTGCAGATCGCCGCCACTGACCGCAATATCGCCTGTCGTATTGAACAGAACCTCATCATTGAAACCAATGATTTTGTCGAGCTTCAGACGTACCCGCGTCGCATCGCTCGCCTTGGCGGCTGCACCAGATCGAGGCTCCGACCCGCCCTGACCTTTCAGTTTCGAGAGAACAGGCCGGATGTCGGCGGCATCACCCGATGCGGAAACCTCAAGCCCGCCTTTTCCACGGCGAATGGAAATCGCAAAACTGTCTGCGGGCGAAAGCTTGACCCTGGAAAATTCCGCGCTGGAGAGAGCACCGTTTTTCAGACTGAGGTCACCGGCAACGCCGAAGCCATCTCCGGAAATCGCAAGATTGCGGACGTTGATATTTCCGTCCTTCGAGGCAACCTCAAGCGAGGCCTTGGCTGGAATTCCACTGCCCTTGGTCCAGCCCAGCCACGGCACTGAGAGCTTCGCCCTGGACAGATCCAGAGTGACCCCCTGTCGATCTGAATCAATGCGTGACAGTTCCAGTTCCACAGGACCGCTGACGATATCACCAAGCCCCGGCAATAGCTTGTCGCGCTGGTCGTTGTTGAGTGTAGCATTCACCGTCAGCTCGCGCTGGATCTTGGACTGTCCGTTGAACGGCTCAACCATCGAGATTTCGGCCGGAACGCCATCGATCTCCGCCTTGGCTTCCAGCCGCGCAGCGTCAGAATCCACCTGCAAATCACCATTGATGGCAGAGACGCTTCGATCGGCAATCTTCTTGGATATCTTCACATCCTGAAGTGCAATCTTGCCCTTGAACTGTGGCGGCGGCGGATGTTGATCGTTGACCAGCCCGAAACGTGCACTGACTGAAGCAACCGCCTTGCCCGAAAAATCCGCAGGCGCAAATTCGGTATTTTTCAATCCGTTGATCGGCTTGAAGGAGGCAACTTCCGCGATCGCGTCCGCATTCCCGGCGATCTGAAGGTCGAGCTCCGCCATGAGCGGTTTCGCATAGGTGGATTGTATCCTGAACGAACCGCCCTGAATATCGACTGACCGGTCGGATCCGAAGTAGGAGGCGGCCTGCCGTACATCAAACTTCAAACGCTCACCTACGAGGTCAAAATGTCCGGCTACGTTTCGAACCGGGGGAAGCTCGCCGGGAAGATTCAGCCGGTTGTCTGCGATATCGAAGGCCATTCGCAATTCGTTGGCGGCAAGTTCCAATGGTACGTTGGGCCCCTTCATCCGGCCTGCCGGGATGAAGACGGCTATGGAACCGTTGGTTACGGTGCCTCCGAACATATTGGCCACCACCCAGTCGCGGGCCTTGTGGGCCATCCAGAACGGCCATAGCTGCTTGACGCCCACCACATCCATGCGCGGAAGCTGCGCGCCAAAACTGATCTCTGGCGATTGCGCTCCGAGAAAGCGCATTTGCAGCGAACCTGCCATCTGCCCGAGAGGACTGGAGACCTGCATATCGTTGAATTCGAGGCGTCGCTCAGCCGTCAGGAACCGGCCGGCTGCCCGAAGATCGAAGAGAACCGGCGCTTCACCGCCCACCGCACCTTGCGCGCGGCCGCCACTCACCAGCAGATCCAGACCGAAGCCCGGACGGGTGTCTTGCGCATTCAACCGGTTCAGATCGACAATCGCGCCGGTGAGCGGAACCACTGTTGGGCCAAACCGCATTTCGGAGGGCAAGATCTCGATCGAGTTGCGTGCGAAATTATAGGCAACCCGGACTTCGGCTCCTGTCAGATCCTGCGGTACGCCATCGAAGTAGATCTTGCCGGGAGCATGGTGGATATCGGCTCGAATGGAAGGTTTCGTTTCCGCCGTATCGCGCGATGCGTTCAGCGTGATGTTGATCGACCCCTCCAGACCTTCACGCGGCAGGCCGCCTTCCATGCGTTGCAGGAGGAAGGGCGTCAGGTCCAACCCGGAGATCTGGGCCATCAGCGCCTTGGTGACGCCGTTCTGCGCAGTCGCATTCACCTGCAGATCCGCGCGCCGTCCATCCAGATGCATCAGACCTTTGAGCTGCACCTGCCCCTGGTCATCCAGCGTCAATGTCAGGTCATCGATCAGGAGCGTCGATACGCGACCCTCACGGTCCGGCGGAAACTGAATGTTGATGCCCGATATATTGACCGAGCCGGTTCGAGTCCTCTCGATCAACCCTCGCGCCTCATCAAGACGCTGGAACGCCTGCTCCATGGTCGCGGGCCACCGGTCCACACGCGCCTTCGACAGATCCATGGGATCGCCAGCCGGTAGCAAGCCTGTATCCAGGTTGATCTTTTCGGCTTCAAGATGCCGGATGGATACGCGGCCACTGACCAGCGCCAGCGGATCTATGGTGAGGCGAATGGCACCCGTATTCGTCAAATGGGCCTTCGTCGCCACCTCGATAATGTCCACCTCGCGTGCTTCGAGTGCGAGGCGGAAATCCGAATCGAAACGGATGACGGTAGAGCCTACGGTCGCCTGATAGCGAGGACCAATCGCTGCATTGAGAGACGCCTGCGCGCGCGCATTCAAAGCGCTGTCGATGAAGCCACCTTCGATTGCGAAAAAGCCGCTGCCGATTGCCGCAACCAAGAGAAGAACGAAAATCACGCAGAGCCGAAAGATCCCTCGCCAGCGCGATACCGGCGGCGGGCAATGCACGATCATTGGATCATGCGCCTGCGCCGAAGGAAGATCATGTAACGGAATCAGATCCTTACGGCGGAAGCTGACTTTTTCACCTCGAATTTCCGCCATGTCTCTCCGCGCAGTGAAGGCTCATCAGAATCATGTGATCTGGACCAGACGCGCGCCAGTATATACCGATTGCGGCAAGATTGCTGTGCTCGTTCTCCAAAGAAAGGAATATCATGTCTGAACTTCAACCCGGCAACCCCGCACCGGATTTCAGCCTGCCGCGCGATGGCGGCGGTACGGTCTCGCTTTCCAGCCTGAAGGGCAAGCCCGTTGTCGTGTATTTCTATCCCAAGGACGACACCAGCGGCTGCACGACGGAAGCACTTGATTTCACTGCGCTGATTCCAGATTTCGAAAAGGCTGGTGCAACCATTATCGGCATCTCCCCGGACTCCGTCACCAAGCACGACAAGTTTATCAAGAAGCACGGCCTGGGCATCATCCTTGCAGCGGATGAGGAGCAGGTGGCCGCCAGTGCCTATGGCGTCTGGAAAGAAAAAAGCATGTACGGCAAGACCTATATGGGAATTGAGCGCTCCACCTTCCTTGTTGACGCTGACGGGAATATCGCCCGCATCTGGCCCAAGGTAAAAGTCGCAGGCCATGCACAGGAAGTGCTTGAAGCAGTGAATGCCTTGTGACAGAGGTCGGAGCCATGACAAAGGCTCCGGATCTCGAACTTCCTTCTGTTAGTACGCTGCGCGGCGGCGCAATTGCCGCCGTCTCCTCGGACGACCTCGACATCAAGACACGCCTCGCGCAGCAGGTGGCGAGCCGCTGGTTCGAGCGAAAACTGTCGCTGCGCTCACCACTTGATCCGCCGGTTCCGGACAGGCCGGGAAGACCTGAAAGGCCGGAGCTCGTGCCGCCGAAAGCGGTGGAAAAGCGTTCGCTGCATACGATGAACGGTCGGATTGCAACGCTTCACGCCATCGCGCATATCGAACTCAATGCGGTGGATCTGGCGCTAGATATCGTTGCCCGCTACGTGACTGAGCCCGTTCCGCACTCGTTTTTCGATGGCTGGATGCAGGTTGCATTCGAAGAAGCAAAGCACTTCAACATGGTTCGCGACCGCCTGCGTCAACTGGGTGCTGACTATGGCGACATGCCAGCCCATGACGGCTTGTGGAAAGCCGCCCACTCCACGCGCAACGACCTGACCGCCCGCCTTGCAGTCGTACCGCTCATTCTGGAGGCGCGAGGTCTGGATGTGACACCTTCGCTCCAGGCCAAGATGCGGGAAACGGGCGACCACGAAACGGCGGATATTCTCGACGTCATCTACAATGACGAGAAGGGTCATGTCGCGATTGGCGCGAAATGGTTCCGCTTTCTCTGTGCCCGCGAACGCAAGGATCCGGCCGAAACCTTCAAACGTCTGGTGCGGGAAAATTTCCGCGGACCTCTGAAACCGCCGTTCAATGATCTGGCCAGGGCAGAGGCTGGCCTGACCCCATCGTTCTACCGCTCTCTCAGCCCCATAAGTTCCGCGTAAGCGTGAATAGTTAACTACCCGTTAACCCTAACAGGATGTAATCGCGACAGTTAGGGGCGAGCGATTCACGGCAGGAGAACGACGTGGCGAAGGGTGACGGACACCGCATCTTTGGCAAGCAGCCGACCGAACACGTTCTTATTCTGGCCTCCGGCGATCGCGTCCGGCATATGACAATCCGCCCCTGGATGACGGCATGCTGCATTGCTGTCGCAGCCCTGCTTACCACCGCCTATCTTGGCGCCACGACCTATCTGGTACTGCGCGATGACCTGATTGGCGCGGCCATGGCGCGTCAGGCACGCATCCAATATGATTACGAAGATCGCATATCAGCGCTACGTGCGCAGCTTGATCGCATTACCTCCCGTCAGCTCCTCGACCAGCAAGTTGTCGAACAGAAGGTAGAGCAACTACTCGAGCAACAAAATGCGCTGTTTTCCCGGCACGGAAAACTCGGCGGTCTGCTTCAGCGCGCGGAGGAATCAGGCATTGCTGTGCCTGACGCACCAGCTTCCGCACTCCAGCCAGAACTGAAGGAAAAGCAAACGAGCGTGACGGGCGGCCTGAAGGCAATCGATCGCCTTCTGGCACAGGATGGGAAGGCAGTTTCCGGAGCAAAGCCTGTTGGTGCGGCTCTTCAGTCGGGCAGCATTGCGGATCGTGCAGATCGCGTATTTTCCAAAGTCACGTTATCGCTGAAAAACATCGAGCAGGAACAGCTTCGCCGGATACGCGGCCTCGCAGACGATGCCTATCGCACTGCAGATGCCATGGCGACAATCATGCGCCGGACTGGCGTGGATGTGCCTGATGCGGCCTCCGGCAAGCAGGCTGGCATGGGCGGCCCCTTCGTCGAACCCATCGGAATCAACCGTTTCGAGACGTCGCTGACCGATCTGGATACCGCCCTCAATCGTCTGGATGCGGTGCGGGAGGCGGCGCAGAAACTTCCGTTCGGCAATCCGGCGCCCGGCCGAGAAATTACGAGCGGATTTGGCAATCGTATCGATCCGTTCCTCGGAAGACTGGCCTTGCACGCCGGTGTCGATTTTCAGGCAGACACGGGTGCAAGCGTGAAGTCAACCGGGGCTGGCGTAGTCGTTGCTGCTGGCATGAGCGGTGGATATGGAAACATGGTCGAGATCGATCACGGCCAGGGTATCACAACACGCTATGGCCACATGTCCAGCATCCTCGTTTCCGTGGGCGATAAGGTCGAGGCAGGTTCAGTGATCGGACGGGCGGGTAGTACTGGTCGTTCCACGGGTCCTCACGTTCACTATGAGGTTCGCCGTAATGGCGATGCAGTGGACCCGATGCGTTTTCTCAATGCGGGTCTCAAGCTCACCACCTACATGAACTGAGCTTGGATTTTGTCAAAAGCGCTCAAAAACACTTGTTAATTTACCATTTACGCTGGGCATCCGGCCTGTTTTCTTGACTTTGTCATACTTTGCGCTTATCTCGCGGCCATCATCGGACGCAAAGCGGTTCCGATTCACCTGAGTTCCTTGCGGACCTGAACGGAAATTGTTTTCTCATTGACCACATTTGCTGATCTCGGCCTGAGCCAGAAAGTTCTCTCTGCTGTAACCGACGCGGGTTACACAATCCCGACGCCTATTCAGGCGGGCGCCATTCCGCATGCGCTGCAGCGACGTGATATCTGCGGAATCGCGCAGACCGGGACCGGCAAGACGGCCTCCTTCGTGCTGCCGATGTTGACCCTTCTGGAAAAGGGACGCGCCCGTGCCCGCATGCCGCGTACGCTCATTCTGGAGCCGACGCGCGAATTGGCAGCCCAGGTCGCAGAGAATTTCGAGAAATACGGCAAGAACCACAAGCTCAACGTGGCCCTCCTGATCGGTGGCGTCTCGTTCGAAGAGCAGGATCGCAAGCTCGAGCGTGGCGCTGATGTTCTCATCTGTACGCCGGGCCGGTTGCTCGATCACTGCGAGCGCGGCAAACTGCTAATGACTGGCGTCGAAGTCTTCGTCATCGACGAAGCCGACCGTATGCTGGACATGGGCTTCATTCCGGATATCGAGCGGATCGCCAAGATGATCCCGTTTACACGTCAGACCCTGTTTTTCTCGGCCACCATGCCGCCGGAAATCCAGAAACTGGCTGATCGTTTCCTCCAGAACCCGGAACGTATCGAGGTGGCCCCGCCATCCTCTACAGCAAAAACGGTTACCCAGCGTCTGGTTGCATCCCACAACAAGGATTATGAGAAGCGCGCGAAGCTACGCGACCTCATCCGTGCACAGGATGAGCTGAAGAACGCCATCATCTTCTGCAACCGCAAGAAGGATGTGGCCGATCTCTTCCGTTCGCTGGATCGTCATGGCTTTTCAGTCGGCGCCCTTCACGGGGATATGGACCAGCGGTCCCGCACGACGATGCTCGCGAACTTCAAGGACAACAACATCACGCTGCTGGTCGCTTCGGATGTTGCTGCGCGCGGCCTCGACATTCCCGATGTCGGTCACGTTTTCAACTTCGACGTTCCGATCCACGCCGAAGACTATGTCCACCGCATTGGTCGCACGGGCCGCGCCGGGCGCTCGGGCCGCGCCTTTACGCTTGTGACCAAAGCTGACGCAAAATATGTAGACGCCATCGAGAAACTGATCGGTCAGGAAATCGAATGGCACGAAGGTGATCTGTCCGCCCTGCCGGCTCCGATGGAAAGCCATGACAATGATCGCGGCAAAAAGGGCCGTGATCGTGACAAGGACCGGGGTCGCGGAAAACGCGGTTCGGGCTCCAAGACAGAGGCTCGTACACAGGAAGAGTCTCCGAAGAGCAACGTGGCAGCAACACCTGAAGCAAGGACAGAAAGCGTGAACGCAGAACAGGCCAAGATCGACAATCGCCGCAGCAACCAGGGCCGCAACAGCCGTCCTTACCCGGCGAACGACGATAATCAGAGCCGCCGCCGCAGCCACCACCGTGACCATGACGATGGTCCGACACCGGTTGGCTTTGGCGATGACATTCCGGCGTTCATGCTGATCGTCGCAAACGCCAAGGGCTGATCCAGCTCATGACATTACGCCCCGGCGTGGATTTTCCGGGCGTCGGTACAGGATTGGTCATCCGCAATGCGGATGGCCATGTTCTTTTGTACAAGCGTCTTCGTGCGCCTGAAGCCGGTTTCTGGAACATAGTCGGTGGCAAGGTCGATCATCTCGAACACTCGGCTGACGCTGCCCGCCGCGAGGCGGAGGAGGAAACCGGGCTGACAATCCATTCTGTCGATTTTCTGTGCCTGTCGGAACAGATCATCCAGGCAGACCGGCAGCATTGGGTATCGGTGATCTATCGGACGGATGACTTCACTGGTGAACCGCGACTGACAGAGCCGGACAAGCTTTCGGAATTCGGTTGGTTCTCTTTGGATACGTTGCCCGAGCCGCTCTCCGCCTTTACGCGGGACGCAATCAGATTCTTGAAATGAGCAACCGAGCTACTTCTTGGCAGTCCTGAAACCGGCTTCGCAGGCCAGACGCGCCCACTTCGCCATCTCGTCGGGATCATCCAGCGCCTCATCCGGCACTGACCAATAGGGCATTAGGACAGGCTTGCCCTTCTTGCCTTCATAGGTCCATTGGCGCGCTCCCGCAGCGCTGAACAGCGGAGCCGTTTCCGTGTCGGCCTTCAAAAGGATCTCGTCGCCAAGTTCCAGCGCGAAGATAACGCCATCGCGGTAAATTCCCTTGCCGCCGAACATCCTTCGGATCGAGATCGGCGAAACCGCCTCGAACATTTCCTCGATCGCCTCATTATCCATTGCGATCTATCCCTTCAAAATCCCGCCAGCCTGCTCGACAGCCTCCGGAGTGTCGACATCAAGATGGGCAGACGCACCAAGCTCCACGTCAATGATCGGCAGGCCACAAGTCTCGATAACGTGCCGCGCACCCACATCTCCGTCCAGGAGTTCAAGATCGTCGAAGGTCGCTCGTGGCAATATGACCGGATTGCCGCGTTTGCCGGACGCCACAGCGCGAACAATGGCACGCCCCTCCGCCTGAACGAAGGCATCAGCTAAGGCCTTGAGATCGTCGCTGGTGATGCCGGGCATATCCGCAAGCACGACCATCAGACCATCACACTGTTGACGGGACGCAGAGGAAAGCCCGCACTTGATCGAACTCGCCATTCCCGTTTCGAACAATTCGTTATGAAGGATTTCGACGTCCAGTCCCTCAAGCGCAGCGTTAACATCGGTGGCGCGATAGCCTGTTACCACCGCAACAGAGCCGATACCGGCCTCAACCGCCCGGTCTGCCATCCTTCGGACCAGTGGAACGCCGTCAAATTCTGCCAGCAACTTGTGCCCTGCCCCCGCCATGCGCCGCGCCTGACCGGCCGCAAGCAGCACGACGCCCAGCTGCAGCCTCTGCGCATGACCTGCAAGCTCCCTGGGTTGCGGTCGACTTGGTATTTCCATAAGCAGCCCTCCCACGCCAAGCCCCATCAGGTCGTCCGGCGTCGGCGGCTGTCCTGCCAGTATTCGATCCAGAACCCAGTCAAAGGCATTTTCCTTGGGCGAACGTGCGCATCCCGGCGCGACGATAATGGCTGAATCTGCCTTGTGTCCAAGAACCAGCAAATTACCGGGATCGACCGGTAAGCCGACGTGATCCACCGCACCGCCTGCCAGCCGCAATGCGTTCGGAAGCACGTCCTCGGCATCACAGACAGCCGACGCTCCGAACAGAATGATCATGCGCGGTCCGCTGCCGTCGAACTCACGTTCGGCGTCCAGGATGGCACGCAAGACAGCATTCTCCTCGTGGACTACCCGACGTTCGGAGACGATGACGCTGCCGGACGGCGCCAGACGTCGTCGCAGAACCTGCACGGTTTTGTCGAGGACCGATGGCTTTACCGACGGCAGTTGCGTCTGAATGAGAGCGACGGAATGCGGTTGGAAGGCATGAACGGTGACCGCGCCGGCAAGGGTGAGAATCTCTGCTGCCTGATCCACGAGACACTTGCTGACACCGAGCGGTATGATCTTGATTGTCGCGACCATATCGCCATCCGAGACCTGGCTGAAGTCCTTCAGGCACGCCAATGTGATTGCCGGATCAACGCGATTGAAACGGTCCACGAGCTGCTTATCAGCGCGGAACAGACCGCTACGGGTCGCGTAGACATTAACCCGTCCGGTCGCCGCCGGAGAGAGCCGCAGGTTCTCCCGTTGAAGAAGACGAGCGAGCTGTTCTGCCGCCTCGTCCTCCGTCAGATCGTCATCATCGAGGCGGGCAACGATCACATGCTTCACACCGTGATCGCGAAGTGCCTCGACATCATTGGCCGACAGGCGCCGCCCTTTTTGCAGCCTGCCTGTCGCTACCATCATGCTGTGTGCGAGAATTGCTCCCTGCGCATCGTCAACCGCAACCGGACCGAATTTCATGCGCTTTGCCCGGAGATAGGACGCCGACGAAAGGCCTGCACGATCTCCGCCATGATGGCGAGTGCAATCTCTTCCGGGCTGGAAGCACCGATATCAAGACCGATGGGCGCACGGATTGATGAAATGTCTTCGTCACTGAGTCCCACCTCCTTCAATCGCTCGATGCGCTTAGCATGGGTCTTGCGACTGCCGAGCGCCCCGACATAGAAGCATCGGCTGCGCAAAGCGTCCGCGATTGGATAGTCATCGATTTTCGGATCGTGCGTCACGGCTACAAGCGCTGTATAGGCGTCAAGCCCGCGATCCTTCAGCACGTCCTCCGGCCAGTCGGCGATCAGGTCGACACCTTCGAAACGCTCCGGCGTGGCGAAAGCCGTGCGGGGATCGATGATCGACAGGTCGAAATTCATCATCGGCGCCAGACGCGCCAGAGCCTGTGTGATGTGTACGGCACCGATGGCGACGATACGCGGCGGCGGCAGGTAGACATTCAGGAAAACCTGAGCGCCATCCGCCTCTGCCAAGCCGGATTTCCCCGTTTGCAGAGCTTTACCCACCACATCGCGCAAACACTCCGGCACCGGCTGACCTTCGGTAAAAACTATGGTCGAACCTGCGGCCAGATCCGTTACGATGACGACGGCCTGACGGGCCTGCCGCGCAGAATTCACCTGTTTGAGAACTTCGATCTGCATCAGTTAAGCTTCTCCACATAGACGCGGATACGCCCACCACATGATAGGCCGACGCGCCATGCGGTTTCGTCCGCCACGCCAAATTCCAGCAGCTTTGGCGTTCCCGCCTCAAGCACGTCCAGAGCCTCAGTGATCACGGCCCCTT
This sequence comes from Affinirhizobium lemnae, assembly GCF_022968395.1. Taxonomy (GTDB): domain Bacteria; phylum Pseudomonadota; class Alphaproteobacteria; order Rhizobiales; family Rhizobiaceae; genus Neorhizobium; species Neorhizobium lemnae. The sequence goes on from NZ_JALJQZ010000033.1 coordinate 29,536, forward strand.
CGACACAGCCACCGGAAACCGAGCCCTCGAAATTACCCTCCGCATCGATGATGAGGTGACTGCCAACGGGACGCGGCGCCGAACCCCAGGTTTCGATGACGGTCGCAATCGCCACATCGCGACCTTCCGCTTTCCAGGTTTCGGCAAGAGTGAGAGGATCAAGGGATGCGGCTGACATGCTGGTGGTTCCTTTCCAGGAAGCGGCGGGGATCATGATCTCGGTTGAAACCTTGTCCGTTGAGTGCTTCTGCAAGTTCGCTGATTGAGCTTATATTGTGCGCCGCCCTGAATTCGTCCACATGCGGCAACATGGCGCGCACACCTTTGGCCTTTGCCTCGAAGCCGTCAAAGCGCAGCAAAGGGTTTAGCCAGATGAGCCGACGAGCGCTCCGACGCAACCTGTCTACTTGTCTAGACAACTCACCCACATCGTCCCGCTCCAATCCGTCCGTGATCAGCAAGACGACCGCGCCACCGCTCATGACACGCCGGCTCCAATCCTTGTTGAACCGGGCAAGCGCTGGCCCTATCCGCGTCCCACCTGACCAGTCGGAGACAGAGGCAGTGCAGGCAGCCAGAGCCTCATCAGGGTCACGATGCTTCAAGCTCCGGGTCACATTTGTCAGCCGCGTGCCAAACAGGAAGACATGCATCCGCCGCCGACGCTCCATCAATGCGTGACAGAAATGCAGGAAGATGCGGGTATACTGGCTCATGGAGCCAGAAATATCCGCCAGAACGACCAAGGGCGGCTCACGCCTGCGCACCGTCTTGAATTTCGGCAGCAGCAGGTCGCCCCCGCTTCGCATGGCATGGCGCAGGGTGGCGCGTGCATCGATCCTACGCGGTTGCCGACTGGGCTGGAACCTTCGTGTCGGCACCGTCTGCAACGGCATGACGAGCCCGGATATAACTTGCCGCGCCTGCTTCAGTTCGGCGGCATTCATCTGCGCGAAATCCATTTTCCGCAGCACTTCGGAAAACGAAGCGGTGAAACGTGCATCCGTCTCGATCTCATCGCGGACCTCCTGTTTTGCCGGCCTCTGTCTGTTGGCGGTCAGTGCATCGCTCACTCTCGCGGCGGCAGGCCTCGGTTTTTCCTTCTCACGATGATCGGCAATCTTCGGCGACATCATCTGGATCAATTTTTCCACGAGATCGCGACGGCGCCAGAAGATGCCGAAGGTTTCGTCGAAAACCGGAATATCCTCGCGACGCTTCACGAAGATCGCCGCCAGAACGGCCTTGAACTCCTGCCTTGATCCAAGACCGATTGCCTGCACCGCTTCCACCGCATCCATCGTGGATTGAGGTGAGGTCTTCAGCCCTGCCCGTCGCAAAACGCGAGCAAAATGGGCAATGTTTTCGGCCAGCTTTCCGTCCCCCACCGGTAGCAGAGGCAAGATCGCACCATCGCTGCCGTTAGGGCCAATCATCGCTCAACCCGCAGCCAGCAGTTCGGCCTTCACTTCAGACAGAAGCCTCACCCCTTCACCCTCTTTCATGCGCGCGATATCATCCTGATACTTGAGCAGTGTTCCAAGCGTATCGGCGATCGTTTCGGGGTCGAGCCCAATCCGATCGAGTTCCGTCAGTGCTGTCGCCCAGTCGATCGTCTCCGCGATGCCGGGATTCTTGAACAGATCGATCGTCCTTAGCTTTTGAACGTAGGCCACGACCTCACGCGACAGTGCCTCAGCGGCATGGGGCAGCTTGCGACGCAGAATGGCAAGTTCCTGCTCAGCGTCCGGATAGTCGACCCAGTGATAGAGGCAGCGCCGCTTCAGGGCGTCATGGATCTCGCGGGTACGGTTGGTGGTGATGATGACGATGGGCGGCTCGCTAGCCTTGATCGTACCGAGTTCGGGAATGGTCACCTGAAAATCGGAAAGAACCTCCAGCAAAAACGCTTCGAAGGCTTCGTCGGTTCGGTCGAGTTCGTCGATCAGGAAGACGGGGGCAACCTCCCCCGCCTGCGCCAAAGCCTGCAGCACGGGCCGACGGATCAGATGGCGCTCGGAATAAAGGCTCGATTCGATCCTGTCGCGATCGTCCAGACCCGCCGCTTCCGACAGGCGGATATCGAGCATCTGCGCCGGATAATTCCACTCATAGACCGCAGACGAAACATCGAGACCTTCGTAGCACTGCATACGGATCAGCGGCCGGTTCAACCCTTTCGCCAACGCCTTGGCAATCTCGGTCTTGCCAACACCCGCCTCACCCTCGAGAAAAAGCGGACGCTTCATCCGGAGAGCCAGAAACACGACTGTTCCGAGGCTTCGTCCAGCCAGATAATCCTGCTGCGCCAGAAGGCTGATTGTCTCCTCGATTGAAGAGGGCGTGGGTATCGCGGTACTATCTGGCATGGTTCCTCCCCATGTTTCAGAGGATGCTACAGCGAGTGGAACGCACGGTCCAGATAGATCAACGGAGGGTTCGCAGGCCCAAGATGCAAACCGACGACGGTGCCGATCATGACGAAATGGGTCGCGATACGGCGCACCTCCACCAGACGGCAATCGAAAGCCGCAAGCGCGTCCGAAAGGACCGGTGCACCTGTGGTGAGCTCCATCCAGTCACCCAGCGCAAATCTCTGGTCGTTCGGCAGGTTCTCGAAACCAGCAAGCGCCCGCGCCAGCGGTTGATGGTGAACGGCAAGCGCATTTAGAACGAAACGCCCGCTCTTCTCGAAAATCTCGTTCTTGGCATTGTCTGCATTAAGGCAAGCCAACACTGTCGCGGGACTATCAGAAATCGAGCACGCAGCGGTCGCAGTCACACCACGCCGCACCCCTTCCCACTCAGTCGTGACGGCCTGAACATGCCCGGCATATCGCGCCATGCCATCCCGATAGCGTGCAGGATCGATCGCTTCAGCGGCCAGTCTTTCGGAAATATCCACACATCTTCTCCCCGGCCTGCAGCCGTGTGATCTCTCGCATATGGATAACCTGCTTGCAGTTTTCCACGCAATGCCGACACGTGAGTTGAAGTTAATACGCAAAAGTCTTTGACGCGCCTTGGTGAACGGATAAATGTCACTCATGCGCCACTCTTCCGTTATCCGTCTCAGTGCTATCCTGTCTGCGGCTCTTTGCGCGCTTCTTGCGCAACCGGTCTCGGCAGCGGTTATCGGCGTCGTAGCTCCGACGTCTGGACCCTATGCCCGGCTCGGTGAACAGATCCAGCATGGTGCAAGCGCGGCGGTCGGCGATGGCAACCAGATCGTCGTCGTGCCGGAAACATGCGAGCCCGGCAGCGGCAAACAGGTCGCGGAGCAACTAAAGACACAAGGCGTCAGCATCGCCATCGGCTTTCTCTGCGTCGAAACACTGACGGATGCGCTGCCTTTGCTGAAAGGAACCGGGATCCCTGCAATCACGGTCTCCGTTCGCTCGCGTATTCTATCGGAAGACGCGCAACGCTACGGCTGGTCGTTCTTTCGCCTTGCGCCCACGGAAGGCCAGGAAGCCGCAGCCCTGTCGGACATTATCCTCGGACGGTGGCAGAACCAGCCGATAGCGCTCATCGACGATGGCACGATCTACGCACGTGACCTGATCGCCGCGGTTCGTAGCAGGATCGAGGCTGGAGGCATAAAGCCGGTCTTCGTCGATACTTTCCGGCCCGGTCAGGAACAACAGCTGTCTCTCGTTCGAAGATTGGCCAAAGCAGAAGCAGCGCGGGTCATTGTCGGAGGAGATCGCACAGACATTGCCGTGATGGCGAGAGACGCGGAAAAGGACGGCGCGAAACTGACCTTCGTCGGCGGGGATGTGATGCGCGCGGCCAACCGGCCCGTCAGCCTCCCGGAAGGCGTCATGGCCGTAGCACTTCCCGATTTCAGCAAGGAAGTCGACGCCGATGGCGCCGTTTCAATCCTGCGCGTCGCGGGCGTCGATCCTGATGGCTACACCCTGCCCGCCTATGCCGCAGTGCAGGTGGCCGAGCAAGCGCTCAACGCCGCTCAAACCCGCGCACTCTCACTGACAGATACCCTGCGGCAAGAAACCGTTCAAAGCGCGATCGGCCCCGTTGCTTTCCAGAACAATGGCGAATTGAAGCAGAACCTGTTCACACTGCAAACCTGGCGCCAGAACGGATGGACCATGGAGCAGACGCCGACCGAGTAGCAGCGTCCCTGCTAAATCCGGTAATTGTGCCGGTCTTGCTGTGGTGCTAGAGGCGCGGCATACATTCTTCTGGAGGATCCTGATGTCTGCCCCTGTTCTTATTGCCCCTTCGGTTCTGGCTGCCGATTTTTCCAAACTCGGGCAGGAAGTGCGTGATGTCGTGGCGGCAGGCGCCGACTGGATCCATCTCGATGTCATGGACGGACACTTCGTGCCCAATATTTCTTTCGGTCCGGATGTGATCAAATCGCTGCGCCCGCACACGGATGCCTATTTCGACTGCCATCTGATGATCGCCCCCGCCGACCCCTATCTCGAGGCCTTCGCCAAGGCTGGCTGCGACAGCATTACGGTGCACGCAGAAGCCAGCCCGCACCTGCATCGCTCGCTGCAAACCATTCGCGGCCTCGGCAAGAAGGTCGGCGTCACGCTGAACCCGGCAACTCCCCTGTCCGTGCTGGAAAACGTGCTGGACGACGTGGACCTGATCCTGATCATGAGCGTCAATCCCGGCTTCGGCGGACAGAAATTCATTCCGGCGATGAACGAGAAAATCCGTGCCGCGCGCGCGTTAATTGGCAACCGTCCGATCGACATCCAGGTTGATGGCGGCATTACAGCAGAGACAATCGGCGCAGCCACGACGGCTGGCGCCAATGTCTTCGTGGCGGGTTCTGCGGTATTCAAGGGCAATAGCGTCGAGAGCTATTCTGCCAATATTTCCGCCCTTCGGTCAGCTGCTGGAGCATAAGAAAAACATGACGAAGGCTGACGCAAACCGAATGCCGCGCGTCAGCCTCGTCTCATCGGCTGTAACCAATCTCGGCTTCGCGCTCTTGTGGGGCGCCTGCTGTTCTGCCCTCATAGCATGGCAGATGTTTAGCTTGGAGCGCTTTCAGGGCTTCCACCTCTCTGACCTCATAGTTCTCTATGGCGTCGGCGCATCGTCCGGCTGGCTTGTTGCCGCCGTTGGTCTCTACGGCGTACGGCGGCTGGTCTGGAGAAAATGGCTGCTCTACCTGTTTGCGGTCACGCTGCTCGCCGCAGCCACTGTCGCAGTGACCTCCGGCCTTTTCGCACTCCAATATCGCAGCTTCTATGCCCAATGGCACGAGCATGCGTTCACCAGGATCTGGATACTTCAGTTCCTGTTCACATCGGCATCTGCCGTGTACCAGTTCCTCGTTATCGGTCTTCGTTACTATTTTCCGCTGGGAATGCCCCTTTTACTTGGTGCAGCGGCCATTCTTGTTCGCTCCGTGCGTTGAGATTACCTGCCGCCTTTGGTAAAGCGGGCCAACTTTGACAGCCGTAAGGAAAGAGCTTCGATGATCCCGCGCTATTCCCGGCCAGAGATGGTCGCCATCTGGTCCCCTGAAACCAAGTTTCGCATCTGGTTCGAAATCGAGGCTCACGCCTGTGATGCCCTCGCAGATCTCGGCGTTATTCCGAAGGAATCCGCCAGGACCATCTGGGAAAAAGGTGGCGCTGCGGAATTCGACGTCGCTCGCATCGATGAAATTGAAGCCGTTACCAAGCACGACGTCATCGCCTTCCTGACGCATCTGGCGGAATTCATCGGCCCGGACAGCCGTTTCGTCCATCAGGGCATGACCTCGTCTGACGTTCTGGATACGACGCTGAACATCCAACTCGTCCGTGCGGCGGATCTTCTGATTGCCGACATGGACCGCGTCCTGACGGCCTTGAAGACACGCGCCTTCGAGCACAAGGATACTATCCGCATCGGTCGCAGCCACGGCATCCATGCTGAACCGACCACCATGGGCCTCACCTTCGCGCGCTTCTACGCCGAAATGGACCGCAACCGCGCCCGTCTCGTCAATGCCCGCGCGGAAATCGCAACCGGCGCCATTTCTGGCGCGGTCGGTACCTTTGCAAACATCGATCCGCGCGTGGAAGAACATGTCTGCGCCAAGCTCGGCCTTGCGCCGGAGCCGGTTTCGACGCAGGTCATCCCGCGTGACCGTCATGCCATGTTCTTCGCCACCCTCGGCGTCATTGCATCGTCGATTGAAAACGTAGCCATCGAAATTCGCCACATGCAGCGCACTGAAGTTCTGGAGGCGGAAGAGTTCTTCTCGCCCGGCCAGAAGGGCTCCTCGGCCATGCCGCACAAGCGCAATCCCGTTCTGACGGAAAACCTTACCGGTCTTGCCCGCCTCGTGCGCATGGCCGTAACCCCTGCCATGGAAAATGTTGCACTGTGGCACGAGCGCGATATCAGCCACTCTTCCGTCGAGCGCGGCATCGGTCCCGACACGACGATCACACTGGATTTCGCGCTGAACCGTCTCGCAGGTGTCATCGAAAAGCTGGTGATTTATCCGGACAATATGTTGAAGAACCTCAACAAGTTCCGTGGATTGGTTCACTCGCAGCGCGTTCTGCTTGCCCTTACGCAAGCCGGTGTATCACGTGAGGATTCCTACCGTCTGGTCCAGCGCAATGCGATGAAGGTCTGGGAAAAGGGTGCCGATTTCCTGGAGGAATTGCTGGGCGATGCTGAAGTCCGTGCCGCACTTCCTGAAGAAGCAATCCGCGAGAAGTTTGATCTCGGCTACCACACCAAGCACGTCGACACGATCTTCAAGCGCGTCTTCGGATAAGTCCGGGCCACTTCCATTCAAGGCAAGCCAGCCGGGATCTTTCCCCGGCTGATTTAGTTTCTACAGTTCACTTGCAGGTGTAACGTCCTTCGTCCTTAGCATCGGCCGCACCCGACGCAACCGTAACGCTGGGGTAAGGGCAATAGACATACCTCGAGCCCGCCAGATGAGCCGCTTCTTTGTTGTCGGGGGTGACGCCCGCAGCAACGCTCTCGGGCTTCTTGCCCTGCTCAACCCATGCCACTAGCGGCGAGAAGAAGTCGAAATCGTCATAGGATGGCCCACCAGCGCCATGTGGCATGCCTGGAATCCTATAAAGGCGCGCGAAATCCGAGGCCTTGCCGCCGTTGTTCTGATCAAGCTTCTTATACCAGTTGACCGTATCGACCACCGAAAACACCGGATCGGCATTGCCATGAAAGACGAGCATCTTGTGCCCGGAATCCCTGAACGCCATGAGATCCGGATTTTCCGTGCCCGGCGGTATCATGAACTGCACTGAGGATTCGGCGAAAGGTAGTTCGGAGGCGAAAATCTTTGGTGCGTCCTTGTCGAAATCAAACCTAAGCAGGTAGTTTTGAAGCTCATCCGGCGTGCCGCCCACCTTGACGGGTGGCGTGATGAAGATCTGTGCCAGCGAGGACGACCCCATGACGCCAATAATCGGCTTCTTTCCCCAGGCTTCGACGGCACTTTCCAGCTTCCAGCCCCGCCAGTTGCCAGACGCCATACCCGGATCCCAGGTCCAGGAACTGTAGAGGTCTTCTCCCTTGCTGTTCTTCGGGCCGCCCTGGATTTTCACTAGTGCGGCAACTTGCGCAGGCGTCAGGCATTCCTTGTCGCCTTCATTGGCGCATTGAAGCGCCTGCGGCTTGAACTCTGTTTCGCAGGCATCTGCATTGGAGACGATGCCGTCCTTTACGCCGTCAGCCATATCACAGGCCGCCAGAATACCTTTGGCCAGAAGGTTCATGTCGTCTCGGGTAAAGGCCTTGGCAATATCCTGGTTTACGCCTGCCCAAGTTTGTACGTCCCAAGCATGCTGGATCGCTGCTTTCGGCAGATTCAAGCCTGGATATCCGGCGAGCAGACCGTCGAAGGCTGCAGGCATGCGGGACGCGGCCACCAATGCATGCCGTCCGCCATTGGATGACCCCATGCCATAGGCAAAGGCAACCGGCTTTCCGTAATATTTCTCGACAGCCGAGCGCGCCAGCGGTTGCAGCTTGGCAACGGCACCATAACCGTAATCGATACGAGCCTGCGGATCGAAGCCAAAGGCTGCGCCACCGGCAATACCTCGCTCGGCATACGCCTTGCCGTCATGTCCTGCATCGCTGGAAACGACGGCATAGCCGCGAGAGAGTGCCGTCTGTTTCTTATCTCCGCCCATGACAGGGCCGAGGGCTGGAACCACGGCTCCATCATTGCCGCCGTTGAACTGGTGAACGAAACGTCCGTTCCAGGTGTCTGGCAATCGCAGCTCGAAACGGATCGCATAGCTCTTGCCGTCTACACCTGTTCGCTGTCCGGTCAAGCCACGAACGATGCAATGCGCAACTGGCACCTCGTCTGTAGCGGGTGTTGCAACGACCTCTGTCACGTTGAGCCCTGCCACAAAGCTCTCCCCCTTCGGCAGGTCCGCACAGGTCAAAGCATAGGCGGCATCAGTTGCAGCAAAAACTGTCAGGCAGGACGCACTCATGAAAATGACTGACTTCATACTTTCCTCCTCGAAGTGTGAGCTTCATTCTCGAAGTGAGGCTAACATAACAATTTCATTCGCAACAGTAATAATTTAAAACAAAAAAGGTCTCTGATCCGGGCTTGACGCATCCGCTCGTCAGTCGCAATTAAGGGCCATGAAAGCATCAGACGCAGATATTCTCATTGTTCCTGGCTACACGAATTCAGGGCCGGAACATTGGCAAACCCGATGGCAGAGCCGACTGCAAACGGCACGGCGTGTGGAGCAGGCCGAATGGTCGAAGCCGGTTCGCGAGGACTGGGTTGCTCGCATCGTCGAGGAAGTGAATGCTGCAACGCGTCCGGTCGTGATCGTAGCCCATTCGCTAGGCGTTCCGACGGCCATTCATGCGATCCCTCATTTCCGCAAGAAAGTCGCAGGCGCCTTTCTCGTTGCACCACCGGACGTCACCAATCCGGAGATCCGACCGAAGCATCTGATGACATTCGGGCCTTATCCACGCGATCCTCTGCCGTTCCCATCGCTGACGATTGCAAGCCGCAACGACCCGTTCGGCAGCTATGATCATGCCGACGACATCAGCAATGCCTGGGGTTCGCTTCTGATCGATGCAGGCGAGTCGGGTCACATCAACGCAGAGTCGGGGCACGGTCCCTGGCCTGAAGGTACGATGGTCTTCGCCCAATTTCTGGCGAAGCTGAAGCTCTGACGGATGCCGCCCTCGATCCTTTGCCTTCGCAACAACCATCGCGCGTTATGTTAAGAGACGTTTAACACGCAATTGCTAGCGTTGATAAAGGCATCGACGCTAGGGTTGGCTGCGAATGAAATCTGAGACGATGGCCATTTCTCTCAACCAGGGCGAATTGGCTGCATATGTGACCTGCATCGATACTCTTCCTCTGCCAACAGCTGTTGTTGAGCCGGGCGCCGGGCGCTTCGTTCATGCGAATCAAGCATTCAAACAGCAGTGGGTTGCCCGTAGTGTCTCGGACCTGACATCCCTCATTCATAGCGACGATCTGGTCGGTGTCTCGACACTGCTTTCCGAGAAACCGGCGAACGCTTCGCCTGAGAACACACGTTCGACGCTGATTCGAGTTCCATTGACAGATGGGAGTATTCGCTGGGCGAAGGCCTTCGTCAGCCCTTTCCAGCTTGGTCTCGCACCGCATGCAACCCTGCTCATGGTGCAACTTGTCGACTTTACCGACGACAAGCTCATGGTGGATGACCTGGTGGCGCGCGAAACACGCTGGAACAGTGCGCTCGTCAGTTCGGAATCCGGCGTCTGGGACCACGATTATCGGGCAGGTCGCAAGTATTATTCGCCAATCTGGCGGTGGATTCGCGGCCTGTCTCCCGGTGATCCCCTACCCGCCTCCAAGGAAGCCTGGCTCAATCTGGTGCACCCGGACGATCGTGAGTTCACGCTCCACGCCATGGAACGCCAGGAGGCCGGTGATCCGGCTTTCCAGGTGTTCGAATACCGAGAGCGTCATAAGGACGGTCACTGGGTCTGGATCGAGTGCCGCGGCGCGTGCATTGACCGTGACGAAAACGGTCGCCCCATGCGTGTGGTTGGCACCGACAACGACATTACGCTTCGCAAGGATGCAGAACATCGCGCGGCCAAGATTGCCCGCCGCCTGGAGATGGCGCTGGCCATTTCAGGCGTCGGCGTCTTCGAATCGGATTTGACGGCCGGCGAAGTGGACTGGGATGTCCGGATGTATGAGATTTTCGGTGTCCCGAAGCATGAAAGGATTCGGTTCGGCGTAACATGGGAGAGCTTCCTACATCCTGACGATCTGCAACGTGTTCTGACCAATGTCAGAGCGCATCATGGGAACGAGGGATGCTTCTGGGATCGCTATCGGATCATTCTTGCGGGAGGCGAGGAGCGAATTATCAAAAGCTGTAGCATGACCTTCACGGACGTTGACGGTCATACGAAACTCGTTGGCGCCAACTGGGACGTGACGCACGACGTTATGCTGCAGCAGGAACTGGAAAGAGCGAAAAGTCTGGCAGAGGCGCGCAATGCAGAGCTGGAAGCAACACGCGATCAAATCGAGCACAATGCTCTTCATGATTATCTGACGGGACTGCCAAACCGACGCTATCTCGATCTGGCCCTGGACCGGTTATCGAAAAGTTGTAGTCGGAAAAATCGCCATCTCGGTCTGCTGCATATAGATCTGGACGGCTTTAAGCAGATCAATGACGGTTTCGGCCATAGCGTCGGCGATGCGGTCCTTTCGCATGCTGCTGAACAGTTGCGAGAAATTGCAGGTGCACGAAACTTCGTCGCGCGTGCAGGCGGAGATGAATTCGTGGTGTTGGTGCCCTTTTCAGGAGCGCCCGACAGACTGTCCGCTCTGGCTAACAGAATCATTGTAGCGATGAGCAGACCATTCCGATATGGCGACAAACTCTGCCAATTCGGTGCCAGCATCGGCGTGGCCTACGCATCGGGATCTTCAATCAACGGTCATCAGATTTTGCTAGAAGCGGACACTGCACTTTATGAGGCCAAACACAGTGGCAAGGGACGCCATGCAGTTTTCGACGCAGCAGCGTGTCGCTGACGCAGAATCGGAGGCCGAGGCAACGTTCCCGCTGCCTCGGAAAGGCTTATCAGGTGCGCATCTCGTCAAGGATTTCGATCAAGAGTGCATGCATACGCGATGTGATTTCGTCTTCATTCAAAACGACATTGGCAGCAGTAAAGTCTTGCCGCAATCTGTCGATAAGCTGAATGTCAGTGGGATGCTCGACACCCCATTCCGCAAGATTAGTTGCATAGCCCAAAGGATCCTGCGCTCCCATGGTTTCTGCTGCCCAAAGGCCGATCAGCTTGTTTCGACGCGCTTCGGCGCGAAAAAGCCAAGTTTGCTCCTGGGTATACTTCATTTCGAGCGCTTCGGCGCGGTCACGCATCGTAATCATTAACATCCCCTGTTTCAGCCCTTCGTTCAAAAGCGAATTATTGAAGGCTGATGGAATGATGCACACCAATATTTGCGGAAGCGTGTAACGGCACGGTGAATAAATGCTTCCAATTGGCGAGCAACAGAACGGTTCTAGATCCACGCGCATTGTGAAACGAGACAAATTCCGTTATGGGACCGCTCAATCCAATTCCACAGCGCATCGCATTGCGCACGAACAACGAGACAAGATGTCATGAACCGTCGCCGCCGTATTTACGAAGGCAAGGCCAAGATCCTCTATGAAGGTCCAGAACCAGGTACGCTGATTCAGTTCTTCAAGGACGATGCCACTGCATTCAACAAAAAGAAGCATGAGGTTATCGATGGCAAGGGCGTACTCAACAATCGTATTTCAGAGTATATCTTTACCCACCTGAACAAGATCGGCATCCCGACCCATTTCATTCGACGCCTCAACATGCGCGAACAGCTGATCCGTGAAGTTGAGATCATTCCGCTAGAGATCGTTGTGCGAAACGTCGCTGCCGGTTCGCTGTCCCAGCGGCTTGGAATCGAAGAAGGTACTGTTCTTCCCCGTTCGATCATCGAATTCTACTATAAATCTGATGCACTCGCCGACCCAATGGTCTCCGAAGAGCACATTACCGCTTTTGGCTGGGCCAATCCGGCTGAGCTCGATGACATCATGGCGCTTGCTATCCGCGTGAACGACTTCCTATCCGGTCTCTTCCTCGGCGTTGGTATCCAGCTGATCGATTTTAAGATCGAATGCGGACGCCTGTTCGAAGGCGACATGATGCGCATCATTCTGGCGGATGAAATTTCGCCGGATAGCTGCCGTCTCTGGGACATCGAAACCAGGGAAAAAATGGACAAGGATCGCTTCCGCCGGGATCTGGGCGGCCTTCTGGAGGCCTATTCCGAAGTTGCGCGCCGTCTCGGAATCATCAACGAAAACGAGCCGATCCGCGGAACGGGTCCGGTTCTCGTACAGTAAGCCGTCAGGGAGCAAGCAGTGATCAAGGCACGTGTTACCGTCACTTTGAAGAACGGTGTTCTGGACCCGCAGGGCAAGGCCATTGAAGGTGCACTCGGAAGCCTCGGTTTCGAAGGTGTCAATCAGGTTCGTCAGGGCAAAGTTTTCGATCTCGAGGTCGAAACGCTTGATCGTGCGAAGGCTGAGGAAGAGATCAAGGCCATGTGTGAAAAGCTGTTGGCCAACACCGTTATCGAGAACTACTCCATCAGCCTGAGCTGATTGGATTGTCAGGCGCCTTCAATCGTCCGGAGAGAACATTGTGCGGGCTTCAGGCCATGACAGCCCGCACCATGGTAATTTTCAAAACAACCGCTTCTGCGCGAAGCCTTTTGAGGTCAAGCCCATGAAATCCGCCGTCGTTCAATTGCCCGGTCTGAACCGCGACCGTGACATGATTGCAGCTCTCACGCGCATTTCCGGTCAGGCGCCAGTCACCGTATGGCAGACGGAAACGGATATCCCGGATGTGGATCTGATCGTCATTCCCGGCGGCTTCTCCTACGGCGACTATCTGCGCTGCGGTGCAATCGCCGCCCGGATGCCTGTCATGGACGCTATCCGCCGCAAGGCCGAGGCTGGCGTGAAGGTGCTTGGGGTCTGTAATGGTTTTCAGATCCTAGTGGAAGCAGGCATGCTTCCCGGTGCGCTGATGCGGAATGTCTCGCTGAAGTTCGTCTGCAAGGAAATCAAGCTTGAGGTCGTTAACGCCGATACGGATTTCACCCGCGCTTACGAGACGGGCCAGATCATTCGCTGCCCGGTAGCTCACCATGATGGCAACTATTTCGTGGAAAGCGAAACGCTCAAGTCGCTCGAAGACAACAATCAGATCGTCTTCCGCTATGCCGACGGCACCAACCCGAACGGCTCTCTGTCGGATATAGCTGGTGTTGTAAACAGGCGGGGCAATGTGCTTGGCATGATGCCACACCCGGAAAATCTTATCGAAGCCGCCCATGGCGGTAATGATGGACGCGGCATCTTCGCCTCGGCTCTCGAAGTCGTCGCGGCTGCCTGACCAACCGCCAGAAATATCGAGAAGACAGATGCATAATTTGACGATCGGCCTCGTGACAATTCTGGCAGCAACAGCGCTCACGGCCTGCCAGTCCGATCGTCAACAGCCTCAGCCCCAGAACCGGGCTGCACTGCCCACCATGGAAAGGGTAGCGCTTGCTGCCAACTCCTGCTGGTTCAAATCGGGAGACGCGGCGTTCAAGGATTATCGTCTCGCGCCCGAACTGAATTCCTTCTCCGGCCGTCCCCGTATTCTGGCGGTGCCGCGCCACAGTCCCGAATCAAGACCCCTTCTCGTCGTCCAGGCGGAGGGAAATCCCGCTCGGCTGGACGCATTTGGCCCACTTGCCGATGGGCCCCAAGGCGCCCGCATCAAGCAGGATGTCGTGCGCTGGGCAAACGGCGGCAGAAACTGCTGAACCGCCCGCCCTGTTGTGGCAAAAATGTGATCTTCGAGAACAATCGCCCGAGCGGGACTCCGGTCCGTTCAAGGCTGCTTGCTGCTATAGTTAACTAACGCCTAATCTAACTCCAGAGATTCGCTGCCTCACTGAAGGTGGCCACAGGGGCGGTAGACCTATGACGCACAAGATGGTTTCGAGCCTGATCGGAACAACTGCCATTCTGCTTGCACTGTGTTCGCCGGTGATGGCGGCAGATACCGCAATCGCCCCTGGAGCCGGCCCCCTCTTCGACGAAGCCCGCTTCGGAGCCTACGGCGCAATCGACAATACATACAGCAACGACGAGAAAGGGTTCTTCGTCACCGGCATGCTGTTCTTCGATCCGTGGGATCATGACAATGCACAAGGATGGCAGAAGCTCGCCCGCCCCCGTGTCCATGTCGGTGCGGACATCAGTACCGCTGGCGAAACCAACCAGGCCTATGCCGGTTTTTCCTGGACCTTCGATCTGAACGAACGCTTCTTCCTGGAAGCCGGTTTCGGCGGGAGCGTGAATGATGGCAAGCTTCGATTTGATGGTGGACGTGGCCCCTATCTCGGTTGCCATGCGCTGTTCCACGAATACATGGCGGCAGGCGTCAACGTAAACGATAACTGGCGTGTCATCGCTCAGGTCGAGCACTCGTCCCATGCCGGGCTTTGCGGCGATTGGAACAGTGGCCTCACGCGCGCAGGCGTGCTCGTCGGCTATAAGTTCTAAAGCATGTCGCGCAAAAGTGCGCAGCGGTTTTGCGAAAACGACATGCGTCAAAACAAAGAGACAAAGCGCTAGAGTCTGTCAGTTTTAAATTGAACCATAACCTGCATGTCTGAAGTAGTTGGAGCACTCCTGGGGGCTGAACGC